>NZ_JBHIKW010000001.1:0-614577 GCF_042138895.1 Cedecea selenatireducens | reverse complement strand
AAGAAGCGAGGCTCGGTTCCGGCTTAAATCGCCTCCGTTTTCTCTCCGACTGGCCAGGGTCCGGACGTCGGGAGCGGCCGGAGGCTGAGAGCGTCGGGAACGCATCTCAGCCGACCCAGGACTGGGAGATAAAACGGAGGTCTGCCGCTTTAGCGGTCGATTTATTTGGCCGGGAGTCCGGGTTCTTAGGGGAGTGACGGTGACTCCCCTAAGACGTTCACCGGTTCAGTGGTGACATCTGAAACAGGACTGGAAGTGAACGGAAACTTAGCAGATTCTTCCTGGAGCAATTTCTTACTAAGAGACAGCTCCCAGGCTAACTCCCTATCCCCGCAAATGCTCCGCATGAAAACGAAGGTGATCCTCCACAAACGTGGCGATGAAATAGTAACTGTGGTCGCAGCCCGGCTGAATGCGCAGCGTCAGCGGCCAGCCTTTCTCCTGCGCGATTTTTTCAAACTCTTCCGGCCTTAACTGGTCGGCCAGGAACTGATCGTCATCCCCCTGATCGATGAGCGTTGGCAGCTGTGCGGACGCCCCGGCTTTACCCAGCAGGCAGCAGCTGTCCCATTCTTGCCACAAAGATTCATCTTCACCGAGATAGGCCCTGAATGCTTTTTGCCCCCACGGGACGCGGGTCGGGTTAACGATAGGCGCAAAAGCAGAAACCGAGCGGAAGCGGCCGGGGTTTTTCAGCGCCATGATCAGCGCGCCGTGGCCGCCCATGGAGTGGCCAAAGATTGAGGCTTTCTCGCTGACGCTGAAATTATCCGCAATCAGCTGAGGCAGTTCATCGCGCAGGTAATCGTACATGCGGAAGTGCGTGGCCCACGGCTGCTGCGTCGCGTTGAGGTAAAAGCCTGCGCCCTGGCCCAGGTCATAGCCCGCGTCGTTTGGCACTTCTTCGCCGCGTGGGCTGGTGTCCGGCATCACCAGGACAATGCCAAGCTCGGCGGCAACGCGCTGCGCGCCTGCTTTAGTCGTGAAATTTTCATCGTTGCAGGTCAGCCCGGAAAGCCAGTAAACCACCGGCGGCGGCGTGGTGCCAGCCGGAGGTGGGAGAAAAATACTGAATGTCATTGGGCAGTTAAGCACGGTGGACGGGTGGCGCCAGCGCTGCTGCCAGCCTTCGAAACATCGGTGTTCTTCCAGTAATTCCATCCAGAGGCTCCTTACATATTTTCAATAGTTATGAACAACTTTCACTTCACCTGAGTCTAGCCATCCCGCATTATGG
Organism: Cedecea selenatireducens; assembly: GCF_042138895.1. NCBI lineage: Bacteria > Pseudomonadati > Pseudomonadota > Gammaproteobacteria > Enterobacterales > Enterobacteriaceae > Cedecea > Cedecea selenatireducens. The sequence continues at coordinate 613,340 of NZ_JBHIKW010000001.1, read as the reverse complement.
CCGCAACGGTATTGTTCCGCCCGCTCAGGCGATGAACGGTTATTTCGATTTCAATAATTATGCCCGGCACTACTGGATTCTAAGCACGTGCTGCCGCACAATAAGCGGACACTTTGCCCCATGAAGGGCAGAGGTCAGCCACACCTGCAGGAGAAAACAGCATGTCATCACTCTCAAAAGAAGCCGCCCTGGTTCATGAGGCGCTGCTTGCGCGCGGTCTGGAAACGCCGCTGCGTCCGCCGTTACGTGAACTGGATAATGAAACTCGTAAAAGCCAGATTGCCGCCCATATGACGGAAATCATGCAGCTGCTTAATCTCGATTTGAGTGACGACAGCCTGATTGAAACGCCGCATCGCATCGCCAAAATGTATGTCGATGAGATTTTCTCTGGCCTGGACTACGCGAACTTCCCGAAAATCACCGTCATTGAAAATAAAATGAAGGTCGATGAAATGGTCACCGTGCGCGATATCACCCTGACCAGCACGTGCGAGCACCACTTCGTGACTATCGACGGTAAAGCAACCGTGGCGTATATCCCCAAAGACACCGTGATTGGCCTGTCTAAAATTAACCGCATCGTGCAGTTTTTTGCTCAGCGCCCGCAGGTTCAGGAACGCCTGACCCAGCAGATCCTGACCGCGCTGCAAACGCTGCTGGGCACCAACAACGTGGCGGTTTCCATTGATGCCGTGCATTACTGCGTGAAAGCGCGTGGCGTGAAAGACGCTACCAGCGCGACCACCACCACGTCACTCGGTGGCCTGTTTAAGTCCAGCCAGAATACGCGTCAGGAGTTCCTGCGCGCAGTACGCCACAATTAATTCCCCAGGCAGGTATCCGTGGAGAGAAATATCACCCTTGACTTCGTCCGCGGTACCGCCATTCTGGGCATTCTGCTGCTCAATATTGTCGCCTTTGGCCTGCCGAAGGCGGCATACCTAAACCCGGCCTGGTATGGCGAGATAACCTCCCGTGACGCCTGGACCTGGGCGGTCATGGACCTGTTTGCCGAAGTTAAATTCCTCACGCTTTTCGCGCTGTTGTTCGGGGCTGGCCTGCAAATGCTGCTGGCTCGCGGCTCACGCTGGATACAGTCGCGGCTGACGCTGCTGGTATTACTGGGCTTTATCCACGCGCTGCTGCTGTGGGATGGTGACATTCTGCTGGCTTACGGCCTGACAGGGCTGGTGTGCTGGCGGCTGATTCGTGAGGCAACGGGGCAAAATCAGCTCTTTAAGACCGGCGTAGTGCTGTACCTCATCGGCATTGGCGTGCTGGTGCTGCTCGGCGTGATTTCAGGTGACGGCCTTAACCGTTCCTGGGTGCCGGATGCGGCTAATTTGCAGTATGAGCAATGGTGGAAGCTGGGCGGCGGCATTCAGGCCATCAGCAATCGTGCGGATTTACTCTCTTCAAACCTGGTGGCGCTGGGCGCGCAGTACGGCTGGCAGCTGGCGGGCATGATGCTCATCGGCGCGGCGCTAATGCGCAGCGGCTGGCTGAAAGGGGAGTTTAGCCTGAAGCATTACCGCCGAACCGCCGCGATTTTTATCGTCATCGGGATGGCCATCAACCTGCCGGCGATTATTGCCCAGTGGCACCTTGCATGGGATTCGCGCTGGTGTGCGTTGCTGTTACAGGCCCCGCGCGAGCTGAGCGCGCCGTTTCAGTCCATTGGCTACGCCGCGCTGGCGTGGGGATTCTGGCCGCAGCTTTCGCGCTTCAGGCTGGTGGGGTGGATTGCCTGCGTCGGGCGGATGGCGTTGACGAACTACCTGCTGCAAACAATCATCTGCACAACCTTGTTCTATCGCTTTGGTTTATATATGAAATTTGACCGTCTTTCGCTGCTGGCCTTTGTCCCTGCCGTGTGGGCTGTGAATATCCTGCTGTCGGTTATCTGGCTGCGCTATTTCCGCCAGGGGCCGGTGGAATGGCTGTGGCGACAGCTAACCGCTCGTGCTTCAGGGGATGCGTTACGCAAAGCACAGAGATAATGATATTCGTCACAAAGGTTAACGAATTGTATGTAACCGCTTTCATCACTGTGATCGACTTCACGCCACGCCGCCCCTCACTCCCCGCAAAATAGCCACCTTGCCTAAAACAGGGTGCACCTATGAGACCGACTCCCCCAACGCCGATTACCATTCGTGACGTTGCCCGTATCGCCGGGGTTTCAGTAGCGACAGTATCCCGAGTATTAAATAACAGCGCGCTGGTCAGCCCGGAAACGCGCGAAAACGTCATGCAGGCGGTTGCTGAGCTGGGCTACCGTCCAAACGCCAATGCGCAAGCGCTGGCCACCCAGGTTAGCGACACCATCGGCGTGGTGGTGATGGACGTCTCCGATCCCTTCTTCGGGGCATTGGTCAAAGCCGTGGATATGGTTGCCCAGCAGCACAATAAATATTTGCTGATCGGTAACAGCTATCACCAGGAAGAAAAAGAGCGCCATGCCATTGAGGTGCTGATTCGCCAGCGCTGTAGCGCGCTGATTGTGCACGCCAAGGCGCTGAGCGACGAGGAGCTGGCCGCATTCCTGGAGCAGGTACCCGGCATGGTGCTGATCAACCGTCTGGTGCCCGGCTACGCACACCGCTGCGTTTGCCTCGATAACGTCAGCGGCGCGGTGATGGCCACCCGCATGCTGCTGAATCAGGGGCATTCGCGTATCGGTTATCTGGCCTCCAGCCATCAGATTGAGGATAACGACCAGCGCCATCAGGGCTGGCTGCAGGCGCTGGCGGAGCACGGCATCGCGCCGCCGGAGGCCTGGGTCGGAATGGGCACGCCGGACATGCAAGGCGGAGAGGCGGCAATGGTTGAGCTGCTGGGGCGCAACCTGCAGCTCAGCGCGGTCTTCTCTTATAACGACAGCATGGCCGCCGGCGCGCTAACGGCGCTGAAGGACAACGGCATTGCCGTGCCGCAGCATGTTTCCATCATCGGTTTCGACGATATTCCCATTGCCCGCTACACCGACCCGCAGCTGACAACGGTGCGCTATCCGGTAGTTTCGATGGCCCGTCTGGCGACCGAACTGGCGTTACAGGGCGCGGCAGGCCAGCTGGATCGTGATGTAACGCACTGTTTTATGCCGACTTTAGTCCGCCGTCATTCGGTGGCGATAAAGCAAAATGTGGCGTCGATCACTCCGCTGTCAAAGAGTTAGATGTAACCGGTTTCAATCTGTGAGTAAATTCACAGTTAATTAACATTGCGCTGACTATTATGTCAGCGTTTTATCAGCTGAAACACTATGTAACGGTGACTTCTCACTTTTAGCATAGCGATAAGGCCAAAGACGACCATAAAAACGCAGTATTGGATTGTTACCGAACACGGAAGTGCAATTATTTTAGGATAACTTCGGCATTCAGTAACCTTTTCATAACATTACTGTCCTGCCTGGTTTCGAACGCGAACTACCCTGCAAAATAAAAACCGGAGATACCATGAATAAGAAGGTTTTGACCCTGTCCGCCGTGATGTCCTGCATGCTGTTTGGTGCCGCTGCGAACGCCGCTGACCGTATTGGTGTGACGATTTATAAATACGACGACAACTTCATGTCAGTGGTTCGTAAGGCCATCGAGAAAGATGCTAAAGCGTCACCGGACGTGCAGCTGCTGATGAACGACTCCCAGAACGACCAGTCCAAACAGAACGACCAGATTGACGTTCTGCTGGCAAAAGGCGTGAAAGCGCTGGCCATCAACCTGGTTGACCCGGCCGCAGCGGGCACCGTAATCGAAAAAGCACGCGCGCAAAACGTGCCGATTGTGTTCTTCAACAAAGAACCTTCCCGCAAAGCGCTGGATAGCTATGACAAAGCTTACTATGTGGGCACAGACTCCAAAGAGTCCGGTATTATTCAGGGCGACCTGATTGCCAAACACTGGGCGGCTAACCCGGCGTGGGACCTGAACAAAGACGGCCAGGTGCAGTTCGTGCTGCTGAAAGGCGAACCGGGCCACCCGGATGCCGAAGCGCGTACCACTTACGTTATCAAAGAGCTGAACGACAAAGGTCTGAAAACCCAGCAGCTGCAGCTGGATACCGCCATGTGGGATACCGCTCAGGCTAAAGACAAAATGGACGCCTGGCTCTCTGGCCCGAACGCTAACAAAATCGAAGTGGTTATTGCCAACAACGATGCGATGGCAATGGGTGCGGTAGAAGCGCTGAAAGCACACAACAAATCTTCTATTCCAGTATTTGGCGTAGATGCCCTGCCGGAAGCGTTGGCGCTGGTGAAATCCGGTGCAATGGCAGGTACCGTGCTGAACGACGCCAACAACCAGGCGAAAGCGACCTTTGACCTGGCGAAAAACCTGGCCGACGGTAAACCAGCCGCTGAAGGCACTAACTGGAAAATCGAGAACAAAATTGTACGCGTACCGTATGTAGGCGTGGATAAAGATAATCTCGCACAGTTTATCGGCAAATAAATACCCGTCATATTTTAGTTGTACACGGGCGCAGATACCTGCGCCCGGCTTTAGGCAGGTTACTCAGCGACACAGGTATAATTATGGTCGACAATAACTCAGCTACGCCGTCGGAATTTTTGCTGGAAATGACCGGCATTAATAAATCCTTCCCCGGCGTTAAGGCACTGGATAATGTTAATTTAAAAGTGCGTCCACACTCTATTCATGCCCTGATGGGTGAAAACGGTGCGGGCAAATCGACATTATTGAAATGCCTTTTTGGGATCTACAGCAAAGATTCCGGCAGCATCCTTTTTCAGGGAAAAGAGGTCAATTTCAGCAGCACCAAAGAGGCGCTGGAAAACGGTATTTCTATGGTGCATCAGGAGCTTAACCTGGTCCTGCAGCGCACCGTGATGGACAACATGTGGCTCGGGCGTTACCCGACCAAAGGCGTGTTTGTCGATCAGGATAAAATGTACCGCGACACCAAAGAGATTTTTGACGAGCTGGATATTGATATCGACCCGCGAGCCCGCGTCGGTACGTTGTCCGTTTCTCAAATGCAGATGATTGAAATTGCCAAGGCTTTCTCCTATAACGCCAAAATCGTTATTATGGATGAGCCAACGTCCTCGCTGACGGAAAAAGAAGTTAATCATCTTTTTAAAATTATTCGCAAATTAAAAGATCGCGGCTGCGGCATTGTTTATATCTCCCATAAAATGGAAGAAATATTCCAGCTGTGCGATGAAATTACTATTTTGCGCGACGGGCAGTGGATTGCCACCCAGCCGCTGGAAGGGCTGGATATGGACAAAATCATCGCCATGATGGTGGGCCGCTCGCTGAACCAGCGCTTCCCGGACAAATCCAACGTGCCGGGTGAAGTTATCCTCGAAGTACGCAACCTGACCTCGCTGCGCCAGCCGTCGATTCGCGATATCTCCTTTGATTTACATAAAGGTGAAATCCTCGGCATTGCGGGCCTCGTCGGCGCGAAGCGTACCGATATAGTGGAAACGCTGTTTGGTATCCGCGAAAAATCTGGCGGCACCATTAAGCTGCACGGCAAAAAGATCAATAACAGCAACGCGAACGAAGCGATCAATCACGGCTTTGCGCTGGTCACCGAAGAGCGCCGCTCAACCGGGATCTACGCCTACCTGGATATCGGCTTTAACTCACTCATTTCCAATATTCGTAACTACAAAAACAAGGTCGGTCTGCTGGATAACTCCCGCATGAAAAGCGATACCCAGTGGGTTATCGACTCCATGCGCGTGAAAACGCCGGGGCACCGCACCTCCATCGGCTCGCTGTCCGGCGGTAACCAGCAGAAGGTGATCATCGGCCGCTGGCTGCTGACTCAGCCGGAAATTCTGATGCTGGATGAACCGACGCGCGGCATTGACGTTGGCGCCAAGTTTGAGATTTACCAGCTGATTGCTGAACTGGCTAAAAAAGGAAAAGGGATCATTATCATTTCGTCCGAGATGCCGGAATTGTTAGGGATTACAGACCGTATTCTGGTGATGAGCAACGGGCTCGTGGCCGGAATTGTAGACACCAAAACAACAACGCAGAACGAAATCTTACGTCTTGCGTCTGTGCACCTGTGATGATTTAGGGGCTATTAAAAATGAGTGCGTTAAATAAGAAGAGTTTTCTAACTTATCTAAAAGAGGGCGGCATCTACGTGGTGCTGCTGGTGCTGCTGGCGATCATTATTTTCCAGGATCCGACGTTCTTAAGCCTGCTTAACCTGAGTAACATTCTGACACAGTCTTCGGTGCGTATTATCATCGCGCTGGGCGTGGCCGGGCTGATTGTCACCCAGGGGACCGACCTGTCCGCAGGGCGCCAGGTTGGCCTGGCGGCGGTTGTCGCGGCGACGCTGCTGCAGTCGATGGACAACGTCAACAAGGTGTTCCCGGACATGCACACCATGCCAATTCCGGTGGTGCTGCTGATTGTCTGTGCCGTGGGTGCGGTCATTGGCCTGGTGAACGGGATTATTATCGCTTACCTGAACGTGACGCCGTTTATTACCACCCTGGGCACCATGATTATCGTGTACGGGATTAACTCCCTGTATTACGACTTTGTAGGCGCATCGCCGATTTCCGGCTTTGACTCCCACTTCTCGACCTTCACGCAGGGCTTTATTGCCCTGGGCAGTTTCCGCCTGTCGTACATTACATTCTATGCCCTGTTTGCGGTGCTGTTCGTCTGGGTGCTGTGGAACAAAACTCGCTTCGGAAAAAACATCTTCGCCATCGGCGGTAACCCTGAAGCGGCGAAAGTCTCCGGCGTTAACGTGGCGCTGAACCTGATCATGATTTATGCCCTGTCCGGCGTGTTCTATGCCTTTGGCGGGATGCTGGAAGCGGGCCGTATCGGCTCCGCCACCAACAACCTCGGCTTTATGTACGAGCTGGATGCGATTGCGGCGTGCGTGGTTGGCGGTGTGTCATTCAGCGGCGGGGTAGGGACAGTTGTCGGCGTGGTTACCGGGGTAATCATCTTCACGGTTATCAACTACGGCCTGACCTATATCGGCGTGAACCCTTACTGGCAGTACATCATCAAGGGCGGCATTATTATCTTTGCCGTGGCGCTGGACTCCCTGAAGTACGCGCGTAAGAAATAATCTAAGCAGTGTACAAGAAAGCCCGCCATATCATGTGCGGGCTTTTTTTGTGCTCAGATATCACTTCTTCTCTTTTCTCTGTATTTCCAGCAGCTGCCCCGGCGTGACGGCCGGGTAGGCCTGTGCGTCCTCCGGCACTTCTTGCAGCGATGGGATAGGCACTAACGGGCCGAGGAAGCGCGGCTCGCGCTTGAACAGGTATAAATCTGCCAGTGCGCCCAGGCGAGCGCCAAATTCACGCGTGCGCACGGTGAGCATATTTTTCGGGGAAGGTACCGCGTAGCACTGCGCCTGAATCCCCATATGCAGGGCGATAAACAGCGCGCGCTCGCAGTGGAATCGCTGTGTAATGATGATGAAGTCGTTGGTATCAAAGACTTTACGGGTGCGAACAATCGAGTCCAGCGTGCGGAAGCCCGCGTAGTCCAGCACGATATCCGCCGGATCGACGCCGCCGGCAATCAGGTCTTTGCGCATGGTCATCGGCTCGTTGTAGCTTTGCTGCGCGTTATCGCCGCTCAGCAGCAGGTAGTTCACCTTGCCGCTGTTATAGGCGTTCAGGGCGCCCTGAATGCGGTACAGGTAGTACTGATTGATGACGCCGGTGCGGTAATACTTGGCGGTGCCGAGCACCACACCGACCTGGCGATAGGGCAGATCCTGCAGTTCATCGTAGACGTAAGGCGCGGTTTTCCAGCTGATCCAGCGGTCGAGCCCGAGCGCAGCCGCCAGCGTTAAGCCGATAATAATAAGCAGGCCGTAAAACAGGCGCTTCAACATGAACTTGCAGACTCATTCGCGGGGTGAAATTTCATCCAAGGCTACTTTACCCGGCCCTCAAGAGCAAGAAACGCGGGTTCAGTTGGGGCAAATTTCAACAATGCGAGTGTGGGTACACTCGCAACAGAGAATTACTGAGCAATATTAACGCGATCAACGGCTTCACAGCCCAGAGCTTTCAGCGTGGCGGAGGTGGCGTCCCGCTGCAGCAGCGGCGCATCGAATTTTTCTGCCAGTACGGCGCGCTTAATTTGCGGATAGTCATAACCATTCAGGGAAAGCAGGTTCAGCGCGGCCTGCAGCGGCGGCAGGGAAGGGTTGAACGCGGCGTTTTCCGCATAACAGCCGGTAAAGATTCTGCCGTCGACCATTTCCAGCGCAACGCCCGCCGGAGCTTTACTGTAAGGCGCATGGCTGCGGTTGGCCGCTGCAATAGCTGCCTGAGTGAGGGCATCACCTTTCAACGCGAAACCGTGGTTCTCTTCATCCAGCAGCAGCGTTTTGATTTCCAGGTCGCGCGGGCCAAAGGCGTCCGGCAGGTATTCGCCAAGCGTGGACGGCTGGCGGCCTGGCAGATGAATGCGCAGCGCGGTGCCGCTGTTCAGCTCGTTCATGAACTGGCGGCAGTGGCCGCAGGGCGTGTAGTTGACGGTGATATCGACCAGGCCTTTTTCGCCGCGCATCCACGCGTGGGTGATGGCGCTTTGTTCGGCGTGCACGGTTTGCTGCATGGTGGCGCCAAGAAACTCCATATTGCCGCCAAAATAGAGGTTACCGCTTACGCCCCGGGCCACGGCCCCGACGTTAAAATGGGAGAGGTCTGCACGCGCGCAGGCTGCGGCCAGCGGCAACAGAGCGAAAGCCAGGTCGTCGTCGCCCAGCCCGGTTTGATGTTTTAGCGCTTCAACTTCGGCCGCTGTAAACATTGCCGGGAAGTGTGCGTCGGCAAGCAGGGGTTGCAAAGCGGTTTGCAGCGCGGCGGGGAGTTGCACAACGGCGGCATCAAAACGTGAACGCATGTTAAAGCCTCATAAAGGGTAACGGAAACGTAGTTTACGGATCTGTATAGGCCAAATATGTGATCAACTTCTAATTGTTTGTGCAACTTATGAAAACAAATATGAAAATGCGCGATCTCTCGCAAGTTTTAGCCGAAGAGCTTCAGCAGCACCGGGAATAAAAACGGGGCGATGAGTGAGGTCATGACCCCGCAAATAACCAGCGCCAGCGAGCTAAAAGCGCCTTCCTGGAAGTCGAGTTCCGCGCAGCGGGCGGTGCCCAGCGCGTGAGAAGCCGTCCCCATTGCCAGGCCGCGTGACGCCTTGGTGCTGATGCGCATCATATTCAGCAGCGTGTGGCCAAACACGGCGCCGAGAATACCGACGAAGATAACGCACACTGCGCTAATGGCCGGGATACCGCCAATGCCACCGCCTACCGCCATCGCAATTGGCGTGGTAACGGATTTCGGCAGAACCGAGGCGGCAATTTCCGGGGATGCGCCCATTAATAAAGCAATTGAGGTGCCGGTGGACATCGCCACCATACTGCCAATAAAGCAGATGGTGATAATCGACTTCCAGCGGGCGCGAATCTGGTGAATTTGCTCGTAAAGCGGAAAGGCCAGGGCTACAACGGCAGGCTGCAGCAGGTCGTTGAGCACTTCGCTGCCTTTAAAATAGTGGTCGTAAGGAATACCCGTGAGCAGCAGAAAAGGAATGATCACCACCATGCAAACCAGCAGCGGGTTTAGCAGCGGGGATTTCAGCCGGGCAGCCAGTTTGCGGGCGGCGAAAAACACCACCAGAGTTAACGGTAAAGACCACCATATATAGTGCATCATTTTTTCTCTGCCTCGCCTTCACCAATCACTTTTCTTTCGCCATGGACCAGGTGCGAGCTCCAGCTCACGATGACCAGCACCACCAGCGTACTGATTAAACAGGAAACCACCACCGGGCCAAACTGGGCTTTCAGCACGTCGTAATACTGCATCACGCCCACGCCAATAGGCACGAACAGCAGGGCCATATAGCGAATCAGCAGGTGACAGCTGGGTTTTACCCACTTCGCCGGCAGGATTTGTAGCGACAGCAGCACAAACAAAATCAGCATGCCGATAATGCTGCCAGGGATGACGATGGGCAGCAGCGACGCGACGAAAATACCGGCATATAAGCACAGGTAAATTAAGACAAAAGCGCGAAGATACTGCCAGATTACGGTGAACGAGTTGCGCATGGAGGTTACCCTTTAAGAAACGCATTCATCATACAATTAAACTCGAAATTGTGCTATCCATCACAACATGAATTATGAGCATAACAAACATTCCCTGCGTGAAGGTTGCCCGGCTGATTTTAGGCAATAAAAAAGCGGCCCGGAGGCCGCCTTGATTCGATTACTTTTAGCTTAGTTCAGACGAACCGGCATGCCGGAACGGTTCTGAATCGCCTGGTCAACAACGGTGGTATCAACGTCGGACTGAGCGGTGACTTTCTGTACGCTGCTGGTCAGCTTGATTGGCACGATTTCACCGGAGTTGAACTGCGCTTCGGTAGTAGAAAGCGGGTTGTGAACTTCGATGTAGCGGCTGCCGTCCGGCTCGGTGGTGGCTTTTACCGGCTCATCAATGAACTGAACGCGAGTGCCGACCGGCACGTTGTCGAACAGGAACTTGATGTCTTCGTTACGCAGACGCACGCAGCCATGGCTGACGCGCAGGCCGATACCGAAGTTGGCGTTGGTGCCGTGAATCGCATACAGATTACCGATGTACAGCGCGTACAGGCCCATCGGGTTATCCGGGCCAGCTGGCACAACGGCCGGCAGCGGCGTACCGGCTGCGGCGTATTCGGCATGCATTTTCGCGGTAGGGGTCCAGGTTGGCCCATTTTTCTTACGCTCTACCTTGGTGGTCCAGTTAATCGGGGTATCTTTACCCAGCTGGCCGATACCGATTGGCAGCACGATAACGGTGTTGGTGCCTTTCGGGTAATAGTAGAGGCGCATTTCGGCGCTGTTAATCACAATCCCTTCATGCACGGTGTCCGGCAGGATCAGCTGCTGAGGAATGTTCAGGATGGTCCCGGCTTTCGGCAGGTATGGGTCAATCCCTGGGTTAGCTTCCAGCATGTTAGACAGTCCCATCTGGTACTGTGCGGCATACTCTTCCAGCGGCGCGGTGCTGCCTTCAGGAATAGTGATAACCTGATTTTCACCAACCAGGCGGCTGCCGTTGGTCGGTAACGGATAGGTCACGGCGGAAGCTGAGAAAGACGCGACAGCCACAAAAGCCAGTAAGAGCGAGCGTAATTTTATATTCATGTTGTGCGAAGTGTTATGCCAGACGGGCCAGCTAGTGAGTGTTGATGGATGATTTAGCCGCGCATTATATGTGCATTACATTCATCTGGGAAATCAGATGTGGATGAAATCACAATTTTTTCACACTGATTAACTATTGTACGGTGAAGATGCGGGGCGACCCTTTATCATAGTTATGGCATAATGTGGCTGAAATCACATTCCAAAATCTCGACAACTTATTTCTCCAGGACATACCAGTGCTTGTATCCAGCAACGTTACCATGCAGTTTGGCAGCAAACCGCTGTTCGAAAATATCTCCGTCAAATTTGGCGGCGGCAACCGTTATGGCCTGATCGGCGCTAACGGAAGTGGCAAATCCACGTTCATGAAAATTCTCGGCGGGGACTTAGAGCCGACGCTGGGCAACGTTTCTCTCGATCCAAACGAGCGCATCGGTAAGCTGCGTCAGGATCAGTTCGCGTTCGAGAAATTCACCGTGCTCGACACCGTCATCATGGGCCACGGCGAGCTGTGGGAAGTGAAGCAGGAACGCGACCGCATTTATGCCCTGCCGGAGATGAGCGAAGAAGACGGTTACAAAGTTGCCGACCTCGAAGTGAAATACGGCGAGATGGACGGCTACACCGCAGAAGCGCGTGCGGGCGAACTGCTGCTTGGCGTGGGCATTCCGTTGGAGCAGCATTACGGCCCGATGAGCGAAGTCGCTCCAGGCTGGAAACTGCGCGTGCTGCTGGCGCAGGCGCTGTTCTCTAACCCGGACATCCTGCTGCTCGATGAACCTACGAACAACCTGGACATCGACACCATTCGCTGGCTGGAAACCGTGCTCAACGAACGCAACAGCACGATGATTATTATCTCGCACGACCGTCACTTCCTGAACATGGTCTGTACCCATATGGCTGACCTGGACTACGGCGAGCTGCGCGTTTATCCGGGCAACTACGACGAATACATGACGGCGGCGACCCAGGCTCGCGAGCGCCTGCTGTCCGATAACGCCAAGAAAAAAGCGCAGATTGCTGACCTGCAATCCTTCGTGAGCCGCTTCAGCGCCAACGCCTCCAAATCTCGTCAGGCGACCTCTCGTGCCCGTCAGATTGATAAAATCAAGCTGGACGAAGTGAAGGCCTCCAGCCGTCAGAACCCGTTCATTCGCTTCGAGCAGGATAAGAAACTGTTCCGTAATGCGCTTGAAGTCGAGGCGCTGACCAAAGGGTTTGAAAACGGTCCGTTGTTCAAAGGCGTTAATCTGCTGCTGGAAGTCGGTGAAAAACTAGCGGTGCTGGGGGCTAACGGCATCGGTAAAACCACGCTGCTGAAAACCCTGGTCGGTGAACTGGCTCCGGATAACGGCGGCGTGAAGTGGTCTGAAAATGCTCAGATTGGCTACTACGCGCAGGATCATGAATACGAGTTCGAAAACGACCTGACCGTGTTCGACTGGATGAGCCAGTGGAAGCAGGAAGGCGACGACGAGCAGGCGGTGCGCAGCATTCTGGGCCGTTTACTCTTCAGCCAGGACGACATCAAAAAGCCTGCTAAAGTGCTGTCCGGGGGAGAAAAGGGCCGCATGCTGTTCGGCAAGCTGATGATGGAAAAACCAAATATCCTGATCATGGACGAACCGACGAACCACCTGGATATGGAATCCATCGAGTCGCTGAACATGGCGCTGGAGATGTACCAGGGCACGCTTATCTTCGTTTCTCACGACCGTGAGTTTGTTAGCTCGCTGGCAACCCGCGTGCTGGAAATCACCCCAGAGCGCGTGATTGACTTCACCGGCGGCTACGAAGATTACCTGCGCAGCAAAGGGATCGACGGGTAATTTTACCCTGACCCAAACCCTCTCCCTAAAAAGGGAGAGGGGACAGATCGAATTATAGGTATTGCTCCCACCTGTTTTCCCCCTCGCTCCTTTGGGGAGAGGGCCGGGGTGAGGGGCAATTACAACGCCCACACCCCGCATTCCACGCCATTCACCAGCAGCCGACGCTTCTCTCCCTCAGGCAGAGACAGCTTAATCTCGCGCCAGGCAGGTTGATAATCCCCCTTGCGGCTAAAGGCCACGTCAATCTCATTGGCCGAACAGGTTATTTCCCAACTTAGCCAGAGCGCGTTGCCCTCTTTATAGCCCCAGGATTCTCCATCATCCTCAAACAGCGAGCCGTGAGAAACGCCCGCGCCCTGCAGCGGGTAAATCTTCAGCTCACGAACGGTATCATCCTGAGGGGATACATAGCTGATGCGTTCGCTGTGGGGCAGTGCAGCCCCGGCACGAACCAGCAGCGGCAAGCGTTCAAGCGGCGCGGGCAGGGTGATTGTCTGCCCGCCGCTGAACCACTCGCCGGTATAATAGTCGTACCAGCCGTGCTCATTGGCCGGCAGCCATAAAGCGCGCTCACGCTGTCCCGGCTCCACCACGCCAGCCACCAGCACATCCCGGCCCAGCAGGAACTCATCGCACTCGTCAAACGTCTTCTCATCGTGTTCATGGTCGAGGAACGTTGCGCGCAGCATCGGTTCGTCATCCGTATGGGCCTGCCATAGCAGCGTGTAGAAATAGGGCAGCAGGCGGTAGCGCAGCTCGATTGCGCTGCGGATAGCGGGAGTGACCGCCGGATACATCCACGGTTCGTTTACGGTGTGGTCATCATTCCATGAGTGGATGGTAAAGCGCGGGTGCATCACGCCGTTCTGAACCCAGCGAACGAAAAGCTCGGCGTCGGGTTTATCGCCCGAAAAACCGCCGACGTCATGCCCGACGTTAAACAGGCCGGACAGGCTCATGCCAACGCCCATGCGCGTGTTGTAGCGCAGCGTCTCCCAACTGGTGCGGTTGTCGCCGCTCCATGTCTGAACGTAGCGTTGCATCCCGGCGCAGCCGGAACGGGAAATCAGATACGGGCGCTTTTCCGGGGCAAACGTCTGCTGAGCCTCCATCGAGGCGCGCATCATCAGCAGCGGCATAACCGGGCGAATGTGCTTGATGGCTATCGGTTTGCCAAAGCCGTAGCAGCGAGCTTCCCCGTCCCACACTTCATATTCGTTGTTGTCGTTCCAGGTGGAGCCGATGCCCATATCCAGCAGCTGCGTGGTAACGCCAGCCTGCCACCATTTCACCGTGGCCGGGTTGGTGAAGTCCAGATGAGAGCCTTCATCGTCCCAGAAACTGGAACGTTCCGGCGCATCAGATTCCGAATCTTTGATAAACAGCCCGCCTTTGGCGACTTCCTCATAGCGCGGATGATCCTGCAGCAGACAGGGTTTGATGTTGGCCGCAAGGCGGATCCCGGCCGCCATAAACGCCCGGCTCATCACCTTCGGCTGCGGCACTTTTTCATAGTTCCAGTTAAACACGTAGCGCTTGTTATTGATCGAGGTGTAGCCCGACGAAAGCTGGAAAGAGTCGCACGGAATCGCGTGCTGCTGGCTCAGGCGGATAAAGTTCATCAGCTGGTTTTGGGCGTCCGGCGCGTCGGTGTAATGCATCGTTGACCCGCTGTAGCCGAGGCTCCATTTGGGGCCAAAGAAGGTTTTACCTGTCAGCCGCACGAACGCTTTGGTGACGTCCAGCACGCGCGGGCCGAGGAACATGTAGTAGTCGAGGTCTCCGGCTTCCGCCTGCCAGCGTCGGTAGGCCAGGTGATAGTTGTCTATCTCGTTGCCCAGATCCAGCCAGCAATTGCTCAGGTTGTCGTAGAACAGGCCAAAGCTAACGTCGTCGCGGCGCGTAATAGTGAAGGGGATATGCTTGTAAAGCGGGTCGGTGGACGCCGCGTTGTACCCCATCGCATCCAGGTTACGCATCTCATAGCGCCTGCCGGTGCGGTTAAGCGGCCCGGCTTTTTCCCCCAGGCCGTAAAAACGCTCGCCGGCAAAACGCCGCTGATAGTGCGCCACGCCATCGCCGTGAGCGTTAAGCTGGTACGCGCTGGTGGGACGATCGCAGGCGAGAGGCTGCCATTCGCCACGCTCGGTTTTGTATTCCCATTCCAGATAAAGCGGCTGATGCACGGTCACGCGCATACTTTGGCTACTGATGATGAGGCAATCGGCCTGCTGTTCCAGCGTGAAGCCGGGCAGGGTAAATCCGGCGAGGCTTTCGCGCTCGCGGCCTTCCCACGGCACATCATGCTGCGGGGCGATGCTCCAGCTGCGGTCCAGCGCCAGGCCCTGCTGCCGCTTGATCAATACGCGAAACAGCTTCTCTTCCAGCACGTACAGGTGCAGCGAATGCTTGCCGTCGAGGGTCAGGATAACCTGGCTGTCATCTTGTTTTGCGAGCGTCCAGTTCTTAAGTGTTTTCATCAGTGACCATCCATTCAGCTACGTTTTGCGCGGCGTTCGGCGATAAACGCCACCAGGAACACCGCACCGATAAGATCAAAAAAGCCCATGGCGATAAACAGCGGGTTAAAGCCAATCTTGTCGGCGGTGACGCCGATAATCAGGGAGAAGATAAAGCTGGCAATCCACGCCGCGGAGCCGCGCATACCGTTGACGGTGGCCATCTGGCCTTTATCAAACGAGTCCACCACCAGCGCGCTGAGCATGCAGGAGATAATCTGGTGCCCGAAGCCGCCGATGGAGATAAGCAGGATGGCAATCCAGGGATCTTTGGTGACGGCGACCAGCGCCAGAGAAAGCATCAAAAACGCGCCGGTGACCGAGCTGGCAACTACGGAGTTGGTGCGCGAGCAGCCGAAAAGTCGCGTGTAGACTTTGGTCAGATAGCCGCTGGCAATACTACCGATATCGGCGGCCAGGAACGGCAGCCAGGCGAACATGGCAATTTGCTTCAGATCCATGCCTCGTTCATTGGCCAGATAAAGCGGAACCCAGAAGCTCAGCACCGCCCAGGCGGGTTCTGCCATAAAGGCCGGAATGGCGATGCCGTAAAAACGTTTGTTTTTCGAGACGGTTTTCAGCGAGGTGAAAAACGGCAGCTTCACGGCAGGCGGTTCGTTATCCTGCTTGATGAAGGCCAGCTCCTCCTTGCTCAGGTTCGGGTGCTGCTCCGGGTTGTGATAAAACAGCCACCATAAAACGACCCACACCATTGCCAGCGCGCCGCTGAACATAAAGGCACCCTGCCAGCCAAAAAAGCTGTGGGCGAAATAGATAATCGGCGGAGCCAGCATCGCGCCGATGGAAAAGCCTACCCCGGCCCAGCCTGCGGCAATCGGTCGCTCTTTTTTCGGGAACCATTCGCCCAGCGTTTTGGCGTTGGCGGGCGTGGCTGCGGCTTCCGCGCCGCCCATCATGAAGCGCAAAATGGCCAGCTGTAACCAGCTCCCGGCTCCGGCATGCAGCATGCACATCACCGCCCAGATGCTGGCGCAGATCAGAAAGCCGATTTTCAGGCCAATCACGTCTATCAGCCAGCCGCAGAGCGGCTGGAACAGGGTATAGGCCAGCTGAAAAGCGCCGACGATCCAGGAGTATTGTTCGGTGGTAATCCCGAGGGAGGTTTTCAGCTCAGGCGCCAGGATCCCCAGCGCATTACGCGTGATGTAGTTGACGGTGACGCCAAGTAAGAACAGAACCAGAACCCACCAGCGCAAATGCCGGAAAACGCGTCCTGCCTTAACGGCGGTTATCGGTTGGTCGATGCCATGACTCATAGTTCACTCCACCTTGTAGGGTAATTAGTAGAATTGGTATGCCACTATTTTTGGGCGAGGGATCTTTTTTAGTTATTTGATTTTTATGTGTTTATTTTTTATTTTGCTTTCAGTGTGAATCTTATTGGTCAACAAATCAGAGCGTAATTGAGTTATCAGCCAACCAATAGCGCAATTTTTGCAAACATTTTCACTACTTCGATCTGGAGCGAAGAAACGATGCCGTATTTGCGGCACCATGGCTTATCTGCAGCCATGAAAATTTTTTCATTTTACAAACGGGCGTCGATCACAAAATGAGTAAAACGCTAAAAATCACCGAAATTGCCGCGCAAACCGGGCTGTCGATAAGCACCGTTTCCCGCGTGCTTGCGGGCAAGGGGAACACCAGCGAGTCGGCCCGCCAGCAGGTCCTTGCCTGCGCCAAAGAGAAAGGGGTATTACAGGGGATTGCGGCCGGCAGATTGCTGATCAACAGCCTGGTGGTCTTTGCGCCTCGAAGGGCATTTGATGAGCGGCTGGATGTCTTTTACTACCGGGTGATGCAGGGGATCGGCGAGGCGCTGGTGCCTCACGACGCCAGGCTTCGTTTCTGCGCGCTGGAGGAAAATGACAGCGACGTCGGGCTGTTTCTCAGCAAAATGAGCGAGCCGGAAACTGAAGCGGCCATTCTGCTGGGGATTGATGATACGCATATCCACGATCTGGCGGCGGATCTGGGCAAACCCTGCGTGCTGATCAACTGCCAGGATCGCAAAATGCGTCTTTCAGGCGTCGCCCCGGATCACCTGATGACCGGTCGCTTTGCCGCAAACTACCTGTTCGACATGGGACATAAAGGCGTGCTGACGTTGATGTGCCTGCGTCGCTACACCATGGAGCAACGTCTGGCCGGCATTCGGGACGCGTGGGACTGCCGAAATTTGTCGTTTGATGAGACCCGACATTTGTTAGTCGCCCAAAGCTTTGGCGCCAAAGAGAGCGAGGCCTTAATTAGCGACTATCTGGCTGCTACGCCGAGGCCGGCCTGGCCAGGCGCGCTCTTAGTCGGCGGTGACTTTATGGCCGCAGGGGCGGTGAGTGCCCTGCAAAAGGCCGGGCTGCGCGTGCCGCAGGATATGTCGGTGATGAGCATCGACGGCTTTAACCTGGCCGAAATCCATGACGTGCCTTTAACCTCGGTTCATGTTCCCAGGGATGAGCTGGGCGAAGAGGCGGTTCAGCTGCTGCAGCAGCGCCTGATGCGTCCGGAAGCCCCGGTGGTGAATATCCTGTTGGCCGGTACGTTGAAGGTACAGGCGTCAGTGCGGCGAGTAGGCGCGGGCAAAGGGCGCCCGGCGGTGAGCAGCGATAAACTCTACGATTGAGCAGAAATAAAGCATAAATAAACCCTAAACAACGCAGGTTCTTTGCCTTGCGCCCGGCGTTTAAATCCCTACTATAGGCCGCGGAAGACTTGCAGTATCTCGTTAGGCGAGGCTCCTGTACAAACATAGGTTGCTGATCTGACGACGTCGAGAGACGCCCAAGATTAGGACAGGTTATATCGAGCGAAGGTATAATCCCAGGTAACTTCCCCCGCTTTTGGGGATACGTTGTACAGTGCTAAAACCGAGACATGGAGATAGCGTCAGCACTCTCATATCTTGCTTCGCCCCAGGATGAGGACTGTTTATTTTTAAAACAGTAACCGGGGAAAAATCATGACCTTTTCAACTAATACCTCAGCGCACTCCAGCGCTTCACTGGCCGTGTCCGTCAAACTGCCATCCTCAGACTCACAAAACACCGTGCTGGCTTATCTGAGCCAGGATTACATCGCTTTACCGCCGGGCACTTCGGTGCAAGATGCGCAGGCGTTGTTCTGTTCGGGCATTAAAAATGAGCAGATCCCGTCGCAAATATTTGTCGTGGACGACGATGACCATCTGTTTGGTCTGGTGCCGGTAAAATCGCTGCTGCAGGCGGACAAAGACGCGCTGCTCAGTGATTTGATGAGGCCCGTTGCGTTTTCATTAACGCCGGAAAAAACGCGCCATGAAGCCTGCGTGGAGATCAAAAAGTCGGCTTCTAACTACATTCCCGTTCTGAGCTACGGCAAGCTGAAAGGCGTG
This sequence comes from Cedecea selenatireducens, assembly GCF_042138895.1. Lineage (NCBI taxonomy): Bacteria > Pseudomonadati > Pseudomonadota > Gammaproteobacteria > Enterobacterales > Enterobacteriaceae > Cedecea > Cedecea selenatireducens. Next base: position 594,390 of record NZ_JBHIKW010000001.1, on the reverse strand, counting down.
CTGGGCCCGCAGGAAATCGCTCAGCTGCTGGAAGACGAAAACACGCTCGATAGCCAGCTGCAGGGGGCTTCTTCACCGCTGGAAACGCCTTATCTGCAAAGCAGCGTCTTTACGCTGTGGCGCAAAAGATCGGTCTGGTTGCTGCTGCTGTTCGTGGCCGAGGCCTACACCAGTTCGGTGATTAAATCCTTTGAGGAGCAGCTTGAGGCGGCGATTGCGCTGGCGTTCTTTATTCCGCTACTGATTGGCACCGGCGGCAATACCGGCACGCAGATCACCTCCACGCTGGTCAGGGCGATGGCGCTCGGCGAGGTGGGGCTAAAGGATTTGGGCGCTATTCTGCGCAAGGAGATCTCGGCCTCGGTGCTCATTGCCTTAACGATTGGCACCGCCGGATTTATCCGGGCGTGGATGCTGGGCGTGGGGATGGAAGTGATGATGGTGGTGAGCCTGACGCTTATCGCCATCACCGTCTGGAGTGCGATTGTTTCCTCGATTATTCCGATGCTGCTGCGTAAGGTGAATATCGATCCGGCCGTGGTGTCCGCGCCGTTTATTACGACATTGATCGACGGAACCGGGCTGCTGATTTACTTCGAAATCGCCAAAGTGATGCTTACTGACCTGGCGGTATAAAAATAGCGGGGATAGCGATATCCCCGTTTTCGTTTCTACCCGCACACTTCGCACTGCGGGTTACGCGCCAGCTTCATCTCTCTGAACTGGCAGGTCATCGCATCGTAAAGCACGATTTTTCCGCGCGCCGGCGAACCGTAATTTGCCAGCAGCTTGATGGCTTCCATCGCTTCCAGCGAGCCGATAATCCCGACCAGCGGCGCCATAACACCTGCCTCCACGCAGCTCAGTGTACTCTCCCCAAACAGGCGGCTCAGGCAGCGGTAGCAGGGCTCATTCTCCTGATAAGTGAATACGCTTATCTGGCCTTCCATGCGAATCGCCGCCCCGGACACCAGCGGCGTTTTGTGCCGGTGACAGCAGCGGTTGAGCTGATTGCGGATGGTGACGTTATCGGTGCAGTCCAGCACGACATCATGCTTTGCTACCAGCTCATCAAGCTGTGGTTCGTCAAGCTGGGCATTGACGGTCTCAAGCCGGATGTGCGGATTGATCGCCGCCAGTGAATCCCTGGCGGAATCAACTTTTGGCTTCCCAATGGTCGCATCGCCGTGTAGCGTCTGGCGCTGAAGGTTGGAGAGCGAAACGGTATCGAAATCGAGCAGCGTGAGATGCCCCACGCCCGCCGCCGCCAGATACTGCGCAGCCGCGCAGCCCAGCCCGCCCAGCCCGACGATGAGAGCCCGCGAGGCTTTCAGCTTCTCCTGGCCGTCAAAGTCAAAGCCGCGCAGCACAATCTGGCGGTTATAGCGCAGCATTTCCTCATCGCTAAGCTCGATCATCTCAGCCTCCGAACAGTGGGTTAAACGGCTCGACCTCAACCCATTCTCCGGCTTCTACGTTGCCGCGCTCGCGCTCCAGCACCACAAAGCAGTTGGCCTGGCTAAAGGAGCTGAAAATATGCGAGCCCTGGTGCCCGGTGCTTAATACTTCAAGGTCACCCTGCTCGTTGCGGCGCAAAATGCCACGCTGGAAGTCGAGGCGGCCCGGGGATTTCTTCAGCTTGCCGACGGTGCGCACGCGCATTCTCGGTGGAAGAGGGGTGATTTGCTGACCGCTCAGCTTAGCCAGCAGCGGCTGTACGAGCTGGTAGAACGTCAGCGCCGCCGAAACCGGATTACCCGGCAGGCCGCAGAACCAGCTATTTTTCAGTCGCCCAAAGGCAAAAGGTTTGCCTGGCTTAATCGCCAGCTTCCAGAAGCCGACTTCGCCCAGCTCTTCAAGGATTTGTTTGGTGTAATCTGCTTCGCCCACCGAAACGCCGCCGCTGCTGATGACGACGTCCGCGCGGCTGTCCGCTTCGTTAAACACCGCGCGCAGGGCATCCTGGTCATCACGAACGATGCCGAGGTCGATAACTTCGCAGCCCAGCTGCTCCAGCATGATGTGAACCGCCAGGCGGTTGGTATCGTAGATTTGGCCTTCGGCCAGCGGCTGGCCGGGAAGCTGGAGCTCGTCGCCGGTGGAAAACACCGCTGCACGCACTTTGCGGTAGACCTTCACTTCCGGGATGCCGAGAGAGGCAACCAGCGGCAGCTCGGCGGCGGTCAGCTTCACGCCTGCGGCCAGTACGCTGGCGCCCTGATGGATATCCTCGCCGCGGCGGCGAATGTTCTGCCCGTTCTTCACGACGGCGTTAAAGCGCACGCCGCTTTCGGTGACTTCTGTCTCTTCCTGCATGACTACTGCTTCGGCCCCGGCAGGGATCGGTGCGCCGGTCATGATGCGCACGCAGGTGCCAGCGGGCCATTCGCCGCTGAACGGCTGCCCGGCAAATGCTTTACCTGCGACAGGCAGCGCGCCACCGGCTTTGATATCCGCCAGCCGCACCGCGTACCCGTCCATCGCTGAGTTGTCGAAGCCAGGGACATCCAGCGGAGAGATGACCGGTGCGGCGGTGATGCGGCCCGTGGCCTGCAGCAGCGGCAGGGCTTCCGTTTCGGACAGTGGGTTAATGCGGGACAGCATCTGTTCAAGCGCGGTTTCAAGCGGGATCAGCCCGGCGGTAAATTCCATTCGTGGCTCCTGGAGCAGGGACAAAATAAGGGCTTAGTATGGCAGAAAACGCCGTCTGGCGGCATGTCTGGGATCAGCAAAATCCTCCCGCCAGCGCGGGGCTATGCGTTACATCACGTTGTCACGTTTCTTCTTTACGCTCGGCCTGCGCGTAAACCGCCATTGGCTATAGTCATTGTGGCTAATAAAAAACCTCTGCAAGGAAGAACTGATGATAAGCAAACAAAAAGTGTTTCAATTCAGTATGCTGGCCGTCGCTGTGGGCTTCACCTCATCCGCATTTGCCTTTGATTCCCTCACCGTTTTTGGCGACAGCCTCAGCGACACCGGCAACAACGGGCGCTGGACCTGGAACAGCAGCCAGAACAAACTTTATGACGAACAGCTGGCCGACCAATATGGCCTGACGCTGACGCCTTCCCGCGAGGGCGGTAGCAACTATGCCGCAGGCGGGGGCACCGCCGTGCCAGCGCTCAATTTGGCCGATAATACCCAAAGCCAGGTTCAACGCTACCTTAGCCAGACCGGCGGGCGAGCGGACGGCAACGGGTTATACATTCACTGGATAGGCGGCAACGATCTGGCCGCGGCCGCCACCCAGCCAGCGCTGGCGCAGGGAATCGCCGCTAACAGCGCGGCCAACGCAGCGGCTCAGGTTGGGGCTTTGCTTGATGCCGGAGCCGGACTGGTGGTGGTACCTAATGTCCCAAATATTGGCGCGACGCCAACGTTGATGGAGCTGGTGCTTAGCGCAGGGCTTGGCGCGGCGGCCACGCCAGCCATTCAGGCTGCTTATGCTTCTCTGGATGCGGCGCAAACGCCTGACCTGGCGAGCCGCCAGCAGGCAATTCATCAGGCTTTACAGGCGGCGGCATCAGTCGTCAGTACGAATCCACTCATTCAGCAGGGCGTAGCCGCTCAGCTTATTGCTGCCTACGATCAAGCCGTGCAGCAGGCTTCTTTACTCACCACCTTCTACAACAGCGCTGAGGATCAGGCTCTGCTGCAACACGGCGGCAACATTGCCCGGGCGGATATCAACGGCGTTTTCCAGGAAATCCTGGCCAACCCTCAGGCGTTCGGCCTGACAAACACCGCCGGGATGGCCTGTCCGCCGGGCGTGGCGGCGACAGACTGCACCAGCTCGACGCCCGGCTTTAATGCCTCTCAGGACTATCTGTTTGCCGATCATTTCCACCCTGGCCCGCAGGTACACAGCATCATTGCCCAATACATTGAGTCGATTATCGCCGCGCCTGTTCAGGTGACTCGTCTGAATCAGGGCACGCAGGCGATGGTGCGGGGCAGCCGGGCCACCCTCGACAGCCGCTACCAGCAGCTGCGTCAGGGCGAAAACGCCGCCGGTTCACTGGGCGTGTTTGGCGGCTACGGCGGGGGCTATCAGCGGTATAGCGGGCACGGTGGAACCGGTGACGGCAAAGGGAACACCAATAACCTGACCGTTGGCCTGGATTACCAGCTCAATGAAAACGTGGTGCTGGGCGGGCTGATTGCCGGCTCTCTGGATAACCAGCGCCCGGATGATAACTACCGCTATGACACCCGAGGTTTCCAGGCCGCGCTCTTTGGCCAGCTTCGCGCGGGCCAGGCCTGGCTGAACGGGGACGTGCATTATCTCTCTGCGGACTTCACGAATATTCAGCGCGATATCACGCTCGGACAGCTGACCCGCACTGAAAAAGGCGATACCGACGGGAGGCTGTATGGCGCGCGACTTACTGCGGGTTATGACCTCGCGATAACGAACTGGCTGACCACGGGGCCGGTGCTGCAATACGCCTGGGATTACAGCCACGTGAACGGCTACAGCGAAAACGGCAGCAGCAGCACCGCTATGCGCTTCGGCGATCAGAACGGCCATTCGCAAATCGGCAGCGCGGGCTGGCGCGTGGACACGAAGCTGGGGGTGATTAATCCCTGGGCGCAGGCCAGCTACCGGCATCAGTTTGGCGACGACAATTACCGTGCGAACGGCGGCTTAAAATCCACGGCGCTGACCTTCAGCCGCAGCGGTGAACAGCTGGATAAAAACTGGGCCGATATCGCCGTCGGGGCCGATATGCCGCTTTCGGATACCGTGTCAGCCTTTGCGGCAGTGGCGCAAACGGCCGGGCTAAGCGACGGGAACCAGACCAGCTACAACGTGGGTATCAGCGCGAAGTTCTAACTTTTTGTTATCACCAAAGAAATAGCGGTTCAGGTTTTATTGGCCGCTATTTCTCCTTCCCGCCGGGCGGCGTAAGGCTCGCAGAGGAAAGTCAATTTTCTTTACAACACTTTTACGTCTTTCTATATTCAAAAATCGTATCAATGTTTGGCAACGATTCTGATATTTATAGAAAAAACGCGCCAGATATCACATTCAACAGGCAATGCCGAATGACCAAAGCCGTTATCGCTATTCATGGCGGGGCCGGAGCCCTGACCCGCGCCCACCTGACGCCGGAAAAAGAGCAGGAGTTTATCAGCGCGCTATCCAGAATAGTGGAGGTCGGGCAGCAGATCCTCGAGCACGGCGGCAGCGCGCTGGACGCGGTAACCGAGGCCGTTCGCCTGCTGGAAGAATGCCCGCTGTTTAACGCCGGGATTGGTTCTGTGTTCACTAGTGAAGGCAAACATGAGCTCGACGCCTGCGTGATGGACGGCAACAGCCTGGATGCCGGGGCGGTGGCGGGCGTAAGCCATATTCGCAACCCGATTCTTGCGGCGAGGCTGGTGCTCGAAAACAGCCCACACGTGCTGATGATTGGCGAAGGAGCGGAACGTTTTGCCGCTCAGCAAGGGCTTGAGCCGGTAGATGAAACACTTTTTTCGACCGAAGAACGCTATCAGCAATTGCTGCGCGCCCGTGAAAGCCAGCAAACGCTGTTGGATCATGACGGGGCCGAGCCGATTGATGCCGATAAGAAATTTGGCACGGTTGGCGCAGTGGCGCTGGATAAACTCGGTAATCTGGCGGCGGCAACCTCCACCGGCGGGATGACCAATAAACTGCCGGGCCGGGTAGGGGATTCACCCCTCGTCGGCGCGGGCTGCTATGCCAACAATGCCAACGTGGCGGTGTCCTGCACCGGCACGGGTGAAGTCTTTATACGCACGCTCGCGGCCTACGATATTGCTGCCCTGATGGAGTATGCCGGGCTAAGTCTGCAGCAGGCCGTCGACTGTGTGGTGCTGGAAAAACTGCCCGCGCTGGGCGGCAGCGGCGGCATGATTGCCATTGATAATCAGGGCAACGTCGCGCTGCCGTTTAACAGCGAAGGGATGTACCGCGGCTTTGGCTTTGTGGGCGATGCCCCGAATGTAGGAATTTATCGTGACCAGGAGAGTTAATGCCGCACAGTCATGAACTGCCGGACGAGCAGGTGCTTGCCGTTAGCGACCTCAATATTCGCTTTCGCCAACAGCAGCAGATCACCGAGGCGGTGCGTCACCTGTCACTGACGCTTAACCGGGGTGAAACGCTGGCGATTGTCGGCGAGTCGGGCTCCGGGAAATCGGTGACGGCGATGGCATTGATGCGCCTGCTGGAACAGAGCGGCGGGCTGGTCGACTGCGAGAAACTGCTGCTGCGCCGCCGTAATAACGAAGTGCTTAATCTGCCCGAGCTGAACAGCGCGCAGATGCGTCGCGTGCGTGGCGCGGACGTGGCGATGATTTTCCAGGAGCCGATGACCTCGCTCAACCCGGTGTTTACCGTGGGGGAGCAAATTGCCGAATCTATTCGTTTACACCAAAAGCTTGACGGCCGGGCGGCGCTGAATGAGGCAAAACGCATGCTTGAACGCGTGCGCATTCCTGAAGCCCAGGCCATTCTGAACCGCTACCCGCACCAGCTTTCCGGCGGGATGCGCCAGCGGGTGATGATCGCCATGGCGCTCTCCTGTCGCCCGGCGGTACTGATCGCCGATGAGCCGACGACCGCCCTCGACGTGACTATTCAGGCGCAGATCCTGCAGCTTATTCGCGTCCTGCAGGATGAAATGCAGATGGGGGTGATTTTTATCACCCACGATATGGGCGTGGTGGCCGACATCGCCGACCGGGTGCTGGTCATGTATCGGGGCGAAGCGGTGGAAACCGGCACCGTCGAGCAAATATTCGAAAACCCGCAGCACGCCTACACGCAGGCTTTACTGGCCGCCGTGCCGCGTCTGGGCGCCATGAACGGCAGCGATTTACCGCGCAAGTTTCCGCTTATCGTGCCGGGGCAATCGAATCAGCAAGAGCCTGAAGTCGAGCAGGACACCATTCCCCACGGCGCTAAGCCAGTGCTTGAAGTGCGTGACCTGGTCACCCGTTTTCCGCTACGTAGCGGGATATTCAACCGGGTGACGCGCCAGGTACATGCTGTTGAAAAGGTGAGCTTCGATTTACTGCCCGGCGAAACCCTGGCGCTGGTAGGCGAGTCCGGCTGTGGTAAATCGACCACCGGGCGCTCGCTGCTGCGGCTGGTGGAAACCCAGGGCGGCACCATCACCTTTAACGGCCAGCGTATTGATAATTTGCCTAACGGCGAACTGCAGCACGTCCGCAAAGACATCCAGTTTATATTCCAGGATCCGTATGCTTCGCTGGATCCTCGCCAGACGGTCGGTTACTCCATCATGGAGCCGCTGCTGGTGCATCAGGCGATGCCCAAAGAGCAGGCTCAAGAGCGCGTAGCCTGGCTGCTTGAGCGCGTAGGGTTGCAGCCGGAACACGCCTGGCGCTACCCGCATGAGTTCTCCGGCGGCCAGCGGCAGAGGGTTTGTATTGCCCGCGCGCTGGCCCTTAACCCGAAGGTGGTGATTGCCGATGAGTCCGTTTCGGCGCTGGATGTGTCGATTCGGGCGCAGATAGTTAACCTGCTGCTCGACCTGCAGCGTGAGTTTGGCATCGCTTTCCTGTTTATCTCCCACGACATGGCCGTGGTGGAACGTATCAGCCATCGCGTGGCGGTGATGTATCTGGGCCAGATTGTTGAAATTGGCCCGCGCCGCGCGGTGTTTGAAAACCCACAGCATCCGTATACCCGCAAGCTCATGGCGGCGGTGCCGGTGGCTGACCCAACCCGTAAGGGACGCAAGCCCGTTTTAGTGTCTGACGAGATCCCCAGCGCCACACGCAGCCTGGGGGATGAACCGCACGTAGCACCGCTGGTTGCGGTGGGGCCGGGGCATTTTGTCGCCCGGCATCCCATCGGCAGCAGTGAAAATCGCCTTTAAAGGAAAACAATAATGACAGCTAACACAACGCAAAAATGGCTTCTGGCGGCGGGACTGGCCTCCGCCGTTATCGCCACGCCCGCTTTCGCTGCTAAAGATGTCGTCGTAGCGGTGGCCTCAAACTTCACGACGCTCGACCCGTATGATGCGAATGACACGCTGTCGCAGGCGGTGGCGAAGTCGTTCTATCAGGGGTTGTTCGGGCTTGATAAAGACATGAAGCTGCAGAACGTGCTGGCGGAGAGCTATAAGGTCTCTGACGACGGCCTGGTGTACACCATCAAACTGCGTACGGGCGTGAAGTTCCAGGACGGCACCGACTTCAATGCCGATGCGGTAAAAGCTAACCTCGACCGCGCCAGCAATCCGGATAACCACCTCAAGCGCTATAACCTGTATAAAGCCATCGCGAAAACCGAAGCGGTCGATCCTGCGACGGTAAAAATCACCTTAAAACAGCCGTTCTCGGCGTTTATCAATATTCTTGCCCACCCGGCGACGGCGATGATCTCCCCGGCGGCGCTGCAAAAGTACGGCAAAGATATTGGCTTCCACCCGGTGGGCACCGGCCCGTATCAGCTGGATACCTGGAACCAGACCGACTTTGTGAAGGTGAAAAAATTCACTGGTTACTGGCAGGCTGGCCTGCCGAAGCTGGACAGCATTACCTGGCGTCCGGTCGTGGATAACAACACCCGTGCGGCGATGCTGCAAACCGGCGAAGCGCAGTTTGCGTTCCCGATTCCTTACGAGCAGGCCGGCGTGCTGGAGAAAAACAGCAAGCTTGAGCTGGTTGCTTCCCCGTCCATCATGCAGCGCTACATCAGCATGAACGTGACCCAAAAACCGTTTGATAACCCGAAGGTTCGCGAGGCGATCAACTACGCGATTAACCGCCAGGCGCTGGTGAAAGTGGCGTTCTCCGGCTTTGCCACGCCTGCGGAAGGCGTCGTGCCGCCGTCCATCGCCTATTCGGAAAAATTCAAACCCTGGCCTTACGATCCGGCCAAAGCCAAAGCGCTGCTAAAAGAAGCGGGCTTCCCGAACGGCTTTGAAACCACGCTCTGGTCGTCCCATAACCACAGCACCGCGCAGAAAGTACTGCAGTTTACCCAGCAGCAGCTGGCGCAGGTTGGTATCAAGGTGAAAGTGACGGCGATGGACGCCGGGCAGCGTGCGGCAGAAGTGGAAGCCAAAAGCCAGAAAGAGAGCGGCGTGAGAATGTTCTACACCGGCTGGTCGGCCTCAACCGGTGAAGCAGACTGGTCTCTGTCACCGCTGTTTGCTTCCCAAAACTGGCCGCCAACGCTGTTTAACACCGCGTTCTACAGCAATCCTCAGGTGGATAAAGACCTGGCTGAGGCGCTGAAAACCACCAAGCCGGAAGAGAAAGCGAAGCTGTATAAAGACGCGCAGGACATTATCTGGAAAGAGTCACCGTGGGTGCCGCTGGTGGTGGAAAAACTGGTTTCTGCCCACAGCAAAAACCTCACCGGATTCTACGTGATGCCGGATACCGGGTTTAGTTTTGATAATGCGGATCTGAAGTAGCGTGATAATGACCCTCACCCCGGCCCTCTCCCTAAAAGGGAGAGGGGGAAAAGCTAAGTCTGTATTTGTTGCTCCACCTCTTTATCCCCTCTCCCCTTTGGGGAGAGGGTTAGGGTGAGGGGCCGCGATGTTTAACTATTTCCTCAAACGCCTCCTGGGCCTGATCCCCACGCTGTTTATCGTCGCGGTGCTGGTGTTCTTGTTTGTGCACCTGCTGCCCGGCGACCCGGCGCGTCTGATTGCCGGGCCGGAGGCCGATGCCACGGTCATTGAGCTTGTTCGCAAACAGCTCGGGCTGGATCAGCCGCTGTGGCGGCAGTTCCTGCATTACATCACTCACGTGGTGCAGGGGGACTTTGGCACCTCGCTGGTTTCGCGCCGCCCGGTATCCGAAGAGATTGCCAGCCGCTTTATGCCCACGCTGTGGCTGACGCTGACCAGCATGGCCTGGGCGACGCTGTTTGGCCTGGTTACCGGGATAGTGGCCGCCGTCTGGCGCAACCGCTGGCCGGATCGCCTGAGCATGACGATTGCCGTGTCCGGTATTTCCTTCCCGGCCTTCGCGCTGGGAATGCTGCTGATGCAGGTCTTCTCGGTTGAGTTAGGCTGGCTCCCCACGGTGGGGGCAGACAGCTGGCAGCACTACATTTTGCCGTCTATTACCCTTGGTGCGGCGGTGGCTGCGGTGATGGCGAGATTCACCCGCGCATCGTTCGTGGATGTGCTGCATGAAGATTACATGCGTACCGCCAGGGCGAAAGGCGTGAGCGAAACGCTGATCGTGGTGAAACACGGCCTGCGTAACGCCATGATCCCGGTGATCACCATGATGGGGTTACAGTTCGGCTTCCTGCTTGGTGGCTCAATTGTGGTGGAAAAAGTGTTTAACTGGCCGGGATTAGGGCGCCTGCTGGTGGATTCGGTGGAAATGCGCGACTACCCGGTTATTCAGGCGGAAGTCCTGCTGTTTTCGCTGGAGTTTATTGTAATCAACTTAGTGGTGGATCTGCTGTATGCCGCCATTAACCCGGCCATCAGGTACAAATAAGGATGCGACTTTTAAACTGGCGACGCCAGGCCATAGTCAGCGCGATGCCCGCCGTTCGCGCCGGGCAAATCCGAACGCCGTGGAGCGAGTTCTTACGCCGTTTTCGGCAGCAGCCCGTGGCGATGACCGCCGGGCTTTTCGTGCTTTTACTGATAGTAGTAGCGCTGATAGCGCCGTGGATAGCGCCCTTTGATGCGGAAAACTATTTTGATTACGACAGGCTGAACGAAGGGCCGTCGGCATTGCACTGGTTTGGCGTTGATTCGCTGGGGCGCGACATTTTTAGCCGCGTGCTGGTTGGGGCGCAAATCTCACTGGCCGCCGGGGTCTTTTCGGTGCTTATTGGCGCGCTGATCGGCACCTTCTTTGGCCTGCTGGCGGGGTATTACGAAGGCTGGTGGGACCGCATTATCATGCGCATTTGCGATGTCCTGTTCGCCTTCCCCGGCATTCTGCTGGCGATAGCGGTGGTGGCGGTGATGGGCAGCGGCATGACCAACGTGATTATTGCGGTGGCTATTTTCAGTATTCCGGCGTTTGCCCGTCTGGTTCGCGGCAACACCCTGGTGCTGAAACAGCAAACTTTTATTGAGTCTGCTCGTAGTATTGGCGCCCCGGATGCGACTATTATCTTCCGGCATATTCTGCCGGGAACCGTTTCGTCGATCGTGGTTTATTTCACCATGCGTATCGGGACCTCTATTATCTCCGCCGCAAGCCTGTCGTTTCTTGGCCTGGGCGCTCAGCCTCCTACGCCGGAGTGGGGCGCGATGCTGAACGAGGCGAGGGCGGATATGGTCATTGCCCCGCACGTGGCTATTTTCCCGAGTCTCGCCATCTTCTTTACCGTGCTGGCGTTCAACTTATTGGGCGATGGGTTGCGGGACGCGCTGGATCCCAAAATTAAAGGTTAAGCTGCGGCAAAACCTTCATCGCCCTGGAGTAAAAACATGCGAAAAATAACCGGGGCGCTTCTGCTCAGCCCGCTGCTGATTGCCACCTCCTGCCCGGCGGCCAACTGGTCGCTTGGCGCGCAGGGCGGGCTGTATCAAACCCCTTATCAAACCCGCCATGAGCTGCGCTGGGCGCTGCCATACGTCGGCTACGACGGCAAAACCTGGTATCTTGACGGGACCGAGGCGGGCTATAACTTCATCAATACCGATACGCTGCTGCTGCGCGCTAAGGTTTATTACTACGACACGTTGTACCGTGCGGATACCGGGCAAACGCCCGCGCTGCGAGGGTTGAGCAACCGCAACAGCACGATGATGGGCGGCATGACGATGCAATACACCACGCCGGTGGGGGCATTAAGCGCCACGATCGCGGGCGATACTCTGGGCGTCAGCAACGGCGTGGTCGCCAATTCGGCCTATATCGCAATGGTGCAGTGGGGAGATTTCACGCTGGTGCCGGAAGCCGGCATGGACTTTTCTAATGCGCAAAATACGCGTTACTACTACGGCATCTCTGAGAAAGAGTCGGTCAAAACGGGCCTGGCGACATGGCGTCCGCAAAGCAGCATTGTGCCTTACGCACAGCTGGCAATGAACTACGCCTGGACGCCGCTGTGGAACACCTGGGCGCAGTTCACGCAGCGTTTTTACCCGAACACGATTAGTGACAGCCCCATGGTGAATAAGAACAACCTGCGGGAGCTGACGGTGGGGATGAGTTATACGTTTTAGGCGATTGCTCGGTGATTATCTCATCGTTATAAATACCCACGATTATGCAAACCCGGATAAAATTCCGTTCACTTCCAGTACAGTTTCATATGCAGTCACTGCGCCGGTGAAGCGGTAAACCCACCGGCTATGAGAGCCGGGAACAAATCTTCCCCTCACCCCAGCCCTCTCCCAGAGGGAGAGGGGGAAAACAGACGATGGGGAACATTTTTTATTCCCTCTCCCTTCCAGGGAGAGGGTTAGGGTGAGGGTAAAAATAAGAAGCGAGGTACGGTTCCGGCAGGCAAAAAAAATTAAACCACTGAACCCCACAGATCGTACTCATCCGCGTTCTCAACCTTCACGCGGACAACGTCGCCTGGCTTCAGCTTCGTTTCGCCGTTCAGGTAAACCGCGCCGTCGATTTCCGGTGCGTCCGCCATGCTGCGGCCAATAGCCCCTTCTTCGTCTACTTCATCAACCATCACCAGAATCTCGCGGCCCACTTTTTCCTGCAGGCGTTCGGCGGAGATTTTCTGCTGCAGCTGCATAAAGCGGTTCCAGCGCTCTTCTTTCACCTCTTCCGGTACCTGGTCCGGCAGCTCGTTGGCGGTCGCGCCGTCAACCGGGCTGTACTTGAAGCAGCCTACGCGATCCAGTCGTGCTTCTTTCAGGAAATCGAGCAGCATCTCGAAGTCTTCTTCGGTTTCACCCGGGAAGCCAACGATAAAGGTTGAGCGCAGGGTCAGATCCGGGCAGATTTCACGCCATTGCTTGATGCGCTGCAGCTGACGGTCCGCAGAGCCAGGGCGCTTCATCAGCTTCAGAATGCGCGGGCTGGCGTGCTGCAGCGGGATGTCGAGGTACGGCAGGATTTTGCCTTCCGCCATCAGCGGGATCACATCGTCGACGTGTGGGTACGGGTAAACGTAGTGCAGACGAGTCCAGACGCCAAGCTTAGCCAATTGCTCGCACAGGCTAACCATGCTGGTTTTTACCGGCGCGCCGTTCCAGAAACCGGTGCGGTGCTTAACGTCCACGCCGTAGGCTGAGGTATCCTGGGAGATAACCAGCAGCTCTTTCACGCCGGCTTCCACCAGACGTTTTGCCTCCGCCAGTACGTCACCGATTGGACGGCTGTCCAGGTCGCCACGCATGGACGGGATAATGCAGAAGGTGCAGCGATGGTTGCAGCCTTCGGAAATTTTCAGATACGCGTAGTGGCGCGGCGTCAGCTTCACGCCCTGTTCCGGCACCAGGCTCAGGAACGGGTTGTGCTGAGGTTTTGGCACGTAGTGGTGAACATGCTCCAGAACCTGCTCGTAGCTGTGCGGGCCGGTAATTTCCAGCACTTTCGGATGCACTTCACGGATCTGATCCACTTTGGCACCCAGGCAGCCGGTGACAATCACCTTACCGTTTTCGTTCAGCGCTTCGCCGATGGCTTCCAGAGATTCCTGCACGGCGCTGTCGATAAAGCCGCAGGTGTTGACGATAACCATGTCGGCGTCGTCGTAGCTTGGCACCACGTCATAACCTTCGGTGCGCAGTTCAGTCAGGATGCGTTCGGAGTCCACGAGATTTTTCGGGCAGCCGAGGGAGACAAACCCGATACGGGGCTGTTGGGTTACATTGCTCATAGCTTAAAAAGTGTTCAATTATTAGAAAGATTAGGGCAGCGATTCTACAGAGGTTAGTCGGGAATTTGTACTGGAGAATTGCAGCTCGCATTTTGTGCTTTTTTAGCGTCGTCGGCGGACATCCCTTTAACCATCGGCTTTGTGTGAAAGTTATCCAGCCATAAACCCCGTTTTATCACTCCGATTAATCCCATTGCAGATTTTAATTTCTCCTTAAATCAACTACCTGAACATACCACTAAAATTGGTAGGTTTTGTGATAACGATCGTTTTTATTTGATTGATTGATAAAAACGATCAATTATCAGTAAGTTACAAAAATAAGGGAATATAAATGAACATGCAGCATTGGGCGCTGCCGATTTCCACTCTGGATGGGCAACTTTTAGGCGTTGAGCTCGAAACCCGCGTTGAAGTTAACGGCTGTCGGATGTTAATCGCTCACGGAATGAAAGAAACGATTTTCCACCACTCTTTGCGTGAGGCGCAAAGCGACTGGCTCGAGAAAAAAGCCGGCTGGTTTACCGATAACAATCTTTTTTGCGTGGTGAAGGGAGAGCCCGGCTGTCTCGAACACGCGTTGCCGTTTATGAAATTTTTTAGCAACTCTCGTGCAGAGCACCCGTCATCGGGATTTTGGGTTGATGATATGGGCGGCAGAAACAGCAGCGCGCTGCCTCTGTTTACCGAGGGCTGCGAATGCGTTCGCTTCAACAAATCTTTTACCGAGCTGAATATTAGCCGGGCTATTTTCCCCGTGCTGCTGGAAAACGTTCGGCGTCACTGCAAGAAGATAATCGTGCCGGTCTCCTCCCGGCAGTATCACGGCATGCTGAGCAAAGCCGGGGTCTGGGCGGTGCAGGGGCAATATCGACCGGTCCACTTTAGCCACTGCGAGCTTCTACTTTCCCGGCGCTGACGATTAAAACTGTTCCCGGTAACAATTTTCTGCACCGGGTCACAGATTCAGCCATTGAGGATTGTGGCCCCGAATTTTGTTTTATATAACGAACTCACATTAAGGACGTCATCGGGCCAGACCTGAGCGAAACCTGACCAGCAGCATGTTGCATTACGCCGACATGCTGCTGGTCAGGTTTTTTTTTGGCCCGGATATAACAAGACTCGCTGAGTGAAAGGTAAAAAATATGAATATCAAAGCATTAGCTGAAGATGTTTTACGGCTGGTCGGCGGCGAGAGCAACGTCGTCACGGTGGTGCACTGCGCGACCCGGCTACGTTTTTCTCTGCGCGATATCGGGCATGTGGATATCGCGGCGCTTGAACGTCTGGACGGGGTTATCACCACGATGCAGGCTTCCGGGCAATTCCAGGTGGTTATCGGTAACCGGGTCGCGGAGGTTTATCGCCAGATAGGCGAGATTTCGTCTTTGCTGGACGACAGCCGTTCCGAGCGGCAAAGCAGCCAGTCGAGCCGCACCAATATCTTCAGCAAAATGATCGACATTATTTCGTCGATTTTCACCCCGCTGCTGGGGGCGATGGCCGCCTCGGGCGTACTGAAAGGGTTGCTCAGCATCGCGTTAAGCGAAGGCTGGATGAGCAAAACGGAAAGCACCTACATCATTTTAGCGGCGGCGGCAGACAGCCTGTTTTACTTCCTGCCAATCATGCTGGCTATTACCACCGCGCGAAAATTTCAGGGCAATATCTACGTCGCCGTTTCCATTGCCGGGGCGTTAATTTATCCGTCGATTATCGAACTGTTCAACACCAAAGCGGATGTGAGCTTCGCGGGGATCCCCGTGGTGTTGATGAAGTACACCTCGACGGTTATCCCGATTATTCTGGCCGTCTGGGTGATGTGCCAGCTGGAGCGGCTGTTCAATAAGTACATCCATGAAACGGTACGCAGCATCGTGACGCCGTTCCTGCTGCTGGTGATTATGGTGCCGTTGACGCTTATCACCATCGGGCCGATTGGTATTTACACCAGCGAATATGCGGCCAGCTTCTTTGTCATCGTCTTTGGTTTCAACGCTATCCTGGCCGGGGCGCTGATTGCCGCGGTATGGCAGATCCTGGTCATTTTCGGCATGCACTGGGCCTTTACGCCGGTCATCATCAACGACATCACGACTATTGGGCGCAGCACGCTGAAGGCGGCCACCGTGCCTGCCGTCTTCGCCCAGGCGGGGGCGGTGCTGGCTGTCATGCTGAAAACAAAAAATAAGAAAATGAAGGCGCTGGCGGGCAGTACGTTTATTACCGCGCTGTTCGGGATTACTGAACCTGCGGTTTACGGCGTAACGCTCAAGCTGAAAAGACCTTTTGTCTGCGCCGTGATTGCCGCTGCCGTGGGCGGCGGGATCGTGGGCTACTTTAACAGCGCGGCTATCTCAACCGGGATCCCAAGCCTGCTGACGCTGCCTATCTTCTATGGCGAAGGTTTTGGCGGCCTGATTCTGGGCATCTGTGTTTCCTTTGTCCTCGCCGCCGTCCTGACCTGGATAGTCGGTTTTGAGGATATTCCTGAAGATGAGCAGCAGGTTAGCGACGCTGCAATAAAACCCACCCTTACGCAGGCGCCAGCCGTCAACGCAGAGCAGATTACTGCGCCTATGAGCGGGGAAATTGTTCCGCTCGAACAGGTTAACGATAAGGTCTTTTCGAGCGGCGTTGTGGGCGACGGGCTGGCGATACGCCCGGACGGTAATCAGGTCTTCTCGCCCGTGGATGGCACCATCTCGGCCACCTTTGACTCCGGTCATGCGCTGCAAATTCTCTCCAGCAGCGGCGCGGAGGTACTGATTCACGTTGGGCTCGATACCGTTCAGCTCAACGGGGAGCACTACCGCATTCACGTTCGCGAAAGCCAGCAGGTCAAACGCGGCGATCTGCTGCTCGAATTCGATCGCGAAGCCATAGAAAAGGCGGGCTACGACACCATTACGCCGGTCATCGTTGCCAACGCCGACAGCTATCACCAGCTGCAAAAACAGACGCAATCGCAGGCGCGGGTCGGCGAAATGCTTCTCTCTTTATCCTGAGCCATTAAGGAGCTACCTATGAGATATCGCGAACTAAAACCTTTCCCACAAGGCTTCCTGTGGGGGGCATCAACGTCTGCTTATCAGGTTGAAGGTGCCTGGAACGAGGACGGAAAGGGGCTGTCGGTCATTGATGCACGTGAAAGCTACCCGGATGGGACTACGGATTTTAAGGTCGCCAGCGATCACTATCATCGCTACCGTGAGGATATCGCGCTTTTCGCCAGGCTGGGGTTCAAAACCTATCGCTTCTCGATTGCCTGGACGCGCATTATTCCCGACGGCAACGGTGAAGTTAACGCGGCCGGTATCGCCTTTTATCACAAGGTGATCGATGAGCTTCGGCTGCATAATATTGAGCCGATTGTCACGATGTACCACTTTGATTTGCCCCAGGCGTTACAGGCAAAAGGCGGCTGGTATAACCGCGCCAGCGTCGATGCTTTTGCCCGCTATGCCAACGTCCTGTTCGATGAATTTGGCGACAAGGTAAAGTACTGGCTGACCATCAATGAACAGAACTTAATGATTTTGCAGGGCGAGGCGCTGGGTACGCTGGATCCAAAGCTTTCGACGCAGGCGGACAAAAAGAAGAATCTTTATCAGCAAAACCATCACATGATGGTGGCCCAGGCGATGGCGATGCGTGACCTGCACACCAAATACCCTCATTCGAAGATTGGTCCCGCGCCGAATATTGCGGTGATTTACCCGGCCACCAGTAAGCCGGAAGATGTTCAGGCCGCCTTTAACTACAATGCCATTCGCAACTGGCTGTACCTGGATATGGCGGCGAGAGGGGAATACAACACGCTGGCCTGGCGCTATATGGAAGAGAAAGGGTATACCCCGGAGATGATGCCCGGCGATACCGAGGTGCTGAAGCGCGGTCGTCCCGATTTTATCGCTTTTAATTACTACACCACTCAGGCCGTAGAAGCGAGCCGCGGTGACGGCAATGACGAAGTGGTGCGCGGGGGGAATAAGCTCCTGAAGTCGGGAGAGGACGGCGTCCACCGCGGGGCAGCGAATCCACATTTGCCCCGTACCCAGTTCGGCACTGAGATTGACCCGGTAGGGTTCCGCAATACGCTGCGTGAAATCTGGGATCGCTACCATTTGCCGTTGCTGATTACGGAAAACGGGCTGGGGGCATTTGATAAGCTTGATGAAAATGAGGAAGTTCAGGACGACTACCGTATCGATTATCTGCGGCTGCACATTGAACAGATGCAGCTGGCGATAACCGACGGCGTGAAGGTCTTTGGCTATACGCCCTGGTCGGCGCTTGATCTTATCTCCACGCATCAGGGATGTTCAAAACGTTACGGTCTAATCTATGTGAATCGCGATGAGTTTGACCTGAAAGATTTGCGGCGTATCCCGAAGAAAAGCGCAGGCTGGTACTCCGAGGTGATGAAAAATAACGGTTTATCGGACTGACCGGACATGGGCGGCAGCGCTGCAAAGCGGCCGCCCTGAATTGATAACCAGCGAGGTTACGGTGATTACCGTTCTAAAAGTTTTGAGCAATAACGCCGTTATTGCCTTAGATGCTAAACACGGTGAAATTGTGGCGCTGGGGCGGGGCATTGGCTTTGGCAAACGGGAAGGCGATCCGCTTCCAACCGAAGGCATTGAGAGCCAGTTCGTCAAGCAAAGCGGCGGGGTCAACGCGCTGTTAAGCGAACTGGTCAGCTCCATTCCACTGGAATGCCTGTTGATTACGCAAACGGTGCTGCAGCTGGCGCAGCAGCGACTCGCCATTGACGTGCAGGAGTCGCTAATTTTTGCGCTTAGCGATCACATAAACTTCGCCGTCCAGCGCCACAGAAAGGGCCACGCAATCAAGAATATGTTGCTGTGGGACATCAAAAAATTCTATGCGCCCGAGTTTGCTCTGGCGCAGGAGGCGGTCGAGTTAATTAACCGCAGGCTGGAGGTCGACCTGCCGGAGGATGAAGCCGGATTTATTGCTTTACACCTGGCCAATGCCAAAGTGAACGATATGCAAAGTACCCTGCAAAGCGCCACGATAATCAAAGATATTCTGTCGATCGTTAAATACGAACTCAAAATAAAATATGACGAAAACTCGGTTAATTACCAGAGAATGATTACCCATCTTAAGTTTTTCACCCTGCGGATGATGAACAAAAGCCCCGTCAATCATAAAGATAAAAGCCTCTATGACGGGATCAAAGAAGCGATGACCCAGTCCTGGCACTGCGCGCTGAAGATCAATGACTATCTCAGTAAGAACTACGCCTGCCCGCTGACGCTGGATGAAACCATGTTTTTAACGATTCATATCAACCGGCTGCGCGAGTAGGCGAGGGGCAAATGTAAAATGAGCGGGCGCAAAGATGGCCCGGCGTACATCTCGGTAGACGCGGCGAAGCTTAAAGCCTGACCAAACCGATCGCGGGGAGCCCATCATGCTCCCCGTTTTTAATGTTATGTAAAAGCGAGCGTCCCATTTTCCCCGGCGGCTACCCTTAACGGATAGCCAAAACCAGGAGATTGTCATGACGCCGTTCCCGCTCCGTACGCTTATTGCCGCCACGCTGCTTTTCTCATCCTCTTATACTCTCGCCGCAGAAACCAAAGTCGACGTGCTGCAAACCAACCTGCCTCATCCGTGGGCGCTGGACTTTCTGCCCGATAACCAGGGCATGCTGATTACCCTTCGCGGCGGGGAGCTGCATCGCTGGCAGCAGGGGAAAGGGTTATCCGTGCCGATTAGCGGCGTGCCTGTGGTTTGGGCTCACGGGCAGGGCGGTTTGCTTGACGTGGCGCTTGCGCCTGATTTCGCCAGCAGCCGCCGCGTGTGGCTGAGCTTTGCCGAAGGCGGTAGCGACAATAAAGCCGGTACCGCCGTGGGATACGGCACTCTGAGTCAGGACATGAAGCGGCTGGAGAACTTTAAAGTTGTGTTCCGCCAGGCGCCAAAACTCTCCACCGGAAATCACTTCGGCGGGCGGATGGCGTTCGACGGGAAAGGTCACCTCTTTATCGCCCTCGGTGAAAACAACGCACGCGCCACCGCGCAGGATCTCGATAAGCTGCAGGGCAAAGTCGTGCGCCTTAATGCCGACGGCTCTGTGCCGCAGGACAACCCGTTTGTGGGCAAGCAGGGCGTCCGGCCGGAAATCTGGTCTTACGGTCACCGCAACCCACAGGGGTTAGCGATTAACCCGGCCAACGGTGAGCTGTGGTTAAACGAGCACGGGCCGCGAGGCGGGGACGAAATCAATATCCCGGCCGCCGGGAAAAACTACGGCTGGCCGCTCGCCACGTGGGGCATTAATTACAGCGGGCTTAAAATTCCTGAAGCGAAGGGTGGGAAGGTCGAAGGCACTGAACAGCCGGCGCATTACTGGAAAGTTTCCCCGGCAATAAGCGGGATGGCGTTTTATCAGGCCGATACGTTCCCGCAGTGGAAAGGCAAGCTGTTTATCGGCGCGCTGAAAGAAAAGAACCTGATTGAGCTGACGCTGAACGGCGACAAGGTGACGGGCGAGCAGCGGCTGCTGGACGATCGTAATAAGCGCATCCGCGACGTGCGCGTCGGCCCGGACGGCTATTTGTACGTCCTGACCGACGAGTCTGACGGCGAGTTGCTGAAACTCAGCCCGTCAGCTTAGCGGGATCATAATGACTTTCTGGAACGCCGGGCGCTGGGTCAGTTGCTGATACCAGCGCTGGAGGTTTGGCACCGCATCCCACGGAATATCAAGGTTGAGCAGGCTATAAATTTGCGGGCCGAAGGCAATATCTGCGGTGCTGAATGCGTCTCCGCCGAGCCACGGCTGTTTTGCCAGCCCGGCATCGGCAATGGCAAACAGCTTGTTACAGGCGACGATGCCACGCTCAATTTGTTCCTGGCTCCGCTGTTCAGGCGGCAGACGTACCATATTGAAGAAGACGTCGCGGTAAGGGCCGGACACTGCCGTGGCAGACCAGTCCATCCATTTTTCCCCTTTGGCGCGATCGGCGGGGGCGTTCACCCACAGCGAGTCACGGCCATACTCTGCGGCCAGGTAACGCACAATGGTATTGGACTCCCAAAGCGTCAGCCCGTGCGCGTCATCATGAATACACGGCACCAGCCCGTTCGGGTTCATCGCCAGGTATTCTGCGTCGTGCGTCAGGCCAAATTTTCCGCCTGCGGGAACGGAACGGTATGGCAAGTTCAGCTCTTCCAGACACCACAGCACTTTTTTGACATTGGTGGAATTATCTCTGCCCCAAACGGTAATCATGATGGTTCCTTTTTTTGCAGGTGGACATCGAGTATGCCCGGCTCCGGTCACGAAAACACCACTGTTTCTCAACCAAAGCTAAAAAAATCAGCGTGACGGCGGCAACTCGTGCAGATATCGAATAAACTTAAAAAACTTTACCAACTCTATGTTTCTTTAAGTGGATTCGTGCGTTATTACTCACACCCTGACATACGGGTGGCGGTGCGCACCGTGAATTTTTTAAGAATGGATACTCAGGTGGTTTTATGAAGAGCTTGCAAATGCCTGCAACACTACGTGGTTTAGTCGCAGGGACAACCCTGCTGCTGATAGCGGCTCCTGCGCTGAGCGCTGAGCAGACCGCAGATGCTCCCCAGGTCGATGCAAAAGCCTGGATTTTGATGGATTACGCCAGTGGGAAAGTGCTGGCGGAAGGAAATGCCGACGACAAGCTCGATCCGGCAAGTCTGACCAAGCTGATGACCAGCTACGTGGTGGGCCAGGCGCTAAAAGCAGGCAAAATTCACCTGACGGATATGGTCACCATCGGGAAAGATGCCTGGGCTACCGGCAACCCGGTGCTGCGCGGCTCTTCGCTGATGTTCCTGAAGCCGGGCGATAAAGTCTCGGTGGAAGACCTGAACAAGGGCGTTATCATTCAGTCCGGGAACGACGCCAGCATTGCCATTGCCGACTATGTGGCGGGCAGCCAGGATTCGTTCGTCAGCCTGATGAACAACTATGCGCAGAAACTCAACCTCACCAACACCACCTTTAAAACCGTGCACGGCCTGGATGCGCCGGGCCAGTTCAGTACCGCTCGCGATATGGCGCTGCTGGGACGTGCGCTGGTTCATGACGTGCCGGACGAGTACGCGGTTCACAAAGAAAAAGAGTTCACCTTCAACAATATCAAGCAGCCGAACCGCAACCGCCTGCTGTGGAGCTCGAATCTTAACGTCGACGGCATGAAAACCGGCACCACTGAAGGGGCGGGCTATAACCTGGTCGCTTCGGCAACGTCCGGCGATATGCGCCTGGTGTCCGTAGTGCTGGGTACCAAAACCGACCGTATCCGTTTTAACGAAAGTGAAAAGCTGCTGACCTGGGGCTTCCGCTTCTTCGAAACCGTGACGCCGATTAAGCCGGATGCCACCTTCGTGACCCAGCGCGTCTGGTTTGGCGATAAGAGCGAGGTTAATCTTGGCGCGGGGGAAGGCGGCTCGGTGACCATTCCTCGTGGCCAGCTGAAAAACCTCAAGGCAAGCTTTACGCTGAACGAGCCGCAGCTGACCGCTCCGCTGAAAAAGGGCCAGGCTGTAGGCACCATCGACTTCCAGCTTAACGGCAAATCGATTGAACAGCGTCCGCTGCTGGTGATGGAGCCGGTAGAAGAGGGCGGTTTCTTCAGCCGCATGTGGGACTTCGTGCTGATGAAATTCCACGGCTGGTTCGGGAGCTGGTTCTCTTAAGCGCTACCACTTCAGCGTCAGGTTTTCCGCCGCGGCGAAGTCAATAAACTCCGCGGCGGGAGGCCGGTTGCTGATAATCGTTTCAAACGCCGTCAGCGGCCCCATGCAGGCGGCGCGTACCTTGCCAAACTTGGTATCATCCACCACCAGAATATTCCGCTGGGCCATGCTCAAAGCCCAATGCTTCACTGGCAGCTCATCAAGATTAAAACAGGTCGCGCCGTGGCGCAGATGCACCCCTGCCGCCGATAAGAACGCAATATCCGGGCAGATATTCCCCAGACACTCCTGAAAGTTGATCGGCTTGAAAATCGCATTGCTGGCGTGAAACTCGCCGCCGCTTAAAATCACCCGGCAGTTGGGCTTATCCTGCAGCGCCAGAAAGGTGTTGAGGGAATAACACAGGCCGGTAAACGGCAGCTCATCGTCAAGGGCGTCGATAATATAAGGCGTGGTGGTGCCGCAGTCGAAGAACACGGTTTGATGCGGCTCAACGTGCTGCGCGGCAAGTCTTGCGGCGTGGCGCTTTTCTTCAACCTGACGCGTTTTTTCATCGCTCAGCAGATAGTGGCTGGCCCCCGCGCTGCGAGGCTCCAGCATCACATAGCCGCCCAGCAGAACGACCTGGCCCGGCTCGCTGTTAAGGTCGCGGCGGATGGTCATTTCTGACACGCCAAGCAGCTGCGAGGCTTCTTTTAGATGAATTTTATCGCTGCGCTTCAGCGCCTGTAGCAGGCGGTTAATGCGCTCGTCACGGCGGGTTTCCATAGGCCTTCTGCGTTTTTATCCCCTCGCCCCGGTGGGGAAAGGGGCAGGAGGAAATTAAGTTAACGCATCTTACCTGTGGAAAAACGCTTAGTCACGCACCCAGCCTTTGCGGATAGGCAGTGAGAAGCAGTAGCGATAAATCTGATGCAGGCGCTGGTGGATTTGCGGCCCGCGCAGGTTCCAGACAATCTGCGACAGCAGGCAGGCGCTCATGCCGACCAGCAGGCCGCCCAGCATATCCAGCGGCCAATGCACACCAAGGTAAACGCGGGACCAGGCAATCGCGCAGCCGATGGCAAACAACACCACGCCGGACCAGATGCGATGCCAGCACAGGAACGCCAGCGCAAAGGTGAAAATTACCGTGCCGTGGTCGCTCGGGAAGGAATCATCCGGCGCGTGGTGCAGGAAGTTGTAGCCAAGCCCGACAACGAAAGGCCGGGGATGCGGGAACAGGTGCCCGATGACCCACGAGAGCGCCACGCTAATCACCAGCGCCATCCCCGTTTTGATAACCACCTGACGTTGAGCGGACATCTGTTTGCGCTGGCCCCACAGCCAGAGCACGACGATCAGCAGCGGGACGATGCTGATCAGATCGCGAGCGAAGAATATTGCCAGCTTAACCATCCACTCCGGTGAAGACGGCGTGGCATTAATGAGCAAAAAAAGATTCTGGTTGAGCGTTTCCATCATAACTTGTCCTGTTCCTTAACTAACCAGGTGGAAATCGCGCCGTAAAGCGCCACCTGGGTTACCCATACCCACCAACCTGCCCACAGGTTGTGGCTGAAAAAGTGCGCGCCGCGCATCACCTGGCCGTATCCCATGCTCAAGCCAAGAAACAAGCCAAAGCCGAGGAAAAACCACGCCAGGCGCGGGCGTTCACGGTAAAACAAGAAAAACAGCGCCATCACGCCAAAGCCGCTGGAAGCATGGCCGCCGGGGAAGCATCTTCCCGGCCCGCTGTCTGCCGGTGCGGCCCCGAACAGTGGGTAAGATGCCGCATTGCCGCCGTACTCCATCAGGCTCCACGGGCACGAATGGTGGCTAAACCCTTTCAGGATGCCGACCGTTAATGCACCCAGCCCGATAAGCAGCGCCACCACGACCAGCCGAGGCTGACGGCGCCAGAGCCCCCACAGCAGCGCGATAACGCCGCCAGCAATCACTAAATCCTTCAACAGGCGGTGGTTCAGCAGATCCAACAGCCGGTCGTTTTGCAGCGGAAAGCTACGGCTTGCGGCGTCAAACCAGTAGCCGGTCAGCCAGCGGTCGAGCCCTTCATCCCGCGAAAGCCAGCTAAAAACGACAGCCAGTATTATCAGGATGCAAAGCTGGAAAAGATAGAAGCGGGGTGGCAGTCGGTAAAGCAGTTTTGTCTTATTTACCGTTGGTTTAGGAAAACTTGTCATCATGTAAATGGCGAATACCGTACTGACCTTAATATAATGGCAGCAGAATATTCATCGCAGATTAAGAAATCCTTAATAGAATTGAGTTATCATGGGCGCGCATTTACAGCCCGTGCTATTTGTCAGCCTTTGACTACCGCTGGCACGGGCAATTGAATACACTCTGCGCGTTTCTTTATCTTCTGAGTTCCTAATGCAAAATAATACGATAGCTAACAAATCGTTAGGCCGTCAGGCGTTGCTGTTCCCGCTCTGCCTGGTGCTCTACGAATTCTCAACTTATATCGGCAATGACATGATCCAGCCGGGGATGCTGGCCGTCGTGGACCAGTTCCAGGCGGGCGTGGAATGGGTACCGACCTCGATGACGGCTTACCTGGCCGGCGGCATGTTCCTGCAGTGGCTGCTCGGGCCGCTGTCTGACCGTATTGGCCGCCGTCCGGTGATGCTGACCGGCGTGGTCTGGTTTATTGTCACCTGCCTTGCCACGCTGCTGGCGCAGGATATTCAGCAGTTCACCTTCCTGCGCTTCCTGCAGGGCGTCAGCCTGTGCTTTATCGGCGCGGTGGGTTACGCCGCTATTCAGGAATCGTTCGAAGAGTCGGTTTGTATCAAGATAACGGCGCTGATGGCGAACGTGGCGCTGATAGCGCCTCTGCTGGGGCCGCTGGTGGGCGCGGCGTGGATACACGTTGCTCCCTGGGAAACAATGTTCATCCTGTTTGCACTGCTGGCCGCTATCTCTTTCTTCGGGCTGCACAAGGCCATGCCGGAAACTGCAACGCGCCTCGGCGAGAAGCTTTCTCTGAAAGAGCTTGGGCATGACTATAAGCTGGTGCTGAAAAACCTGCGGTTTGTCTCGGGTGCGCTGGCGACGGGCTTTGTGAGCCTGCCGCTGCTGGCGTGGATTGCCCAGTCGCCGGTGATTATCATCAGCGGGGAAAATCTCAGCACCTATGAATACGGCCTGCTGCAGGTGCCTATCTTTGGCGCGCTGATCCTCGGTAACCTGGTGCTGGCGAAGCTTACGTCCCGCCGCAGCGTGCGAAGCCTGATTATTATGGGCGGCTGGTGGATTGTACCCGGCCTGATTGTGGCCGCGGTGGCAACGGTGGTTTCTTCCCACGCTTATCTGTGGATGACCGCGGGCCTGAGTCTTTATGCCTTCGGTATCGGCCTGGCGAACGCCGGCCTGGTGCGCCTGACGCTGTTTGCCAGCGACATGAGTAAAGGTACGGTGTCGGCGGCGATGGGGATGCTACAGATGCTTATCTTTACGGTCGGTATTGAGCTGAGCAAGCATATTTATCAGTTCGGCGGCAACGGGCTGTTCAGCCTGTTTAACCTGCTGGGCGGCGTGCTCTGGCTTGGCTTAATGGTGGTGTTCCTGAAGGATAAAACCGTCGGGCAGGCGCGAGACGCCTGATTTTACCCTCACCCTAACCCTCTCCCTAAAAGGGCGAGGGGATAAAGGCAAGGTAGTTCGATTGCTTTGCATCCTCTGCCTAAAAGGGCAGGGATAAAGACAGGCAGTTAAATTGTTTTGCACCCTCTCCCCTGTGGGGAGAGGGTCGGGGTGAGGGGCTTACTTAACCGCCATGCCCGGCTGGGCACCGCTGTCCGGGCTCAGCAGGAAGATATCTTTCCCGCCAGGACCTGCGGCCATCACCATCCCTTCAGAGACACCAAAGCGCATCTTACGTGGGGCGAGGTTGGCCACCATCACGGTCAGGCGACCTTCCAGCTTCGACGGGTCAGGATAAGCGGTACGAATACCAGAGAAGACGTTGCGTTTCTCGCCCCCGAGGTCAAGCGTCAGGCGCAGCAGCTTGTCGGAGCCTTCTACGAATTCCGCTTTCTCAATCAGCGCGATGCGCATATCCACCTTCGCGAAGTCATCAAAGGTGATGGTCTCCTGAATCGGATCGTCCGCCAGCGGGCCGGTTACCGGCGTGGAATTCAGCGCCTTCACTTCTTCTTTAGACGCTTCTACCAGCGCTTCCACCTGTTTGGTTTCAATACGGTTATACAGCGCCTTGAAGCTGCTCACTTTGTGGTTCAGCAGCGGCGTGGCGATGCTGTCCCAGCTCAGTTCGGCGTTCAGGAACGCTTCTGCACGTTCAGTCAGCGACGGCAGAACCGGCTTCAGGTAGGTCATCAGCACGCGGAACAGGTTGATGCCCATGGAGCAGATAGCCTGCAGGTCAGCATCGCGGCCTTCCTGTTTAGCCACAACCCACGGAGCCTGTTCGTCCACGTAGCGGTTAGCGATATCCGCCAGCGCCATGATCTCGCGAACGGCACGGCCAAACTCACGGCTATTCCATGCTTCACCGATGCTTTCTGCCGCGTCGGTAAAGGTTTTGTACAACTCGGCATCGGCAATCTCTGCCGCCAGCATGCCGTCAAAACGTTTGGCGATGAAGCCGGCGTTACGGGAGGCAAGGTTCACCACTTTGTTGACGATGTCGCTGTTCACGCGCTGCACGAAGTCTTCCAGGTTAAGGTCGATATCGTCGATGCGGGAAGAAAGTTTCGCGGTGTAGTAGTAGCGCAAGCTGTCGGCATCAAAGTGATTCAGCCAGGTGCTGGCTTTGATGAAGGTACCGCGAGACTTGGACATCTTCGCGCCGTTTACCGTCACGTAGCCGTGCACAAACAGGTTGGTCGGCTTGCGGAAGTTGCTGCCTTCCAGCATGGCTGGCCAGAACAGGCTGTGGAAGTAAACGATGTCTTTGCCGATGAAGTGGTACAGCTCGGTGCTGGAATCTTTCTTCCAGTATTCGTCGAAGCTGGTGGTGTCGCCGCGCTTATCGCACAGGTTCTTAAAGGAGCCCATGTAGCCGATCGGCGCATCCAGCCAGACGTAGAAATATTTTCCCGGTGCGTTCGGGATTTCGAAGCCGAAGTAAGGCGCATCGCGGGAGATATCCCACTGCTGCAGGCCGGACTCGAACCACTCCTGCATCTTGTTAGCCACCTGCTCCTGCAGCGCGCCGCTGCGGGTCCACGCCTGCAGCATTTCGCTGAAGGACGGCAGGTCGAAGAAGAAGTGCTCGGAATCACGCATTTCTGGCGTCGCGCCGGACACCACGGATTTCGGATCGATAAGTTCGGTTGGGCTGTAGGTTGAGCCGCACACTTCGCAGTTATCGCCGTACTGATCCGGGGCTTTACATTTCGGGCAGGTGCCTTTGACAAAACGGTCCGGCAGGAACATGCCTTTTTCCGGATCGTAGAGCTGAGAAATAGTGCGGTTCTTGATAAAACCGTTCTCTTTCAGGCGGCCATAAATCAGCTCCGACAGCTCGCGGTTCTCGTCGCTGTGCGTGGAGTGGTAGTTGTCATAGCTGATGTTAAAGCCTGCAAAATCAGTCTGATGCTCCTGACTCATTTCGGTAATCATCTGCTCCGGGGTAATTCCCAGTTGCTGAGCTTTCAGCATGATAGGCGTGCCGTGGGCGTCGTCTGCGCAGATGAAGTTAACCTCGTTGCCGCGCATTCGTTGGTAACGGACCCAGACATCAGCCTGAATATGCTCCAGCATGTGACCGAGGTGGATTGAGCCGTTTGCGTACGGCAGGGCGCACGTTACCAATATTTTTTTCGCGGGTTGAGTCATAGTGGGAATTGCATCTTCTGATTTAAAAAAGGGGATTCGATATTACCGGATTGGCAATTGTTTAGTAACCCCAAAGCCCGCAATAACCGCACATGAATAGGCGGCGCGGTTTCTGGTATGCTTAGCGGATTGCAATGTCCGATAAAAACATAAGGAGTCGGGATGAATTCGCAATCCCCGTCCAGCAAGTCCCCGGAACAGCTACGCGCGATGGTCGCCGGGACCCTGGCCAATTTTCAGCACCCTACCTTGAAGCACAATCTCACCGCGTTGAAGGCGCTGCACCATGTGGCGATGCTTGATGACACGCTGCACGTCGAGCTGCAGATGCCGTTCGCCTGGCAAAGCGGGTTTGACGCCCTGAAAGAGACCTGCAGTTCAGACCTGCTGCGGATCACCGGCGCGAAAGCGGTGGACTGGAAGCTGCATCACCACATTGCCACGCTTAAGCGGGTTAAGAACCAGCCCGGCGTTAACGGCGTAAAAAATATCATTGCCGTTAGCTCCGGCAAAGGCGGCGTGGGGAAATCGACCACTGCGGTAAACGTGGCGCTGGCTTTGGCGGCTGAAGGGGCCAAAGTCGGTATTCTCGATGCCGATATTTATGGCCCGTCTATCCCAACCATGCTGGGCGCTGAGCACGAACGCCCAACGTCCCCGGACGGCAAGCACATGGCGCCGATCGTGGCGCATGGCCTGGCGACCAACTCGATTGGTTATCTCGTCACCGACGAAAACGCCATGGTCTGGCGCGGCCCGATGGCCAGCAAGGCTTTGATGCAGATGCTGCAGGAAACCCTGTGGCCTGACCTGGATTACCTGGTCATCGATATGCCGCCGGGCACCGGTGATATCCAGCTGACGCTGGCGCAGAATATCCCGGTTACCGGGGCGATGGTGGTCACCACGCCGCAGGACATCGCGCTGATTGACGCCCGCAAAGGGATCGTGATGTTCGAGAAAGTTGAGGTGCCGGTCGTGGGCATTGTAGAGAATATGAGCATTCATATTTGCAGCAACTGCGGCCATCAGGAGCCTATCTTCGGCACGGGCGGCGCTGAGAAGCTGGCGCAGCAGTATCACACGACTTTGCTGGGCCAGCTGCCGCTGCACATTACGCTGCGTGAAGACCTGGATGCCGGTAAGCCGACGGTCATCAACCGCCCGGAAAGCGACATCACCACGCTGTACCGTGAGCTGGCCGGCCGCGTGGCCGCTCAGCTTTACTGGAACGGGGAAGTGATCCCGAGCGAGATCGCCTTCAGAGCGGTGTGAAAATTTAGACGCAGCTCCATTCTTGTTTTCCCCCTCTCCCTTTAGGAGAGGGCCCATTCTTGCTTTCCCCCTCTCCCTCTGGGAGAGGGCCGGGGTGAGGGGGAGAGATTATTTTCAGGAGATGAGGGGCTACTTCAGCACATAATGCAGTAAATAATACTCGCCGTCGGGCCCGTCTCCCGGCGCTTCTATATGCCAGCCGTTACGCCGATAAAACTCAATCGCGTGTTCATTTTTCGCCAGGCACTTTAACGATCCCGTGCCGGTAAATTCACTCTGCACTTTCTCCAGCAGTGCCTTGCCCGCACCCGTCCCCTGAGATTCCGGGCTGACGAACAGGTTATGCAAAAAGTTGTCCTGTACCCAGACGGAAGCGAAGCCAATGCGGTGCCCGTTTTCTTCGGCTACCCAGATGCGTTCATCCTGAGTGGAACTGTCAAAGTCTTCAAGCTGCCAGGCGCTGCTGTCCAGCCAGGGCCAGGCTTTTCGGCGGGCGTGGAGATAAAGGGTACGTAGGAAGGGACGGTCAGATTCTTGCCAAAGTCGTAGTATCAAATGGTTGCCTTTTATGAGGAAAATTCGCCCATCGAGTCTACCCTTAAGCCTGAGCGTTGCCAATAAACGGCCGCCAATGACGGGACAAGCGGATAAATCCGCCTGGTTTATGTTACAACGCGGTCGCTTCTCTATATACTGCCCGCTTTTGGACCCTGAGATTGCCCCATGTTGAATAATGACGTACTGCTAAGCGTTCGCTATATGCTGAACCTGAATAACGATGGAATCGTTAAGATCCTTGCCCTGACCGGCACCGACGTCCCCGCTGAACAAATCGTTCCGTGGCTGAAGAAAGAGGACGAAGAGGGCTTCAAAGCCTGCCCGGATCTGATCATGGCAAACTTTCTCAACGGTCTGATCTACTTCAAACGCGGCAAAGATGAAAGCAAACCGGAGCCGAAGCTTGAGCGTCGGATGACCAACAACATTATCCTGAAAAAGCTGCGTATCGCTTTTGAGCTGAAGTCCGACGACGTGCTGGAGATCCTGACCGCCCAGCAGTTCCGCATCTCTATGCCGGAAATTACCGCCATGATGCGTAACCCGGATCATAAAAACTACCGCGAGTGCGGCGATCAGTTCCTGCGCTACTTCCTGCGCGGCCTGACCCAGCGTCTGAAGCCTGCGAAAGCGGAATAAGACGATGCGCGGGTGAGGCTCTCTCACCCGCCAGATAAAAGCCTTGATGCGTTACTTTTCTGTCGGAATAATTTCCCCGTGAGCCCGGTGTTTACCGGTCCAGCTGACGGAAGGACTGCCGTCAGGCATCACCGCAATGGATAACACCACGCCCTGACCATGCGCCTCATAGAAGTTATCGTTGACCTTCTTCAACACCATCTGCTTGCCGTTGAGAAAGACCGGCCCCCCGTTATCGATATGCACATCCCCCGGCGCACCGTGCCCGTTGAACAGCGGCAGGGCGGCGTTTGCCAGGCCGCTGACCAGGCCCAGCGGCAGAATCAACTTTTTCAGCTTGCTCATCAGTCATTCACTCATCTGTCTTATTAGTAATTAATTTCATCGCGGAATAATACAATTTCTATTATTCGCGAACAGATATCTTGCGCTTTCGGCGGAGCGCCACCTTGACGTGAATCAACCAGGTCAATGTCGGCAGATGAATTTTTTTGCACGATCGATGATGGCAGCTGAAGTCCAAAGGGGATAACTGCCGTTACCCCCAATTCTACCGCGCTGGGCTTAGTTCAGGTGGGCACGAAGCTCGCCTGCGGCCTGGGCAAGAGCGGTGCGCACGGTCGGCTCTTCGCTAATTGCGTTCAGCAGGCCGTAATCGTGGATCATGCCATTATAGCGGGTGACGGTCACCGGTACGCCTGCGGCGTCAAGCTTGCGACCAAAGGCTTCGCCTTCATCGCGCAGTACGTCGAGTTCCGCCGTCTGAATCAAGGTTGGCGGCAGGCCTTTCAGCTGCTCGCGGCTGGCTTGCAGCGGAGAGGCGAGAATATTGCGGCGATCGCTCTCTTTCGTGGTGTAGCTATCCCAGAACCATTTCATCATGTTTTTACTCAGGAAATAGCCGTTTGAGAACTGGTTATAGGAGCCGGTATCAAAGCGAGCATCGGTCACCGGCCACAGCATAACCTGGTAGCGAATCGCCGGGGTATGCTGGGCTTTGGCCTGTAGCGCTACGGCGGCAACCATATTCCCGCCCACGCTGTTCCCGGCCAGCGCCAGGCGGCTGCCGTCTACGCCAATTTCGCTGCCGTGTTCGGCAACCCAGCGGGTGGCTTCATAGGCCTGATTGATGGCAACAGGGAAATGCGCTTCCGGCGACGGGGTGTAGTTCACGAACACCGCCGCCGCGCCTGACTCAGAGACTAAATCACGCACCAGGCGCTCGTGGGTCTGGAAGTCGCCCAGCACCCAGCCGCCGCCGTGGAAGAACATAAATACCGGCAGCGTGCCGCTGGCGTTTTCCGGCTTAACGATGGTCAGCGTCAGGGGTTTTCCGCCAACGGTAATTGTCTTTTCAGAGACCTCGGCGGCGGGCAGTTTGGCCCCTTTCTGGGCGCCGATCAGTACCTGACGCGCGGCCTGCGGGGTGAGCTGCTCGATGGGTTTACCGCCACCGCTGTTTAAAACGGAGAGGAATTTACTCACGCCAACCGTCGGGGCAGGCGCATCGGCGGCGAAAGCAGAGGTAAGGCTTGAGGCGGTTAAACCCATGGCTATCAGTAATGAGCGTGACATATTATCTCCTTTGCGATTGTATCGCGCGCTATTTAATTGGGGCTGAAGCGCCGTAATGTGGCGCTGACTGCGGATGAATTTAAATAGTGCGCTATGTTATTGCAAGCTATTTAATTCCGGTAGCACGAAGGAGAATGTTTAGTAATTGATTATTAACATGAAATATTTATGTCAGTACAGCGTGGCCTCGCGCATCATCTCGATAAGCCTTCTCAGGCCAGGATGAAGCTGCCTGCGGCTCGGGTAATACATCACCATCGGCTCGTCTTCACAGACCCATTCCGGGATAACCTGCACCAGCTGGCCGCTTTCCAGCAGAGGGCGAACTCGTACGTCCAGGCAATACGCCAGGCCAAAGCCGTTTAAAGCGGTGTCGATGATCATTTCACTTTCGTTAAGAATCAGCGAACCGGGCACATCCAGCGCCAGCGCCTCTTTGCCCCGGTTAAGCTCCCACTTGTAAAGCGTGCCGTTGCCGAGCCGCATGCGGATGCACTGATGCCCAAAGAGATCGTTCGGGTGAGACAGGGGCAGGTGAGCGCTATTTTTCAAATACTCGGGCGAGGCGACAACAATCCACCGGAGCTTGCGCGTCACCGGCATGGCAATCATATCTTTGGGGACGCTCTCGCCGTAGCGAATCCCGGCGTCATAGCCGCTGCCGATAATATCGACCAGAGTGTTGTCGACGGTTATTTCCATCTGAAGCCGTGGATACAGGGACATAAATTTCGCCAGCACCGGGGCAAACAGCAGCTGCGCGGCGTCTCGCGGAATATTAATTCGCAGCCGCCCGACCGGGGATTCACGGTAATGATCGAGCTCATCGAGCGCCATGCGGATATGGGAAAAACCGGTTTCCAGGTGGCCAAGCAGGGCTTCGCCGGCGTCGGTTGGCACCACGGAACGGCTGGTGCGGTTGAGCAGGCGAACCCCGAGTCGTTCTTCCAGCCCGCGCATGGTATGGCTCAGCGCCGAGGTGGAAACGCCCAGCTCGGAGGCCGCCAGGCGGAAGCTTTTGCGGCGGCAAATAGTTAAAAAAACGTTGAGATCGGCAAGCTCGCCGCGGACCGGAGCAGGCATAAAAGTGGCCTTCGTCATCAAGGGTTCGTTGAAATTAATTCAACTTAACATGAGTTATTATAAGTTCACAGAACAGACAGGGGTAAATCATGGCAATCGAAACGATTCACATTGCGGGCATCACCGAGCCGGTCAGCCGTATCGGCCTGGGAACGTGGGCCATTGGCGGCAGCATGTGGGGCGGCAGCAACGACGAGCAGTCGATTGCCACGCTGCATGAGGCGCTGGAGCGCGGCATCAACCTTATCGACACCGCGCCCGTTTATGGCTTCGGGCATTCGGAAGAGGTGGTGGGCAAAGCGCTGGCAGGCCGCCGTGACAGGGCCATTATTGCCACCAAGGTGGCGCTGGACTGGGACGATGCAGGCCGCGTCTCGCGCAATTCCACGCCGCAGCGCATTCGTCAGGAAATAGAAGACTCGCTCCGCCGCCTGCAAACGGATTACATTGACCTGTACCAGGTTCATTGGCCGGACGATTTGGTGGCGATTGAGGAAACCGCACGCGTGCTCGAAACGCTACACCAGCAGGGGAAGTTCCGCGCGCTGGGCGTCAGCAACTATTCGCCAGTACAGATGGATCGGTTCCGCAGCGTGGCTCCGCTGGCGACGATGCAGCCGCCGCTGAACCTGTTTGAACGTGGCGAAACAGAAACGGAGCTGCTGCCGTATGCGAAATATCACCAGATGGTCGTGCTGGCCTATGGCGCGATTTGCCGTGGCCTGCTGTCAGGCCGAATGACGCCGGAAACCGTATTTGGTGAAGGCGACTTGCGCAGCTTCGATCCTAAATTCCAGCCGCCGCGCTTTGCGCAGTATCTGGCGGCGGTCGAAGCGTTGAAGGCCTTTGCTGAAGCGCGTTACGGCAAGAGTGTGATGGCGCTGGCGCTGCGTTGGGTTCTCGATGCGGGTCCAACCATCGCGCTGTGGGGCGCTCGCCGTCCGGAACAGCTAAACGGGGTGGAAGAGGTTTCCGGCTGGACGTTGACCGCCGAAGACAAACGCGACATCGACGCCATTTTAGCTGAGCACATTAGCACGCCGCTGGGGGCCGAATTTATGGCGCCCCCGCACCGTAAAACATCGCTTTAGTACTCTCTCGCGCCCCGAGCGAATCCGCGCCCGGGGCGTATTTTGTTGTTCACCTGCACAAGTTAAAAAACTATGTCATCACTTAATGAACAGGCCCAGGAACGAAGGGCCGATACGGTTTCCCTGTCGCGTTCGGGGCTGCTGAAAGCGCTGTTCGCGCTCGGCATGGGCGGCTTCGCCATCGGTACCGGCGAATTCGTTATCATGGGATTGCTGCCCGATGCCGCTAACGGGCTGCACGTTTCCATTCCTTCTGCGGGCCACCTGATCAGCATTTACGCGCTGGGCGTGGTGGTCGGTGCTCCGCTACTGGCTGTGCTTGGCGCACGCATGGCGCGGCGAGATTTTCTTATTGCCTTGATGGCAATGTTCGCCGTCGGCAACCTGCTGAGTGCTTTTGCGCCCGGGTACTACTCGATGATGCTGGCGCGTTTTCTGGCCGGTTTCCCGCACGGCACGTTCTTTGGCGTGGCAGCATTGCTGGCGGCAAGCCTTGTTGAACGTTCGAAGCGTGCGCAGGCGGTGTCGATGGTGCTGCTGGGCCTGACAATCGCCAATTTACTGGGCGTACCGGCGGTGGCGGCCATCGGGCAGCTGTTCGGCTGGCGCAGCGCGTTTGCTATCGTGGGTGGTCTTGCCGTATTGACGCTGATTCTGGTGTGGGCCTGGGTTCCCTGGCGTGCCGGGGATAAAGATGCCAGTCCGCTGCGTGAGCTGACCGCGCTGACCCGTAAGCAGGTACTGCTGACGCTGGCTATCGGCGCCATTGGCAGCGGCGGGATGTTCTCCGTCTTCAGCTACGTCAAGCCAACGATGCTGGAGCTGGCGCACCAGTCGGTGGGCATGATCCCGGTGATCCTGTCGATGTTTGGCCTGGGTATGATAGTCGGCAATATTGTCGGCGGTCGCCTGGCGGATCGCGGGCTGGAGAAAACCGTTCGCCTGCTGCTGATTTGGGCGATCCTGGTGCTCAGCGCATACGTTTATACCTCGCATTATCCGTGGCTTGGTGCGGTAACCGTGATGCTGGTGGGCACCATGGTGTCGCTCTCCTCGGTGCTGCAAATTCGCCTGATGGACGTTGCCGGTGATGCGCAAACCATGGCGGCAGCGATGAACCACTCGGCGTTTAACATTGCCAACGCGCTGGGCGCCTGGCTTGGCGGGGTGACTATTTCAGCCGGGTTTGGCTGGGAGTCCACCGGCTGGGTCGGTGCGATTCTGGCGGTCTTCGGCCTGCTTATTCACACCTGGGCGGTTATGGACGCCAAAAAACATCCCCCGTTAGCCCATTGAGGTTTCTATCGTGACGGTCAGTTTAGCTCTTGCAGAAGCGCTGCTCGCCAGCGTAAAAACGGCGGTAGAAACTCACCGCTTTCCACCCGTTTCAGCCGTGGTGCTGGACGGCGGCGGCCATCTAACGGCCCTTGCCCGTATGGACGGGACTTTCCTGGCCACCATTGATATCGCCATGCGCAAAGCACGTACGGCGGTGTTGTTCCAGGCCAACAGCGAAGACGTGGGCATGAATTTGCATCCGAACGGCCCTGCCTATTCGCTCGAGAACAGCAACGGCGGGCTGGTGGGCATTGCCGGCGGTATCCCGCTGCGAAACGCTGAGGGCGTGGTTATCGGCGCTATTGGCGTGTCGGGCGCCACCAAAGAGCAGGATGGGCAAATCGCGGCTTTTGCGGTGGAGGCAGTGTCAGGTAGCCGTGTTTAAATGATCAAAAGGAGCGAATTTCGCTCCTTTTTCTTTGACTCATTTTTGCTGAAAATAAGGACCTTTCCCTACGGATTCGCGCACGATCATCTCTGAACTGTACAAGTTATCTTTTGAAAAATACCCTCCGTCCAGCATCGCCGTCAGGCGGTTAATTACCTCATGGATCATCTCGCTCACCGGCTCTTTCACGCTCGACAGCGGGGGGGAGAGAAAAGCCCCGGTCGGGACATTATCAAAGCCGATAACGGAAACATCGCCTGGCACCGACAGGCCAGCCTGACCGAGCCTGCTGATGGCGCCGATAGCCATCTCATCGTTGCTGGCGACCAGGGCGCTGAAGCGCTGCTTCGTGGAGAGCAGGTGTTCAACGCCAGAAGCGCCGCTGGCGGGCGTCCATTTCCCGGTGGCAATCAGCGCTTCTCGCACCGGCAGCCCCGCCTGTTCAAGCGCCTCGCGGTAGCCAGCAAGGCGCTCTCTTGCCGTCGGAGAATCAAGCACGCCGGTAATAAAAGCAATGTCCCGGTGGCCCTGCTCAATCAGATAACGCGTGGCGTTGAAGCTGGAGCCTTTATGATCGCAGCAAATACAGTGGCTTTGGTGTTTGCGCAGCTTACGGTTCATCACCATGATCGGCTGCCTGTGCCGTTCAATCAGCTCGTCCATCTCGTCCACGCTGAGAAAACGGGGATAAACGATTACCGCATCGCAGTGTAAATCGAGCAGGAACTGCACCGCCGCCTGCTCTTCGTGGGCGCTGTGTTTCCCGTCGGCGAGGATCAGCTGCCGCCCGCTGGCCTCCAGCTTTAGCGCGGCCTGGGAAAGCAGTTCGCTAAAATAATTCCCGCTGTACAAGGTGTTGGTCACCACCAGGCCAATGTAGCCTGATTTGCTGGTCGCCAGGTTACGCGCCAGCAGGTTTGGCCGGTAGCCCGTTTCCTGAATCGCCTGGTAAACCTGCGTTTTGGTGGCCTCGCTCACGTAGCCTTTCCCGGACAGCACGCGCGAAACGGTCGCCTTTGACACGCCTGCTTTTTTCGCCACTTCCTGCATTGTCGACATGAGGGCTTCCCGTAAGTTCGTCATTTCTGACCATTTTACACATTTCACCGTCGGGACGCAGCGTAGGCTGTATTTCGACATGAATCACAAAATTTGATCACCAAAAAAATAATCATTGTGATCTGATTTTTAACTAAACATGATTATGTGGAACCGGTTACCTACGAAATCATAACAAGAGAGTTTCACCTCATGGCGAACAAGTACGAGGCAGTATCCCGACAGATTGTCGAGGCTTTAGGCGGGGCGGAAAACGTGGTGGCGGTGACCCACTGCATGACGCGGTTGCGCTTTGTTTTGCGGGACGACGCGAGCGTCGATAGCGCCAGGCTGAAGGCGATTTCCGGCGTGCTGGGCGTGGTAAAGAACGACCAGCAGTGCCAGGTCATCATCGGTAATACGGTTTCTCAGGCCTACGCCGAAGTGCTGAAGCATTTGCCGGAAGGGGCCGGAGACAGGCCGCAGGCAGGGGCAAAAGGCAAGCTGACCCTGAAACGTATCGGGGCCGGTATTCTGGACGCGCTGATTGGCACCATGTCTCCGCTTATCCCGGCCATTATCGGCGGCTCAATGGTGAAGCTGCTGGCGATGATTCTCGCGATGACCGGGCTGTTTGAAAAGACCTCCTCCACGTTGATTATTCTGAACCTCATCGGCGACGGCGCTTTCTTCTTCCTGCCGGTGATGGTGGCGGCTTCCGCCGCCGTGAAGTTTAAAACCAATATGTCGCTGGCGATTGCTATCGCCGGGGTGCTGGTGCATCCGGCATTTATTGACCTGATGGCAAAAGCGGCGCAGGGGCAGGCGGTTGATTTTATGGGTATTCCCGTGACTGCCGTGAAGTACACCTATACCGTTATTCCCGCGTTGGTGATGACCTGGCTGCTGTCGTACATCGAACGATGGATTGACCATATTACGCCTGCGGTGACCAAAAACTTCCTTAAGCCGATGCTGATCGTGCTGGTTTCCGCCCCGATAGCGATTTTACTGATTGGGCCTTTAGGGATCTGGATCGGTAGCGGGATTTCTTCGCTGGTGTATACCGTGCACGGCTACCTGGGCTGGCTTTCCGTTGCCATTATGGGCGCGATATGGCCGCTGTTGGTGATGACGGGTATGCACCGCGTGTTTACGCCGACGATTATCCAGACCATCGCTGAAACCGGCAAAGAAGGTATGGTTATGCCGTCTGAAATTGGTGCCAACCTGTCGCTCGGCGGCTCCTCTTTGGCCGTTGCCTGGCGGACTAAAAACCCGGAACTGCGTCAGACAGCGCTTGCTGCCGCCGCGTCGGCAATTGTGGCCGGCATTTCTGAACCCGCACTTTACGGCGTGGCGGTGCGGCTGAAACGCCCGCTGATTGCCTGCCTGATTAGCGGCTTTATTTGCGGTGCCGTAGCCGGTATCGGCGGCCTTGCCAGCCATTCCATGGCCTCTCCGGGGCTTTTCACCAGCGTGCAGTTTTTTGACCCGGCCAACCCGATGAGCATCGTTTGGGTTGTGGCGGTAATGATTCTGGCCGTGGTGCTCTCGTTTATTACTACGCTTATTCTTGGGTTTGAAGACATTCCCGTTGAGGACGCTAAAGCAAAAGAGCAGGGCAGCAGCGCGGCATTTGTACCACCAGATAATGCAGTAAAAACACTTTAAACAGAGGTAAAAATGGCTGAGACAGCTTTTCCAAAAGGATTTTTATGGGGCGGCGCTATTGCGGCTAATCAGGCTGAAGGCGCGTATCAGGCAGGCGGGAAGGGGCTGAGTACCGTCGACATGATCCCGCATGGCGAAAACCGCCTTGGGGTTAAACTCGGGGTGGACAAGCGGTTTGAGCTGCGCGCCGATGAGTTCTACCCCAGCCACCAGGCCATAGATTTTTACCATCGCTACAAAGACGACATCGCGCTGATGGCTGAAATGGGGTTTACCGTTTTCCGCACCTCTATCGCGTGGAGCCGTATTTTCCCTAAAGGCGATGAAACCACGCCGAATGCGGAAGGCATCGCGTTTTACCGTGATATGTTCGCCGAGTGCAAAAAGCACAATATCGAACCGCTGGTCACGCTGTGCCACTTCGACGTGCCGATGCATCTGGTGCAGGAATACGGCTCATGGCGTAACCGTAAAATGGTGGAGTTTTTCAGCCGCTACGCGCGCACCTGCTTTGAAGCGTTCGACGGCCTGGTGAAATACTGGCTCACCTTCAACGAAATCAACATCATGCTGCACAGCCCGTTTTCCGGCGCCGGGCTGGTGTTTGAGGCAGGTGATAACAAAGAGCAGGTGATGTACCAGGCCGCGCACCATGAGCTGGTCGCCAGCGCGCTGGTCACCAAAATTGCGCACGAAGTTAACCCGCAAAACCAGGTTGGCTGCATGCTGGCGGGCGGTAATTTCTATCCGTACAGCTGCAAACCCGAAGACGTTTGGGCGGCGCTGGAGAAAGATCGCGAGAACCTGTTCTTTATTGACGTGCAGGCGCGTGGGGCTTATCCGGCCTATGCCGCGCGCATGTTCCGTGAGAAAGGCATTGAGATTGTCACCGAGCCTGGCGACAACGAAATCCTGAAGAACACCGTCGATTTTGTCTCCTTCAGCTATTACGCCTCACGCTGCGCTTCGGCAGACATGAACGAGGGCAACACCAATCCGGCGAACATCATTAAATCGCTCAAAAACCCGCACATTACCTTCAGCCAGTGGGGCTGGGGCATTGACCCGCTCGGCCTGCGCATCACCATGAACATGATGTACGACCGCTATCAGAAGCCGCTGTTCCTGGTGGAAAACGGACTGGGCGCGAAGGATGAAGTGAATGCGAAAGGGGAAATCAACGACGACTACCGCATCAGCTATCTGCGCGAGCACATTAAAGCGATGGGCGAGGCAATTGAGGACGGTATTCCGGTCATGGGCTACACCTCGTGGGGCTGTATTGACCTGGTGTCGGCTTCAACCGGCGAAATGAGCAAGCGCTACGGTTTTGTGTACGTTGACCGTGATGATGAAGGAAAGGGGACGCTGGCGCGTACGCCGAAGAAGTCGTTCCACTGGTATAAGAAGGTGATTGCCAGCAACGGCGGGGATCTGGAGTAGTTTTCCCCTCCCACCAAAGCGTGAGAGCGTCGTACCTATTAATCCCCTCTCCCTTCCAGGGAGAGGGTTAGGGTGAGGGTCTTTATCAGAACGCCAGAGAACCCTGCACGAAGAAGGTGCGCGGTTCGCCTACGTATTTACCGGAGTTATTGTCGTTTGAACGCGTGTAATAACGCTGATCGAACAGGTTTTTAATCCCGGCACCCAGCTTCAGGTGAGACAGCGACGGCCCGAAGTCGTACTCGCCGCGCATATTCCACACCATATAACCTGCGATGTTACCAAACTGCCCGTCCGCGCTTTCGTCGGTGATGTAGTTCGGCCCGGTACCCGGAGAGCTCTGTTTAGACTGAGCAAAGCTGTCCAGATTCCACACCCAGTTTCCGGTCGCGTAGCGCGTACCCACGGTGTAAACCTGACGAGAGTAGAACGGCAGGTCTTTACCGGCGAAGTCGCCTTTGTCGCTGGTGGCTTTGGTATAGGTGTAGGTGGTGTACACGCTCACGCCGTCCAGCGCACGGTTTACTTCGCTCAGGTCGTAATTCAGCGCCAGTTCGAGACCCTGATGCTTGGTTGCGCCGAGGTTCGTCCAGCCCACGATATTGTTGATGTACTGCAGCTGATCGTTGAAGTCGATGTAGAACAGCGTTGCTTCGGCTTTCAGCGATGTATCGTCATAGCGGGTACCGAACTCATAGGTATGCGCTTTTTCCGGGGTCAGGCCCGCTGCCGGCTGGTTGCCGCTGCCGCCACGGGTCAGCTGGAAGTACTGCATGCTGCCGAAGGAAGTGCTGGCGTTGGCGAACAGTTTCCAGGCGTCAGACATATGGTACATCACGCTAATAGAAGGCAGCGGCTCGCTGTAGGTCTTCTCGCGGTCGATGTTCTGGAAGGAATCACTGGTGTGCGTTTTGATGCTTTCATAGCGCAGGCCCGGCGTAATCGTCCAGTTGCTGACGTTAATCGCATCATCAATATAGAAGGCGTTAGCCGCGGTACCGCCGGAGCTGTGCTGGTAGTACTCGCTCATGTCCGGTTTGGTGAAGGTTGTCGCCGGGTCATACGCTTTTGGCGTGCGGTAACCCTTCTCGTCCGACGTTTCGTTCAGGTAGCGGTAGCCCAGGGTGACCTCGTGAGACATATCCCAGAAGCGGAACAGCTGGGAATAGGTTGGCTCAATCGCCCAGGTCGAGTAGTTACGCGGCGCGGAGTTCAGCGTGCGTTTGTTGCCCTTGAAGTACTCCAGGTCGCTGCTGCGGTAGCTGTCGGTGAAGTAGGTCAGGACTTCCAGCTTTTTGTCGTCTTCGGTGTGCTTGTATTTGAAGGACATGTCCTTGCGGCGGCCTTCAAAACGGTCCCAGCGGCGGTCAGACTGGAAAGGATCCTGCGCATACTGCGCGGTAGTCAGGCCGCCCGGCATGCCGGACTGCGCTTCATAGTAGTGGAAGTTAGCCTGCAGCTCATCGCGATCGGTGAAGTTATATTTCGTCTTCAGCATGAAGTCGTCGATGTCGGTATTGTCGTTGCTCTCGCGGTAGCCCTGGCCGTGCAGGCCGGAGTAAAGCAGCTCTGCACCAAAGCCGTTATCCGCCGTGCCGCCCACGGACGCGCTGGTCAGCGTCTTCAGACCGCCGTGGCTGGCGCCCTGAGTCTGCGCGCTAACGGTGCCGCCGAACTCTTTTGGAATGTCGCGGGTAACGAAGTTAATCACGCCGCCCACGTTTTGCGGTCCATAACGCACTGCGCCGCCGCCGCGAACCACGTCAATGGATTGAATATTGCCCGTGCCCAATGGCGCCATGGAAAGCTGTGGCTGGCCGTATGGCGCAACCGCTAGCGGAACGCCGTCCATCAGGATAGTGGAACGTGGAGACAGGCGAGAGGTCAGGCCACGAATGCCCACGTTGAGAGAAATGTCGCTGCCGCCGGTACCGTTGCTGTCACGGACCTGGACGCCTGGAATGCCCTTCAACGCATCGGCAAGCGTCTCTGAGCCTTGCTCATGAAGCTGCTGCTCGGTGACGATTGAGCGTGCGCCTGGGTGGTTAAGCAGCACGGTGCTGGTGTCAGGATTATCCAGCCAGTTGCCGACCACGGTAATGTCGTCAGCAGGTTTTTCTGCGGGAGCTTTATCTGTTTGGGTTTTGTCAGCCGCGAGAGCTGGCAGCGCAAATGCTATCGCGCTTGCCAGGAGAGAGACACGAAAAAGGGGGCGCATCATCATTCCTATAGAATATGGGGTTGTTGTTATCAGTTTTTTTGGAAATGACAATCTTAATGATAATTATTTTCAAGTAAATAGTTTTGTTGCGGAATAATTCGGGATAAGGCAAAAAGTAAGCAAAAAAAACCGAGCTGTTGATTCAGCCCGGCATGTTTTTGATTTATGGGGTAACCCAGAAGACGCCGCTGTAGTCCAGGGCGGTAAACTGCTTGTGAACCTGCTCGATGTCGGCCTGTGGATCGATGTCCTTGAACAGGTCCGGGTGCAGGAACTTAGCAATAGTTTCTACCGCAATATAGTTCAGCGGGGAGTCATAGAACTGGTGGTAAATCGCCATGACGCGTTTCTCTTTGACTGCCGTCAGCACGTTAATTCCGGTGCGGTTCATTAGCCCTTTAAGCTTTTGCTCGGCCACGGCTTTGTCGGCCATATAACCCAGCGGTACCGCTTTAGGCGCGCGGTTGCCACGGTTCCAGTCGGCACCGGTCATCAGGTAGAAGTCCGGGTTGCTGGTGATAACCTGCTCGGTATTTACCTGGCCGCTCATTTCCGGGAACAGTTTGCTGCCCACGTTGTTGCCGCCGGCGGTATCAATAAACTGGCCGTAACTGCCTTTACCGAAGGTCTGGCAGCATTCATCGCCGCGAATACCTGCCGCACGCTCAATAAACACGCTCGGACGCTGCTCTGGTTTCAGCGTGGCCACACGCTCGCGCACCAGGTTCATCCGCTGCTGGTAGTGCTGAATAAAGGCGTCCGCGTTTTTCTGCTCATCAAACACTTTGCCCAGCAGCTCGATGCTCGGCAGGGTATTGGTCAGCGGCTGCTGGCGGAAGTCGATAATCAGTACCGGAATGCCGACTTTTTCCAGCTGGCTCAGCACGCCGCTGTTCTTCAGCTTAGCCAGCACGCCGATGTCAAAAATGATCAGATCAGGCTGTAAGGTAACCGCTTTTTCGACGCTGAAATCCGTGTAGTACGGATTTTCAAACATCGTGATTTTACTCACCTGCGGGAATTTTCTCGCGTAGGCATCCGCCAGGTCAGGCGCTTTGGTTTTCAGCGAGTTATCCCAGGCAATAATATTTTCCAGCGGATCCTTCGGATGAATAATGTTGAGCGCTAGCAGGGCTCGTGCATCCGCCAGCATCACGCGTTTGGCCGGATGCGGCAGCGTAACTTCCCGACCCGCTACGTCGGTAACAACAATCGGTGCGGCCTGGGCAGCACAGCTCAGCAACGCAACGGCAGCGAGCAGCCAGCGAGCTTTGGCGGTAAACACTGTGAACATGGATGACCTTCAGAACGGGAAAATTTAGGAAGGGAATGATAATCGATCTCATGATGTTTGGAACGGGGCGGCAGGAATTTTTCTGGTTACCAAAGGGGGCCCACCGGCCGATCGTTCGCCGCTAGTCTTTAAGCCGGCTGGCGGCCAGCTTAGCCGGGCAGAGGTTTTTAAGCCGCTCTATCAGCCAGCGTCCGGCCGGGCCTGGCGGAGAGGCAATGGGGTAGACGCCAAACATCGGCAGCGCGAGGCCGCCCGGCGGTACGTCCTCAATGTTCAACCGCACCAGCCGTCCTTCGCTGATATCCCGCTCCACAACGTGTGACGGCATGCTGCCCCAGCCCAGGCCGTCGAGCAAAAAGGCGTGTTTGGCCAGCAGATCGCCCAGTCGCCAGGTGGAAGGGGACATC
This sequence comes from Cedecea selenatireducens, assembly GCF_042138895.1. Classification (NCBI taxonomy): domain Bacteria; kingdom Pseudomonadati; phylum Pseudomonadota; class Gammaproteobacteria; order Enterobacterales; family Enterobacteriaceae; genus Cedecea; species Cedecea selenatireducens. The sequence continues at coordinate 550,042 of NZ_JBHIKW010000001.1, read as the reverse complement.
ACGCCAAACTCTTTGCCTTTGGAAAGTTCGGAGCGGTCGGTCAGCACCAGCTGTACGTGTTTGGTCAGTTCTGACTTTGGCACGATGCCTTCGAACTGTGCCAGCGGATGGTCGGGAGCGGCGACCATTACCAGCGAGACCCCGGTCAGGCGCTCTCCGGTTAACGATGCGGGCATATCCGGCAGTGAACCGAGAATGCCAATGCCCGCGCTGCCGTTAAGCACGGGCTTATAGCCGCCGCCAAGCGCCTCAACAAACAGGCGCAGCGGCGTGCCAGGAAACTGTTCGCGGAAAGCTTTTGCCGCCGAAGTCATTGCCTCCAGCGGAAAGAAAACGTCCACCACCACCGAGAGTTCCGATTCCAGCCCTGACGACATGCCCCGTGCGCGGGCCTTCATAAAATCAACGCGAGAGACAATGCCACGGGCGTCGGCCAGCAGTACTTCACCCTCGGGCGTGAGCTTCGGATACCGGCCAGAACGGTCGAACAGCTGCACGCCAATTTGCGCCTCCAGCCCCCTGATCAAATCGCTTATCACCGACTGGGCCCGATACATTTTGCGGGCGGCCGCGGAAAAGCTGCCTTCGTCGACGGCGGCAATAAACGTGCGAAGTTGGTCCAGCGAAATACCGTCCAGCATTGTGATTCCTGCCTGACTGTGAAGGGGTGAAGCGCAATATAGCGCCTCGCGTTGGCTTTGTCATCGGCGATGATGTATCGGCTGGGTCGATGGGTTGCATCGAAATATAACGGCTATTCGGGTGGATAAGGCGGTGGCATAGTGACTGCCATGTTCAGCGAATCCTGAAGATTGAGCTCCGCTATGTTAACGGCTTTTAAAAAACTTTTTACGCGCTTATCCCCTAAACAAAGCTCTATTTCTGAGGCCAAAACCATGTCGACTATTCTGCATATTGATACCAGTGTTCTGGGCGGTTATTCCGTCAGCCGCCAGCTGTCGGCGGAGATTGTTGCCCGCCAGAAAACGCTGCACCCCGGCGCGACCGTGATTTACCGGGACCTGGTTCAGGCCCCGGCTCAGCACCTGTCGGATAAACACATTGCCGCTTTCCAGGGGGCTGAAGTGACCGACGCGGCGCTGGGCGAAGACCTGGCCGCCGGGGGGGCGTTCATCGACGATCTGTTCGCTGCCGACGTGATTGTTATTGGCGTGCCGATGTACAACTTCTCCATTCCTTCCCAGCTCAAGGCGTGGATTGACCGCGTTTGCGTGGCCGGGCGTACCTTCCAGTACGGCGCCAACGGCCCGGAAGGCCTGCTGCCAAAAGGCAAAAAAGTGTTCATCGCCTCTTCACGCGGTGGTCAGTACACCGGCGACAGCCCGGCGGCCTTCCTGGAGCATCAGGAGTCTTATCTGAAAGCGGTTCTGGGCTTCATAGGCCTGACCGACGTGACGATTATCCGCGCTGAAAACTTAAGCCGTGGCGATGACGCGAAAAATGCCGCGCTCGCCGATGCCAAAGGCCAGATTGCCGCGCTGTCCTGATAGCGACAACGCGCATCAATCAACTTAACGGGAAATCCGGATGGACAGATACGCTACTAACTTCGCGACCTTGGGTCGCATCGTGATTGCTGCGATTTTTATCGTCAGCGGATTGGGGAAAATTGCTACGCCTGAGGCGACGCAGGGCTATATTGCCTCGGTAGGGCTGCCGTTCCCGTTACTCGGGTATCTTATTGCCCTGGCGGCTGAGGTGGGAGGCGGCGTTCTGCTGCTGGTGGGTTACCGTACGCGGTTGATTGCGGCCTTGCTTGCCGTGTTCACCGTAGCAACAGCGGTGTTTTTCCACCACAACTTTGCCGACCAGAACACCCTGCTGCACTTCCTGAAGAACCTGATGATTGCTTCGGGCCTGCTGCAAATCTCAGCGCTGGGGGCGACCTCCCTGAGCTTTGATACGCGCCGCCTGCAGCGTCAGTTGCGGTAACTCGTTTAACGTAAGGCCTCAATTATGGGGCCTTACGCTTTGATTAAAACGCCCGCCAGATAAGCACCGCAATCCCGCCAAACAGCAGCCATTTAACGATGTAGTACACCGTCTTATTCCAGCTTTTGAGCTTCTTGCCGACGATACGAATCTGATAGATGTAACGGAACGCGCGGTTAATGCCGCCGATGCGGTCATTTTCATCGTTAGGCGCCGACGCGGCGCTCATCAAATTGCGTCCCAGCCAGTGATTGACCGCCTGGGCCCAGCGGTAACGCATCGGTCTTTCCACATCGCAAAACAGGATCAGGCGATTCTCACCGCTGGTATTTTCCGCGTAGTGAATATAGGTCTCGTCAAACAGCACGCCTTCGCCATCTCGCCAGCTATAACGCTTGCCGTCCACTTCAATAAAGCAGCGATCGTCATTGGGGGTTGCCAGCCCCAGGTGGAAACGCAGCGAACCGGCGTACGGGTCGCGGTGACGCGGCAGGCGGCTGCCGTCGGGCAGGGTGGCGAACATCGCGGCCTTGATGGACGGAATCGCATGCAGCAGTTCGGTAGTTTTTGGGCACAGCAGGCTGGCCGACGGGTGGGCGTTTTCATACCACTTCAGGTAAAAGCGTTTCCAGCCGGTTTTAAAGAAGGAGTTAAAGCCGGCATCGTTAAATTTGTCGGCGGCTTTTATCTGCTCCAGCTTTTGCAGGTGAATACCTTCTTCGCGAATAACCTCCCAGTTATCACGTAAAGTGACGAGTTCGGGAAACGTTTCCGGCGTTAAGTAAGGCGTATTCGGTACTCGGGAAAAGAGGTACATAAAGCCGTTGAGCGGGGCGGTAAACGTAGAGTGGTCCGACAGCTGCCGCCAGAAGCGAAAGCGAACCCGGCCGCGATAATGCACATAGGCCACTGAAATAATAATGATGAGCAAAATGATATATTTCATATTGTTTTATCTAACCACTATGATTTTGAACATCCCTGCCGGGCGAAAGGCCCAGACTGCCATAAACGCACCTTTGCAAAGGCGCTGAAATAGAGCTTAGCAGCGGTTTTAGCGAAGTAAATGTTGCCTCGGAACAAGTTTCGGGCTTGTTTAAAACAAGGGGGGCTGGCATCATTCTTAGCGTGGTTAACCTGTAGAGTTAATCACAACACATTGATTTAAATGACTCGGGGTGCCCTTCCTTGTGAAGGCTGAGAAATACCCGTACCACCTGATCTGGATAATGCCAGCGTAGGGAAGTCAGATGCCTGTCCGGTATCCCTTCTTTCACGCCGGACAGGAGCCTTACCTTGATGCAACCTGACCTGCTACCCGGCGCGACTGCCGCCTCTGTTTTACACCAACTCCGTCAGCATTCTCCGCTGGTTCACTGCATGACCAATGACGTGGTGCAAACCTTTACCGCCAACGTGCTGCTGGCGCTGGGCGCTGCCCCGGCCATGGTGATTGAGGCCGAAGAAGCGGCGCAGTTCAGCGGGCTGGCGAGCGCGCTGCTGATCAACATCGGCACGCTGACTTCAGAGCGTGCAGCTGCAATGCTGGCTGCCATTCATGCCGCCAATAATGCCGGAACGCCATGGGCGCTCGACCCGGTCGCTGTCGGAGGTCTTGCTTTCCGCACACGTTTTGCTCGCGAGATAATTCAACTCAAACCGGCCGCTATTCGTGGCAACGCCTCTGAAATCCTGGCGTTAGCGGGGGAGCAGGCCGGAGGGCGCGGCGTGGACAGCACCGACGATGCGCTTTCTGCTATTCCGGCAGCGCAAACGCTGGCGCGGGAAACCGGGGCGGTGATTGCCGTGACCGGCGAAATTGATTACGTCACAGACGGAGAGAGAACGCTTGCCGTTAACGGCGGCGGAGAGCTTATGACGCGCGTAGTCGGCACCGGTTGCGCACTTTCCGCCGTGGTTGCTGCTTGTTGTGCTTTACCGGGCGACAGGCTGGACAACGTTGCCAGCGCCTGCCGTTTTATGTCGCTGGCCGGTGAGCAGGCCATCGCTGCCAGCCGCGGGCCGGGAAGCTTTACGCCCGCTTTCCTCGACGCGCTTTATCATCTGAATGCGGAGGTGCTGGCATGAAGCGAATTAATGCTCTGACCATCGCCGGAACCGATCCAAGCGGCGGCGCGGGGATCCAGGCCGATCTGAAAACCTTCTCCGCGCTCGGCGCTTACGGCACGAGCGTGATCACCGCGCTGGTGGCGCAAAACACCCGTGGCGTGCAGTCCGTTTACCGCATCGAGCCTGCGTTTGTGGCGGCGCAGCTCGATTCGGTACTCAGCGATGTGCGTATAGACACCACAAAAATTGGCATGCTGGCAGAGGCCGATATTGTTGAGGCCGTCGCGGAACGTCTGGCGTTTTACAAGGCACCGAACGTGGTGCTGGACACGGTGATGCTGGCGAAAAGCGGTGATTCGCTGCTGGCCCCATCTGCGATAGAAAGCTTACGCCGCAGGCTGTTACCGCACGTTGCGTTGATTACGCCTAATCTCCCGGAGGCCGCGGCGCTGCTGGATGCACCTCACGCGCGCAGCGAAAAAGAGATGCGCGAACAGGGTGAAGCCCTGCTGGCGATGGGCTGCGAGGCGGTGTTGATGAAGGGCGGGCACCTGGATGATGAGGAAAGCCCGGACTGGCTCTTCACCCGCCATGATGTGCAGCGTTTTACCGCGCCTCGTGTACAGACGAAAAACACCCACGGCACCGGCTGTACTTTATCTGCCGCGCTGGCTGCGCTACGCCCTCGTCATGACGACTGGGCGCAAACCGTAGCCGCTGCAAAAGTCTGGCTGTCCAAAGCGCTGGCGCAGGCCGATTCTCTCGAAGTCGGGCACGGCATTGGCCCGGTGCATCATTTCCACGAATGGTGGTAACTGTCGGTTAAGCGAGAAGTTTTTAGCCAGCATAATACCAATGGTACTATACTGGCTTCATCTTCCTTGCCGGACAATTGCGTACCATGGAACAGGCCCATCACCAGTTAGTTGAACAGCTAAAACAGCGCTTTGCCGCCCCGGATAACGTCCCTCTGTACCTTAAATTTGTCGAAACGGTGAAAAACGCCGTGCGCTCTGGTCAACTGCCTCAGGGCAATATCCTGCCGGGCGAGCGCGACCTCAGCCAGCTTACCGGGGTTTCACGGATTACGGTGCGCAAGGCGATGCAGGCGCTGGAAGATGAGGGCGTGGTGACGCGTTCGCGCGGCTATGGCACGCAAATTAATGCGACGCTTGAGTATTCGCTGAAAGAGGCCCGAGGGTTTTCGCAGCAGGTGGTGCTGCGGGGCAAAAAGCCGGACACGCTGTGGGTTAACAAGCGGGTGGTGAAATGCCCGGCGGACGTTGCGGAGCAGCTGGCGATCCCGGCGGAAAGCGAAGTCTTTTTACTCAAGCGTATTCGCTATGTGGACGAAGATGCGGTGTCTATCGAGGAGTCTTACGTGCCGACAGGCTTAATTGCCGATCCGGATGAGATTGGCGTCTCGCTGTACGACTACTTCCGCAGCCAGAATATTATTCCGCAGCGCACGCGCAGCAGGGTCAGCGCCAGAATGCCGGACAGCGAATTCCAGACGCATATCAAGCTGGAAACGCCGGTGCCGGTTTTGGTCATCAAACAGGTGGCGTTCGATCCGCAAAACCGGCCCATTGAGTACAGCATCAGCCACTGCCGCAGCGATTTATACGTTTTCGTCTGCGAAGAGTAGGGACTGTTCGAGCTGCTCGAGTTCAGGCGCGCAGTCGCCTCCGCGATGGCCAACCACATAGCTGGCAACCGCATTACCCAGGCTAACCGCTTCTTCCAGACTCCAGCCTGCCGCCAGGCCTGCCAGCGTGCCGCCCGCGTGGCTGTCGCCCGCACCGATAGTATCGACGACGATGGTCGGGAACGGTGCGGCGATGCCCATTTGTTTGCCGTCGGCGAACCAGGCGCCTTCTTTATCTAACCTAACGATCAGCGGGCTGGCGTAGCGGGCCAGCCAGGCGTGGCAGATAGCTTCGATATTGTCAGGATCAACCTCAAGCCACTCCGCAACGATGGCGGCTTCCTGGCGATTCAGCGAAACAATCGGCCTGCAGGCCATGATCCTCGCCAGCAGCGGCTGGGCAATATCGGCAATGCGCGGGCCAAAGTCGATAAACGGCGTGATGTCGCGAAGTGATTCCAGCCAGCGGACGAGTAGTTCAGCGCCCGGCCCGGCGAGCTGGTAGCCGGAAAGCGACAGCAGCGTGCCGGGCGAGATAACCAGGGCATCAAGCCAGGCCTGATTCCACTGATGCTCCACGCCGCGAAAAGACATAAAGGTACGTTCTCCGTCGGGCTCAACCAGCGCCAGGCACCAGCCGTTATCCCCCGCATCGGTATGAATTTCGCTACGGATTTGCTGTTTTTCGAGGCTGTTGCGAATAATGTCGGCCCAGGTACCCTGGCCAATCGGCAGCGCGTTCTGCGAGGTTATGCCCAGGCGCGACAGCGTAATGGCGATGTTCAGCGCGCAGCCGCCGATGTTCACCCCCTGCTGGTGCAGCTCAATATCACAGCCCCGCCACGGCAGGGCGTAGGCGTCGGCGATGACGTCAATCACCGCCGAACCGAGCACGCAAACCGGGCGCTGAGCGTTAAGCCGGGGCAGCTTGCTTAGCAGCTCATTTGGCTTCATGACTGGCCTCTCTTTGCTGGCGGTAAGCCATAAAGATTCGGCTGTAGCGCGTGAAGTCGAGCTGGTTCTCTTCATCCAGCTCCTGCTTTAACGCCGGGTCGATGCTTTCCACGCCGTTAAGGGCGCCACAGATGGCGGTTGCCATAGCGCCAATGGTGTCGGTATCTCCCCCGAGGTTTGCGCACAGGATCGCGCAGCGGTTAGGGTCAGTTTTCGCCAGTTCGACCATCGCGATGGCGGCCGGTACGGACTCAACCGTGCTGGTGCCGGTGCCGACCAGTTGGTAAATCTCCTCCATGGCGGATTCGGTACCGCGTGCTTTTCTTGCCACACTCAGCGCTAATTCCAGGCGTGCCGCGAGGGAAGCGCTAAACGTCGTGATCCGTTTTTCCTGCGCGTGGCGGGCAACGGAAGGCAGTTCATCGCAAATTGTCTGCCAGCTTGCGCCGTCAATCGCGCGGGAAATTGCCCAGGAAATCACCACCGCACCGGCGATGGCTAAGTCCGACTTGTGCGTTGGGCTTGAGGCCAGCGCCACTTCGGCCACAAACTGATCGAGATTGGCCGTAGGCAACATACAGCCCAGCGGGGAGGCACGCATTGCCGCGCCGTTGGTGACGCCATTGTTTTCCAGCTCGCTCACCGGCGTGCCTTGTTTAATCGCATTCAGGGCTATTTTCGACGTCGGGCCGAGCACGTTTTTGTTAAACGCATCGAACCCTTCGGCCCAGGCCAGAATATGGCGGCCGATGGCGTCCGGGTTTATCGCGCCGTGGTGCTCGATGATGGCATCCGCCAGCGCCAGCGCCATCGAGGTATCGTCGGTAAACTTAGCGCGGGCAAAGTAACAGGCGGCGTTGTTTTCTGCCGGGCCAGGCAGGAACCGGTCTATCCAGCCGAAGTGCGCCTTCACGCGCGAGCGCGGCCAAAGTTCGGACGGCATGCCCATTGCATCACCTAACATCTGGCCGTAAAAGGCTCCCAGAATACGATTTTCCATTTTTACGCTTCCTTCAATACTTTTTCAGATTCATCCCCGGCAACGGCGATGGTAGCAATCTCTTTGTCCGACTCGCGGAAGAAGACCATGAACAGCACGGCGATGACGGCAATCATTATCGCGCCAAAGCCCCACATCCCCGCCCAGTTAAAGGTCTGGCCGTTCACCGGCGAGGAGTAAGCAAACATTTTTTCCATCATTTTGCCGCCGAGGCTGTAGCCCAGCAGACTACCGAAGCCCTGGCAGCAAAGGGTGATCAGCCCCTGCGCCGCGGTACGCATATACACCGGTGATTTCTTGTCTACGTAAATGTAGGCGGTGACGTAGTAGAAGTCGTAGCTCACGCCGTGCAGCAGGATGCCGAGGAACAGCAGGCCGTAGGTGAACAGGTGTGACGCGTCGCCGTAAACAAAGAAGCCGTAGCGAATGGCCGCCGTGACCAGACCAAGCAGTAAGACCTTTTTAATACCAAAACGCTTGGTGAAGAACGGCAGCGCCAGCATAAAGAAGATTTCGGAGAACTGGCCGAGGGTCATCCAGCCGGTGGCGTTGTGCATGCCGACTTCGGTCAGGTAGCCGTTGGCAAAGATGTAGTAAAACGCCAGCGGCATAGCAAACAGGAACGAACAGAAGAAGAAGACCAGGAAATTTTTGTCTTTGAGCAGCACCAGCGCGTCGAGGCCCAGCATCACCTTCAGGCTTAATTTACCGGTACTTTTTGGCGGCGTATCTGGCAAGAAGAAGGCGAACACGCCTAAAACAACCGAGCTGATAGCGGTAATCAACAGCGGCACGTTGGTCGGAGAAATATCGCTGAAGCCCATCATCTGTGGCAGGAAACCGCACACGATCCCTGAGGCAATCCAGCCGATGGTGCCCATCACGCGAATACGCGGGAAGTCACGTTCCACGTCGTCAACGTTGGAAAACGCGATGCTGTTGGTGAGCGCAATGGTCGGCATATAGGTCAGCGAGTAGGCCAGCAGCAACGGGAAGAAGTAGACAAACTCCGTTTGCTGCGCGGCCAGATACATCAGCCCGGCGCCGACGAACATCAGCAGCGCCAGCACTTTCTGGGCGGCAAAGAAGCGGTCGGTCAGCGAGCCAACCAGGATAGGCGACAAAATAGCAGCGATGGCGGTGCAGGCGTAGGACCAGCCGATTTCACCGGCGGTAAAACCACTTTTGTTGAGGAACAGCCACAGGGGCACAAACCAGGCGCCCCAGATAAACCATTCGATAAACATCATGAACGAAAGGCTAATCGTTGTACGTTTCATGCTCAGGACCTTCATGACAGGTGTAGGGTGTGCCTTAACCATACCAATGAATAATACCTTTTAAATACCTTTGGGTCGATTCTATGATCGCCCTTGCAAAAATAGCCGGGGTGGCCACCTGGCTTTACTCCTGGAAAGGGTGCAAAAGTGCGCCTGAACTGGCGAATCCGCGCCTTGGGTACCAGGCTTAGTGCTGCCCGGTTTTTTGACCCGGCAGAACAGGATTATTCATGCGCAGCGGGCAGGGTGCTCGCTGCCCTTACGGGAGCGTATTATGACTGATATTGCGCAGTTGCTTGGCAAAGATGCCGACGGCTTGTTACAGCATCGTTGTATGACTATTCCGGCAGATCAGCTTTATCTGCCCGGCTCGGACTACGTTGACAGGGTAATGGTCGACAATAACCGCCCGCCTGCGGTGCTGCGAAACATGCAGACGCTTTACAATACCGGGCGTCTGGCCGGTACCGGTTACCTCTCTATTCTTCCCGTGGATCAGGGCGTTGAGCACTCGGCGGGCGCGTCGTTTGCCACGAATCCGCTGTACTTCGATCCCAAAAATATCGTTGAGCTGGCCATCGAGGCGGGCTGTAACTGCGTGGCCTCCACCTATGGCGTACTGGCTTCGGTTTCACGCCGCTATGCCCACCGCATTCCGTTCCTGGTGAAGCTGAACCACAACGAAACGCTGAGCTACCCGACCACCTACGACCAGACGCTGTATGCCAGCGTTGAGCAGGCCTTCAATATGGGTGCTGTGGCGGTTGGCGCGACCATTTATTTTGGCTCACCTGAATCCCGCCGTCAGATTGAAGAGATCTCCGCCGCCTTCGAGCGTGCGCACGAACTCGGTCTGGTGACCGTGCTTTGGGCCTATCTGCGTAACTCTGCCTTCAAAAAGGACGGGGTGGATTACCACGTCAGCGCCGACTTAACCGGCCAGGCGAACCACCTTGCGGCGACTATCGGAGCCGATATCGTGAAGCAGAAAATGGCGGAGAATAACGGCGGCTATAAAGCGGTGAACTTTGGCTATACCGATGAAAAAGTTTACAGCAAGCTGACCACCGATAACCCCATCGACCTGGTGCGCTACCAGCTGGCCAACTGCTATATGGGTCGCGCGGGCCTTATCAACTCCGGCGGTGCTGCAGGCGGTGAAAACGACCTGGCGGATGCGGTGCGTACGGCGGTTATTAACAAACGAGCGGGCGGCATGGGGCTGATTCTGGGGCGTAAGGCGTTCAAGAAATCGATGGTTGACGGCGTGAAGCTGATTAACGCGGTGCAGGATGTTTACCTGAATGAGAAAGTGACCATCGCGTAAATTATCGCGTAATCTAAAAAAGTCCTCCGATATGGGCTGCCCCTATTGGTGGACTTTTTTATAGGAGTTTTTTGCGGTTGGGTGATTGCCATCATCCCGGTATTCTTCTTGCATGCGCCGTCTCTTAGCTATAAATATGCTCCATGAAGGATCGGCTAAAGTTCCGTTCACCTCCAGTCCTGCTTCACATGTCACCCCCGGACACGTTCACCGTACTCTGAACGTGTAGGGGAAAACAGATCTACGGGTGAACGGAATAACTGCGGAGTGATATATATCTCCCGGAAGATTTGAAGGGAAAATGTAGCTATTAGAGTGCGCAGAGGGGAGAAAGTAGCAGACATTGTTTACCCCCTCGGAGGGTGAGGGGGAAACAAGCTACCCCAGCAGCGGGCAATTAGGCGGCAAACGACAGGCCAGCGCATTAGGGTGGATTTCAATCCGGAAATGCCGGCCGCTCAGCGGTTCTCCGTCCAGATTAAAAGTAATATCGTGCGGGGCGGAAATCTCGAACCAGGCCGACTTCCCTTCAATGATGTTAGGGTTTTCATCCGGGCGCGTCAGCGTAGTTAACAGCGCGGGAAGCAGGTCTTCACCGGTAAAAATCCTTAGCTCGAGCAGCCCGTCGTTAATCAGGGCTTCCGGGCAAAGCTGCTGCCCGCCGCCGGCCTGGCGGCCGTTGCCGATGCCTATCACCAGCGCATCACCCTGCCAGCTAAAACCTTCCCCACGAATATCACAGCGGTCCGGCTTCAGCATGTCCATGCGCATCAGCCCATGAATAAAATAAGAGACGCCGCCGAGTGCGGCTTTGAGTTTTTCCGGCGTCTCGGTGGTGATGCGTGTGCCAAATCCACCGGTCGCCATGTTGATGAAGTAGGCATCTTCGTTTACCTGCACCAGGTCGATGTTGGCGGCTTTGCCGAACAGCGCCAGGCGCAGCGCTTTTTCAAAATCTTCCGGAATACCCGCGCTGGTGGCAAAGTCGTTGGCCGTGCCTAAGGGCAAAATACCCAACGCCGGGCGGCTGGCGGGGGCAAGTTTTACCAGGCAGGTGGCAATCTCATTGATCGTGCCGTCTCCACCTCCGGCAACTACGGTGTCCACGCCAAGGCTCAGGGCTTCCTTGATGTAGCGTTCCGCGTCTCCTTTTTCCCAGGTCACGCGGATATGCAGCGTGTAACCTTCCTCACGCAGGGTATGCACGGCTTCACGCAGCAGCGGATGACCGGCACCCTTGCCGTTAAGTATCAAAAATGAAAGCGGGGATGTCTCCATGACTTACCTCAGAAAAATGAGCATTATCAAAGTGTAGAGCAAAGCGGGGCCGGGGGAGTAAGAACTGGCTGAAACAGCAGAAAAAAGAAAGCCTGCGCAAGGGAGATTGCGCAGGCCAAGGAGGTGGTTCCTGGTACAGCTAGCATTTATGGGTTATGTTTTTCAGCTCGCGGATAATAACGCTATCTTGTGTAACCGAATGTGATCGGTTTCTAAGAATGGTCTTAGCGCGGAAAAATAACCCTGATTCACTAGTTTGCGTGCGGTTTACGGGTTGTCTGACCAGCGAGATTGCGCATTAGCAGAGCATAATCCAGCGCTATCTCCTGAGGGACAGGCATCCATACGGTATGACCGTCGCCCGGAGCAACCTCTATCGGCTGGGCCTTACCGTTTTCCAGCGTGTCCAGCGTGAAGGAGATGTTGCCCTGCGGGGTCATCATCTCCAGGCTGTCGCCCAGCAGGAATTTGTTTTTCACCGCCACGGCCGCGAGGTCACCCCGACGCTCGCCGGTAAACTCACCCACAAACTGCTGGCTCTCGGAAACGGAGTGGCCGTATTCATAATTCTGGTGGCTGTCGTGAGTATGGCGACGCAGGAAACCTTCGGTATAGCCACGGTGCGCCAGTCCTTCCAGCGTTTGCAGCAGCGTTGGGTCAAACGGTTTGCCCGCTGCGGCGTCGTCAATCGCACGGCGATAGACCTGGGCGGTACGCGCACAGTAGTAGTAGGACTTAGTACGGCCTTCGATTTTCAGCGAGTGGACGCCCATTTTGGTCAGGCGTTCTACGTGCTCGATGGCGCGCAAATCTTTCGAGTTCATGATGTAGGTGCCGTGCTCGTCTTCAAAGGCGGTCATGTATTCGCCCGGACGTTTGGCTTCTTCCACCATAAACACTTTGTCAGTCGGGGCGCCGACGCCCAGCGTAGGCTCGAGGTTTTGCACCGGAATAGGCTTGTGCACGTGAACGATGTTGCCGATGTCGTCCTCTTTGCCTTCCTGAACTTTATATTCCCAGCGGCAGGCGTTGGTGCAGGTCCCCTGGTTAGGGTCGCGCTTGTTGATGTAGCCGGACAGCAGGCAGCGGCCGGAATACGCCATGCACAGCGCGCCGTGGACGAAGATCTCCAGCTCCATTTCAGGAACCTGCTCGCGGATTTCGGCGATTTCTTCCAGCGACAGCTCGCGGGAAAGGATCACACGCGTCAGCCCCATTTGTTTCCAGAACTTCACGGTCGCCCAGTTAACGGCGTTAGCCTGCACCGAAAGGTGAACGTCCATTGCCGGGAACGCCTCGCGCACCATCATGATGAGGCCTGGATCGGACATGATCAGCGCATCCGGGCCCATATCAATGACCGGCTTGAGGTCGCGAATAAAGGTCTTCAGCTTGGCGTTATGCGGGGCAATGTTCACCACCACGTAGAATTTTTTACCCAGCGCGTGGGCTTCGTTGATCCCGAGCTGGAGGTTTTCGTGGTTGAATTCGTTATTGCGCACGCGCAGCGAGTAGCGAGGCTGGCCCGCGTAGACGGCATCCGCGCCATAGGCGAAAGCGTAACGCATGTTTTTCAGCGTTCCCGCCGGGGAAAGGAGTTCTGGTTTAAACATGAAGTTCTCGGTCTGATATCAGGTCAGAACCGCTCCACCTGGTGAAGCGGCTAAAGTCGAGTGGATTACCACAATTTAAGGGCGGGAATTGTAGCGCCGCAAGACGGGGGAGTAAACCGTCTTGCGGATTCAGGCGATGAGCGGCTGTTTCTCTTCCGTGGCGGCAGGTTAAATCACCCGCCCCGCGTCGGCTTCCCAGCGGTAACCCACCCCGTAAACGGCGCGAATAAATGACTGATCGGCATCCAGCGCCTCAAGCTTGCGGCGCAGGTTTTTGATATGGCTGTCGATGGTGCGGTCGGTGACCACGCGGTAATCGTCATACAGATGATTCAGCAGCATTTCGCGTGAAAACACTTTTCCCGGCTCATGAGAAAGGGTTTTGAGCAGGCGAAACTCAGCGGGCGTGAGATCCAGCAGCTTATCGCGCCAGATAGCCTGAAAACGGCCTTCATCAATGACCAGCGAGCTTTGTTCCGAGCCTGAGGATATAGCGACCTGGCGTTTACAGCGGCGCAAAATGGTTTTGACGCGGGCCACCACTTCACGCGGGCTGTAGGGTTTACAAATGTAGTCGTCTGCGCCAATTTCCAGCCCCAGCAGGCGGTCTATCTCTTCAATCTTCGCCGTTACCATTACAATCGGGACTTCGGAGAAGCGGCGAATCTCTTTACACAGCGTCAGGCCGTCGGTGCCCGGCAGCATAAGGTCCAGCAGAATCATGTCTGGCGGCGTATGGCGAACAAACGGCAGCACTTCATCGCCGTGGCTCAGCAGGATAGGGGCGTAGCTTGCCGCGCGGAGGTAGTCGATGAGCAATTGCCCAAGCTTTGGTTCATCTTCCACGATCAGAATGCGCGGCGTGTTTTCGTCAATCGGTAGCTCGGTCATAGTGTCCTCGACGTTTCTGTTTCCAGAGGAATTTCAACTGTAATGCTAACGCCGCCAAAGCGCGAATGATTGGCGGTGAGCGTTCCGCCGTGGGCGGTCACGATATTCTGGCAGATAGACAGGCCGAGGCCGGAGCCGCCGCTGGCGCGGTTGCGGGAGCCTTCGGCGCGGTAGAATCTGTCAAACAGCTGGCCTAGCTGCTCGTCCGAGACGCCGGGCCCGCTGTCGTCAAAGCTCATCACAAACTGCTGATTCACGACTTTGCCGCTGATGACCAGCTGTCCGCCGCTGTCGGTGTAGCGCAGGCTGTTTTCCAGCAGGTTGTTGAATAGCTGCATCAGGCGGTCGCCGTCACCAAAAATCACGGCCGAGTCGGGTAAATCGAGGCGTATTGTCAGCCCGCGCGAATCAAAACGGGATCGGAATGCTCCGGCAACGACCTCCAGCAGCGTAATAATATCCAGCGGTTTCTTCTGGTAGGCCAGCGCGCCTTCGTCCGACATGGAAAGCTGGTGCAGGTCGTCGACCAGCTTGGTCAGGGTGGCAACCTCCATTTGCAGCGAGGTCACGGAGTCCGGCGTAAACTGTCGCACGCCGTCCTGAATCGCCTCCAGCTCGCCGCGCAGGACGGCCAGCGGCGTTCGCAGCTCGTGGGAAATATCCGCCATATAGGCCCGGCGCATTTTATGGTTCTTTTCCAGCGTGCTGGCGAGCTGGTTAAAGTCCTGCGCCAGCCGCCCCAGCTCATCCTGACTGCTGACCGTAACCCGGGTAGTAAAGTCACCGGCGGCAAGCTTGTGCGTGCCCTCAACCAGGCGTTTTACCGGCGCCAGCAGGCCTCGGGCGAGCAGGAACGTTGCCGCTGCGGCAAGCAGGCTGGACAGCGCGACGATTATCCAGCTGGTGCGCCGCTGCTGGCGATCGAAGTTAATATCGGTGTTGCGCGTAAGCCTCTCAACGGGGGAGGCTATCACCCAGCCAACGTCCTGGCCGTTGACGTTAATCGCTTTGCGCATCCCGTCGTGGGGGAGTTTCTCTCGTGGGCCAACCAGTACCTGAGAGTTTTGATCGACCACCCAAAACTTGGTGCGCCAACCCTGGGGCGGCATGCCGTGTGCTTCATCACCGTCGCGCTCAAACGAACGTAAAATCTGAAAGACAAACCTATCGTTGTGCCGCAGGAAGCGCCAGTTTCCATGCAGCGCATACTGTTCGCCCAGGGCATCACTCAGCATCTCAATACGCTGGGTATTACCGCGCTTGATGTAGTCGATGAAGCCGCGTTCAAAGCTTAACCTCACGCCCCAGTGCATGATGGCCAGCACCAGCAGGCAGGTAGAGAAAATCGCTAAAAATAACTTACCGGTAATACCGGAGCGCCAGAGTTTCATGTTTCGCTCCTTTTGCGACGGCTAATCACCGCATTTTCCGAACGTTCATTAGGGACGCGGGCAAACAGCAGCGCCGGGAGCGCAATCACCATCGCCATACAGAAATAGGTATACATAAAGATGCCGTGGGCCTGTTCGCCGCCCACCGGAAGCTGCTGGTTGCCGAACATGCCCAGCAGCAGCCCGGCTACGGTGACGCCGATACTCATTGAGAGCTGCATCACCATCGACAGCATGCTGTTGCCGCCGCTGGCGAGGTCATCCGGCAGATCTTTTAGCGTCAGGGTATTCATCGAAGAGAAGCGCATAGAGTTGACCATGCCCTGCACAAACAGCACCACCGGCAGTAGCCAGAACCAGCCCATCAGGGCGGTGGCCATAAACATCAGCGTGATCAGCGCCAGGCCGAGCGTGGCGGCGACCAGCACGTTGCGGTAGCCGAATCGGTTGACCACCTGCACCACAATACGCTTCATGCCCATGCTGCCGAGCACCATCGGGACCATCATCAGCCCTGCGTGGAACGGGGAGAAACCCAGCCCAATCTGCAAAAACACCGGCGTCATAAACGGTAACATGCCGCTGCCTATGCGCCCGCAGAGGCTGCCTAGCAGGCCAAGAGAAAAGGTTTTAGTGCTGAACAGATTGAGATTGAACAGCGCGTTTTCGTTGCCTCGCGCATGCCACAGGTAAAGCAGGATGGCGATAACGCCGCCGAGGATCAGCAGCCCGAGCATTTCGCTGGAAATGCCCAGACCCTTTTGACCGTCGAGGGCAATCGTCAGCGCCGCCATGCCGAACGCCAGCATCAGGAAGCCGGAGATATCAAAGCGGCGGGTTTGCATGGTGTAGTTCGGCATCAGCCACAGGGTGGCAATCGCCCCGACGATGCCGACTGGAATATTGATCAGGAAAATCCAGTGCCATGAAGCGTACTCCACCAGCACGCCGCCGAGCGCGGGGCCGAGCAGCGGACCAACCTGGCCCGGAATCGTCACGAAGGTCATCGCCGCCATGTATTGCGCACGAGGCACGATTTTCATCACCGTCAGCCGCCCCACCGGCACCATCATTGCGCCGCCAATCCCCTGAACCACGCGCGCCAGCACCAGCTCGTTAAGCGTGGAGGCGTTAGAGCAAAACAGGGAGCCCAGGGTGAAAAGAATAATCGCGGTGAAGAAGATATTGCGCACGCCCACCCTGTCCGCCAGCCAGCCGCTCGCCGGAAGCATCACCGCGACCGTTAAAACGTAGGCCACCACCACCGAGTGCATATGCAGCGGGCTTACGCCCAGGCTATGCGCCATCGAGGGGAGGGCGGTGTTAACAATCGTGGTGTCCAGCGCCTGCATAAAGAAGCCAAAAGCGACAATCCATAACTGCCAGCGGACGGCGGTGGGCAAATCAGTCATACGGACAGAGCCTTACTTTCACGGGGCTTGCGGCTAAAGCGCAATCTCAGTCGATCGAAGAACAGGTAAACCACCGGCGTGGTGTAGAGCGTCAGCAGCTGGCTCACCACCAGTCCACCGACGATGGTTATCCCCAACGGCTGGCGCAACTCTGCGCCGTCGCCGCTGGTCAGCACCAGCGGTAATGCCCCAAACAGCGCGGCCAGCGTGGTCATCATAATCGGGCGGAAGCGCAGCAGGCAGGCCTGGAAAATAGCCTCTTCCGGCGTTAATTCGCCCTTACGCTGCGCCTCTATCGCGAAGTCCACCATCATGATGGCGTTTTTCTTCACGATGCCAATCAGCAGCATGATACCGATTAGCGCAATCAGGCTGAAGGGGGCGCTGAAAAGTTCCAGCGCCAGCAGTGCCCCAACGCCTGCGGAAGGCAGCGTCGAGAGGATGGTCAGCGGATGAACGTAGCTTTCATACAGCATGCCGAGCACGATATACACCGTGGCAATCGCCGCCAGGATCAGGATCACCTGCGAGTTCATGGTCTGCTGGAACACCTGTGCCGTCCCGGCGTAGCTGCCACGCACGGTGGACGGCACGCCCAGCGAGGTCATCGTCCTGTCGATGGCGTCACTGGCTTCGGAAAGCGAAACCCCGTCCGGCAGGTTGAACGAGATGGTCGACGCGGCGGACAGCCCCTGATGGTTGACCGACAGCGGCGCGTTTGCCGGCTGCCATTTGGCAAAGTAGGACAGGGGAATGGATTTGCCTTCGCCGTTAATCACGAACATCTGGTTAAGCGAACTGATGTCCTGGGTGTAGCGCGGGTCTACCTCCATCACCACTTTGTACTGGTTTAGCGGCTGGTAGATGGTGGAAATCTGGCGCTGACCAAAGGCGTTGTTCAGCAGGTTATTGCCATCAGAGACGCTGATGCCCAGCCGGGCCATGGTTTCGCGGTCGTAAATCAGGTCCATTTCCGAGCCATTATCCTGCTGGTCGGAGTTAACGTCCGCCAGCTCGGGCAGCGCCGCCAGCGCCTTACGAATTTTGGGCTCCCACTCGCGCAGGGCGCTTAAATCATCCGAAAGCAGGGTGTACTGATAGCTGGCGTTGGCCTGGCGGCCGCCGACCCGAATATCCTGCACCGCCATCAGGTAGAGGTTGGCCCCCGGCTCTTTCGCGAGCTTGCCCCGCAGCCGGTCAATGACCTGCTGGGCGGTTTCGCTGCGTTCGCTCAGCGGTTTGAGGGAGATGAACATCATGCCGCTATTCACCCTGGAGCCGCCGGTAAAGCCGGTGACGTTGTCTACCGCCGGATCTTCACGAATGATTTTCATAAAGTCCTGCAGCTTGCCGCGCATCGCCTGGAAAGAGATGCTCTGATCGGCCTGAATATTGCCCATCAGCCTGCCGGTATCCTGCTCCGGGAAGAAGGTTTTTGGAATCGCGATATAGAGCCAAATGCTCAGCGCAATCGTGCCTAAAAGCACCACGCCCACCAGCCGCGTATGGTTTAGCACCCATTTCAGCGAGCGCGCGTAGCCGCCCTGCATGGCGATTAGCAGGCGGCCAAATCCCCGGTTTTTGTTTCTTTTTTCCGACGGACGGTTTTTCAGCAGCCAGCCGCACATCATCGGGGTTAACGTGAGCGAAACCACCAGCGAAATGCCGATAGCCACCGAAAGCGTGACCGCAAATTCGCGGAATAAGCGCCCCGGCAGCCCGCCCATCAGCAGCAGCGGCAGGAAGACCGCGACCAGTGACAGGCTCATGGACAGCACGGTAAAGCCGACCTCGCGCACGCCCTGCAGCGCCGCCTGCATTGGTTTTATGCCCGCTTCAAGGTGGCGTGAAATGTTCTCCAGCACCACGATGGCGTCATCGACGACGAAGCCGGTGGCGATGGTCAGCGCCATTAGCGACAGGTTATTCAGGCTGAAGCCGCACAGGTACATGGCGGCAAAGGTGCCGATCAGCGAAACCGGCACCGCCACTGCGGGAATAAAGGTGGCTCGTCCTGAACGGAGGAACAGGAAGACAACCAGGATAACCAGTGAAACGGAGATGATCAGCGACTGCTCAACTTCTTCCAGCGAGGCGCGAATGGTCGGTGAACGGTCCTGAGCCACCTGGAGATCAATGGAGGCCGGAATGGTCTCTCTTAATTCAGGAATTTTGGCGCGAATGCGGTCGACGGTTTCGATGATGTTCGCTTCCTGCGATTTGCGGATCATCAGCAAAATGGCCGGTTTAGCGTTGGTCATCCCGGCGTTACGCACGTCCTGCACGCTGTCGGTGACGTTAGCGACATCCTTCAGCCGCACCGCCGACCCGTTGTTGTAGTGCACGATGAGCGGCATATATTCCGCCGCTTTTTTCAGCTCATCGTTGGTCTGAATTTGCCAGCGACGCGTGTCGTCTTCTACCGCGCCCTGAGGGCGACGAACGTTGGCGTTGCTGATGGCGGTGCGGACGGCGTCAAGCGACACGCCCTGGTTAAACAGCGCCTGCGGATTGAGGTCAACGCGTACCGCCGGGAGCGAACTCCCGCCGACGTCAACATCGCCCACGCCGTCAATCTGCGACACGGTTTGCGCCAGCTGGGTAGAGGCGAAATCGTACAGCTCACCCTGCGACAGCGTGTCGGAGGTGAGCGTCAGGATCATGATTGGCGCATCGGACGGGTTGGCTTTGCGGTAGGTGGGGCGCCCCGGCATACCGCTTGGCAGCAGGCTTTGGGCGGCATTTATTGCCGCCTGTACGTCACGCGCGGCCCCGTTGATGTCGCGGTCAAAATTAAACTCCAGAATAATGCGGGTGCTGCCCAGCGAGCTGGACGAGGTCATTTCGTTGACCCCGGCAATGCGGCTCAGCGAGCGTTCCAGCGGCGTAGCCACGGACGACGCCATGGTTTCCGGCGAAGCACCGGGCAGCGAGGCGCTGACCATAATGACCGGGAAATCCACCTGCGGCAGCGGTGCGACCGGCAGCAAACGAAAGCCCAGCACGCCGCACAGCGTAATGGCAACGGTCAATAAAATCGTCGCTACCGGGCGATAAATGAAGAGGGCAAAGAACTTCACTTACGCCTCCTCATGCTGTCGGCCAAAACGACGTCGCGTGTAATGAGACAGGCGGTCGAACAGCAGGTAAATCACCGGCGTGGTAAACAGCGTTAACACCTGGCTGACCAGCAGGCCGCCGACCATGCCGATGCCCAGCGGGCGGCGAAGTTCTGCGCCAACCCCGGTTGAAAGCATCAGCGGCAGCGCGCCGAGCAGCGCGGCTAGCGTGGTCATCAGAATCGGGCGGAAGCGCAGCAGGCAGGCCTGATAAATGGCTTCGTAAGGTGCCATACCCTGTTCGCGCTCGGCGGCCAGCGCAAAGTCGATCATCATGATCGCGTTCTTCTTCACGATACCGATAAGCAAAATGATGCCGATTATCGCGATAACGTCCAGCTCCGCACCCGCCAGCATCAGCGCGAGCAACGCCCCAACGCCCGCCGTGGGCAGCGTTGACAGGATCGTCACCGGGTGAATAAAGCTCTCATACAGCACGCCAAGTACGATGTACATCGCCACGACTGAGGCAATAATCAGCCAGATGGTGCTGCCCAACGCGGCCTGGAAGGCGAGGGTGCTGCCCTGGAACTGAGTAGTGATATCGGACGGCATCTCCAGCGCTTTTTCCGCTGAGGTAATGGCGTTCACGGCGTCGCCCAGCGACTGCCCTTCCGGCACGTTAAAGGAGAACGTGGTGGACGGGAACTGGTCCAGGTGGTTGATAGAAAGCGGGGCGAACCGTTGCTCCACCTTTGCGATTGAGCTGAGCGGAATGCTGCCGCCGTCGCTGCTGGTCAGGCGAATGTTGTCGAGCGCGCTCAGCCCCGGCGTGGTGCTGGTGTCATGCTCGAGCACTACGCGGTACTGGTTTGCCTGGGTGTATATGGTCGAAATCAGGCGCTGGCCGAAGGCGTTATACAGCGCGCTGTCCACCGCTGACATGGTGATGCCGAGGCGGCTGGCGCTGTCGCGGTCGACGTTGACATAGGCCATCAGCCCCTGGTCCTGCCAGTCGCTGCTGATGTCGGAGAGCTGCGGCAGTTCTTTGAGCTTGTTCTCTAATTGCGGCACCCAGGTGCTGAGCTCGTCCAGCGAGGTAGCCTGTAAGGTGAACTGATACTGGGTGCGGCTCACCGTGGTGTCGATGGTCAGATCCTGAATCGGCTGCAGATAGAGCTGCACGCCCGGTACGCTGGCGACATTTTGCTGCAGGCGGTCGATAACCACCGGGATACGGTCGTCACGCTCGCTCAGCGGCTTAAGGTTAATTTGCAGGCGGGCGCTGTTCAGCGATGGGTTGGTGCCGTCAACGCCGACAAACGAGGTCAGGCTTTCCACCGCCGGATCCTTCAGGATCACGTCAGCCACCTGCTGCTGGCGCTGGGCCATGCTGGCGAAGGAGACGGACTGCGGCGCCTGCAGGGTGCCCTGAATAATGCCGTTATCCTGAACAGGGAAGAAGCCTTTGGGAATGAACACCCACAGCACAACGGTCAGCGCCAGCGTGCCAAACGCCACGCCAAGCGTCAGCCACGGATGGTTCAGCACTTTGCTCAGCAGGCGACCGTAGGCGGCAATAATGTTATCGAACATCTTTTCGCTGGCGCGTGAGAAGCGGTTTTGCTTACGCAGCGACTCGTGGCTCAGCATCCTGGCGCACATCATCGGGGTGAGCGTCAGCGAAACTACGGCGGAGATCAAAATGGAAATCGCCAGCGTGACCGCAAACTCGCGGAACAGACGCCCCACGATATCGCCCATAAACAGCAGCGGGATCAGCACGGCAATCAGCGAGAAGGTGAGGGAGATAATGGTAAAGCCTATTTCCCCTGCGCCTTTTAGCGCGGCGGCCAGCGGCTTCTCGCCTTTTTCGATGTAGCGCGAGATATTCTCGATAACCACGATGGCGTCATCCACCACGAACCCGGTGGCGATGGTCAGCGCCATCAGCGTCAGGTTGTTGATGGAGAAATCGAGAAAGACCATCACCGCAAAGGTGCCGACCAGCGAGAGTGGCACGGCGACGGCAGGGATGATGGTTGCCGGGACATTACGCAGGAACAGATAAATGATCATCACCACCAGCGCGATGGCCAGCATTAGCTCATGCTGGGTGTCCGTCACGGAGGCGCGAATGTTGGTGGTGCGGTCGCTCAGCAGCTTCACTTCAACCGACTTCGGCAGGCTCTGGGTCAGCGTCGGCAGCATCTGGCGGATACTGTCCGCCGTGTCGATGATGTTCGCGCCAGGCTGGCGCTGAACGTTCATCACGATGGCCTGCTGCTTGTTAGCCCATGCGCCAAGCCAGCTGTTTTCTGCCCCTTGTTCGACGGTGGCGATTTCGCCCAGGCGGATAGGCGCGCCGTTCTGGTAAGCGATGATTAAATCGCGGTACTCCTGGGCAGACTTCATCTGATCGTTGGCGGAGAGCGTGACCGCACGCTCAGGGCCGTCAAGGCTGCCTTTAGCCGAGTTGACGTTGGCGCTGGTGATGGCGGTGCGAATGGTTTCGCTGGTCAGGCCAAGCGCGGCAATCGCAGGCGCGTTCAGCTTAACGCGAACGGCAGGACGCTGGCCGCCCGCAAGCGTGACCAGTCCCACGCCGGACACCTGGGAAATTTTCTGCGCCACGCGCGTTTCCACCATATCTTCAACCTGCGTCATCGGCAGGGCGCTGGAAGTCACGGCGAGCGTCATGATAGGCGGATCTGCCGGGTTAACTTTGCTGTAAACCGGCGGGTTTGGCAGGTCGGTTGGCAGAAGGTTTGTGGCGGCGTTAATTGCCGCCTGCACTTCCTGCTCGGCAACGTCGAGCGCCAGCGTGAGCTGGAATTGCAGGGTGATGACAGACGCGCCACCGGCGCTTTGCGATGACATCTGCTTCAGGCCGGACATTTGCCCAAACTGGCGCTCGAGCGGCGCCGTGATGGCTGACGTAATCACATCCGGGCTTGCACCAGGGTAGAGAGTGACGACCTGAATAGTCGGATAGTCTACTTCCGGTAGCGCCGAAACAGGCAGAAAGCGATAGCCAATGATCCCCGCCAGCAGGATAGCCACCATCAATAGCGTGGTGGCGACCGGACGGAGAATAAACAGGCGGGAAGGGCCGCCGGTTGAGCCAGGAGGTAACACCTGCATCAGGAGCGTGCTCCGTTGTGTTTGTGACCGGACTTCGCCTGCGCCTCCGGTTTCACCTCGTCGGCAGCCGCGTTGTGTGGCTCCACCACTTCAACCTGCGCACCTTCGGTCAGGCGGTCGATGCCGTCGGTAACTACGCGATCGCCAGCGGAAACCCCGGCGGTAATGACCACTTTCTGGCTGTCCTGAATCCCCGGCGTAACCAGATGTTTGCTGACCTTATTCTCGGCGTTCAACACCCAGACGAAGTGGCCTTCGTTACCCATTTGCAGCGCGCCAGCAGGGATCACGACCGCATTTTGCTGCGTATCCACCAGCATACGTGCGTTCACAAACTGATTCGGGAACAGGGCATCATCCTGATTATCAAAACGGGCTTTGAGCTTGATGGTGCCGGTGGTGGTATCGATTTGGTTATCAAGGCTAAGCAGTTTGCCGGCGCTAAGTTTTGTGGTGTTGGTGCGGTCCCAGGCTTCAACGCTCAGCGTTTCACCGGCCTTCTGCGCTTTAATCACCGTGGCAATGTCGTTTTCCGGCAGGGTGAATATAAGGTCTATCGGGTGCGTTTGCGTCAGCACGACAATCCCGTTGGTGTCGCCGGTGGAAATCTGGTTGCCAATATCGACCTGCTTCAGGCCAACGCGGCCGTCTATTGGCGCGGTAACGCGGCTCCAGTTTAGCTGCAGCTGGGCGCTGGCAACGCTTGCTTCATCGGCCTTAACCGTGCCGAGCGAGGATTCAACCAGCGACTGCTGAGTGTCCAGATCCTGGCGGGAAACCAGGTTAGTTTTCACCAACTGCTGATAACGGGCCAGGTCGCGACGAGCGTTAGCAAGCGTGGCCTGATCCTTAGCGAGCTGCCCCTGCGCCTGCGCCAGGGCAACTTTAAACTGGCTAGGGTCGATTTCAGCCAGCAGGTCACCGGCTTTTACCTGCTGACCTTCCTGGAAATGAATAGCAAGCAGCTGCCCGTCAACGCGGCTGCGCACGGTCACGGTATTGGCCGCGGTGATGGTACCAAGGCCGGTTAAGTAATGCGGCACGGCTTCACTGGTTGCAGTTGCGGCCTGAACCGGGGCCAGCGCACCGCCTCGCATCCCGCGACGGCCGCCCTGGGCTTGCGTCTGGCCAGCTTTCGCCTGTGGCTGGTTCTCCGGGGAGGAATTATGGCTTCGCCAGAACCAGGCGGCGGCAATTACCACCAAAATAAATGCTGCAATCCACAACCAGCGAGAAGTCTGTGTGCCTTTCATAAATGACGTGTTCTCTTCCTGAAACGATTAGGCTTAATGTTACTAGTTTAGTAATCAATAGCCCCGTAATGATGGAGGAAATATGAAGTACTGTCAGATTAGCAACATATCGCGGGTAATTGCTGTTTTCGTGGCCAAATAAATTCGTTCACCTCGATACTTTTTCCGAGGTGTTGCGCATAGTCTTGCGTAAAAGATAGCCGCCTCACGAAATGAAAAATAAACTGTGGTTTATGCATTAAATATAACCTATAGTTTATGAGGTGAGTGATGACATGGACCGTAATTTTTACCGACTATTTCTATTTTTGGTATCAGGCGCAGCCTTTGGATCTCCGCAAACGGCTCGCGGCAGCCTTCGGAAATCTTGAGTTCTGGGGGCCTGAGTTGAGCCGTCCGCAGGCTGATACAGTAAAAGGCTCCCGCTATCCCAATATGAAGGAGCTGCGCCTGCTGTGGCGGGGGAAGCCGTATCGAATATTTTTTGCTTTTGATCCAAGGCGCAGGGCCGTTGTGCTGTGCGGTGGAGATAAATCAGGTAACAAACGGTTTTATGAGACTTTGATAAAAGTGGCTGATACGCAGTTGGCGCACCACCTGGCAGAACTGGAGAGTGAATATGAAAACCTTAACTGAAGTGATTGCCGGGTTCTCGCCGGAAGACCAGGCAGAGATCCGAAAAATGACCGAAGTCCTGATTCTGGAAACTGGCCTGCAGCTGGTGCGTGAAGAGCAGGGACTTTCTCAAAAGCAAGTAGCGCAAAAAATGGGTATTTCGCAGCCGGCGATAGCCGCCATCGAACAACGCGGTAACGATCTTAAGGTTCTTACCCTCAAGCGCTACGTTGAGGCCCTGGGCGGCAAACTTTCGCTGCATCTGGAATTTCCGGAAAAGCACAGGCGTTTTCAGATATAAAAAAACCGCAGGTTACCTGCGGTTTAGTTAATGAGTTGAGTTTTGAGATGATTATCTGAACACGACGTCTGCCCAGCGGGCAAGCCCCTGGGTTACAGAGCCGAAGTCATCGCCTCCGGCAATCGGGATATTCGGCAACTGTTGGGCCAGAGCATGGCGCAGCAGCGGAGAACGTGCGCTGCCGCCGGTCAGGTAGATAACCTCGGGCCTGGCGTTGCTGTTTTCCATTGCCAGCGTGACCTGCTCCATGATGCGATGCAGCGGCTGGCTGATGGCGGTTTCCAGCGCCTGCTGGCTGATGTCGCAGCCCACTTCATGGGCAATAAACGGCAGCATGGTGGCAACCTGTTGGCTATTGGACAGCGCAATTTTGCTCTCTTCTGCCGCACGGACGAGACGATAGCTCAGGCGCTGACGCCAGACTTTTTGCAGGTAAGCCACTTTTTCCGGCTCACGCGCGTCGCGCACAAGCTCGTTAAGAGAGCGCCCGTTAGCCGTGCTGTAGAAGTCGTTCTGCGCCGGAACATCGTTAATCGCCACCGCGTTCCACCAGGGCAATACCGGCAGCGCGATGCCTTTCTCCGTCTGGCCGCCCATACCGAGCAGCGGGGCCAGCTGTTTGAAGGCCAGCATAATATCCAGGTCGTTACCGCCCACGCGGCAGCCGCTGTGGCCGAGCAGGCTTTGCTCCCGGTCACGGCGCTGGTGCCATTCTGGCCCCATCAGCAGCACCGAGCAGTCGGTGGTGCCGCCGCCGATATCGACTACCAGCACCTGTTTTTCTTCCTGCAGCGTGGCTTCAAAATCAAGCCCTGCGGCAACAGGTTCAAACTGGAACACAACGTCGCGGAAGCCAGCGCGGTGCGCGGCGCGCTCCAGAATACCCTGAGCCTGCTGGTTGGCCTCTTCGCCGCCGAGCCCCTGGAAGTTAATCGGCCGGCCAATCACCGCCTGATCGATAGTCCCGTTAAGCTGGCTTTCTGCCTGCTTGCGAATGTGCAGCATCATGGCGCAGACCAGGTCTTCAAACAGCGCGACCTGCTGCGGCTTCAGGCCGGTGGCGCCCAGGAAGGACTTCGGCGATTTAACGAAGTAAACCTCTTCCGGGTCTTCCATGTACTGGCTAAGCGAATTCAGACCGAACTTCACGCTGCCGGGCAGCACGTCGATATCTTCTTCACGGTTATAGCTCACCGCCCGGCGCAGCAGCGCCTGGGTCTCACTTCCCGTAGCCGGGACTTCATGGTGGCGGAAAAGCCACTCGCTCACCGCTTCACGCGTAGGCGCGCAAAGCATAGAAGGCAGCAGCGATGAACCGTTTTCCATCTCTAACAACTGTGGCTTACCGTCGCGCATAATGGCGACAGAACAGTTCGCCGTCCCGTAGTCAAAACCGATTTTCATTTTCTTTAATTATCCCCATGCCAGTGAGAAGGGGGGCGACTTTAGCCCAATGACGAGCCGCGGGCAACTGAATATCAAAGCAAGGCAGAAATCTGTATTTAGCGGTATGCTAAATGTGCAACGTTGTTCGCCTAATGCCCTCATTCTCTTCAGGATTATTTATGTACACCCTTAGCTATCAACCGCCTTATGACTGGCCCTGGATCCTCGGTTTTTTACAGGGGCGTGCCGTTGAGGGCGTGGAAATTGTCACCGGGAATTGCTATCAGCGCAGCTTCGCGCTGGGTGAGCATGCCGGGCTGGTTACGCTTGAGCCAGATGAAGAAAACCTTTGCCTCAACGTGACGCTGAGCGACGGGCTGCTGCCTGTGGCAGAGGCGGTTTTGCAGCGCGTGAGAAACTTACTGGACCTGGACAGAGACCCGCAGCAGGTTCTGAGCAGCCTCGGGGCGCTGGCGGCTGCGCGCCCGGGCCTGCGTCTGCCGGGATGTATGGATCCCTTTGAGCAGGCTATCCGGGCGATCCTCGGGCAACTGGTGAGCGTGGCGATGGCGGCAAAGCTTACGGGCAAAGTGGCCAGAGCCTACGGCACGAAGCTTGAGGGGCAGGACGGCTGGTATCTGTTCCCGGATGCCGGGACGTTGGCGAACGGAGATATTCAACGGCTGAAGTCTCTGGGGATGTCGCTCAAACGGGCAGAGGCCATCGTGCATCTGGCTGGAGAGGTGACGAAGGGACAGTTCCCGCTGCTGTTACCGGATGACGTGGAGCAGGGGGTGAAAACCTTGATTACGCTACCGGGAATCGGGCGCTGGACGGCGAACTACTTCGCCCTGCGCGGCTGGCAGGCCAGCGATGTTTTCCTGCCTGATGACTACCTGATTAAACGGCGCTTTCCCGATATGACTACCGCACAAATCCGCCGTTATGCCGAGCGCTGGCAGCCGTGGCGCTCTTATGCGCTGCTGCATATCTGGTACAGTGACGGCTGGACTCCGGTCAGTTAATGCCGAAATAGCTGTTGTGCAGCAGCAGCTCCAGAGGCTGCGGCTGGACGATAGTTTCACCATAGATAAGATCCAGCCCGATGCCCGACAGCGTATCCATGACCAGCGGCATATCTGCCGGGCCAGCGATGGTTTGCAGCGCCATACGCTGGGCGTGACCGTGAACAATTGTCACCATCATTTCGTCCATCAGATTGCAGTGCACGTTGAGGATCAGATCAGGGTCCAGCATCACGTAGTCAAACAGATGGTGGCTCAGGGTGTTAAACAGTTCCAGATCGCGCCCCACGTGGCTCAGCACCATGCGGCAACCGGCTTTACGCAGCCGCTTCAGGTTGGCATAGACACGCTGTGGTTCAGTCAGCAGGTCGCTGCTTTGAATGGTCAGATGCAGCAGGCGAGGCGGCATTCTGCTGGTGGAAAGCTGGTCTAGCAGCTCATTAACAAAAGTATCGCTGACCAGCCCGGCGCCGGACACCGGCAGCGCCACGCCAAAGCCTTTCCTCGCCACTTGCCCGGCAAATTTATCAAAGAACTCGCTAAATACGCGGCGATCCAGCGCGTGGTGCAGCGACGGGTCGGCCAGGCCTGCACGGAACGCCGGTTCGTTGATGACGTCACCTTCGCTGCCCCAGAAGCGCAGGGTGAGCAGATAGAAACAGGTGGACTCAGGGATACGCGGCGGCGCAATGGCCATCGCTATCATCAGGATCGGGTTGTCTTTGATAACCTGCCACTGCTCGTCGAGCGGCATGGTATCGCGCCCTTGTTCCATATAATGGCGGTGCGGTTCATACACGGTGACCTGGCCGCGGCCGTTATTTTTAGAGGCGTAGCAGGCAATATCGGCCTGTGAGAGCACTTCAGAGGCAATGGCATTATCGCCGTCAATATGCGTGATCCCCGCGCTCGCGCCGATGCGGTGCAGGCGGCCGTCCCACATGAAGTGATAGTCGTTGATGCTGCGAATGATTCGCTCAGAGATATAGCGCGCGTTTTCGGTGGAGCAATCCGGCAGCAGCAGGCCAAACTCGTCCCCGCCGAGGCGGGCAAGGAAATCACCGGTTCGCAGCATGCTCAGCATCATGGCCGCCAGCTCCCGCAGCAGAGCATCGCCTGCGGCATGGCCAGCAGAGTCATTCACGGCCTTAAAACGATCGAGATCGATAAACACCAGCGCGTGATGCTGACGGTGCTCAATCGCGCCCTGCAGCAGACGCTTAAGGTGATTTTCAAAGCTTACCCGGTTCGCCAGATGCGTCAGGCTATCGTGCGAGGCGCTGTAGCTCAGCTGCTTGAGCATTTTCCGCGATTCAGTTACGTCCTGAATAACCAGCACCGAGCCAATACTCTGGCCGTCGAGCGTGGTGAGCGGCGTAATGGTGTAATGGATGTCGTAGCTGCCGCCGTTGCGGCAGTGCAGTACAACATCTTGCTCAATGGCGCTGCGGGAGAAATCGCCGCTGTGAATGTTTTCCATTACCGGGCCGTTA
Source organism: Cedecea selenatireducens (assembly GCF_042138895.1). Classification (NCBI taxonomy): domain Bacteria; kingdom Pseudomonadati; phylum Pseudomonadota; class Gammaproteobacteria; order Enterobacterales; family Enterobacteriaceae; genus Cedecea; species Cedecea selenatireducens. Next base: position 520,949 of record NZ_JBHIKW010000001.1, on the reverse strand, counting down.
TCGCCGAAAGTAATGCGCAGAATCGACAGGATGTGCTGCCCAATGGCCGCCTCCTGCGCCCAGCCGCTAAGTTTCTCGGCAATCGGGTTCATAAAGCTGACGTTCATGTCGACATCGGTACAGATAACCGCTTCACCGATAGAGTCCAGCGTGATGTGCAGCCGCTCTTTCTCCTGGTACAGCGCTTCGTTTAGCTGCTTGACCTCGGTCATGTCCATATTAATGCCGAGCAGCCTTTCCACGTCGCCGTTCTTATTCAGCACGCGGTTGGCCAGGGAGCGAATATGGCGTATGCCGTCCTTAACGTGGATACGGAATTCAAGCTTGAAGGGGAGGCGATTTTTTAACGACTCGCGAATGACCGCTTCCGAGTGCGCCAGATCTTCTTTCAGCAGCCTGTCCAGCCACAGCTGGTAGGTGGGTTTGGTGTGCGGCGGAACGTCATAAAGCTCGAACATTCGCTTATCCCAGCTAATGACATCGTTGGTCAGATCCCACTCCCAGATACCGATGCCGCCGGCCTCATTGGCAAGCGTAATGCGTTCCATCAGCCGCTTGTTAATCCACTCGGTGTGTTTCAGGTCGTTAATGTCTTCAATCTGGGCGATGTAATAGAGCGGGCTACCGTCCGTATGGCGCACGACGGAAACGGTGAGCATGGCCCACACGACATTCCCCGCGCTGGTGTAGTAGCGCTTTTCCATCGAATAGCTATTAATGCGGCCTGATGCCAGCTTGCTCAGGTGCTGGAGATCAAGGTTTAAATCCTCGGGCCAGGTGATTTGCTGGAAGGTGAGGTTGCGCAACTCTTCGCCGGAATAGCCCAGGAATTTACACAGGGACTTATTCACCTGCAGCCAGTTGCCTTCGGTTGACACCAGCGCCATCCCGATAGCCGAGTATTCCATGGCGTTACGAAAACGCGTTTCGCTCTCGGTGATGTGCTTGCGCTCTTTACGAGAGGAGTACATGACCATCGTAATCACGTTAGCCGGCAGCAGGATCAGCAGGAACGGCAGCCAAGGCGCATATTCCAGCACGCGCGGGTGCGGGGTCACCATCGGGAACTTACCGATGGCTATCATCGCGGACACCATCATTAGCGTGGCCAGGAAGATAATAAAGGCTTCCAGGCGCGGCAGCCTGATAGCGCTCCACATCAGAATGACGATGATAAAGGTGAACGGCCACGGCAGATAAATTAATGAGAAATAGCTTAGCGCCAGGGTTACGGCAAACGTGGCGATGGTTTCAAACAGCAGGGACGCTTTACGGTGCCGCAGCAAATAATAAGGCTTGAACAACAGCCCTGCCGGCATCAGCGCCAGCGCACCGATGGACTCCGAGAGCATCCATATTAAGAAGGTTTTCAGCGCCGACGAGTCAACCGGTACCGGCAACATCGTGACCAGCAGGCCGCCGGCAAGTGGCGGGACGATTGCGCTGCAAATAGCCAGCTTTGCCCAGTTATTGAGGTTTTGTAAGGGGTTCTTTCGCGGTAAAAAACGGCGCAAAAGCACCGCGCCCAGCAGCGCTTCAACCAGGTTTATCGCAGTTAGCGTGACGTTCAGCCAGTTAAAGGGAAAAAGGGCGGAACTTGCCGCAATGCTGCCCAGCGCACAGGCTGCGGCAATTAACGGCCATTGGCGAATGGGAGTACGGAAAAACGCCGCCATGATTAACGCGGTGGTAAACCAGATAGGCACCAAATCGGTACCCTTTAGCGTCAACTCCATGGAATAGAGGGTAAAAATAAAGCTGAGTAACCCTAAGCCCACCAGCAGTATCAGCGAATGGAAGGCGGTTTCTGTTTGTCTGTTTTTTATAATCATTACCGCAAATCCGCTTAGACACTGCCGCCAGGAGCAATGCCCGGATGCATATAAATAAAGAATCGGTTTATGCTAGTACAAACAATTTACAATTCCTATGCTCGCTTGTCAGAATTTACCTACAGAGCGTCAGAAATTGCGTAGTCAAATCACGTAATTAAATAATTCCACTTTAACGGGGCTTCAGGGGATAACGCTCGGTCATGCCGTTGCCACTTTATCACGCACCCGCAGCGCAATTTCGCGATTGCAGCGGGTAAGAGGCTGGAATCAAACGGCGGTTGTCCCTATAATTGCGGCGTTTGACGCCTCCGCGTCGTCCTTCCAACACTTTTCGTATTCAGGCCGTAAATAATATGACCGATCAGTCTCATCAATGCGTCATCATCGGGATAGCCGGCGCATCGGCTTCAGGGAAAAGCCTCATTGCCAGCACGTTGTATCGTGAACTGCGCGAGCAAGTCGGCGATGAACACATTGGTGTCATTCCAGAAGACAGTTATTACAAAGATCAAAGCCATCTGTCGATGGAAGAGCGTGTAAAAACCAACTACGATCACCCGAGCGCAATGGATCACAACCTGCTTTTCCAGCATCTACAAACGCTGAAATCAGGTAACGCTATTGAGCTGCCGGTGTACAGCTACGTTGAGCATACCCGTACCGGCCAGACGGTTCATCTGGTGCCGAAGAAAGTTATCATTCTGGAAGGCATTCTGCTGCTGACCGATGCGCGCCTGCGCCAGGAAATGAACTTTTCTATCTTCGTTGATACGCCGCTGGACATCTGCCTGATGCGCCGCATGAAGCGCGACGTTAACGAGCGCGGGCGTTCAATGGATTCCGTGATGGCACAGTACCAGAAAACGGTACGCCCGATGTTCCTGCAGTTTATTGAACCTTCCAAGCAGTATGCCGACATTATCGTGCCGCGCGGCGGGAAAAACCGCATTGCCATCGATATCCTGAAAGCCAAAATCAGCCAGTTCTTTGAATAACACTCTTTGCGAGCGCGCGTAAGCCGCTCGCTTTTACGTTGAATCCCTCATCCATTGCTCATTGGCTATCGTCGGCGCTCTGTGGCAGTGTGTGTAAAATTGAGATTGATAAGGAGAATCTGCGATGCGCCTTTGCGATCGTGATATCGAAGCCTGGCTGGATGACGGCCGTTTAGCGATTACCCCTCGCCCTCCGGTTGAACGCATCAACGGCGCAACCGTAGACGTCCGCCTTGGCAATAAATTCCGCACCTTTAGCGGCCATACCGCGGCTTTCATCGATCTCAGCGGCCCTAAGGATGAAGTTTCCGAAGCGCTTGAACGCGTCATGAGCGACGAGATCGTGCTGGATGAAGGAGAAGCCTTCTTCTTACACCCGGGTGAGCTGGCGCTGGCGGTGACGCTGGAGTCCGTCACGCTGCCGGACGATCTGGTCGGCTGGCTCGATGGCCGTTCGTCGTTAGCCCGTCTTGGCCTGATGGTGCACGTGACCGCCCATCGAATCGATCCGGGCTGGCATGGCTGCATCGTCCTTGAGTTCTACAATTCAGGTAAGCTGCCGCTGGCGCTGCGTCCGGGCATGATGATTGGGGCGTTAAGCTTTGAGCCGCTTTCCGGGCCAGCCGCGCGGCCATATAACCGTCGGCAGGACGCAAAGTACCGCGATCAGCAGGGTGCGGTAGCAAGCCGTATCGATAAAGACTAAATCGTTGTGCATTGCTCGCCCTGCGGCGAGCGACATGGAGAATGCTATGAGACGACTTTTAACCACGTTGATGATTCTGCTGGTTGTGCTGATAGCCGGCCTGACCTCACTTGTGTTGTTGGTTAACCCTAACGACTTCCGTGGTTATATGGTTCGTCAGGTTGAGGCCCGTAGCGGCTATAACCTTGAGCTCGAAGGGCCGCTGCGCTGGCACGTCTGGCCGCAGCTGAGTATTCTTTCCGGCCGTATGTCATTGACCGCGCCGGGCGCCAGCCAGCCGATGGTGAGCGCGGAAAATATGCGCCTTGACGTGGCGCTGATCCCACTGCTGTCTCATCAGCTCCAGGTTCGCCAGGTGATGCTGAAAGGCGCGGTAATTCAGCTGACGCCGGAGGCCGAAGCACAGCGTTCGAAAAATGCTCCGGTAGGCCCGAAAGGTACCGTGAGCGAACCCGACGCCGACCGCGGCTGGTCCTTTGACGTTTCGAAGCTCAAAGTGGTCGATAGCGTGCTGGTCTTCCAGCATATCAACGATGAGCAAATCACCGTCCGCAATATTAATCTGCAGATGGAACAGGACGATAAGCGTCAGGCGCATATTGAATTTAGCAGCCGCGTTAACCGCGATCAGCGTGATTTAGCACTTTCGTTAACCGCCGATGTGGACCTGAGCGACTACCCACAGCAGATAAACGCCACGCTGAGCCAGATTGATTACCAGCTTCACGGGGCGAGTCTCCCCGCGACCGGCATCAGCGGCACGGGTGCGCTGCAGCTCGGCTGGCGAAATGCCGATAACCAACTTTCGCTGAGCCAGATACAGGTCACCGCCAACGACAGCGATCTGCAGGGCAATCTCAGCGTGAAGCTGCAGAATAAGCCGCAGTGGACGGTAGAATTACAGTCTCACCTGCTGAACCTCGACAAGCTGGTGGCGAATTCTTCGGCCGCAGATAGCGGTATTAATCAACAGGCACAGCAGGCCCAGCAGCCAAGCCGCCCTGGCCCGGTGATAGCCGAAGAGCAGGGTGAGAAAAACTATCACAGCCTGCGTGATTTTAATGCCGCGGTGAATATCAAGGCCGGTGAAGTCCGCTGGCGTGGCCTGGGCTTCACCGACGTTCAGTCAGCGCTGGTGAACCAGGACGGCAAGCTCAGTATCAATCAGCTCAGCGGCAAGCTGGGGCAGGGCACGCTGTCGCTGCCGGGCTCTCTGGATGCCAGCGGCGATACGCCGGAGCTTGCTTTCCAGCCGCAGGTAAAAAATATTGAAATAGGCGATATTCTAACCGCCTTTGATTACCCTATCGCGCTGACCGGAAAACTGTCGATGAGCGGTAACTTCAGCGGTGAACGCCTGGATGCGGAAGATTTCCGCAGCGGCTGGCAAGGCGACGCTCAGCTTGAACTGGCGCACTCGCGGCTGCAGGGCATGAACTTCCAGCAGCTGATCCAACAGGCGGTCAGCCGCAGCAGCGAAGGTGTCGACGGGCAGCAAAACCTCGATAACTCCACCCCACTGGATCATTTCTCGACCTCGGCATCGCTGGATAACGGGCTTCTGACCTTGAACAATATGGTCGGTGAGTCCAGCGTATTGTCCCTGACCGGCAACGGCACGATGGATCTGGTGAAAGAAATCTGTGATACCCACTTTGCGATTAAAGTCAGAGACGGCTGGCAGGGTAGCAACAGCAAGCTGATTGAAGCGCTGAAAACAACGGCCGTTCCGCTGCGCGTTTATGGGCCCTGGCAGGAGCTAAATTACACGCTGCAGGTCGATCAGGCTCTGCGTAAGCAGCTGCAGGATGAAGCTAAGCGCCGACTCAACGACTGGCTGGATAAGAATAAAGACAGTGACAAAGCGAAAGACGTTAAGCAGCTGATGAATAAACTCTAACGAGCAGGCTGCAATAAAAAAACCGGCATTTGCCGGTTTTTTTATACCTCTTTTTTATACCTCGTAATCCAGCAGGCTCTCTTCCTGCAGGCGCGGCACTATCTGTACTTTATTCACCCTGTGGTTTACCACCTCGAGCGTCTTAAGCAAATAATTGCCCACCTCAACGGTTTCACCCTCGGCAGGCACGTGCTGTAAATGCTCCATCAGCAGCCCGGCAATGGTGTGGTATTCACGCTTATCGTCCAGGGGCAGGGCGATATACTGCACCAGATCGTCCAGCGGCATGTGGCCGTTCGCCGTCCAGCTGCCGTCCGCATTTTTCTGGATATCATGGCGGGCATCAATCTCTTCCACTTCATTTGGAAGATTGCCGGCAATGGTTTCCATCACGTCGCTGAGCGTCACGATCCCTTCTACCGAGCCAAATTCGTCCACTACAAAGGCGAAATGGGTGCGCGCGTTGCGGAACTGTTCCAGCGCCTGCAGCAGCTGCAAGGCCTCGGGGAAGACCAGCGGCTGGCGAATCAGCGGCGCAATGTCCAGGGCTTCACCGTGCAGAGACTGCTGCAGCAAATCGATGACGTGTACCACGCCGAGGATCTCTTCCCCGTCATCGGTCACCACGATGCGTGTGTGCTTGTTTTTGTCCAGCAGCTCCCGGATCTGCTCTTCCGGCGCGGCGATGTTCAGGTGCTCCACATCGTGACGGGAAGTCATGATGCTGCTGACGCTGCGCTGATTCAGGTGCAGCACGCGTTCGATCATGCGCGTCTCCTGCGGGTTGAAAATATCGCTGTCTATGCCGCTGTCGGCTATCAGTGACGCGGTTTGGGCGTCCAGCTCGGCTTCTTCTTTTTTACCATTCAGCAGCCGCAGTACGGCCTCGGCGGTGCGCTCGCGCAGCGACTGATTGGCAGAAAGAAAGCGTCGGCGGTTAAAAATAGCCAGCTGATTCAGCGATTCAATCATTACCGAGAAACCGATAGCCGCGTAGAGATAACCCTTTGGAATCTGATAGCCAAAGCCGTCGGCCACCAGGCTAAAACCAATCATTAGCAGGAAACTCAGGCACAAAATGACGATGGTCGGGTGGCTGTTGACAAACTTCGTCAGCGATTTGCTGGCCAGCACCATCAGCCCGATGGCAATAATGACCGCGGTCATCATGACCGCAAGATGGTCGACCATGCCGACGGCGGTGACGACCGAATCCAGGGAAAACACGGCATCCAGGATAACAATTTGCGCCACCACGGGCCAGAATCTGGCGCCTCGCTTTTGCGTGTGTTGTTCGCTGTCCTTACCTTCCAGCCGCTCATTCAGCTCCATGGTGGCCTTAAACAACAGGAACAGGCCGCCCAACAGCATAATCAGGTCCCTGGCGCTGAAGCTGAACTCGTGGAGAGTAAAGAGTGGTCGGGTGAGGGTCACCAGCCATGAAATCGAGGCCAGCAGCAGCAAGCGCATGATCATCGCCAGCAGCAATCCCGTCACGCGAGCGCGGTCGCGAAGTTTGGGAGGCAGTTTTTCGGCGAGAATAGCAATGAAAACGAGGTTATCAATGCCCAGAACCAGTTCGAGAACGACCAGGGTAACTAACCCAGCCCAGATTGAGGGGTCGGCAATCCATTCCATACGGGGTTTACAGCCTTTTTAACTTGCGGGCAAATGCCACACTGAAATGATGGATAATTGTCTAAAAAAAAGCAACGTTTGCCTGAGATTAATCCGTAATGGCTTATATTCTTGTCAGCATGAAGCGAAATATCCCATTGGTTATTGTGGTTAATAATTAAAGAGGTGCTTTGATTTTGTATTTTATTAATGAATCAACCACTATGAGATAGTTCTGCATATTCTTAGGGCGATTGTCTGATTAATTTTGCTGTCAATATAAAGAAATTCCTAAAATATTATTATTGCGTGGTTCATATTATTCTTAAAAGTCCGGTTACTGCCTTTTGTCTCCTTGCCTGCTGAGTTTTAAGCTGCAACAATCCTTATCGATGATTAGCAATGAATGTGTTTTTTATACATTGGTTAATAGTTCGCCCCAGCATTTTCATAAAATCTGATGGTCTGATTTCAATATCTTAATGGATATTTTAATTCGCCCGACCATGAGTATTGTTTACCATTTTCAGTAGGTTGGTGACTGTGAGCCAGGGGCGGTAGCGTGCCCGGATGCGGCCAGACAACAGCAAGTCATGGAGTCATCAGAGTGTCGGGAAATAAGCTTATTTTAGGAATAATGCCAATTATCTCGCTCTCTGAATATGTTCAATTCTGTACTTCATCCTCACGGCTAATTGCTTGCTTGTTTTATTCGCTCAGGATAATTACTCTGCCATAGTGATAAATATTCAATGATAAAATACAAACTTAAGTTGATGCCTTTATTGGTGTCAGTCACCCTGATGAGCGGCTGCACGGTATTTCCCGGCAGCAATATGTCGACATCGGGAAAGGACGTCATCAAACAACAGGATGCCGATTTCGACCTCGATAGAATGGTCAATGTCTATCCATTAACGCCTCGTCTGGTGGAGCAGCTGCGGCCGCGTCCGGTCGTCGCCCAGCCGAATGCCGGGCTGGACAAAGATATCGCTAATTACGAGTATCGCGTCGGGCCAGGGGATGTTTTAAACGTCACGGTCTGGGACCATCCGGAATTAACCACGCCGGCGGGCCAGTATCGTAGCTCGAGCGACGCCGGTAACTGGGTGCAGCCCGATGGCACCATGTTCTACCCCTACGTAGGAAAGGTCAGCGTAACCGGCAAAACGCTGGCAGAAATTCGCGGCGATATTACCAGTCGCCTTGCGCAGTACATTGCCCAGCCGCAGGTGGACGTGAATATCGCTGCCTTCCGTTCGCAAAAGGCCTATGTTTCCGGGCAGGTCAATAAGTCCGGACAGCAGCCCATCACCAACGTCCCGCTGACTATTCTTGACGCCATCAACGCGGCGGGCGGTTTAACCGATGCGGCAGACTGGCGCAACGTCGTGCTGACCCACAAAGGGCAGGAAAAACGTATTTCCCTGCAGGCGCTGATGCAAAACGGCGACCTGAGCCAAAACCATCTGCTTTACCCCGGCGACATCCTCTTTGTTCCGCGAAATGACGATCTGAAAGTGTTTGTCATGGGCGAAGTGAAGAAACAGGCCACGCTCAAAATGGACTTCAGCGGCATGACGCTGACCGAAGCGTTGGGCCAGGCCGAAGGTATCGATCTCACGTCTTCGAACGCCAGCGGCATCTTCGTTATTCGTCCGCTCAAAGGCCAGACTCAGCAAAACGGCAAGATTGCCAATATTTATCAGCTTGATATGTCCGACGCGACTTCGCTGGTGATGGGCACCGAGTTCCAGCTGCAGCCTTATGACGTGGTGTACGTGACCACCGCACCAGTTTCCCGCTGGAATCGCCTGATCAACCAGCTTCTGCCAACCATCAGCGGCGTTCGCTACATGACCGATACCGCCAAAGATATCCACACCTGGTAACGCGCTATGTTCAACAAAATACTTGTGGTTTGCGTGGGGAACATCTGCCGTTCCCCCACGGCTGAACGTCTGCTCAAACGCTACCATCCGGAACTTAGCGTCAGCTCTGCGGGGCTGGGTGCGTTGGTAGGGAAGGGCGCCGATGCCGGTGCCGTTGAAGTCGCCGGGCGGCACGACCTTTCTCTGGAAGGGCATTTAGCCCGGCAGGTTTCCGGGCGCCTGTGCCGGGAGCATGACCTGATTCTGGCGATGGAAAAACGCCACATCACCACGCTTTGCGAAATGGCGCCAGAGATGCGCGGCAAAGTGATGCTGTTTGGCCATTGGGATGCAGAGAGAGAAATTCCCGATCCCTACCGCAAAAGCCGCGATGCCTTCGAAGCGGTCTACAGCATGCTCGACCTTTCTGCCCAAAAGTGGGCTAACGCACTTAACGCTCATCAGGGATAACAATGACAGAGAAAGTACGCCGTTCGAGCGCCCCGACCGAGGGCAATGACGAAATTGATATCGGCCGTTTGTTTGGCACCGTGCTGGAGGCTCGCTGGTGGGTTATCGGTATCACCGGCCTGTTCGCGGCGCTGGCCGTGGTCTATGCGCTGTTCGCGACGCCGGTGTATAAGGCCGACGCGCTGGTGCAAATCGAACAAAATGCCGGTAACACGCTGGTGAATGACATCAGCTCCGCGCTGAGCAATAAGCCCCCGGCGTCTGCCGCAGAAATTCAGCTGATTCAGTCTCGCCTGGTGCTGGGTAAAACCGTGGACGATCTGAACCTGGATATTTCGGTGAGCAAGAACACCTTCTGGCTGTTCGGGGCCGGCTGGGACCGGCTGCAGGGGCATCAGAACGACACGGTTAACGTCACCACTTTCACCCTCCCGGCGGGAATGAACAAAGACACCTTTACCGTTGAAGTCCTGAACGACAAACAGTATCAGCTAACCAGCGACAATGGTTTTAGCGCCAAAGGTGAAGTGGGCAAGCCGCTGAGCAAAGGCGGCGTCACGATGCAGGTTGACGGCATCAAGGCCCAGCCGGGTGATAATTTCACCGTGGTGAAGTACTCCACGCTCGGTATGATCAACCAGCTTCTGGGCAACCTGACGGTGACCGAAAACGGGAAAGATACCGGCGTGCTTAGCCTGTCTTATACCGGGGAAGATAAAGATCAGATCCGCGCGATTCTGGACAGCATCACCCGTAACTATCTTGCTCAGAACGTGCAGCGTAAATCTGAAGAAGCTTCCAGAAGCCTGAAATTCCTGGCCGAGCAGCTGCCGGAAGTTCGCCACAATCTGGATTCGGCTGAAAACAAACTCAACGCTTATCGCCAGCGCCAGGATTCGGTGGACTTGTCCCTCGAGGCGAAATCGCTGCTGGACTCCGTGGTGAATATTGACTCTCAGCTGAATCAGCTGACCTTCAAAGAAGCGGAAATTTCCAAGCTGTATACCAAAGTTCACCCATCATATCGCACGCTGCTGGAGCAGCGCAGAACGCTTGAAGACCAGAAAGCTCGCCTGACCAACAGCATCGCTGCGATGCCAAAAACCCAGCAGGAAATTGTGCGCCTGACCCGCGACGTGGAATCCGGGCAGCAGGTTTACATGCAGCTGTTAAACAAGCAGCAGGAGCTGAAAATTACCGAGGCCAGCACGGTGGGTGACGTCCGCATCGTTGACCCGGCGATTACGCAGCCGGGCATGGTGAAGCCACAGCGCGCTCTGGTGGTACTGGGCAGCATCATTCTGGGCCTTATCGTTTCGATTATTGGCGTGCTGCTTCGTTCGCTGTTTAAGGGCGGGATTGAAAGCCCGGCGGCGCTGGAAGAGGCGGGGCTTAGCGTCTACGCCAGCATTCCTCTTTCCGAGTGGCAGAAAACCCGCGACCAGGCCAACCTGCGGAATGCGAAAGGCACCAAACGCTTTAAGCAAAGTCAGCTGCTGGCGGTCGGGAACCCAACTGACCTGGCTATTGAGGCCATCCGCAGCCTGCGCACCAGCCTGCACTTCGCCATGATGCAGGCCTCCAACAACGTCCTGATGCTCACCGGGGTTAGCCCGTCAATCGGTAAAACTTTTGTATGTGCCAACCTGGCGGCGGTGATTAGCCAGACCAACAAGCGCGTGCTGCTGATGGACTGCGATATGCGCAAAGGTTATACCCACGAACTGCTGGGGACGACCAACGTGAACGGCCTGTCCGACGTGCTTTCAGGGCAGGGAGACATCACCCGTTGTGCGCAGAAAACCTCCGTGCCGAATTTTGACCTTATCCCGCGTGGGCAGGTTCCGGCCAACCCGTCAGAGCTGCTGATGAACGAACGCTTCGCCCAGTTGGTGAAGTGGGCCAGCGAAAATTATGACCTGGTGCTGATTGATACCCCGCCAATCCTAGCAGTCACGGACGCGGCGATTGTTGGCCGGCATGCCGGTACCACGCTGATGGTGGCACGTTATGCGGTGAACACGCTGAAAGAGGTGGAGACCAGCCTGAGCCGCTTCGAGCAAAACGGCATTGCCGTGCGCGGCGTTATCCTTAACTCGATCTTCCGTCGGGCCACCGGCTACCAGGATTACGGCTACTACGAATACGAATATAAGTCGGATGCTAAATAAGGTGATGGCCATGAACAGCAGCGCAGTAACTCGCCCGCTTATCTCTATTTATATGCCTACGTGGAACCGCCAGCAGCTGGCTATTCGGGCCATAAACTCGGTGCTGCGTCAGGATTATGACCACTGGGAAATGATTATCGTCGATGACTGCTCGGCCAGCTTCCAGCAGCTGCAGCAGTTTGTTGAGGATCTCGGCGATCCCCGGGTGCGTTACATTCACAACGACGTGAACAGCGGCGCCTGCGCGGTACGCAATCAGGCGATTCAGCTGGCGCAGGGAAGATTTATCACCGGCATTGATGATGACGATGAATGGACGCCGAACCGGCTATCGGTGTTCCTGTCCCATCAGCATCAGCTGGTCACCCACGCGTTTTTATACGCTAACGACTATCTGTGCGAAGGGCAGGTCTACTCGCAGCCGACCAGCCTGCCGCTGTACCCGAAGTCGCCGTATTCGCTCAAGCTGTTCTATAAGCGCAACATCATCGGCAACCAGGTGTTCACCTACGCCGGGCGCTTTAAGAGCAGCCTGTTTGATACCGAGCTGAAAGCCGCGCAGGACTACGACATCTTCCTGCGCATGGTGGTGGAATACGGCCAGCCGTGGAAGGTAGAAGAGGCAACGCAAATTCTGCACGTGAATCACGGCGAAATGCAGATAACCAAATCGCCGAAGAAATTTGCCGGTTATTTCCATTTCTACCGCAAGCACAAAGACAAGTTCGACCGGGGCAGCAAGAAATACCAGCTGTATACGCTCTACCAGATCCGCAACAAGCGCATGTCTTTGCGCACGCTGTTAGCCCTGCTGACGGTGCGCAACGGCAAGCGCCTCGCCGATAGCCTGCGGGGGAAATAAGCGTGCTGGAAGATTTACGAGCCAATAGCTGGAGCCTGCGCCCGTGCTGCATGGTGCTGGCCTACCGCGTTGCCCACTTCTGCTCGGTGTGGCGCAAGAAAAGCGTTATCAACAATCTCTGGGCGGCGCCGGTGCTTCTGGCCTACCGCTTCATTACCGAATGCCTGTTTGGCTATGAAATCCAGGCGGCCGCCACCATTGGTCGCCGCTTCACTATTCACCACGGCTACGCGGTGGTTATCAATAAGTTTGTCGTCGCGGGGGATGATTTCACCATCCGCCACGGCGTCACCATCGGCAACCGTGGCAACAGCCTGGCCTGCCCGGTGATCGGCAACGGCGTTGAGCTGGGCGCCAACGTGATTATCGTGGGCGACATCACCATCGGCAATAACGTGGCGGTGGGCGCGGGCAGCGTGGTGCTGGACAGCGTGCCGGACAACGCGCTGGTGGTGGGTGAAAAAGCGCGGGTGAAGGTGATCAAATGAACATCATGCAGTTTAATGTGCGCCTTGCTGAAGGCGGCGCGGCAGGCGTGGCGCTTGACCTTCATCAACGTGCTCGCCTGGCCGGATTATCTTCACGTTTTATCTACGGTTACGGCAAGGGCGGAAAGAAAAGCGCCAGCCACGATCTCTACCAGGACGTTGAAAAGCATACGCCGCGCCTGGTGTCCGTCGCCAACATCGCCCTGTTCCGTTTCCTGAATCGCGATCCGTTTGGCAACCTGAACAAGCTTTACCGCCGCGTCACCCGTAGCCAGCAGCCCGTGGTGCTGCATTTTCACGTGGTGCATAGCTACTGGCTGAACCTGGAAGAAATGGTGTCGTTTTGCCAGCGGGTGAAGGCGCATAAACCGGACGTGACCTTCGTCTGGACGCTGCATGACCACTGGAGCATTACCGGCCGCTGCGCTTTCCTCGACGGCTGCGAAGGCTGGAAAACGGGCTGCGTCAAATGCCCGACGCTGAACAACTATCCGCCGGTGAAGGTCGATAAGGCCCATCAGCAGGTGGAGGGAAAACGCCAGCTGTTCCGTGAAATGCTGGCACTTGGCTGCAGGTTTATTTCTCCCAGCCAGCACGTGGCGGAAGCCTTTAACCAGCTCTATGGGGCAGGGCGCTGCAAAATCATCAATAACGGTATCGACGTGGCAACCGAGGCGATTCTGGCCGAGCTGCCTGAAAGCGGCGTGGCAACGGCAAAACCCCGCGTGGCGATTGTTGCCCATGACCTGCGCTATGACGGCAAAACCAACCAGAAGCTGGTGCAGGCGATGATGGCGCTGGGGAACAGCATTGAGCTGCATACCTTCGGCAAGTTCTCGCCGTTTGAAGGCGCTAACGTGGTGAACCACGGCTACATGACCGACAAACGCGCGCTGATGAGCGAGCTGAATACCATGGACAGCCTGGTGTTCAGTTCCCGGGTGGATAACTACCCGCTGATCCTTTGTGAAGCGCTTTCTATCGGCGTGCCGGTGGTAGCGACGAGCAGCGAAGCGGCAGACGAAGTTCTGCGCAAGGTAGGCGGCAAGACTTTCACGCCTGAGCAGGTTCTGGCGCTGGTGCAGCTCAAAAAAGCGCAGCTTGCGGAGCAGGTGTTCGCCACCGATTTAGCGACCTTCCGCGCAGCCAGCCGTCAGGCCTACAGCGGCAAACAGATGCTGGAGGAGTATGTCTCGTTCTATCAGGGTCTGTAGCTATCTGCTGCTGCCGTTTATCTATCTGGTGGTGAACGTCAAGCTGGCCTCCCTCGGGGAAAGTTTTCCGATAACCATCGTGACGTTCCTGCCGGCTATCTTGTTTTTGTATATTGAGCGCATCAACCTTAAAAAGCTGATGATTGCGCTTGGGGTAGGGGCCGGACTCACGGCGTTTAACTACATTTTTGGCCAGTCGCTGGACCCCGGCAAATACGTCACCTCAATGATGCTGTTTGTCTATATTGTGCTGATTCTCGGGATGACCTGGAGCTGCCGCTTCAAGACTATTTCACAGCGAAATCACCGTAAGATACTGCGCTTTTTCTATGGCGTGGTGGGGATTATCGTGGCGCTTGCCGCGGCGGAAATGGCCCAGATTATCTTGACCGGCGGCAGCAGTCTGATTGAGAAAATTTCGAAATTTCTCATTTACAGTAACAGCTACGTGCTCAACTTTATTAGCTTCGGCGGGCGACGCACCACGGCGCTCTATTTTGAACCCGCGTTCTTCGCCCTGGCATTAATCTCAATTTGGCTCAGCATCAAACAGTTTGGTATCAAAACGCCGAAAACTGATGTTATGATTCTTTTAGGGATAATCCTTTCAGGATCTTTCTCCGGGGTGATGACGTTTATTTTGTTTTACCTGCTGGAGTGGGCGTTCCAATACCTTAATAAAAGTGCCATTAAAAAGAAGTTGCCGTTAGCGATTATTTCTTTGGCGGTGTTTCTGATCGGTCTGGTGTTTGCATTTCCTTATATTGCAACCCGAATCGGTGATTTAGGCACGGAAGGATCTTCATCGTATTACCGCATAATTGGTCCGTTAGCCATGGTCGGTTATTCTCTGGCGAACGTTGATGGCGTTGTGCGTTTTGGTTCACTCTATGAATATGTCGCATCATTCGGAATATTCAACGGTGCGGACGTAGGGAAAACCGTGGACAATGGACTGTATCTGCTGATTATTTATTTCTCATGGTTTGCTGTATTAATGACCGTTGGCTATATGTGGCGAGTCATGAAAATGATGCGCAATGCATTTGGCAATAATGAGAATTATCGTGTTCAGCTTTGGTTGTTTATGCCTGTATCCTTGTTTTTTACCGGTTCAATTTTCAGCCCGGAATATGCATTTTTAATTGTTTGCCCATTTATTTTGCGTAAAGCAATTAAGGGTTCGCTGCCAGGAGGTGCGCAATAATGTTATTAAGTGTTATTACAGTCGCATGGCGTAATTATGACGGGGTAGTGAAAACCTGGCAATCACTGGCGCATCTGGCACAGGCCAAAGGCATTGAGTTTGAATGGATTGTCGTTGACGGCAATTCTCCGGACGGCACGGCCGAGTTTCTTGCTGGCCTGCAGGGCCAGTACAACCTGCGCTTTGTCAGCGAGAAAGACAACGGCATTTACGATGCGATGAACAAAGGGATCGCCATGGCGCAGGGGCGTTACGCGCTCTTTCTGAACTCCGGCGATGCCTTTCACCCTGAAATTGCCGGGGTGATTCATCAGCTGGCAGCCGAAGGCGAACGTGACAATGCGATGGTGATCGGCGATGCGCTTCTGGACTTTGGCGACGGCAATAAAATTCGCCGCAGCGCTAAACGTGGCTGGTATATCTATCACAGCCTGCCGGCAAGCCATCAGGCTATCTTTTTCCCGTTATCCGGCCTGCGTAAATACCCTTACGATCTGCAATATAAAGTCTCATCCGATTATGCGCTGGCGGCAAAAATGTATAAAAGCGGCTATGCCTTCAAACGTATCAAAGGCCTGGTGTCTGAATTCTCAATGGGCGGCGTCTCTACCTCTAATAACGTTGAGCTGTGCCGGGATGCAAAAAACGTGCAGCGTAAAATTTTACGCGTGCCGGGATTCATTGCAGAACTCTCTTTTCAACTGCGGTTAAAAACAACCGGCAAAGCCAAAGCGCTTTATAACAAAACCTAAAGCACACGGGAAATATTATGCAGGATTTAAGCGGCTTCAGTGTACCGAGGGGATTTCGCGGCGCGAGCGGCATTAAAGTGCAACTGTGGTGGGCAGTACAGGCCACGCTGTTCGCCTGGTCACCACAGATTTTATATCCATGGCGTGCCTTTTTATTACGCATGTTTGGGGCGAAAGTAGGCAAAAAAGTTGTTATTCGTCCCTCGGTAAAAATTACCTACCCATGGAAATTAACGCTTGGGGATTATGCCTGGGTTGGCGATGACGCGGTGCTTTATACCCTCGGCGAAATTACCATCGGCGCAAATTCCGTGGTGTCGCAAAAGTGTTATTTGTGCACCGGCAGCCACGATTATATGAGCCAACATTTTGATATTACCCAGTCACCGATTGTTATCGGCGAAAAATGCTGGCTGGCAACGGATGTGTTTGTTTCCCCTGGCGTCACGATAGGTGATGGCTGCGTCGTGGGGGCAAGGAGCAGCGTTTATAAATCATTACCGGCGAACGCCGTTTGCCGGGGTAACCCGGCAGTAAAAATACGCGAACGCGCGTGAGCGCTCTTTATTTAAAGAAAAGCTCTTATTTTTATCTTCAATCATAGGAAATATCATGACTAAAGTAGCTCTCATTACGGGTGTCACCGGACAAGACGGCTCTTACCTGGCGGAATTCCTGCTGGAAAAAGGCTATGAAGTTCACGGTATCAAGCGTCGCGCCTCTTCTTTCAACACCGAGCGCGTGGACCATATTTATCAGGATCCGCACGCGGGCAACCCGAAATTCCATCTGCACTACGGCGACCTGACCGACACCTCAAACCTGACTCGTATTCTGTCTGAGGTGAAGCCAGATGAAGTGTATAACCTCGGGGCGATGAGCCACGTAGCGGTTTCTTTTGAGTCCCCTGAATACACCGCGGACGTGGACGCGATGGGCACCCTGCGCCTGCTGGAAGCCATTCGCTTCCTGGGGCTGGAAAAGAAAACTCGCTTCTACCAGGCATCCACTTCAGAACTGTACGGCCTGGTGCAGGAAATTCCACAGAAAGAGACCACGCCTTTCTATCCTCGTTCCCCGTATGCGGTAGCCAAGCTTTACGCCTACTGGATAACCGTTAACTACCGTGAATCCTACGGCATGTACGCCTGTAACGGCATTCTGTTCAACCACGAATCTCCACGCCGTGGCGAGACGTTCGTGACCCGTAAAATTACCCGCGCGATTGCCAACATTGCTCAGGGCCTGGAGAAATGCCTGTACCTTGGCAACATGGACTCCCTGCGCGACTGGGGCCATGCCAAAGACTACGTGAAAATGCAGTGGATGATGCTGCAGCAGGAAAAACCGGAAGACTTCGTCATCGCCACCGGCGTGCAGTACTCCGTGCGTCAGTTCGTGGAAATGGCTGCCGCGCAGCTCGGCATCAAGCTGCGCTTTGAAGGCCAGGGCGTGGAAGAGAAGGGCATTGTGGTATCCGTCACGGGCCACGACGCGCCGGGCGTGAAACCAGGCGACGTTATCGTCTCCGTTGACCCGCGCTACTTCCGTCCTGCCGAAGTAGAAACCCTGCTGGGCGACCCAACCAAAGCGCACGAAACGCTGGGCTGGAAGCCGGAAATTACCCTGCAGGAAATGGTCGGTGAGATGGTTGCCAAAGACCTGGAAGCGGCGAAGAAACACTCCCTGCTGAAGTCCCATGGTTATGAGGTTGCCATCGCGCTGGAGTCCTGAGTATGAATAAGAAACGTATCTTTGTTGCCGGTCACCGTGGCATGGTCGGCTCGGCCATTGTCCGCCAGCTCGGGCAGCGTGATGACGTTGAGCTGGTGCTGCGCGGGCGCGATGAGCTGAACCTGCTGGACAGCGGCGAGGTGAATGCCTTTTTCGCCAGTGAGAAAATCGATCAGGTTTACTTGGCGGCGGCAAAAGTGGGCGGCATCGTTGCCAATAACACGTTCCCGGCGGAGTTCATCTACGAGAACATGATGATCGAAAGCAACATTATTCATGCCGCGCACACGCACGGCGTGAACAAACTGTTGTTCCTCGGCTCATCCTGTATTTATCCGAAGATGGCGCAGCAGCCGATGGCCGAAAGCGAGCTGTTGCAGGGCACGCTTGAAGCCACGAACGAGCCGTATGCCATTGCCAAGATTGCCGGTATCAAGCTGTGCGAGTCCTACAATCGCCAGTACGGGCGGGATTACCGTTCGGTGATGCCGACCAACCTGTACGGGCCGAACGACAACTTCCACCCGAGCAACTCGCACGTCATTCCGGCCCTGCTGCGCCGCTTCCATGAAGCCACGCAGGAGAACGCGCCTGACGTGGTGGTGTGGGGCAGCGGCACGCCGATGCGCGAGTTCTTGCACGTCGATGACATGGCTGCGGCCAGCATTCACGTGATGGAGCTGGCCCAGGAAGTGTGGCAGGAGAACACCGACCCGATGCTGTCGCACATTAACGTCGGCACCGGTGTGGACTGCACGATCCGCGAGCTGGCGCAGACGCTGGCGAAAGCGACCGGCTACCGTGGTCGCGTGGTGTTTGACGCCACGAAGCCGGACGGCACGCCGCGTAAGCTGCTGGACGTTTCCCGCCTGCATCGCCTCGGCTGGTATCACGAGATTACCCTGGAAGCTGGTCTCGCCAGCACCTACCAGTGGTTCCTCGAAAACCAGCAGCGGTTCCGGGGGTAGGCATGTTTCTTAGCGCTGAAGATTTTGCCACCGTAGTGAGCGCGACTCCGCTTATCTCAATCGATCTTATCGTCGAAAACCAGGCGGGCGAGTTCCTGCTGGGTTTGCGAACCAATCGCCCTGCAAAGGGCTTTTGGTTTGTGCCGGGCGGCCGCGTGCAGAAGGATGAAACCCTGGCTAATGCGTTTATGCGCCTGACGGAGGCGGAGCTGGGCTCGGCCTTCACCCTTGCAGAGGGTGAGTTTTACGGCGTCTGGCAGCATTTTTACGGCGATAACTTCTCCGGGAAAGATTTCTCGACGCATTACGTGGTGCTCGGCTTCCGCCTGCGGGTGGACGACAAGCAGCTAAATCTGCCGGCCGAGCAGCATAAAGCGTACTGCTGGCTGACGCCGGAAGCGCTGCTCAAGCGTGAGGACGTGCACGATAACAGCCGCGCTTACTTCATTAAGCAGGGCAAAGGGAAGGTACCGGGCTTATGAAAATACTGGTCTACGGCATTAACTATTCACCGGAGCTGACCGGCATCGGCAAGTACACCGGTGAAATGGTGGAGTGGATGACCAGCCAGGGCCATGAGGTGCGGGTGATCACCGCGCCTCCTTACTATCCGGTGTGGAAAGTTCACCCGGACTACTCGGCATGGAAATACAAAAAAGAGCAGGGTAAGGCTACCGTCTGGCGCTGCCCGCTGTATGTGCCAAAGCAACCTTCTACGCTCAAGCGCCTGCTGCATTTAGGCAGTTTCGCGCTGAGCTCATTTTTCCCGCTTCTCGCCCAGCGCGGCTGGAAGCCAGATCGCGTGATTGGCGTGGTGCCGACGCTGTTTTGCGTGCCGGGGATGCGCCTGCTCGCAAAATTGAGCGGGGCACGCACGCTGCTGCATATCCAGGATTATGAAGTGGACGCGATGCTTGGCCTGGGTATGGCAGGTAAGACGCCGGGCAAAATTGCTCGCCTTGCGCAGCGCTTTGAAAAGAGCGGCCTGCACAACGTCGATAACGTCTCCACTATTTCCCGCTCAATGATGAATAAAGCCACCGAGAAAGGCGTAGATCCGCAGCGGGTGATTTTCTTCCCTAACTGGTCGGAAGTGGCTCGTTTTCGCGATGTCGCGCCCGAGCAAATCGAAGCCGTTCGCCATGCGCTCAACCTGCCGGCAGATAAAAAAATCGTGCTGTACTCCGGCAATATTGGCGAAAAACAAGGGCTGGAAACGGTGATTGAAGTGGCGGGCCGGTTCGCCGGGAGCCCGTACCTGTTTGTGATTGTTGGCCAGGGCGGCGGCAAAGAGCGGCTCGAAAAACTGGTGCATGTTCACGGGCTGAATAATGTGGTTTTCCACCCGCTACAGTCTTACGAAGCGCTCCCGGCGCTGCTTGGCATGGCCGACTGTCATCTGGTTATCCAACGTTGTGGGGCGGCGGATGCCGTACTGCCTTCAAAACTGACCAATATCCTGGCCGTAGGCGGCAATGCGGTGATTACCGCCGAGCCGGAAACCGAGCTGGGCCAGCTTTGCGAAGCTTATCCGGGGATTGCGGTTTGCGTGGTGCCCGAGTCCGCCGATGCGCTGGCGGCGGGCATAGAACGGTGCCTGCAGCTTCCTCAAAACAACACGGTGGCACGTGAATATGCCGAACGCACGCTCGAAAAAGAGAACGTGTTAAGCCAATTTATTGCGGCCATCTCTTCATAAAAAGTCGGGGATAAATTATGAGTCAGTCACAACTCTATCCGGTGATCATGGCGGGCGGAAACGGCAGTCGCCTTTGGCCGCTGTCCCGCGTGCTGTACCCCAAGCAGTTCCTCTGCCTGAAAGGGGATCTGACCATGCTGCAAACCACCATCAATCGCCTGAACGGGGTAGAGTGCGAAAGCCCGGTGGTAATTTGCAATGAGGAACACCGTTTTATCGTCGCCGAGCAGCTGCGCCAGCTGAATAAACTGACCGAAAATATCGTGCTGGAACCCGCCGGGCGCAACACGGCTCCGGCCATCGCGCTGGCGGCGCTTGCGGCGCTGCGTAACCAGCCGCAGCAGGATCCGCTGATGCTGATTCTGGCCGCCGATCACGTCATCCAGAATGAAGAAGCCTTCCGTAACGCGGTGCGCAGCGCGATGCCTTACGCCGAGGCCGGTAAGCTGGTGACCTTTGGTATTGTTCCGGACCTGCCTGAAACGGGCTACGGCTATATTCGCCGTGGCACCGTGTCTAACCCGGAAAACGGCGTTGATGCGCTGGCCTTTGGCGTGGCGCAGTTCGTCGAAAAACCTGACCTTTCTACCGCCCAGGCCTATGTTGCCAGCGGCGAGTACTACTGGAACAGCGGTATGTTCCTGTTCCGCGCTGGCCGTTACCTGGAAGAGCTGGCGAAGTTCCGCCCGGATATTCTGGCAGCCTGTGAAAAAGCGATGGCGAGCGTCGATCCGGATCTGGATTTTGTTCGCGTGGACGAGCAGGCATTCCTGGCCTGCCCGGATGAGTCCATCGACTACGCGGTGATGGAAAAAACCGCCGATGCGGTTGTGGTACCGATGGATGCGGGCTGGAGCGACGTAGGCTCCTGGTCTTCGCTATGGGAAATCAGCGCCAAGACCCCGGAAGGCAATGTGCACCACGGGGACGTTATCAGCCATGAAACCGAAAACAGCTACATCTATGCCGAGTCCGGCCTGGTCACCACCGTTGGCGTGAAGGATTTGGTGGTGGTGCAGACCAAAGACGCGGTGCTGATTGCTGACCGCGATCACGTCCAGAACGTGAAGAAAGTGGTGGAGAGAATCAAAGGCGATGGCCGCCACGAACACCACAATCACCGGGAAGTTTACCGTCCGTGGGGAAAATATGACTCCATTGATTCCGGGGATCGTTACCAGGTGAAGCGCATCACCGTCAAGCCGGGCGAGGGGCTTTCGCTGCAAATGCACCATCATCGTGCTGAGCACTGGATTGTGGTGGCGGGCACCGCGAAGGTCACGCTGGGCGAGGAGGTCAAACTGCTGGGTGAAAACGAGTCTATTTATATCCCGCTCGGCATGACCCACTGCCTGGAAAATCCCGGCAAAATTCCTCTCGACCTGATTGAGGTTCGCTCCGGTACCTACCTGGAAGAAGACGACATCGTCCGTTTCCAGGACCGCTACGGGCGCATTTAATCCCTGATTGTAAACATTCTCCACGGGCCACGAACCCGTGGGTTGGGTAACTGTTGCCCGAAGGAGCGAAATCATGCAGCAACTGACCTGTTTTAAAGCCTACGACATCCGCGGCCGCCTGGGCGACGAGCTGAACGAAGACATCGCCTGGCGCATCGGCCGTGCCTACGGTGAGTACCTGCAGCCAAAAACTATCGTGCTGGGCGGCGACGTGCGCCTGACCAGCGAATCGCTGAAGCAGGCGCTGGCGTGTGGCCTGCAGGACGCGGGCGTGGACGTGCTGGATATCGGCCTGTCCGGCACCGAAGAAATCTATTTTGCCACCTGGCATCTGGACGTGGACGGCGGGATCGAAGTGACCGCCAGCCATAATCCGATGGACTACAACGGTATGAAGCTGGTGCGCCAGGGCGCCCGCCCGATCAGCGGCGACACCGGCCTGCGCGACGTGCAGCGCCTGGCGGAAGCCAACGACTTCCCGCCGGTGAATGAGGCGGCGCGCGGCAGCTACCGGAAAGTGTCGGTGGTGGAAGCCTACCTCGACCATCTTTTCTCCTACATCAACGTCAGCCACATCAAACCGCTGAAGCTGGTGATCAACTCCGGCAACGGTGCGGCGGGCCCGATTGTGGACGCCATTGAAGCCCGCTTTAAGGCACTCAACGTGCCGCTGACCTTCGTGAAAGTGCACAACACGCCGGACGGCAATTTCCCCAACGGGATCCCTAACCCGCTGCTGCCGGAATGCCGCGCCGATACCCGCGACGCGGTGATTGAGCACGGAGCCGATATGGGCATCGCCTTTGACGGGGACTTTGACCGCTGCTTCCTGTTCGACGAGAAAGGGCAGTTTATCGAGGGGTACTACATCGTGGGCCTGCTGGCGGCGGCGTTCCTCGAAAAACAGCCTGGGTCGAAAATCATTCACGACCCGCGCCTGGCCTGGAACACGGTAGATATCGTCGAGCGCGCGGGCGGCAAACCGGTGATGTCGAAAACCGGGCACGCGTTTATCAAAGAGCGCATGCGTGAAGAGGATGCAATTTACGGCGGCGAGATGAGTGCCCACCACTACTTCCGCGACTTTGCCTACTGCGACAGCGGGATGATCCCGTGGCTGCTGGTGACCGAACTGCTTTGCCTGAAGGGAAAAACGCTGGGTGAACTGGTGCAGGACCGCATGGCGGCGTGGCCGGCCAGCGGGGAGATCAACAGCAAGCTGGAAGCCCCTGCCGCGGCGATTGAGCGTGTGCGTGCGCATTTTGGCCCGCACGCGGAAGAGATTGACCACACGGACGGGATCAGCATGGCGTTTGGCGACTGGCGGTTCAACCTGCGCAGTTCTAACACCGAGCCGGTGGTGCGCCTGAACGTGGAGTCTCGCGGTGATGAGATGCTGATGCAGGCGCGAACGCAGGAAATTATGGCTTTGCTGAACCAGTAATCTGCCGCATCTGTGTGTTTTAACCCTCACCCTGGCCCTCTCCCTGGAAGGGAGAGGGGAAAGTCAGGAGCCAGAACTTCCTACTCTCTCCTGAAGGGAGAGGGAATGCTCCTGGTTCCAGTTATTACCCCCTCTCCCCTTGGGGAGAGGGTTGGGGTGAGGGGGAAAACACCGATGCGACTTCTTTCAAAGGTAAAACGATGACAAATCTAAAAAAGCGCGAGCTGCCAAAAACCAACGCATCGTTGATCTCTATGGTGCAACGTTTTTCCGACATCAGCATCATGTTTGCCGGGCTGTGGATGGTCTGTAAGGCTAACGCTTTGCCGTTTCTCTATATGCATCTGCTGATGGCTTTATTGACCCTCGTTGTGTTTCAGATGATCGGTGGGATGACGGATTTTTATCGTTCGTGGCGTGGGGTAAAAATCTCCAGCGAGTTATTCCTGCTGCTGCAGAACTGGACGCTGAGCGTGATTTTCAGCGCCGGACTGCTGGCTTTTAATAGCGACTTTGACGGCTCGTTCTGGGTTTATCTGGCCTGGTATGTATTGACCGGCGTGGGGCTGGTTGTTTGCCGATCGTGGATTCGATTTGCCGCAGGCTGGTTGCGTAACAAAGGCTTTAATACGCGTCGTGTTGCCATTGCAGGTTCTCTGCCGGTCGGTCAGGTGCTGGCGCAAAGCTTTAAAAATGAACCCTGGCTGGGCTTTAACGTGCTGGGTGTTTACGACGATGAACCGCCGGCAGGCGCGCTGATCAACTATATGGGCAACTTCAATACGCTCGTGACCGACGCCCGCAACGGCCAGATTGATAAAATCTACATTGCGATGGAAATGAGCCACGAGTCGCGCATTAAAAAGCTGGTGAGCGAACTGGCGGATACCACCTGTTCCGTGCTGCTGATCCCCGATGTTTTTACCTTCAATATTCTTAATGCCCGCACTGAAGAGGTGAACGGCGTGCCCGTCGTGCCGCTGTTTGAAACCCCGCTGAGCGGCTTTAACAGCGTGCTTAAGCGGCTGGAAGATATCGTGCTGTCCTCTTTTATCCTGCTGCTGATTTCCCCCGTTCTGCTGTGCATCAGCCTCGCGGTGAAGCTGACTTCGCCAGGGCCGGTTATCTTCCGTCAGACCCGCTACGGGATGGACGGCAAGCCCATCAAAGTGTGGAAATTCCGCTCCATGAAAGTGATGGAGAACGACGCGGTGGTGGTGCAGGCCACGAAAGGCGACAAGCGTATTACGCCTATCGGGAGCTTTCTGCGCCGCACTTCGCTGGACGAGCTGCCGCAGTTTATTAACGTCCTGCTTGGCGGTATGTCAATTGTCGGCCCTCGTCCCCATGCCGTTGCCCACAACGAAGAATACCGCGCGTTAATCGAAGGCTACATGCTGCGCCATAAGGTCAAGCCAGGTATTACCGGCTGGGCGCAAATTAACGGCTGGCGCGGCGAAACCGACACGCTCGACAAGATGGAAAAACGCGTCGAATTTGACCTGGAATACATTCGCGAATGGAGCCTGTGGTTCGACATCAAGATTGTTTTCCTTACCGTTTTCAAAGGCTTTGTTAACAAAGCGGCATACTGACCGGAACCCAACATGAGCCTGAGAGAAAAAACCATCAGCGGCGCAAAGTGGTCCGCGATTGCCACGGTCATTATTATTGGCCTGGGGCTGGCGCAGATGACTATTCTGGCCAGAACCATTGATAACCACCAGTTTGGCCTGCTTACCGTGTCGCTGGTGATTATCGCGCTGGCCGATACGCTGTCTGATTTTGGTATTGCCAACTCCATTATTCAGCGCAAAGAGATAAGCCAGCTGGAGCTGACCACGCTGTACTGGCTAAACGTCGGGCTGGGCGTGCTGGTATGCATCGTGGTCTTTTTACTGAGCGATGTGATTGCCGGCGTGCTGCATAACCCGGACCTGTCGCCGCTGATTAAAACGCTGTCCTTTGCTTTTATCGTCATTCCGCACGGGCAGCAGTTTCGCGCCCTGATGCAAAAGGAACTCGAGTTCTCAAAAATCGGTTCCATTGAGACGGTGTCCGTGCTGGTGGGCTTTAGCGTGACCGTCACGGCCGCGATGTACTACCCGTTTGCTATTACGGCAATCATCGGTTACCTGGTGAATACCGTCGTTCGTACCTCACTGTTTGGCTTCTTCGGGCGCAAGATTTACCGCCCAGGTTTCCATTTTTCCCTGAAGTCGGTTAATTCCAACCTGAAGTTTGGCGCGTGGCTGACCGCCGATAGCGTGATCAACTACGTCAATACCAACCTTTCCACGCTGGTGCTGGCGCGTATTCTCGGCGCCGGCGTCGCCGGTGGTTATAACTTGGCTTATAACGTGGCGGTTGTCCCGCCGATGAAGCTCAACCCGATCATCACGCGCGTGCTGTTCCCGGCGTTTGCCAAGATTCAGGATGACACCGCGAAGCTGCGGGTGAACTTCTACAAGCTGCTGTCGATTGTCGGCATCATCAACTTCCCGGCGCTGCTGGGGCTGATGGTGGTCTCAAATAACTTCGTTCCGCTGGTGTTTGGGGAAAAATGGCAGTTCATTACGCCAATCCTGCAGCTGCTGTGCGTCGTCGGCCTGCTGCGCTCCATCGGGAACCCGATCGGGTCGCTGCTGATGGCGAAGGCGCGGGTGGATATCAGCTTTAAGTTCAACGTTTTTAAAACCTTCCTGTTTATCCCGGCCATTATCGTCGGCGGCCAGCTGGGCGGCGCGCTCGGCGTCACGCTCGGTTTCCTGCTTGTTCAGGTGGTTAACACCGTCCTCAGCTATTTCATCATGATCAAACCGGTGCTGGGCTCCAGCTACCGGGAGTACATCCTCAGCATCTGGCTGCCTTTTTATCTGTCGCTTCCGACGCTGATTGTCAGCGCCGGGCTTGGCGTGGCGCTTAACGGGCATCTGCCCCTGGCGGCCTTGCTCTGCATACAGGTAGCGGCCGGGGCTGCGGCTTTTATGGTGATGATTATTTTGTCCCGCAATGCGCTGATCGTCGAAATGAAGCGACAGTTTTGCCGCAGCGAACGCCTGAAAGCGCTGCTTCGCGCTGGCTAAGAACCCTATTAAGAGGTCGATATGAAATTACTTATTCTTGGCAACCATACTTGCGGCAATCGCGGTGATAGCGCCATTTTGCGCGGGTTGATCGATGCCATTACCACGCTTGACGACGGCATACATGTAGATGTTATGAGCCGTTACCCGGTGAGTTCAGCCTGGCTGCTGGGGCGCCCGGTCCTGGGCGATGGGCTGTATAAGCAAATGAAGCAGTACAACAATGCGGCCGGGCTCGTAGGCCGGGTAAAAAAAGTGCTGCGCCGTAAATATCAGCACCAGGTGCTGCTGGCGAAGGCGACCAACACCGGGCGACTGCGTAATATTGCTATCCCGCAGGGGTTCATCGATTTTGTGAAATCGCTGCAGGAGTACGATGCGATTATTCAGGTCGGCGGCTCGTTCTTTGTTGACCTGTATGGCGTGAGCCAGTTTGAACATGCGCTGTGCAGTTTTATGGCGCGTAAACCCGTCTATATGGTCGGCCATAGCGTGGGGCCGTTCCAGGATCCGCAGTTTAACCAGCTGGCGAACTACGTTTTCGGCCACGCGAAGTCACTTATCCTGCGCGAAACCGTGAGCCTGGATCTGATGAAGAAAAGTCAGATAGATACCAGCAAGGTCGAGCAGGGGGTCGATACGGCATGGCTGGTGGCACAGCATGAAGAGGATTTTGTACCGAGCTATGCGGTTAAGCACTGGCTTGGCGTAATTGAAGGTAAGAAAACCGTGGCGATTACGCTACGGGAACTTGCGCCGTTCGATAAGCGGCTGGGTACCACCCAGGAAGCTTACGAGCGGGCCTTTGCCGAAGTGGTGAACCGCACCATTGAGCAGGGTTACCAGGTTCTGGCGCTTTCCACCTGTACCGGTATCGACAGCTATAACAAAGACGATCGCATGGTGGCGCTCAACATTCGCCAGTACATCAGGCAGCCCGATGACTATCACGTCGTGATGGATGAGCTTAACGATCTGGAGATGGGCAAAATCTTCGCCGCCTGCGAGCTGACGGTGGGGACTCGCCTGCACTCGGCGATTATCTCGATGAACTTTGGCACGCCGGCCGTGGCGATCAACTACGAACACAAATCCGCAGGCATTATGCAGCAGCTCGGCATGCCTGAAATGGCCATCGATATTCGCCAACTGCTGGACGGTTCTCTGCAGGGCGTAGTCGCTGACGTGCTTGGGCAGTTGCCGTCAATTAACCAGCGGCTTGCGTTGGCGGTAAGCGCCGAGCGCGCAAACGGCATGAAAATGGTGGAATCGGTGCTTGAGCGAGTCAAGGAGGGGAAATGAAGGTTGGTTTCTTCCTGCTGAAGTTTCCGCTGGCGTCGGAAACCTTTGTGCTGAACCAGATCACCGCTTTTATCGACATGGGCCACGAGGTTGAGATTGTTGCCCTGCAAAAAGGGGATCTGACCAATACCCACGCGACGTTTAAAAGCTACGGGCTTTCGGAAAAAACCGTCTGGTTGCTTGATGAACCAGAGGGTAAAGTCGCCAAGCTGCAAAGCCGTGCGTTGAATACGCTCCGTGGCGGCCTGCGGGGCAGAACCTGGCGAGCCTTGAGTCGTGCTCGCTACGGCGATGAGGCCCGTAATCTGATCCTGTCATCTATTTGCGGGCGGCAGAAGCAGCCGCTGGAGGCCGACGTTTTTATCGCGCATTTTGGCCCGGCAGGCGTCACGGCAGCCAAGCTCAAGGAGCTTGGTGTGCTAAAAGGCAAAATTGCCACCGTATTCCACGGCATAGATATTTCGCACCGGGATGCGCTGGCTCATTACACGCCTGAATACAGGCAGCTGTTTGAGCGCGGAGATTTGATGCTGCCGATAAGCAATCTCTGGGCAAATCGCCTGAAGCAGATGGGCTGCCCGGAGAGCAAAATTGCGGTATCCCGAATGGGCGTGGATATGGACAAGTTTTCTTTGAGGCCTATGAAAACGCCGGGCACGCCGCTGGAGATTGTCTCCGTGGCGCGCCTGACGGAAAAAAAAGGCTTACATATTGCCATTGAAGCCTGCCGCCTGTTGAAGGCGCGCGGCGTGGCATTTCGCTACAACATTCTTGGCATTGGCCCCTGGGAGCGCCGTCTGAAGACGCTGATTGAGCAACTGCAGCTGGAGGACGTGGTCTTTATGCCCGGCTTCAAGCCGAGTCATGAGGTGAAAGCGATGCTCGACAGGGCCGACCTCTTCTTGCTGCCTTCTGTCACCGGTGAAGATGGCGACATGGAAGGGATCCCCGTCGCGCTGATGGAGGCGATGGCCGTTGGGATCCCCGTCGTGTCGACCGTTCATAGCGGCATCCCTGAGCTTATCGACGCCGATAAGTCGGGCTGGCTGGTACCGGAAAAGGACGCTTTTGCCCTTGCCGATAAGCTGCAGGCCTCGGCTTCCGTGTCGGAAAGTGACCTGCAGCTGATGCTGTCGCGCGCCAGGGAAAAAGTTACCAGCCAGTTCAATCAGCAGGTTATCAACCAGCAGCTTGCCCGTCAGCTTCAGACGCTGTAAATCACCGAATCCTATGATGAGGACTTATGTCGAAAAGCAATCCACTGAAGCGCATTCCTTTCTCCGCATCTCGCCGTAAGCTGCTGGCCGCGGGTTCTGCACTAGCGGCTGCATCCCTTATTCCCGGCACGGTAAAAGCTATCGGCCGGGGAACAGAGGTCAACGTCAAAGATTTCTATCAAAACGACTGGATAGCCG
Organism: Cedecea selenatireducens; assembly: GCF_042138895.1. Classification (NCBI taxonomy): domain Bacteria; kingdom Pseudomonadati; phylum Pseudomonadota; class Gammaproteobacteria; order Enterobacterales; family Enterobacteriaceae; genus Cedecea; species Cedecea selenatireducens. Next base: position 491,752 of record NZ_JBHIKW010000001.1, on the reverse strand, counting down.
CCTTTAAGCAGGCGTTTGCCGAGGCAGACGTCGTTCAGGTGCCGGTGGATTTAGTCTGCGACAGCATCAATACCGCTATTTTCATGCCGCAGGGTAAAACGCTACAGGTGGCCGGCGGGCTGAAAGGCAACGGCAAAGGGCGCTTTGTGCTGCAGGATGGCTGCCAGATTGTCGGCGAGGGAAAGGGGCGGTTTAACAACATCACGCTGGATGTGCGGGGTTCCGACTGTACGATCAAAGGCATTGATATGAGCGGGTTTGTCAATGTGGCGCAGATTTACATTGGCGGGAAAGATAACCGTACGATGCGTAACTTCACCATCGACAACATCACCGTACACGATGCCAACTACGCGATACTGCGCCAGGGCTTTCATAACCGCATGGAGAACGTTCGCATCACTAACGGCCATTTCAGCCATCTGCAAGGGGATGCCATTGAGTGGAACGTGGCGATAAACGATAGCGATCTGCTGATTTCTGACCATGTTATTGACAACATTAACTGTACTAACGGAAAGATTAACTGGGGAATAGGCATCGGGCTGGCGGGCAGTACGTATAACAATAATTATCCAGAAGATCAGGCGGTAAAAAACTTCGTGGTGGCCAATATCACCGGCAGTAACTGTCGCCAGTTAGTTCATGTTGAGAATGGGAAGCATTTCCTTATTCGTAACGTAAAAGCGCGGAATATTAATCCGACCTTTAGCCGCACCGCCGGGATCGATAATGCCACCGTCGCGATATATGGCTGCGATAACTTTGTGATTGATGATGTGGATATGGTTAACAGTGCGGGAATGCTGATTGGTTACGGTGTAATCAAAGGTAATTACCTGTCTATTCCGCAAAACTTTAAGCTGAGCGATATAAAACTCGATAACAGCGAGCTGACCAGCCCGCTGCGCGGGATCCAGATTTCATCCGGCAATGCGACCTCCTTTGTGGCGATGACCAACGTTACCATGAAGCGCGCGACGCTAGAGTTTCATAACAAACCTCAGCATCTTTTTATGAGAAATATCAATGTTATGCAGCTTTCAACTAACGGACCTGCGCTGAAGATGAACTTTGATCTTCGCAAAGACGTACGTGGGAAGTTTATGGCTAAAAATGACACCTTACTGTCGCTGTCAAATATTCATGCTGTCAATGAAAAAGGGCAAAGCTCGGTTGATATAGACCGGGTAGACCAGCTACATGTCAATAGTGAGAATCTCAATTTCAGGCTGCCGGAAGTGAATAAGTAATATTGCAACTCCCTTTGGGACAATTCTCAGTCAACGGACGCTTAAGTAGAGGTGTTTGCCTATTTTGCTCGCCGCGCCAGAGCGCTAGCATGCGTTATTTGTTTAGCGAATTCATGCTGGCATCAAAGCACGAAAAGACTATAATCTTCCAACCATTTAGAGGTGGGACTAAGAATGACTAATTTAAAAGCAGTTATCCCGGTAGCCGGTTTGGGCATGCATATGCTGCCAGCAACAAAGGCTATCCCTAAAGAGATGCTGCCAATTGTTGATAAACCGATGATCCAGTATATCGTCGACGAAATTGTTGCCGCGGGTATCAAAGAAATCGTGCTGGTGACTCACTCTTCCAAGAATGCCGTTGAAAACCACTTCGACACCTCTTACGAGCTGGAAGCCCTGCTTGAGCAGCGCGTTAAGCGCCAACTGCTGGCTGAAGTCCAGTCTATCTGCCCTCCGGGCGTCACCATCATGAACGTTCGCCAGGCTCAGCCGCTTGGGCTGGGGCACTCTATCCTATGCGCACAGCCGATCGTTGGTAACAATCCATTTGTGGTGGTTTTGCCAGATGTGGTGCTTGATGGCGCCAGCGCCGATCCGCTGCGGTACAACCTGGCAGCCATGGTCGCTCGCTTCAATGAAACCGGCCGCACCCAGGTGCTGGCTAAGCATATGCCAAATGAAGATCTGGCCGCCTACTCGGTGATTACCACTCAGGAACCTTTGCTGAACGAAGGGCAGGTGAGCCGCGTGGTTGAGTTTGTTGAAAAACCGGATCAGCCGCAAACGCTGGACTCCGATCTCGCGGCGGTGGGGCGCTATGTGCTTTCGGCCGATATCTGGCCACTGCTGGAAAAAACGGAGCCAGGTGCATGGGGGCGTATTCAGTTAACCGACGCCATAGCGGTACTGAACGAAACTCAGCCAGTTGAAGTGATGCAGATGACCGGCGAGAGCTACGACTGCGGTAAGAAAATGGGCTATATGCAGGCGTTCGTCCAGTACGGGCTACGCAACCATAAAGAAGGGCAGAAGTTTCGCGAGCGTATTCAAAAGCTTCTTGCTGACGCATAGGCCTGCTTTAAGTCGCTTTCATGGATGAGGGTGCGGTAAACGGTGGCATAACGTTCAGTCTGAGAGAGGCGTTGAACGATGAGCCGCCGTTTTGCTTTATTAATCGACAGTGAAGTCTAAGTTTTTCATGGGCTTATCATTTTTTGGCCGTTGTGTATAGACCAAAGTTTTTCCTTGAGAATCGCCGTATGAAATATAAAATCGTGGCGATTTCTTACATGCGGTACCTGAAGGTACGCTATGGCCTATGTTGTACAGTGCACTGGTAGCTGTTGAGCCAGGGGCGGTAGCATGGCTAAAATTCAGGTTCAGCATGCATCTATCCTTAAGAGATATCTCAAATATATTATATTCAGGGTGCTGCTCCCTTGAATGTAATAACAAGATTATAGAGAGACTGCACAGTGAAAATCCTTGTTACCGGCGGTGCCGGGTTTATTGGCTCAGCCGTTGTTCGTCATATCATTGATAATACTCAGGATAGTGTGGTTAACGTAGATAAGTTAACCTATGCCGGTAATCTGGAGTCTTTAGCCGATGTCTCCGCTAATGAGCGCTATCATTTCGTTCAGGCGGATATTTGCGATGCTGCAGCAATCGAGCAGATTTTTGAACAACACCAGCCGGATGCCGTCATGCATCTGGCCGCAGAGAGCCATGTCGATCGCTCCATCACCGGCCCGGCAGCTTTTGTTGAGACCAATATTGTTGGCACCTACGTTTTGCTTGAGGCAGCCCGTCACTATTGGTCCGGATTAGCCGCGGAGAAGAAGACGAACTTCCGTTTCCATCACATCTCTACTGATGAAGTGTATGGCGATCTTCCGCACCCGGATGAAGTTGCACAGGGCGAAGCATTGCCCCTGTTTACGGAAACGACGGCGTACGCGCCAAGCAGCCCATACTCTGCATCGAAAGCTTCCAGCGATCATCTCGTTCGCGCCTGGCTCCGCACCTATGGTTTGCCGACGGTCGTCACCAATTGCTCAAATAACTACGGGCCGTTCCATTTCCCTGAGAAATTAATCCCACTCGTTATTCTGAATGCTCTGGAAGGAAAACCGCTGCCGATTTACGGTAAAGGCGATCAGATCCGCGACTGGCTGTATGTTGCAGACCATGCGCGTGCGCTTTATACGGTTGTTACTCAAGGGCAGGTAGGTGAGACCTACAACATCGGTGGTCACAACGAGAAGAAGAACCTCGAGGTTGTGCATACTATCTGTGATTTGTTGGACGAGATTGTGCCTAAAGAGGGCTCGTACCGCGACCAAATTACCTATGTCACTGACCGCCCTGGGCATGACCGTCGTTACGCGATTGATGCAGATAAAATCGCGCGCGAGCTGGGCTGGAAGCCGCAGGAGACGTTTGAGTCGGGTATTCGTAAAACGATTAGCTGGTATTTGGCAAATCAGAAGTGGTGCCAGCGTGTGCAGGACGGCAGCTATCAACGTGAACGCTTAGGATTAGAATAATGAAAGGTATCATTTTGGCCGGAGGGTCTGGCACCCGTTTGTATCCAATAACAATGGGAGTATCTAAGCAATTACTTCCGATTTATGACAAGCCAATGATTTATTATCCGCTGTCAGTACTTATGCTGGCGGGTATTCGTGACATTTTGATTATTACGACCCCGGAAGATCAGGACAGCTTTATTCGGTTATTGGGTGATGGCAGTGCGTTGGGGATTAACCTGACGTATGAAATCCAGCCTGCCCCGGATGGCTTAGCGCAGGCGTTCATTATTGGCGAAAAATTTATCGGCAATGATTCAGTTTGCCTTGTCCTCGGTGATAATATTTTCTTTGGGCAAGGTTTCAGTCCTAAATTAAAAGCAGTGGCGCAACGTGAAACAGGCGCAACTGTCTTTGGTTACCAGGTAATGGATCCTGAGCGTTTTGGCGTGGTCGAATTTGATGAAAATAACAAAGCCATTTCTATAGAAGAAAAACCCGCTGAGCCTAAATCTCACTGGGCTGTCACCGGACTGTACTTCTACGATAACTCGGTCATTGAAATTGCAAAAAATGTAAAACCATCTGAGCGTGGTGAGTTAGAAATAACCTCAATTAACGATGAATACCTAAAGCGTGGGCAATTGAATGTTGAGCAGCTTGGGCGTGGATTTGCATGGTTAGATACCGGCACGCACGACAGCTTGATTGAAGCTGGCAGCTTTGTTGAAACCGTACAGAAAAGGCAGGGAATGATGGTTGCCTGTCCGGAAGAGATTGCCTGGCGTAATGGTTGGTTAAGCGATACTGAAATTGAAAATCGCGGAACAATGCTTAAGAAAAATCATTATGGTCAGTATTTGTTAAAGCTAATTAAGTAAGAAAGAAAAAATGAAAATAGAATTCATTCCGCTTCAAATGCATGGTGATGAGCGAGGTTCTTTAATTGCTCTTGAAGATTCAGAAAATATACCATTTGAAATTAAGCGTGTATATTATATGTTTGATACGTGTGAAAATGTAACGCGCGGCTATCATGCCCATAAGGCTTTAAAACAAGTAGCAATTGTCATTCGCGGTTCCTGCTGTTTTGTTCTTGATGATGGTAAAGATAGAGTAGAGGTTATTCTAGACAACCCGGCTCAAGGGTTGCTGATTGATTCAATTATTTGGCGTGAGATGAAAGATTTTACTCCTGATTGCATATTAATGGTTTTAGCCAGTGAGCATTACGACGAGTCCGACTATATCAGAGATTATGAAGACTTTTTAAGAATAGTGAGTGAAAAATGAAAGTCATTATTGCTGGGAAGAATAATATAGCAATAGACGTTACAAATTGGATACTGAGCAACAGAGAAAACGTCGAAATACTCGTTGTTTGTAATGGGACTGATAATGGTGAAGACGGGTTTCAGAGATCATTCAAGAAATTTTGCAATAATGCATCAATACCAATTATATCATTAGATGAAGCTTATTCTGTAAATGATGCCTGTTTCATTTCACTCGAATTTGACAAAATAGTTAAACCTGAAAAATTTTCACACAATAACATAATTAATATTCATTTTTCATACCTTCCTAAATATAAAGGGATGTATACATCAGCATGGCCAATTTTAAATGCCGAAAAAGAAAGCGGTGTAACATTACATAAAATTGATCATGGCATTGATACTGGTGATGTGATAGAACAGAGGGCGTTTATGTTAAGCTCATCTGAGACGGCAAATAGCTTATATCTAAAATATATAAAACACGGCACTGAATTAGTAATTGCCAACTTTGATCGCATAATTAATGCGCAATATGAGGCGAAAAAACAGAGTGGGACAGATTCATCGTATTATTCCAAAAAAACAATCAACTATGCTAATTTAGAAATAGATTTTAATAAAACAGCATATGAAATTTTAAACCAGGTTAAGGCGTTCACGTTTAGGTCTTACCAGTTGGTTAAAATTGAAAATGAGAGTGTTTTTCAGGGTGACATTTTAGAGAGTAAGTCGCTAGGGAAACCAGGGTCTATTCTGGAAAATAATTTCGAACGATTTGTCATTGCGACAATAGATTACGATCTTGTATTGTATAAAGATAACTTTTCGACAATATTAGATGCATGTAAAGACAAAGATGTTAATTCTATCTCAAAATTGGTGAGGCATGAGAGTGTTTTGCTTGAGAAAAATAACTTGGGATGGAGTCCTATTATTGTAGCTGCATATCATGGCAATATGTCCATTATCAAGTGGTTAGTGCAAAAAGGTGCTGATATCAATGATTGCAACTATAAAGGAACAACGGTAGGAATGTATTACAAAGATTTCATGAAGAGAACTGGTGATTATTCAGGATTAAAAGAATTAATAGACTTAGGCCTAAATCTCTTTTTGATGGACTATAACGGTTTTACAGTTTTCGATTATTTAGATAAATGTAAAGATAAAGAGTTAATTGAATACATGATGGGGTGCAACCATGGTTAATTTTCTGGATATAAAAAGAATCAATAAACAATACGAACAGGAATTGCAAAATGCTTGTGCAAGGGTAATAGGTTCTGGTTGGTACATCCAGGGCAACGAACTGGTTGAGTTTGAACGCGAATTTGCTCAATTCATTGGGGTCAAGCATGCTATCGGCGTCGCAAACGGGCTTGATGCACTCATCCTTGTTCTGAGAGCGTGGAAAGAACTAGGTAAGCTGAAAGATAATGATAAAGTTATTGTTCCAGCTAACACGTATATAGCATCTATAATGGCTATAACCCAGAATGGTCTGATTCCTGTTTTAGTCGAGCCCGATGATAAAACATTTAATATTAGCTACGAAGGACTTATTTCATCCTGGGATGAAAGTGTTAAAGCTATCTTACCTGTGCATCTTTATGGGCAAATATCGCCGATGCATGAAATCATGCGTTTTGCCCAAGAGAAAAATTTATTAGTTTTAGAGGATTCTGCACAAGCACATGGTGCATCTATTGGGGGTGTAAAAGCAGGAGCATGGGGAGATGCTGCAGGTTTCAGTTTTTATCCAGGGAAGAATTTAGGTGCCTTGGGCGACGCAGGTATGATCACCACCAATGATGCAGAACTGGCAGAAGCATTGAAAGCTCTGCGCAATTATGGTTCTCATAAAAAATACGAAAATGTATATATTGGTTATAATAGTCGTTTAGATGAGATTCAAGCGGCTATGCTGCGTGTTAAATTGGCATACCTTGATCATGAAACTGATTTGAGAAGGGCTATTGCAGATAAATATTTAACTCAAATTAATAATCCCTTCGTTAAGTTACCGTCATTTGTAACCAATGAAGGACATGTATGGCACTTATTTGTTATGCAGACTGATCACCGTGAAAAGCTACAGGCGTATTTATCCTCACGTGGTATTCAAACACTTATACATTACCCATTACCGCCACATAAACAAAAGGCTTATGAGTACCTCAACCATCTTAGCCTGCCTGTAACTGAATCGATCCATAACAGAGTGATATCTCTACCTATGGACCCTACTATGTCAGAAGATGAAATTGCTAAAGTCATAAGTGCGGTAAACGATTTTCAACTATGAAGAGGTTGCTTAAAGTAACGGCCTTAACTGGTCTATTGACTTTGCTCAAAATGATGATGGGTTTTGTTATCGCAAAAGTCATTGCTATCTATACAGGGCCAACGGGTATGGCCATGTTAGGGCAAGTGCAGAGTCTCATTAACAGCTTCAATGGTATCGTTAATGCCCCGGTCAGTTCCGGGGTTGTAAGGTATACAGCCGAAAAACATTCCTCCGGATATGATAAATGCTCTCCATGGTGGAGAGCCTCATTAGAGTGGACGCTCGTACTATGTGCGATCCTTATCCCTGCGGGGTTTATTTTCTCTGGCGTATTATCCGAATGGCTTTTCCAAAGCGCAGAATACCGTTGGATTGTTTGCCTGACTGCAGTTTGCTTGCCTTTTGCTGCTGTAGGAACGTTATTTTCTTCTGTTATTAATGGCCTGGAAAATTATCGCAGATACATTGCTCTGACAATGATTTCGGTGGTGATTTCAAGCGCAATAATGATAATGATGATAATTTTCTATGGTATCAAAGGTGCTTTTGTTGCCGCCGTGCTACAGTCCTCACTTATCGGCGTTGTAATGCTGTCTGCAAACATCAAACAGAAATGGTTTTCGCTAAGATACTGGTGGGGGCAAACGAATAGACAGGCCCGCAGAGATATTGGTGGCTATATATTAATGGCAGTCACTACTGCATTTACAGCACCGGTAGCATTGATTCTGGTAAGAAATATAATTATTGCCTATGATGGGTGGGAGCAGGCCGGGCAATGGCAGGCTGTTTGGAAGATATCAGAGGTTTATTTAAGCGTAATTACCATTGCTTTAAGTACTTATTATTTGCCACGACTATCGTCTCTTACAGGCGTTAATGAAATTCTTAGTGAAGTAAATAGAACTGCGGTTATTATTATTCCAGTCGCTATGATCATGGCGCTGAGCGTCTATTTCTGTCGTGATATTATTATTTCTATTTTGTTTACCAGTGAGTTTTCATCATCTAGAGATCTCTTCCTGGTACAGCTGATCGGCGATGTAGTGAAAATAGGAAGCTGGTTATATGCTTATCCGATGTTATCGCGTGGAGCAACAAAGTGGTATGTTACGACAGAAATAATTTTTGCCATTACATTTGTATTATTGGCTCTTTTTTTTGTATCTCTATATGGCGTGCATGGTGCGAATTTGGCGTATTTGATAAATTACATTATCTATTTCTTATTTATGGTTATTAATTTTAAAAGAATCGCCAAGTAAATTGTAAATAGAGGTTATGAATGTCTAGAATTACAATATATCATCCGAGTAAATATCTTGGTGGTACTGAAATACTATTTTCACGCGTGATTGATTTGCTTTTACTTAATGGTTTTGAGGATGTTAATGTCATCGATTATAATGACGGTATTTTATCTTCTAAATTCATAAAAGAAAAGGTTAAATATCACGGGTTGAATGATATCAATAAAAAAGAATTACTTGAGGGAAGCATATTAATAGCAAGCGCAAGAAATATTAGCCGTATTGCTGAGTTATGTGTATCAAATAGAGTCTCGAGTATAAAACCTTTTTTTTGGCTTTTGCATCCATCTGAACTTTATGCTGGCTACTGTATTGGTAGCACTGCGATAAAATCAAAGTTTGGATACAGCTACTTAAAGTTTTTCTTGAAATGTCTACCGGGGTTTAAAAATTTCAAAGAAGAAATCACTTTACTTTTAAAAGGTAGAAACTTGTGGTTAATGGACGAAGCTTGTCAGGCCGAAAGTAAGTGGTTTTTCGATTTGAAAATATCTGAATATTCAATTCTTCCATTGATTACAAATTTAGAATCCCGATTCGATTTAAAAAGTGAAATTGATCGCACCAAGCCCCGATTAACTTTAAAAATTTTGGTACTTAGTCGGTTAGATGATTTTAAGCTTCATGGCATTATTAAACTGATAAAAGACTTAAAGAAATTTAATGCTGATGGGCGTATGTTTGAATTGCACATAGCAGGTGATGGCGATGGAAAGCAATTAGTGATTGATAGCTGTGAAGATGCTAGCAATATCGATTTGGTTTTTCATGGGTATATAGAAAATAATCAGTTAGATAATCTGTTTAGTAATCGCTATGATCTTTTATTTGCCATGGGCACTGCAGCGTTGGAGGGAGCCTGCAGAGGAGTACCGACAGTGCTACTACCCTGTGCCGATAGACCAATAGCCAGTCGTGACAATGTCTATAAATTTCTCAACGAAGAATCTTCTGTTTCATTGGGCGAATACATAGATACGCCATTTGAGATTCAGAATGGATGCAGTCTGGTAGATGTTATTACATTAAGTGATAATGATTACGACAATTTAAAAGTCGGGATAAAAAAATTTTTCACAAATAACTATAGTAAAGAATCAACTGTTAATCATTTTCTGGTAGCGTTGAATTCTATTGAATCCGTTCCTGTCCAAAGATTTAAAAGAAATGTGTTCACTACAATCTATTTAAAATGTGTAGAGTCTAAACGTAAAAATTCAGGCGTCTAGGCGATTGCCAATATTCATATGGTTTTATGCTTATAATGGAAAACGTTCCTGAATATTGGTTGCCAAAAAATATAGAGAATTACTCTTTCTAATTATGTATACTTCTGCATATGAATTGTAAGTATGTATTTTGAATGTCGCCAAATTGTCATGCGTTTTTGGGGTTAAAGAATGGTCAATTATATTTCCTTTTTTTTATTTGCTTCCATGTTAGTTTATTTCATAAAAGGTCCTATAGATCATCGAAAATGTGTGGTGTTTGGTGCTCTTTATTATTTTATTTTACCAATAATTGTAGGTGAGAATTTCTTTTTTTTTGATGTTTCAAAATTTGATCAATGGTTCGATGCCTATCGCAGAATAGAAGATGAAGATAAATTGTTTTTTTTGGCTAATGCATTGCTAATGGTCTTGTTTTATATTCTTGGCAGCGCTTTAGCTTATAGAGGTATTAATAAAGATTCTCTCGTTAGCTCTAAAGTAATGTTTAGTAAAAATGCATTGGGAATGTCTGGGTCAATTATTATTGGCCTTGTTGTACTTGCATTTACTTCTATTATTTGGTTTGTGACGAAAGATCTGTTTTTTAGGGGTTATACGGACACATATAATACAGGCCTCATGGGGCAGATGGCGTCACTAAACTTACTGATTCTAGTTACTGTGTTCTATACACGTAATGTGATGAAAAAAATATTAATATTTACCTTGTTATGTAACAGCATATTCCTATTGAGTATGGGTGGAAGAATGTATGTTATTACATGTGCTTTGTTTGTTGTTTTTTATTTTTTCGATGGGAAAAAACCTCCCAAATTACTGATTTTTTTAATGGCATTGCTATGTGCTTCTCTCGTTGTTACCGGAATGCTAAGGGTTGGTAATACCAATGGGTTAAGTAATTTTGTCTATATAGCGCTAGCAGAGCCTGTTTTTACAAGTTTTTCGGCACTGACCTTTTTGGTCATTCCTGATAACTTCAATTTGCTCTCTCTCCCAACTAACTTCTTTAATTCCTTTTTGATGTTAGCTCCAAATATTATGGATTATAAGCAGTATATTCATGTTGATATCGAATCAATGGGATACAGATACTCTTCTCCATTAGGTGCTACCAGCGTATTTGTCTCCTTAATGGCTAATTTTGGTATTATAGGCACTTATTTCTTTATGCTCATACTAGGTTTTTTTGTGAGCCGTTTTCAGGTGTCAAATAAAATACATGTCCGCACCCTCTATTTAATGAGTTGTGCCACATTACCATTCATGTTTTATCGTGACGGATTCGGTATTATTAATAAGGTTGTTTTTTTTACTGGATTAATTATACCTTGTATATATGTGTTTACATCCAAGGTATTAACCTTATTAAAAAAAGGGAGTGATCGTGATTATTATTGATGGGATTATCTTTTCTCTACAAAAATCAGGTGGAATATCGGTATATTTTGATGAGCTGATATGGCGTTTGAATAACCATGATGAAAAATTTCTACATTTACTATATGAAAATAAAAATAATTACACCAAAAACATCAGCGTTAATAGTAAAGTAAGATTGCATATCGAGCTTGAAAGATTCAGGCGAGTAAAGGTTGCGGGAGGGAAGGATGACATTTTCCACTCCAGTTATTACCGATTACCTGATAAGAAGTTCGACGGCAAGGTGATTACTACTGTTCATGATTTCACAGAGGATATTTACCCTCGGGGTATTAATTCAAAGATTCTTAATGCACAGAAAAGAACTGCAATTTTGAATAGTGATGGTCTAATTTGCATATCTGAAAATACTAAAAAAGATATGCATAACTTTATTCCAGAATCAAAAAAAATTCCGACACGTGTTATCTATAATGGTGTGGGGGACTTTTCAGTGAAAAACACTGATGGCAAATATGATTCATATGTCATATTTGTTGGTGCCCGTGGAGGATATAAAAACTTCGATATGTGTGTTTCCTCGCTCGAGGATTTACATGATGTGCGGTTGGTCGTCGTTGGTGGAGGGAAGTTTACCGATGATGAACTGAAGTTATTAGATAGCAAAATTGTGGGACGCTATGCCCACGCTGGATTTATTTCTGAACAAGAGCTTGAGAGTCTGTATCAAAATGCCCTAGCGCTCGTATACCCATCGTACTATGAGGGATTTGGTATTCCAGTGATTGAGGCAATGAAATCTGGCTGTCCCGTGATTGCATCAAAATCATCGTCAATCATCGAAATTTCCGCCAATGCGGCAATATTGTTTGAAAATATTACTGCGGAAAAAATAAAACAAGGGATTGTTGAATTTAAAAACCATGATTTTAGGATGGAAAAAATATTGTCAGGTATTGATAATGCCGAGAATTATTCCTGGGATAAAATGGCATTAGAAACATTGGAATTTTACAATTGCATAAGAGGCAAAAAATGAAGGTTGCATTGATTACTGGTATCACTGGGCAGGATGGTTCTTACCTGGCGGAGTTCCTGCTAGAAAAAGGCTATGAAGTTCATGGTATTAAACGCCGCGCTTCTTCTTTCAACACGGAGCGCGTGGATCATATCTACCAGGATCCGCATGCCAATAATCCTAAATTCCATTTGCACTACGGTGACCTGACCGACACCTCCAACCTGACCCGCATTCTGTCCGAAGTTCAGCCGGACGAAGTCTATAACCTGGGCGCGATGAGCCACGTGGCGGTTTCTTTTGAGTCACCGGAATACACCGCTGACGTGGATGCGATGGGCACCCTGCGCCTGCTGGAAGCCATTCGCTTCCTGGGTCTGGAAAAGAAAACTCGCTTCTACCAGGCATCCACTTCAGAACTGTACGGCCTGGTGCAGGAAATTCCACAGAAAGAGACCACGCCTTTCTACCCTCGTTCCCCATACGCGGTAGCCAAGCTTTACGCCTACTGGATAACTGTTAACTACCGTGAATCCTACGGCATGTACGCCTGTAACGGCATTCTGTTCAACCACGAATCTCCACGCCGTGGCGAAACCTTCGTGACCCGTAAGATTACCCGCGCAATTGCTAACATTGCTCAGGGCCTGGAGAAATGCCTGTACCTTGGCAACATGGACTCCCTGCGCGACTGGGGCCACGCCAAAGACTACGTAAGAATGCAGTGGATGATGCTGCAGCAAGAACATCCGGAAGACTTTGTTATTGCAACCGGTAAACAAATCTCCGTACGTGAATTTGTGCGTATGTCAGCGCTTGAAGCCGGTATTGAGCTCCAATTTAGTGGTGAAGGTGTGGATGAAATCGCCACCGTTGCTAAAGTTTCTGGCGATAATGCCCATGCAATCCAGGTTGGTGATGTCATTGTGCGTGTTGACCCTCGCTACTTCCGTCCAGCAGAAGTAGAGACATTACTTGGCGATCCGTCAAAAGCGAAAGAAAAACTCGGCTGGGTTCCAGAAATTACCGTTGAGGAGATGTGCCGGGAGATGGTCAAAAGCGATCTTCAGAAGGCGAAGCAGCATGCCCTCTTAAAAGCTAACGGTTTTGATGTTTCCATTTCACTGGAGAATTAAATCATGGCTAAGAGAATATTCGTTGCTGGACATAATGGCATGGTGGGGTCTGCTCTGGTCAGAAATCTTTGCCAGGAAAATGATGTCGAAATTGTTACCAAAAATCGCAATGAGCTTGATCTTCTTTCACAGCATGCAGTGAATAGCTTTTTTGAGAAAGAGAAAATCGATCAAGTTTATTTAGCAGCGGCTAAGGTTGGAGGCATTCATGCTAACAACACTTTCCCTGCTGATTTTATCTATCAGAACCTCATGATTGAAGCTAACATCATTAATGCGGCGCACTGTAATGATGTTAATAAACTGCTGTTTTTAGGCTCCAGTTGTATTTATCCACGAGAAGTGCCACAGCCGATGCGTGAGGATGCACTTTTAACTGGAACCCTGGAAAGCACTAACGAACCCTATGCAATCGCCAAAATTGCCGGCATAAAACTGTGTGAGTCTTACAATAGGCAGTATGGTCGTGATTATCGCTCTGTGATGCCGACAAATTTGTATGGGCCAAATGACAATTTTCATCCCAACAACTCTCACGTTATTCCGGCGCTGCTGCGTCGTTTTCATGAAGCGGCACAGGAAAATGCCTCTGAAGTGGTGGTGTGGGGAAGTGGTACACCGATGCGTGAATTTCTGTATGTAGATGATATGGCTGCAGCGTCAATCCATGTCATGAATTTATCTGCAGAGGTTTATGCCAGAAACACCTCACCAATGTTGTCACATATCAATGTTGGTACTGGCGTTGATTGTACCATTCGTGAGCTCGCGGAAACCATTGCCTCAGTCGTCGGTTTTAAAGGCAAGGTTGTTTTTGATGCCAGCAAGCCAGATGGGACCCCGCGCAAGTTAATGGATATTGAGCGTTTGGAAAGCATGGGATGGAAATGGTCAGTGTCGCTTCAGCAAGGACTTGAAATGACATACGACTGGTTCCTTAAGAATCAAGATAACTTCAGAAAATAGGCATTACCAATGTTAGAACTTGCGTTATTTCGAACTATAGTAGAACACACGCCACTCATTTCTATAGATCTTATTATTTATAATCATAAGGGCGAAGTTTTGCTGGGTAAAAGAAAAAACGCGCCGGCAAAGAATTTTTATTTTGTACCCGGAGGTAGAATCTATAAAAATGAAAAAATAGAAGATGCTTTCCAACGGGTCTGTTTATCTGAGCTCGGTATGAGTGTTGATTTATCCGCAGCACAATTCATAGGTGTATTTGAGCACTTCTACGCGGATTCTTTTGTGAGTAAGGATGTGACCACTCATTATTTAGTCCTCGCATATAAACTTCTTCTAAATCTGGAGTTGAAGGAATTGCCCTCAGCGCAACATAATGAGTACATATTTATTGACGCTCAACATGCAAATTGCCACGGGCAAGTACATACTTATACTCAGCAATATTTTAACTAGAAGGTTAAGATGTCCAACATTATTCTTCCTGTAGTGATGGCCGGCGGAACGGGAAGCCGTTTATGGCCTCTCTCTCGAACCCTTTATCCTAAACAGTTTCTTTCTCTGACGTCTGATTCGTCAATGTTGCAGGAAACGATTAATCGTTTAGACGGTCTTGAGCATGAAAACCCTCTGATCATTTGCAATGAAGAACACCGTTTTATCGTTGCGGAACAACTTCGCCAGCTGAAATTACAGCACGGTGGTATTATTTTAGAACCAGTCGGGCGCAATACTGCCCCGGCTATCGCTTTAGCTGCATTACATGCCCTTAAACAACAGAAAGATCCGATATTGTTAGTTCTTGCTGCTGACCATGTTATTCAGGATAATGCTGCTTTTATCTCTGCCGTTGAAAATGCGTTGGATCTTGCAGTGCGAGGTAAATTAGTTACATTCGGAATTGTACCTAACAAACCTGAGACGGGCTATGGTTATATAAAACAAGGCATTCCTGTTTCTGATAATGCCTTTGTTGTCTCTGAATTTGTTGAAAAACCTGATTTACAAACTGCACAGAAATATCTTGATGAAGGAACATACTACTGGAACAGTGGTATGTTTATGTTCAAAGCCTCACGATATATCGAAGAGTTAAAATTATACCGTCCTGAGATATTAGATGCTTGTAGTGATGCACTTGATGGCGCCTCTCTTGATCTTGATTTTACGCGTTTAAACATTGATTCGTTCACTAAATGCCCTGATGATTCGATCGATTATGCAGTGATGGAACAAACCTCTGATGCTGTTGTAGTTCCGCTTGATGCCAACTGGAGCGATGTGGGCTCTTGGTCTGCATTGTGGGAAGTGGATAGTAAAGATAATAATAACAATGTCATTCATGGCGATATAATTGCTATAGATACAAAGAATAGTTATCTCTATTCGCAGCACAGATTAATCAGTGCCGTAGGTTTAGATGATTTAATTGTTGTTGAGACTAAAGATGCTATCCTGGTCTCTCACAAAGATAAGGTTCAGTCAGTAAAAAATGTTGTGAATAGGCTTAAAGAATGTTCACGAAATGAATATTTGCAACATAGGGAATTGTACCGTCCATGGGGAACATCAGATTCTATATCTGAGGGTTCTCGTTATCATGTGCGTAAGGTAACCGTTAAACCGGGTGAGAGAACGGCTACTCAAATCCACTATCACCGGGCTGAACACTGGATTGTCGTCACTGGTACAGCAAAAGTGTATTGTGGTGAAGGTGTTCAATTACTGACTGAGAATGAGTCAACATATATCCCTGTTGGTATTCCACATTCCCTTGAGAATCCGGGGAAAATACCCCTTGAGATTATTGAGGTCAGAACAGGGGCTTATTTGGCTGATGATGATATAGTACGTCTGGAACAATATATCCACGGTAATAATCATGAAGGTTAGTATCATTACTGCTACTTATAATAGCGCTGCAACACTGTCCGATACCTTACTCTCTTTAGACTCACAGTCCTATCATGATATAGAATATATTATTATTGATGGCGCATCTAAAGATTCAACTATTGAGTTAATAAATAATGTTTCTCGTCGAGTTACTAAAATTATTAGTGAGCCGGATAAAGGGATTTATGATGCCCTTAACAAAGGTATTCAGGCGGCGTCGGGAGATGTCATTGGCTTTTTACATTCAGACGATCTTCTCGCGTATCCTGATGTTATTACTGATGTTGTTAAGAAATTTAAAGAAAACAATTGTGATGCGGTCTATGGCGACCTCGACTATGTATCTAAGGACGATATTAACAAAGTTATTCGTCATTGGAAGAGTGGTCAGTTTAAACGCTTTAAGATGCAGCTAGGCTGGATGCCTCCCCACCCAAGTTTTTATATGAAGCGAGAGCTTTACTTAAAATGGGGGAGTTTCAATTTAGATTATCGGATTTCAGCTGATTATGATTCTCTAATTCGTTATTTATGGACGAATAACGCTACACTGAGCTATTTGCCGAAAGTTTTGACTCGCATGAGAGTAGGTGGCATGAGTAATCGCTCTTTTGCAAATATAGTCCAAAAATCGAAAGAAGACATTAAGGCTATGCGTAATAATGGGTTGTTATGGCCTGTCGTTCTTATATGCAAAAACCTTTCCAAACTTCCACAGTTTCTTAAATAAACATGACAAATTTAACCTGTTTTAAAGCCTACGACATCCGCGGCCGCCTGGGCGACGAGCTGAACGAAGACATCGCCTGGCGCATCGGCCGTGCCTACGGTGAGTACCTGCAGCCAAAAACTATCGTGCTGGGCGGCGACGTGCGCCTGACCAGCGAATCGCTGAAGCAGGCGCTGGCGTGTGGCCTGCAGGACGCGGGCGTGGACGTGCTGGATATCGGCCTGTCCGGCACCGAAGAAATCTATTTTGCCACCTGGCATCTGGACGTGGACGGCGGGATCGAAGTGACCGCCAGCCATAATCCGATGGACTACAACGGTATGAAGCTGGTGCGCCAGGGCGCCCGCCCGATCAGCGGCGACACCGGCCTGCGCGACGTGCAGCGCCTGGCGGAAGCCAACGACTTCCCGCCGGTGAATGAGGCGGCGCGCGGCAGCTACCGGAAAGTGTCGGTGGTGGAAGCCTACCTCGACCATCTTTTCTCCTACATCAACGTCAGCCACATCAAACCGCTGAAGCTGGTGATCAACTCCGGCAACGGTGCGGCGGGCCCGATTGTGGACGCCATTGAAGCCCGCTTTAAGGCACTCAACGTGCCGCTGACCTTCGTGAAAGTGCACAACACGCCGGACGGCAATTTCCCCAACGGGATCCCTAACCCGCTGCTGCCGGAATGCCGCGCCGATACCCGCGACGCGGTGATTGAGCACGGAGCCGATATGGGCATCGCCTTTGACGGGGACTTTGACCGCTGCTTCCTGTTCGACGAGAAAGGGCAGTTTATCGAGGGGTACTACATCGTGGGCCTGCTGGCGGCGGCGTTCCTCGAAAAACAGCCTGGGTCGAAAATCATTCACGACCCGCGCCTGGCCTGGAACACGGTAGATATCGTCGAGCGCGCGGGCGGCAAACCGGTGATGTCGAAAACCGGGCACGCGTTTATCAAAGAGCGCATGCGTGAAGAGGATGCAATTTACGGCGGCGAGATGAGTGCCCACCACTACTTCCGCGACTTTGCCTACTGCGACAGCGGGATGATCCCGTGGCTGCTGGTGACCGAACTGCTTTGCCTGAAGGGGAAAACGCTGGGTGAACTGGTGCAGGACCGCATGGCGGCGTGGCCTGCCAGCGGGGAGATCAACAGCAAGCTGGAAGCCCCTGCCGTGGCGATTGAGCGTGTGCGTGCGCATTTTGGCCCGCACGCGGAAGAGATCGACCACACGGACGGGATCAGCATGGCGTTTGGCGACTGGCGCTTCAACCTGCGCAGCTCTAACACCGAGCCGGTGGTACGCCTGAACGTGGAGTCTCGCGGCGACGAGGCATTGATGAAGCAAAAAACTGCTGAAATTATAGACTTGTTACGCCAGAAGTGAATTCTATGTTTTCTAACTCTGTGCTCTTTATTATGTGAGTTGTATCAAACTCTACCCAGAGTCTATAAGGTGAGTTAACATCAAAGCCACATTTCAAGCCGCGCCCAATGCGCGGTGAGCACACCTGACAGGAGTATGTAATGTCCAAACAGCAGATCGGCGTTGTTGGTATGGCCGTGATGGGGCGCAACCTGGCGCTGAACATCGAAAGCCGTGGCTATACCGTTTCCGTATTCAACCGCTCCCGTGAGAAGACTGAAGAAGTCGTCGCAGAGAACCCAGGCAAGAAGCTGGTTCCTTATTACACGGTGAAAGAGTTTGTTGAATCTCTCGAAACACCGCGTCGTATCCTGTTAATGGTGCAAGCGGGCGCAGGCACCGATGCCGCAATCGACTCTCTGAAACCTTACCTGGATAAAGGCGACATCATCATTGATGGCGGCAACACTTTCTACCATGACACGATTCGTCGTAACCGTGATCTGTCGGCTGAAGGTTTCAACTTTATCGGTACGGGTGTTTCCGGTGGGGAAGAGGGGGCGCTGAAAGGCCCATCCATCATGCCTGGCGGCCAGAAAGACGCTTACGAGCTGGTTGCTCCAATCCTGACTAAAATTGCCGCAGTGGCTGAAGATGGCGAGCCTTGCGTAACGTACATCGGGCCTGATGGCGCCGGTCACTACGTGAAGATGGTGCATAACGGTATCGAATACGGCGATATGCAGCTGATCGCAGAAGCTTATTCTCTGCTGAAGCATGGCCTGGACCTGTCTAATGAAGAGCTGGCAGAAACCTTTACCGAATGGAACAAAGGTGAGCTGAGCAGCTACCTGATCGACATCACCAAAGATATCTTCACCAAGAAAGATGAAGACGGTAAATACCTGGTTGATGTGATTCTGGACGAAGCCGCTAACAAAGGTACCGGTAAATGGACCAGCCAGAGCTCTCTGGATCTCGGTGAGCCACTGTCTCTGATTACAGAATCCGTGTTTGCACGTTATATCTCTTCCCTGAAAGAGCAGCGCGTCGCGGCATCTAAAGTCCTGAGCGGTCCGCAGGCTAAACCGTTCTCCGGTGACAAAGTCGAGTTCAGCGAAAAAGTTCGCCGTGCCCTGTATCTGGGTAAAATCGTTTCATATGCTCAGGGTTTCTCCCAGCTGCGTGCCGCTTCTGAAGAGAACAACTGGGATCTGAATTACGGTGAGATCGCGAAGATTTTCCGTGCGGGCTGCATCATCCGCGCGCAGTTCCTGCAGAAAATCACCGACGCTTATGCTGAGACTCCGGCGATTGCTAACCTGCTGCTGGCCCCATACTTCAAGAAGATTGCTGACGATTACCAGCAGGCGCTGCGTGATGTGATTTCTTACGCTGTTCAAAATGGTATTCCAACGCCAACCTTCTCCGCTGCGATTGCCTACTACGACAGCTACCGTGCTGCCGTGCTGCCGGCTAACCTGATCCAGGCTCAGCGTGACTACTTCGGGGCGCACACCTATAAGCGTACCGACAAAGATGGCGTCTTCCACACCGAATGGTTAGATTAATCTTAAAATCTGACGTCTAGTTAAAAAGGGTCCTTCTTCAGGGACCCTTTTTCTGTAATCTAAGCTGAGTTATATATTTTGTGCTTTGAGTAACAGTGACTTCTTTTGAATCATTCCTGTTATTTTAGTTTTTAGCTATGTGAAATGTTTGTGGTTCTTCTGATAGTGCGGAAAAATTAATAAATTCCTAGGGTTATTATGAATACAAATAATAGTAATGTGACAAAGGTTAATACTGAGAGTCACAATGAAGAATCAATTGATTTAATTGATCTCCTTATACAGCTTTGGCGTGGTAAAAAAATAATCTCGATCTTTGTCATTGCCTTCATTTTATGTGCTGTTGCATATCTTTTCGTCGCTAAAGAGAAATGGACCTCATCTGCTATCGTAACCTTGCCGGATGCCGGGCAGGTTTCTAACTATAGCAACGCGATGAACGTTCTGAGTATTCAGCATCCAGATAGTGCGCCCTCGCTAAATGATGTGCAACTGCGCTTCTTTGGACGTTTTAATGCTGCAATTTCCGCGTTATCTGAGCAGTTGGACAATCAGCAGAAACCCGAAAAATTAACCATCGAAGCTGCGGCAAAGGATCAGCCTTTGCCGCTAAAAATCAGCTACGTAGCTAACTCCGCGCAGCAGGCGCAGCAAACGTTGAATGTCTATCTACAGCAAATCAATAAGCGCACGGTTAGCGAGCTTGACGATGACCTTAAAACTTCAATTGATACAAAAATAAGCGATATTAAAGATCAGCTCACCGCAAAAGAAAAAGTCGCCAAAGAGAAGCAGCAAAAACGCCTTGATGAGCTAAACCAGGCGCTGGTTGTCGCCCAACAATCCAATATTACTAAACCGGTAGTCTCTCAGGCAGAAACGTTATCTGAAGATACCCTTTTCGTATTGGGTAGCGAGGCGCTTTCTTCGATGATTAAAAATGAAGCCTCTCGTCCTCTGCCGTTGGATAACTCTTACTTCAACGCCCGCCAGGCGTTGCTTGCGGTTAGTGAGTTAAAATCGACGCCAGAAACAACCTATGCGTTCCGCTATATCATGAAGCCAACTTTGCCTGTGCGTAAAGACAGCCCGAAAAAAGGCCTGACGCTCGTGCTGGCTGCCTTGCTGGGTATTATTGTCGGTTCAGGTTATGTCCTGGGGCGTAACGCGCTGCGTAACTATAAATCAGCCGCGTAAACCTGCAAAAAAACAAAAGGCCGCATTAGCGGCCTTTTTTACATCTGTTCCAGGGCTTATTTATGCCGAGCCCGTAAATTTTCAATCACCGTGCTCAGGTCCAAATCCTGATCCTGCAGCAGCACCAGCAGGTGATACATCAAGTCAGAGGCTTCATTGGTCAGCTCGTGGCGATCGTTCACGGTTGCCGCCAGTGCGGTTTCCACGCCTTCTTCCCCCACCTTCTGAGCAATACGTTTGGTGCCGCTGGCATACAATTTCGCGGTGTAAGAACTTGCCGGATCGGCGGTTTTGCGCGAAGCCAGCAGCTGTTCCAGCTCGAACAAGAAATGCCAGTCGTGGTGCGCTTCACCGAAGCAGCTTGAGGTGCCGAGGTGACAGGTTGGGCCGATGGGGTTAACCAGCACCAGCAGCGTATCGTTATCGCAGTCCGGGGCCATTCGTACCACGTTCAGGAAATGCCCTGACGTTTCACCTTTGGTCCACAGGCGCTGTTTGGTGCGTGAGAAGAAGGTGACTTTGCCGCTCTCAAGGGTTTTCGCCAGCGCGTCCTGGTTCATATAGCCGAGCATCAGGACTTCGCCGGACGCCGCGTGCTGAACGATCACCGGCATCAGGCCATCGGTTTTTTCCCAGTCCAGCTGGGCTAGCTGTTGTTCTGTTAACACACTCGAATCTCCACGCCTTGTTGAACCAGAAACGCCTTCAGTTCACCAATATTGATAATTTGCTTATGGAACACGGAAGCCGCAAGGGCCCCGTCGACGTCAGCGTCACGGAAGGCCTCATGGAAGTGTTCCATGGTCCCCGCGCCGCCGGAGGCGATAAGCGGCACGTGGCATACTTCACGCACTTTCTTCAACTGAGCCAGGTCGTAGCCGTTACGCACGCCATCCTGGTTCATCATATTCAGGACGATTTCCCCCGCGCCGCGTTTCTGCACTTCCTGCACCCAGTCCAGCGTTTCCCATTTTGTTACGCGAGTGCGGCTTTCGTCGCCGGTGTACTGGTTCACGTGATATTTGCCGGTTTCAGCATCAAACCAGGTATCAATGCCGACCACGATACACTGCACGCCAAAGCGATCGGCCAGGCGAGTGATAAGCTCAGGATCGGCCAGGGCAGGGGAGTTAATGGAAATCTTATCCGCGCCGAAGGAGAGGATCTGAGCCGCATCTTCGACGGACTTGATCCCGCCCGCCACGCAGAAAGGAATATCGATCACTTCGGCAACGCGAGTCACCCAGCTTTTGTCCACTACGCGGCCGTCGCTTGAGGCGGTGATATCGTAAAATACCAGCTCGTCTGCGCCTTCCTGAGCGTAGCGTTGCGCCAGCGGCACGATGTCGCCGATGATTTCGTGATTACGGAACTGCACGCCTTTGACAACCTGGCCGTCACGCACGTCCAGGCAAGGAATTATCCGTTTTGCCAGCATGAAATGGCCTCCTTCACGTTAAATTTACCTTCCAGAAGCGCGCGCCCAACGATCACGCCTTTCACGCCGCTGCCGCGCAGGGCGGCAATATCTTCAAGCCCACCGATACCGCCGGAGGCCTGAAACGCGACCTGCGGGAAACGCGCGCAAACTTCCTGATAAAGCTCAACGTTTGAGCCTGCCAGCGTACCGTCGCGAGAAATGTCGGTGCACAGCACATGTTTCAGGCCGAACGGCAGAAACTGTTCGACAAGCTGCTCCAGCGTGGTGCCGGAGGTTTCCTGCCAGCCGCTAACCGCAACCTGTTTGTTACCCTCGGCGTCAATACGCACATCCAGCGCCAGCACTAAAGCATCGGCGCCAAAGCGTTTAAACCAGGCCTGTACCAGCTCAGGGGATTTCACCGCGGTGGAGCCGACAACTACGCGAGCTGCACCGGCTTCCAGCAGGGCTTCAACGTCCTGCTCGGTGCGAACGCCGCCGCCAACCTGAACCGGCACGCTTACGCCTGCCAGCAGCTTTTGCAGCAGCGGGATTTGGCGAGCCGCCGGGTCTTTGGCTCCGGTCAGGTCAACGAGGTGCAACACTTCTGCACCCTGCGACTGATAATCCTGTAAACGCGGCAGCGGGTCGCTGCCATAATCGCGCTGCTGGCCGTAATCTCCCTGATGGAGGCGCACCACTTTGCCGTCAATTAAATCAAGTGCCGGGATTATCATGGCCTACATCTCCAGAAAGTTTTTCAGCAGCTGAGAGCCAGCCGCGCCGGAACGCTCAGGGTGGAACTGAACGCCCCAGAAGTTATCCTTTTGTACCGCCGCGGTGAAAGCTTCGCCGTAGTTCGCCTGGGCGATAGTATTTTCGCAGACCGGCATCGCATAGCTGTGGACGAAGTAGAAGTACGCCCCGTCGTCAATGCCCCGGAACAGGCGGTCGCCCGCTTTCGGGTAAACCCGGTTCCAGCCCATGTGCGGCAGCGGCAGGCCAAAATCTTTCATCTGCAACACCGGCTGCTCGATAATGCCCAGCATCTCGACGCCATTGCTTTCGTCGCTGCGGCTGCCGAGGAGCTGCATACCCAGGCAAATGCCCAGCACGGGCTGAGTACAGGCTTTGATAAGCTCCACCAGATCGCGCTCGATGATTTGGTTCATCGCCGCCTGAGCGGTGCCTACGCCGGGTAAAAATAGCTTATCGGCGCGCAGTACCACATCCGGATCACGGCTCACCTGCGGCTCATAGCCGTGGCGCTGAATGGCCGACTTCACCGAATGCAGGTTGGCGCAGCCCGTATCGAGGATCACCACGTTCATTACAGCACTCCTTTCGAAGAGGGGAGCGTATCGCCCTCAACGCGAATCGCCTGGCGCAGGGTGCGGCCAAAGACTTTGAACAGGCTCTCCACGCGGTGGTGATCGTTCTTGCCTTTGGTCTTCAGGTGCAGCGTTACGCCCATGGTGTAAGAAAGCGAGCGGAAGAAGTGCTCCACCATCTCGGTGCTGAGGTCACCCACGCGCTGGTAGTTGAACTCGGCTTTGTATTCGAGGTGCGGGCGGCCGGAGATATCCAGCGCACAGCGGGCCAGACATTCATCCATCGGCAGCACAAAGCCAAAACGAGTGATGCCGCGTTTGTCGCCCAGCGCCAGCTTAAGCGCCTCGCCCAGCGCCAGGCCAGTATCTTCGACGGTGTGGTGATCGTCTATGTACAGATCGCCCTTAACCGCGATCTCCATGCGGAAGCCGCCGTGGGTGCAGATCTGGTCCAGCATGTGGTCAAAGAAGCCGACGCCGGTGGCAATTTTGCTGCCGCCTTCGCGATCCAGCCAGACTTTGACGTCAATCTGCGTTTCTTTAGTATTGCGTTCTACGTGAGCGTAG
Source organism: Cedecea selenatireducens (assembly GCF_042138895.1). NCBI lineage: Bacteria > Pseudomonadati > Pseudomonadota > Gammaproteobacteria > Enterobacterales > Enterobacteriaceae > Cedecea > Cedecea selenatireducens. Next base: position 467,289 of record NZ_JBHIKW010000001.1, on the reverse strand, counting down.
CGATCGCGCTTAGTGAGTTTCTCGGCGATTTGCTTCCAGTCCAGGCCGTCGCTGTTATAGCGCAGCCCCTGAATGCCCATATTTTCGGCCAGCTCGATGTCCGTCGCGCGGTCGCCAATCACGTAGCTGTTGGCTTTATCCAGTGCGCCTTCCTGCAGATACCCGGTCACCAGCGCCAGCTTTGGCTTGCGGCATTCGCAGTTGTCCGCAGGCAGGTGAGGGCAAATCAGCACTTCATCGAAAATGATGTCCTGAGAGGTCAGCACCTGCATCATCAGGTTGTGCGGGCCGTTGAAATCGGCCTGCGGGAAGCTGGCGGTGCCCAGCCCGTCCTGATTAGTGATCATCACCAGGCGGTAGCCCGCCTTTTGCAGCTGCAGCAGAGCCGGGATCACCGCAGGCTCAAAGGCGAGTTTCTCCATGCGGTCGACCTGGTAATCGCTCGGTGGCTCGGAAATCAAGGTCCCGTCGCGGTCGATAAAAAGTACTTTCTGGCTCATTTGCTCTCCGTGGCCTGCAGGCCGGGTTGCTGACGCAGCGCATCGATAGCGCGCTGGCACTCTTCGCGTGTGCCGATGCTGATGCGCAGGCAGCCGCTTAACGTCGGTTGTTTATTCTGGTCACGTAAGATAATGCCCTGATCCCACAGCGATTTAAAGACCGCGCTGGAGGCGGTAATTCTGGCGATAACGTAATTGGTTTCGCTGTCGAAAACCTGCTCAACGCAAGGGACGCTTTTCAGCTCATTGATCAGGTACTGGCGATTCAGCAGCACTTCGGCAACGCGCTCGCGCATTGCGTTAATGCCCTGCGGGCTAAGCGCCTGGGCGGCGATGTCGGCCACCGGCGTAGAAAGCGGGTAAGGGGCGATGACTTTTAGCAGCAGATTAATAACTTCTTCATTCGCCAGCGTAAAGCCGCAGCGGAGGCCTGCCAGCGCAAATGCTTTAGAGAGCGTACGCAGCACGACCAGGTTTGGGTATTCTTTCAGCCAGCCCGCCAGCGTCGCCTGTGGGCAGAATTCGATATACGCTTCGTCGGCAACCACCAGCGCTTTGCCGCGGGTCATTTCCAGCAGCACGCGCAGATCCTGCGGATTAATCAGCTGGCCGGTCGGGTTATTCGGGCTGCAAACATAAACGACTTTTACGCCGTCGAGGTTTTCTGCAATAGCTGCAAGGTCAAGCTGCCAGTTATCCAGCGTGGCAACGGTGCGGCACTCTACGCCAAAAGTCTCGGCGCTGACGGTGTACATGCCGTACGTCGGCGGGCAATAAAGAATGGCGTCTTTGCCCGGTTCGCAAAACGCGCGAATCAGCAGTTCAATGCCTTCATCTGCGCCACGGCTCACCAAAACCTGCTCAGGCTTCACGCCCGCGTAGCTGGCATAGTTGGCGATGACCTGCTTTGGCTGGCACTCCGGGTAGCGGTTCAGCGTCTGCGCGGTTAACTGAAATTCTACCGGCGTCGGGTATTCGTTGGCGTTCAGCCACACGTCGCCGTTCCCGCCCAGGCGGCGGGCGGACTGATAAGGGGTCAGGGCGCGAACGTTGGCGCGGGCTAACTCTTCGATACTCATGCTTGCTCCTTAAGGGCGGCGACGCGTAGGGTTACGGCGTTTTTGTGGGCGGTCAGCTGCTCGGCGGCGGCCAGGATCTCAATGGTTTTTGCCAGCGAGGCAAAACCTTGAGGTGAGAGTTCCTGCACGGTCATCCGCTTCTGGAAGTCCGCCAGCCCAAGGCTTGAGCAGGTGGAGGTGTAACCGTAGGTCGGCAGCACGTGATTCGTCCCGGAGGCATAATCGCCCGCGGACTCAGGCGACCAGTCGCCAAGGAACACCGAACCTGCGCTGGTAATGTCGTCTACCAGCTCACGGGCGTTGCGCGTCTGGATGATCAGGTGCTCAGGGCCGTATTGGTTTGATATCTCGATACATTGCGCTAAATCACGAGCGATAATTAAGCGGCTGCTTTCCAGCGCCTTGCGGGCGGTTTCTGCGCGAGGCAGGGCAGCCAGCTGGCGCTCAACGGCCTCGGCAACGGCCTGAGCCATGGCGCTGTCCGGGGTTAGCAAGACCACCTGAGAATCCGGGCCGTGTTCCGCCTGAGAAAGCAGGTCAGAGGCCACGAAGTCAGGCGTTGCGCCACTGTCTGCAATCACCAGCACTTCAGACGGGCCTGCGGGCATATCGATGGCCGCGCCGTCGAGACGCTGGCTGACCTGGCGCTTCGCTTCGGTGACGAAGGCGTTGCCGGGGCCAAATATTTTGTCCACTTTCGGAATGCTTTCCGTGCCCAGCGCCAGAGCGGCAATGGCCTGCGCGCCGCCTACCTGAAACACTTCCTGCACGCCGCAAAGCTGGGCCGCATAAAGAATTTCGTCGGCAATCGGTGGCGGAGAGCAAAGCACCACTTTTTTGCAGCCAGCGATGCGGGCCGGCGTGGCCAGCATCAGCACGGTGGAAAACAGCGGGGCGGAGCCGCCAGGGATGTAGAGGCCTACGGAGGCGACCGGGCGGGTGACCTGCTGGCAGCGCACGCCGGGCATGGTTTCCACATCTACCGGAGCAAGCTGCTGCGCAAGGTGGAACTTCTCAATGTTAGCGACGGCCACGGCCATCGCCTCTTTAATCTCGTCGCCGAGTCTCGCCACGGCTTCATCGATTTGCTGCTGAGTGACCTGCAGTTGCTTCACTTCAGTTTTATCGAACTTCGCGCTGTACTCGCGCAGGGCTTCGTCGCCGTTGCTTTTAACGTTATCCAGGATCTCTGCCACGGTGCGGGTAATGCTGTCCGAAGCGGAGATGGCCGGGCGCATCAGCAGCGCACGGCGAGCGGCTTCGTCGCAGTCGTTCCAGTTAATCAGCGTGTTGAAGTTGCTCATCACATCACTCCATCATCTTCTCAATGGGCAGTACCAGAATAGAGCTGGCGCCCAGCGCTTTCAGCTTCTCCATGGTTTCCCAGAACAGCGTTTCGCTGCTGACCATGTGCATCGCCACGCGCTGCTGGTCGCCTGCCAGCGGCAGAATGGTTGGGCGCTCGGCACCCGGCAGCAGGGCAATCACTTCGTCCAGACGCTCGGTTGGCGCGTGCAGCATGATGTACTTGGACTCGCGGGCCTGAATCACGCCCTGGATACGGGTCAGCAGCTTGTCGATCAGCTGCTGTTTGGCTTCCGGCATTTCGCCATCGCGCTGGATCAGGCAGGCTTTGGAGCGATAGATAACTTCCACTTCACGCAGGCCGTTGGCCTCAAGCGTTGCGCCGGTAGACACCAGATCGCAGATGGCGTCGGCCAGGCCAGCGCGCGGAGCTACTTCCACCGACCCGTTCAGCAGGCAGGATTTAAACTGCACGCCTTTCTGGTCGAGGTAGCGTTTTAACAGGTGCGGGTAAGAGGTCGCGATACGTTTGTTATTGAGGCCGGCCGGGCCATCCCACGGCTCGTCCACGGCGGTGGCCAGCGACAGGCGGCAGCCGCCGAAGTCCAGGCGGCGCAGCGTGTAATAGCGAGGATCGTCACCCTGAGCGCGGCGCGTCAGTAACTCTTCTTCGAGGACGTTTTCACCGATAATACCGAGGTCAACTACGCCGTCCATCACCAGCCCTGGAATGTCGTCATCACGGACGCGCAGAATGTCGATCGGCATGTTTTCCGCCAGCGCAATCAGGCGCTGCGTGTGCAGGTTGATTTTTATGCCGCAGCGGGCCAGTAATTCGCGTGAATCGTCGCTAAGACGGCCAGATTTCTGCATAGCTATGCGTAAACGGTTGTTGTCGGTCATCGGTAGTTACCCCTTATTCATTCCTGTCTGACGCCCAATAAAAAAGCCCCCGGAAGATATCTTCCGGGGGCTTTTTCTCGCGTTCACGCACCACTGGAAGATCTTTTCGTCTCCCAGCACCAATCGCCTGAAAGACTAGTCAGGGTGATGGTGATGATGGTGGTTTTTAAACTGAGCGCGTGTCATAAAATTCTCGTATGAATGACTATTCATTATGTGCCAATTAACGTAAACCAGATTACGCGTTGAGTGCAAGGGGTTTTTTTCCGGTTCATTAATATTCTGTTTGGCTGCGGGAATTGTCAGTTCTGCCTGGGTGGCGTAGCCTTAACGGAGAGCTAAATTCACTCGTCAGAAGATAATGCTGCAAGGTCAGGAGACAAGGCATGAAAAGGGTCGCGATAGTCGGTTTAGGGTGGTTGGGAATGCCGCTGGCGCTCTCATTGTCAGCGCGGGGCTTTCAGGTCAGCGGAAGCAAAACGACGCTGGATGGCGTAGAAGCTGCCCGCATGTGCGGAATTGAAAGTTATCAGCTGCAGCTGCAGCCGGAACTGGTATGCGACAGTGACGATCTGGCTGAGCTGCTGGACGTCGATGCATTAGTGGTCACGCTTCCCGCCCGACGCAGCGGTGAAGGCGATGACTTTTATCTTCAGGCGGTGCAGGAAATTGTCGATAGCGCGCTCGCGCATTCCGTTCCCCGCATCATTTTTACCAGTTCGACCTCGGTATATGGCGAAGGCGAGGGGAACGTGAAAGAGACGACGCCGCTGCGGCCTGTCACCGCCAGCGGTAAAGTACTTAAAGAACTTGAAGACTGGCTGCACAAGCTGCCGGGGACGTCGGTGGATATTCTCCGGCTTGCCGGGCTGGTGGGGCCGGAACGCCACCCCGGGCGTTTTCTGGCGGGGAAAAAGGATGTTGCGAACGGGCAGCACGGCGTAAACCTGGTGCATCTGGAAGACGTCATTGCTGCCATTACGCTGCTGCTTCAGGCACCGAAAGGCGGACACATCTATAATCTCTGCGCGCCAGCCCACCCAACGCGCGAAGAGTTTTATTCGCACATGGCCCGGCAAATTGGCCTGGAGGCGCCGCTGTTCCGCAAAGAAGCCGAAACCGGCCACGGCAAGCTGATTGACGGCAGCCGTATCTGTAATGAGCTAGGCTTCGAGTATCAATATCCTAATCCGCTGGTCATGCCGATGCAGTAAGTTCAGCCCCGGCGTGCTAAGCGCACCCGGGGGTGAGTATTAAACCTTTGCTTGACGTGCTGATAATTCTCGATGCGCTGGATAAAGAAGGGAGCTTTGCTGCCGCGGCGGCAAAGCTTTTTAAAACCCCTTCGGCGCTGAGCTACAGCGTTCAAAAACTGGAAAGCGACCTTAATATTCAAATTCTCGACCGCAGCGGTCATCGGGCGCGTTTTACGCGAACCGGCCAGCTACTGCTGGAAAAAGGGCGAGAAATCCTGCACTCGGTTCGTGAACTGGAACAGCAGGCCATTAAGCTCCAGCAGGGCTGGGAGCACGAACTCACCATTGGGGTTGATAACGCCTTTCCGTTTTCTCTGCTTACGCCGTTAATCGAAGCGTTCTACCAAAGCTATAGCGTGACTCGCCTTAAATTCATCAACGATGTGCTTGGCGGCTCGTGGGAAGCGCTCACCCAAGGGCGGGCGGATATTATCGTTGGGGCGATGAGCGAACCACCCTCGCTGAGCGGTTTCGGCTTTACTCTGTTAGGCCGGCTGGAAATCGTTTTTGTTGTGGCTCCGCATCATCCGCTGGCAAAGGCCGGGGAGCCACTTCCCCGGCGATTAATCAAGCAGTCGCGCGCCGTGGTGGTGGGAGACACCTCCAGAATAGAATCTGCTCGAGCTATGCATCTGCTTGAAGAGCAGGAAGCCATCACCGTATTTGACTTCAAAACCAAGCTCGAACTGCAAATCAGCGGCATTGGCTGCGGGTATATGCCGCGCTATATGGCGCAGCGTTATATCGACAGCGGCGCGCTGGTCGAAAAGCAGGTCGCGGGGCAGGTGTCCTATGTCCCGGTGTGGATTGGCTGGAATGAACAAACTGCCGGGCTCGCCAGTGAATGGTGGCGTGAGAAAATCGTCAGCGACCAGCACATTGCTCAGGTGTATATGCCGGTAGAAAAATAGCCTCTTTATGACTGGCGATTTTTGCATAGCGCGGCTATGTTCAATGTCAGCCAGGCAGTACGTTAGAGCAGTGATACGCGTGGACAGGCCTATCTTCTTCTGCAGTGCTGAATGTGGGAGGTTTTACTTCCGCCAGACGCTGAAAAAGAAATTGCCAAAGATGGCTTTAACATCTTGTCATTGTGGCGCCGTATGGTGCAAAATACGCGCCAGCAAAAATAGAAGACTAACCGACGTTTAAGAGACGTCGGTTATTTTTTTGCAATCAATTAAGTCAGACAAACGGCATTTGCCAAAAAAACCAAGAGGCCGGGCTTCGTACCGGATAGATACTAGCTTTTAAAAAACGACAGTCGTGTCGCCGAGGAAATTCAGATGGGGCAGATTTTTGCTTTTGCGCAGGCTTTCTCTATTGAGGGAAACAACCATGTCGCTTAACGTCACCGCAGGTGCAAACACCCGCCCAGGTCTGCGTAAGACCCTGACGCTGGTTCCGGTAGTTATGATGGGCCTTGCCTACATGCAGCCGATGACCTTGTTTGATACTTTCGGTATTGTTTCCGGGATGACCGATGGCCATGTGCCGACGGCTTATGCCTTTGCTCTGGTGGCGATTCTGTTCACTGCGCTGAGCTATGGCAAGCTGGTGCGTCGTTTCCCGTCTGCGGGTTCCGCTTATACCTACGCCCAAAAATCCATTAACCCGCTGGTCGGTTTTATGGTGGGCTGGTCGTCGCTGCTGGACTATCTGTTCGCGCCGATGATTAACATCCTGCTGGCAAAAATCTATTTTGAAGCTCTGGTACCCGGCGTCCCTTCGTGGATCTTCGTAGTGGTGCTGGTTGGCTTTATGACCGTCTCTAACCTGCGCAGTGTAAAAACCGTTGCCAACTTCAACAGCGTCATCGTGCTGCTGCAAATCGTGCTGATTGCGGTCATTATGGGCATGGTGGTTTACGGCGTTTCCGGGGGTGAAGGCGCGGGTACTCTCACAAGCAGCAAACCGTTCTGGTCTGAAAACGCCCATATTGCACCGATGATTACCGGGGCAACTATCCTGTGCTTCTCGTTCACCGGATTTGACGGCATCAGCAACCTGTCTGAAGAGACCAAAGACGCCGAGCGTGTGATTCCTCGGGCTATCTTCCTGACCGCGCTGATTGGCGGCATGATTTTCATCGTGTCGACCTATTTCCTGCAGCTGTATTTCCCGGATATCTCTCGCTTTAAAGATCCGGACGCGTCTCAGCCTGAAATCATGCTGTTCGTTGCGGGTAAAGCTTTCCAGGTTGGCGCGCTTATCTTCTCCACCATTACCGTGCTGGCTTCCGGTATGGCGGCGCACACCGGCGTTTCTCGCCTGATGTACGTGATGGGCCGTGACGGCGTGTTCCCGAACCGCTTCTTCGGCTACATTCATCCGAAATGGCGTACCCCGGCGTTTAACGTGCTGCTGGTGGGTGCCGTAGCGCTGATGGCTATCGACTTTGACCTGGTAACCGCAACTGCGCTGATTAACTTCGGTGCGCTGGTGGCCTTTACCTTCGTTAACCTGTCGGTTATCTCGCAGTTCTGGATCCGCGAAAAGCGCAACAAGTCACTGAAAGACCATTTCAACTACCTGGTGCTGCCGACTATCGGTGCTCTGACCGTAGGCGCGCTGTGGATTAATCTGGAGCAAAGCTCGATGATCCTCGGCCTGATTTGGGGTGCAATCGGTCTGATTTACGTTGCCTGCGTAACCCGCAGCTTCCGTAACCCGGTTCCACAGTACAACGAAGACATCGCTTAATCAGTTTTGATGAAATAAGAATGGCTCCCGGTGGGAGCCATTTTTTTTGTCTGTAAAAAGCGTTAACCGACCAGGTATTGCGCGTATTCAAACAGCGCTTTCAACAACGCCAGTTTCTCTTTATCACCTTCATGCTGGTTATACAGCGTTTCCAGCTCAAGGGCGTAGGCCTGCAGGGCTTCCTGAGAAAGCACATCGCGGCGGTGATGCTGCCAGCGGTTTTGCTCCTCTTCGCTTAACGTGCCCGGCCAGTTGCGCGCCCGGTAGTTAAACAGCAGCTGCTCGATACGCTTATCGGCAAAGGTGATATCCAGCGCCGGTAGATTCTGCGGGTCAGTTTCCAGCACGATGCGCATTGCGGCGCGGTCAGCATCGCTGAAGAAACCGTTGTAAAGCTGGGCATCAACGTTATCGGAAGGCACAAATGGTTCGGCCTCGGCAAACAGCCTCACCACTTTTTCACGAACTTCCGGATGCTCACGCAGCACTTTCAGGTTATCAAGGCAGCGCTGGCGGTTTATGCCGAGGCGCTCGGCATCTTCCGGCCGCAGCGTGTTGGCGACGGCAAGTACCGGGCACTTATTCAGATGCACCAGCTTGATCGGCACCGCGGCGTTATCCCCCAGCTCGGATTTTGGCGTATACAGGCGGTCGCGCAGGGTGCCGGCGTCCAGCTCCAGTAGCGGGGAAATATCCCCGGCCAGGTCCACCATAATCACGGCATTGCGGTTATCGGGATGCCAGGCCAGCGGCGCTATCCAGCTGGTATTGCCGCGCTGTGCGCCGAACATGCCGGACACGTGAACCAGCGGCTTCATCTGCGGGATATCAATCAGCGTCTGTAGTTTTTGCTTCGAGCGGTGGCTGTAGAGATAGTCAAACAGGCGCGGCTGACGTGTTTTAACCAGCTGCGCCATGGCGATGGTCGCATAGACGTCTGACATGGCATCGTGTGCGTTGGCGTGCTCAATGCCGTTAGCCTTCGTCAGGTGCTCAAGACGGAAGCTTGGCAGCCCGTCTTCGTTTTCCGGCCAGACGATACCTTCCGGGCGGAGGGCATAGCAGGCGCGCATCACGTCGAGCAAATCCCAGCGGGAATTGTCGTTCTGCCAGCTCCAGGCGTAGGGATCGTAGAAGTTGCGGTAGAAGATATTACGCGTCACTTCATCGTCGAAGCGCACGTTGTTGTAGCCCACCACGCAGGTCTTTGGCACGGTAAAAATACCGTGAATACGCTTTGCAAAATCCGCTTCGTTTTCGCCGCGAGCCAGCGCCTGCTGAGGCGTTATGCCGGTAATCATCACGGCTTCTGGCTGAGGCAGGTAGTCATCCGCAGGCTTGCAGTAAAACACTTCCGGATCGCCAATAACGTTAAATTCGCCGTCGGTGCGGATGGCGGCAAACTGGGCCGGCCTGTCCAGCGAAGGGCTTTTGCCGAAGGTCTCGTAATCGTGAAAAAGAAATGTAGCAAGGGGAGCAGAATCAGACACAGAAGTTACCATTGAGCTAGTTGTATTCTGGCTCAATGGTAAACCATCTGCTGGCTCATCAGAAGGAAAAGCGCGTTTAAGATGTGGCCCGCTGGGACTTTAGCCCGACGCGGCTAATCAAGCGTTTACCCAGCGCGATACCGCGTTTTTCTACCCTGTGGTAAAGCACCACTGCAATCAGCCAGACGGCCGGCAGCGCTATCACCGTCACAATCAGGAAGCGAATGAGAGAAGGTTGGTGGGCAAAGGCGGTGTAGCGAACCAGCAGGCCGATGACGGGAATCACAAGCATCAGGTGCAGCAGATACACCGAGTAAGACACGTCCCCGAGGAACAGGCTAAACCGGCAGGTGAGCAGCCTGCGCGGGGCGTCTGTCATCCGGCTCAGGCGGCTTTCGCCCTGATGCTGCCAGAGCAGCAGCGTCATCCCAACAATCATCACGCACTCCGCTGCCAGCCGCAGGTGAGTTTCCGCAATATGCATCTGCCAGGCAATGACGGGGGCGAGCAGCGCCAGCGCGCAATAGCGCAGGTTTCTCTGCATCACCGTGTGAGATATCAGCATACCGGCGATAAACAGCGGCAGCTTTATCAGGATCATCGACGGCATCGGGAAGGCGTTGAAGTAGTCCGGAAAGAGCCAGCGCGCCGCCAGGCAAACGACCATCAGCAGCGTGGCGCTGACCGCAAACCCGTAGCGCATCACCAGCAACATGATGAACGGGAAGAGCAGGTAATACTGCATCTCAAGCCCAATACTCCAGTCGGGCAATACGGTGCGGAAGGAGTATTCGGGCAGCAGGCCGAAAATAAACGACAGGTGGCTGACAATGTTAGTAACGGAATGGTCGGCATAGCGGCTGCTTGCCGTGGCGGTAGTCGGCCAGGCGCTGGCGATAATATCGCGCATTTCGCCAAACCAGCCGCCAAAGAACAGGGCAATTATCAGCAGTAAATAATAGAGTGGGGCGATGCGAAAGAAGCGACGCAGCCAGAATACGCGAAATGTGTTGGGGCTATTCCACGGCTCTTTTACCCGTCGTTCCTGATAATTTTTTGCCATCAAATAACCGGACAGCAAAATAAATAAATCAACCCCCATGCCCGGATCGTAGAGCACGGGGATGCGGCATTGCACCAGCAAACAAATGTGGCCGAGCAGAACCCAGAGCGATGCCAGACCGCGCAGCCCTTCCAGCTCGGGAGACCAGCGTTTACTTTCCACTATAAGATGACCTATATCTGTATTTTCTTCGGTCAGAGTAAAAATGAATCAAAGCCGCCACAATCAGAAAGTCGCGCAATCGGGGAATATCAGAATAAACGCAGGGCAACTTTCGGCAGGAATATATTCGTACAAATATCATTCATTATTATTACCAAATATGAAATGTCATATTTTCTTGCAATTTAAAGAAGCAAATTAACAAGAACTCCCGTAAAACGAGCCGCTGTAAATTAAGTCTTTGAGGATATTCCGTTGAAAACCCGCCTGCTTGTTGCCCTGAGCTTTTTGTCCCTTTCCGTTAACTCCGCGTTTGCTGATGATATTTTCCCCCATCAGCCGCAGCCGCCGCAGGTTCAGGCTGGCGCATGGGTGCTGATGGATTACACCACCGGGCAGGTGCTGACCGCAGGTAACGAGCACGTCCAGCGTAATCCGGCCAGCCTGACAAAGCTGATGACCGGCTATGTGGTAGACCGTGCTATCGACAGCAAACGTATCACGCCGGACGATGTGGTCACGGTGGGGAAAGACGCCTGGGCAAAAGGCAACCCGGTCTTTGATGGCTCATCGCTGATGTTTATTAAACCGGGCGACAGGGTCACCGTACGTGACTTAAGTCGGGGGCTTATTATTGATTCCGGTAACGATGCCTGCGTTGCGCTGGCAGATTATGTGGCCGGCGGGCAAAAGCAGTTTGTCGCCATGATGAACCACTATGTCGAGCAGCTTGGCCTGCATGACACCCATTTTGAAACCGTTCACGGCCTGGACGCGCCGGGGCAGCACAGTTCGGCCTATGATCTGGCCGTTCTGTCCCGCGCTATCATCCACGGCGAGCCGCAGTTCTACCATATGTACAGCGAGCGCAGCCTCACCTGGAACGGCATTACCCAACAGAACCGTAACGGCCTGCTGTGGGATAAAGCCCTGAACGTTGACGGCCTGAAAACGGGGCATACCGAAAGCGCCGGGTTCAACATTATCGCCTCCAGCGTGCTCGGCCAGCGCCGACTGATTGCGGTTATTATGGGCGGCCTTAGCTCAAAAGGGCGCGAAGAGCAGGCCCGCAAACTGCTGCACTGGGGGCAGGATAACTTCGACACCGTGCAGGTATTACAAAAAGGCAAAGCCATCGGCAGCGAGCACATCTGGTACGGCGATAAGCCTGACATCAGCGTTGGCCCGGATCAGGACGTTTTTCTGGCGCTGCCTAAAGCTGAAGTCTCCAACATCAAGGCCAAATATGTGTTGAGCAAGCAGGATATGGAGGCGCCGCTGGCAGCCAATGCTCAGGTGGGCGAGATTCAGCTGTTCGATGGCGACAAGCTTATCTCCCAGTGGCCGCTGGTGAACCTCACGCCGGTAGAGAAAGGCGGGGTGTTTTCACGTCTCGGCGACTTCATCAGCCGTACGCTTTAATCCATTTACCACGCTCTTGAGCCGCGCTTCCTGCGCGGCTTTTTTGTCCCGGTTTCTTGCGAAACAGCTCCCAAAACTGGCAGCTTGTGCCGACGCCATAAACGCTATAGTGTATAAACGTACAGTGCATTTATTCATCAGCGTGGAGGCAGTATGACATTTAAAGTTCAGCACGTTCCGGCGCGAAAAGTGGCCGGCTTTCATCTGGTCGGGCCTTGGGAAACCACGGTTCCGCAGGGTTTTGGTCAGCTGGCGATGTGGGCACAAACCCACAGCCTGAATGGAGAATGGCTGGCCGTTTACTACGACGATCCCGATGTCGTTCCGGCGCAAAAGCTCCGCGTTGACACCGTGCTCGGCGTTTCTGATGATTTCAAGGTTCCGGCGAACAGCGAAGGCGTAATCGTCACGGCTATCGAGGCCGATACCTACGCCATCGGTCATGCCAGGGTGGAAAATGAAGCTTTCCAGCAGGCCTGGGAAACCTTCTTCGACCAGATAGAGGCCGACGGCGGCTATCGGTTAACCGGAAAACCCTGCTATGAAATCTACCTGAACGACGGGTCTGCAACCGGCGTATGGGAAATTGATATGTATATCCCGGTCGCTAAAGCCTGACAGGAGGAAATCATGACGGAAGCTATCGCAGGGTTAAAGGTGTTATTCATTGCCGGTTATGGCCCTGTCCCGCGTGACGTGGCGGCAAGCGCCGGATTTTATCAGCAGGTGCTTGGCCTGCCGCTGAAGGCTATGGAAGGCAACGAAGACTATCTGGCAACGGAGAACGGCGTGCTGGACGGCGTGAAACATTTCGCCCTCTGGCCGCTGGCTCAGGCGGCACAATCCTGTTTTGGCGTGGGCAGTTGGCCTGAAGACGTTAGCGCGCCACAAAGCTGGGTGGAGTTTGAAGTGGAAGACGTCGGGCAGGCGACGGAGGTGCTGAAGCAGTCAGGCTACAAAATGCTGGTGGATAACCGCCTGGAGCCCTGGGGGCAAACGCTGTCACGCCTGCTGAGCCCTGAAGGTTTGCTGGTTGGGGTTACGGTCACCCCCTGGCTGCGTTAGCGTCGGTCAACCTGGGCGGCAGGTTGCCGCCCCATTTCTGATATTCAGCAAAGAAACATGAAATATCCCGCGTAAAAGCCCTGCGCTCCGAGGCTTTATGATTTCTTTATGAGAAAAACGGGTACAATTTCTTTTTTGTTTTCGGAGAGCCGGGTGTGCGTCCCGACAAATCACTGACCCCGTTTGAGATCCGTATTTACCGCAACTATCGCGTTGCCCACGGTATACGCATCGCCCTTGCTTTTGTGCTGACGTTTGTTCTGGTTCGCCTGCTGCAGATCCCGGAAGGGACCTGGCCGCTGATCACGCTGGTGGTGGTAATGGGGCCTATCTCCTTTTGGGGAAACGTGGTGCCTCGCGCCTTCCAGCGTATTGGCGGCACCATCTTTGGGGCGGCCATCGGGCTGATAGCCCTCAAGCTTGAGCTTTTCTCTCTGCCGCTGATGATTATCTGGTGCGGGCTGGCAATGTTCCTGTGCGGCTATCTGGCACTCGGCAAACGCCCATACCAGGCTCTGCTTATCGGCATCACGCTCTCGGTGGTCGTGGGAGCGCCTCCGGGCGACATGGAGATTGCGCTGTGGCGAAGTGGCGACGTTATTTTTGGCTCTCTTCTGGCAATGTTGTTCACCAGCGTTTACCCACAGCGCGCGTTTATTCACTGGCGCATCCAGATGGCGACCTTCGTGCAGGCGTTCGGTAAGGTCTATACCGCCGGTTTTTCGCCAAACCTCGTGGACCGCCCGCGGCTGGAAAAACCGCTGCAGAAGATCCTCAATGACGTTGTTAAAATGCGTGCCTTGATTGGCCCTGCCAGCAAAGAAACCCGCATTCAGAAGTCGGTTTTTGAAGCCATTCAGACCATCAACCGCAACATGGTCTGTACTCTCGAGCTGCAGATAAACGCCTACTGGGCAACGCGGGCCAGCCATTTCGTGATGATCAACGCCCATACGCTGCGCGACACGCAGCAGATGACGCAGCGAACGCTGGCGGCCATTGCGAAGGCATTGCATGAAGGAAATCCTTCTCCAATCGCTGCCAACACTGAAAAGCTGAATGAAATCGTTCTGGAGCTACGGCAACTGATGGAAGAGGGTAAGGGAAGCGCGCTGCAGGAGACGCCGATTCATGGCTACGTCTGGCTTAGCCTCGAACTGGCCCGCCAGCTTGAGCTGCTGTCGCATCTTATTTGCCGGGCGCTGCGCAAATAGCGCGCGTAAAGTGCAGAAATGACAATGCTTGTTTCGATTCAGCAGAAATTGAGGTTAAGATAGGGCCAGCCCGTCAGTGAGATTGACAAAAAAATTGTCATCGTCAACCGCGACGACTAAGGTTATGGCGGTTGTCTTAACGAATCCGAGTACCAATTTAGCAGGGGTGTAAAAATGGAAAATATCAAACCTACCTTCCAGGACGTTCTGGAGTTTGTTCGTCTGTTCCGTCGTAAAAACAAACTGCAGCGTGAAATTCAGGACGTAGAGAAAAAGATCCGTGACAACCAGAAGCGTGTGCTGCTGCTTGATAACCTGAGCGACTACATCAAGCCGGGCATGAGCATCGAAGCGGTGCAGGGCATTATCGCCAGCATGAAAACCGACTACGAAGACCGCGTGGATGACTACATCATCAAAAACGCCGAGCTGTCTAAAGAGCGTCGTGAAATCTCTAAGAAGCTGAAAGTGATGGGCGAGCAGAAAGTAGCCGATACCAAAGCTGAATAACTTCAGTGAATCTAAAATAACCGCCTTCATGGGCGGTGGTGAGGCTGCTGACAAAGTTCATTGCTCTAAAAAAGACCGAACCCAGGTCTAATAAAAACAATGAATAATGTTCTCGGGTTTGCCATCAATCTAACCGCCTTCATGGGCGGTTTTTTTATGCCTCGTTCACCATAACCCGCAGTAAGGTTTCCAGCAGGCCGGGAAACCGCGCGTCCAGATCTTCACGCCTCAACGAAATCAGATTCTCACGTCCCTGAGGGCGCTGCCAAATCACGCCGCTATCGCGCAATACGCGCCAGTGGTGGGTCATGGTCGACTTCGCTACGTCCTGACGCAAAGCGCCGCAGGTAAGTTCTTCGCCACCGGCGAGCGATTTAACAATCCCCAGTCGCAGCGGGTTACCCAGCGCAAAAAGGACATTTTCAAGGCGGATTTGTTCTCGTTCGGGATGGTTGGCGATCATACTCTTCCTGTATCGGCGGTTACGGCACGGCGGCTGGCTACTATAACAAACTTGCCGGACTTCGACTGTATCGAGATTAACGATAGCTCAAATTGTTCGAATATACTCGTACAGTTGTACTATTATGATGGCGAACAAATTGGGCGGCCATCCTGGCCGTCGCTTAACAGTCAAAAAGACTAAGGACACATCATGCCCCGACCCATCCCTCTCGAACGCTATCGCAACATTGGTATTTCCGCCCACATTGATGCCGGTAAAACAACTACGACCGAACGTATTTTGTTTTACACAGGCATGAGCCACAAACTGGGCGAAGTTCACGATGGCGCAGCAACGACAGACTGGATGGCTCAGGAGCAAGAGCGCGGCATTACCATTACGTCCGCCGCGGTGAGCTGCTTCTGGCCGGGTATGGATCGCGGTTTTGAACCGCACCGTATCAACATCATCGACACGCCGGGACACGTGGACTTCACCATTGAGGTGGAGCGCTCCATGCGCGTACTCGACGGCGCCGTAATGGTTTATGACTCCGTGGGCGGCGTGCAGCCTCAGTCCGAAACCGTGTGGCGACAGGCGAATAAATACCGCGTACCGCGGCTGGCCTTCGTTAACAAAATGGACCGTCCGGGAGCCGATTTCTTCCGCGTGGTGCAGATGATGATTGACCGCCTGAAGGCTAACCCGGTGCCGATTGTGATCCCCGTTGGTGCGGAGGAACGCTTCACCGGCGTGGTGGATCTGATCAAAATGCGCGCAATTTTGTGGGACGACGCAACCCAGGGTATGACGTTCAGCTATGCGCCGGTGCCTGAAGATCTGCTGCAAACCGCACAACAATGGCGGGAAAAAATGGTGTCCGCTGCGGCGGAGGCCAACGATGAGCTAATGGACAAATACCTGGAAACCGGCGAGCTGAGCGAGGCGGAGATCGTTACCGGCCTGCGTGCCCGTACCATCTCCGGGGAAATACAGCCTATGCTGTGCGGCAGCGCGTTCAAAAACAAAGGCGTACAGCGCATGCTGGATGCGGTTGTTGAGCTGATGCCTTCCCCGCTCGACATTCCTTCTATTCAGGGCGTGGACGAAAAGGGCCAGACGATTGAACGCCATGCCAACGACGACGAACCGTTCTCGGCGCTGGCTTTCAAGCTGATGACCGATCCTTACGTTGGCCAACTGACCTTTATCCGTGTTTATTCCGGCGTGCTGCGTAAAGGCGATTCGGTTTATAACCCGGTAAAAGGCAAAAAAGAGCGTATTGGCCGCATCGTGCAAATGCACGCGAACGACAGACATGAGGTAGACGAACTTCGCGCCGGTGATATCGCGGCCTGCGTAGGGCTGAAAGACGTTACCACGGGCGATACGCTAACCGACCCGAATGCGGTGATAACCCTTGAGCGTATGGAGTTTCCAGAACCGGTAATTTCACTCGCTATCGAGCCGAAGACCAAGGCCGATCAGGAAAAAATGGGTATCGCACTGCAGCGGCTGGCGGTAGAAGATCCCTCTTTCCGACTGCATACGGACGAGGAATCCGGCCAGACGATTATTTCCGGCATGGGCGAACTCCATCTGGAGATCATCGTGGACCGCATGAAGCGCGAGTTTGGCGTGGAGGCGAACATCGGTCGGCCTCAGGTTACCTATCGTGAAACGATCCGCAAGGCGGTGAAAGATGTTGAAGGTAAATTTGTGCGCCAGTCCGGCGGTAAAGGGCAGTACGGTCACGTGGTGCTGACGCTTGAGCCGCAGGAGCCGGGGAAAGGGTTTGTGTTTGAAGATGCGACCAAAGGGGGCGTGGTCCCGCGCGAGTACATTCCTTCCGTGGAGAAAGGCCTGCGCGAAGCCATGAACACCGGCGTGCTGGCCGGCTACCCGGTGGTGGACATCAAAGCCACGCTGACCTTTGGCTCTTACCATGACGTCGACTCTTCGGAAATGGCGTTCAGAATGGCGGCGATCTTTGGCTTCAAGGACGCCGTACGCAAGGCAGATCCGGCTATTCTGGAGCCGATCATGCACGTTGAGGTGGAAACGCCAGAAGAGTACGCCGGTAACATCATGGGCGATCTCTCTTCCCGTCGCGGCATGTTGCAGGGCATGGAAGAACGTTTTGGCAGCCAGATAATCCGGGCCGATGTTCCGCTGGCGGAGATGTTTGGCTACTCCACCACGCTGCGGTCTATGTCTCAGGGCAGGGCGACCTACAGCATGGAGTTCCATCACTATGCTGAAGCGCCGCGCAACGTGGCCGACGACATTATCGCCAGCCGCGTAAAAGCTTAAGCTGTACTCAAAATGGGCGAGGTTATCTCGCCCATTTTTTTATCTGCGAGTTAGTTCCCATCCGCTCTGCAACATCCCGTATACGTCAAAAAATACCTGAAGGCCGCTCGGTCATTCTGAATCAGAGCCATGTTCCGCTTCATTTTTACACAGATACTCCCCGATATAGTCTTGTGCCTATATAGTATTTAACCTATAGTGAAAAGGATGTCGTATGTGGTCGATAAAAATGACGGATACGTTTGATGCCTGGTTTACGGCATCGGATGATGCAATCAAAGCCAGCGTCATCGCATCAATGGTGTTGCTGAAGAGCAGAGGACCTTTACTAAGCAGGCCTTACGCAGACACGGTGAGAGGTTCGCAATACGCCAACATGAAAGAGCTGCGCGTTCAGTGCAGAGGCGAACCATTAAGGCTATTTTTCGCTTTTGATATAAGACGTTGCGCCATCCTGCTGTGTGCTGGCAATAAGGCCGGAAACGAGAAACGATTTTATGATGTCATGATTCCTCGGGCCGATAAGGAATTTGCAGCTCACCTTAAACAGTTAACGGAAAAGGAGCAGATAGAATGGGTCGAACACTAGAAGAGCTACTTGCCACGGAAAAACCAGAAGTTGTCGCCGCCGCGCAGGCCATGGCCGATGAAATGCTGCTGAATATCCATCTGGCTGAGCTACGCGATCGGGTAAGGAAAACGCAGAACGAGATGGCGCAAAAGCTGGGCGTGAAGCAGCCGACCGTTGCCGAAATGGAAAAAAAAGGACGTGATATCAAGCTATCTTCACTCAAACGCTACGTCGAAGCGGCGGGCGGCAAGGTTCAGCTGGATGTTGAGCTACCGGACGGCTCTCACTTTAAAATTGCGCTCTAAAGCTATTCGGGCAGGAAGACGGCCTATGCCGTCTCCGCCGGGTAATCTATGCCTGCCCGGTTTCCTGCAAGTGACGCCACAGCACCTGTTCACCTTCACGACGGAAGATAACGGTAGACCAGCGCCCGGTAGTCGAGCCGTTCAGGGTCTGCGTCTCGCGGTAAAGCACGGCGGCACCGTACTGCCATTCGTCCAGCAGAGTAAGGCTATCGACTTCAATTGCCAGCCCTTCACGGCTGCCGCCGCTGGCGCTGAAAAAGCCGCAAAGCGCCGGGTAATCCAGCTTTGTACCGCTCAACGCGATCATCGAATAATCGTCAGAAAAGC
This sequence comes from Cedecea selenatireducens, assembly GCF_042138895.1. Classification (NCBI taxonomy): domain Bacteria; kingdom Pseudomonadati; phylum Pseudomonadota; class Gammaproteobacteria; order Enterobacterales; family Enterobacteriaceae; genus Cedecea; species Cedecea selenatireducens. Next base: position 448,656 of record NZ_JBHIKW010000001.1, on the reverse strand, counting down.
GTGCCAAAAGCGCCTCCAGCTCGCCCTGGCCCGCGCCAAGCCAATGCTCAATGGCAACGTGGGCGTCGATCACCTCTTTAAACCAGATATTCATCGCTCAGTGCTCCTTTTGGATAAGTTGATTTTTAATGTGCTGATTATTCAGCCGCAGATGATAAGCCAGCGGGGCAAGCGTCCCGGCGGCGGCAAGGCTAAAAGTAAAAAGGTAAGCGCGAGGGGCGGGCATCAACCCCTGTAATACGGCCAGCAGCAGGCTCAGCAGCGCCACGCCAAAGCAAAAGCTTAGCTGGCGATTAATGTTCCACAGCGCGCTGGCTTCGGGCATTGCCTCAGAAGCTATGGAGATAAAAGCGGTGCTCTGCGCCGTGCTGCTGGAAAGGCTCCCGCCCAGGCCCATCAGAATATAAGCCCCCACCAGCAGCGGAGTTTGCTCGCCGGAACTGACCTGCGCCAGCAGCAGGATCCCTGCAGCCTGAAGTAAGCCTCCGGCAGTAATCAGCGGGCGAGGGCCGAGGCGGTTAAACATCTTGCCGGTAAACGAAATTGCGACAAAAGAGGCCAGCGCCCAGGGTAGCATCAGCATGCCGGTTTGGGTGGCGGACAGGCTCAGCTGAGTTTGCAGATAGACGATGCTGACCAGGCTGGTGCCCATAAAAATGCCCGGAATGCATTGGTAAACGAACATCGCGTAGCGCAGCAACGGGTCTGCCAGCAGCGGTAGGCTGAATAGAGGATAAGGGTGCCTGCCGTTCCGGCGAACGAACAGCCACAGAATAAGCGTGCCGGAGGCCAGTAACAGCAGCGCCGATAAATGTGCCGCCGGGTTTCCGGCCTGGGTGACGCCCAACAAAATAGCAAACAGTCCGGCAGATCCCAGTATCAGCCCTTTGACGTCCAGCGGCCTGCGGGGAGTTTGTTGCCCGGTGGGTTTTAGCCACAGCCCGGCGAGCATTAACGTTAGCAGCGCCAGCGGCAGGCTCGACAAAAATATCCAGCGCCAGCCGAAAGACTCCACCAGCAGGCCGCCCGCCGTTGGCGAAAGCGCCGGAGCCAGCAGCGCCACCAGCATAATGGCTGATGAAAGTCTGGCCCGCTCGTGCACCGCAAAAAGCTGCCAGGTCAGCGCCTGGCCAACGGGGATCAGCAGCCCGCCGCCAACGCCCTGCAGAATACGCGCGGCGACCAGCGCCTCGAGGCCGGACGCGAGGCCGGATGCCAGCGTACCCAGCGTAAATAGCGCAAGTGAAAGCATAAACAGGCGTTTGGCGCCCAGGCGCTGCGTCAGCCACGCGCTGCAGGGAATAACCAGCGTCAGGCCGCAAAGATAGCCGTGGCTTATCCACGCCAGTTCGGTGACCGGCGCATTAAGCTCCCTGCCCATTTCAGGCCAGGCGACGTTGGAGATAAACATATTGATCAGGTCGAGAAAAAAGCCGAGCAGATAAACGGCAGCAACCCTGTAGCGGTAAGGCATGACGGTTCTCGTGAAAAAGAAAAGGTGATTTCAGCAGGTTCGGCCGGGCGGATAAATCCTGTTGCGGCTGATACACTGTCAAAAATAATTTGATAATCAGGCGAATTAGCATGCTGAACTTACAGCGAGTGGCGCAGTTTGTGGCCGTGGTGGAGGCCGGGGGCTTTACCGCCGCGGCGCAATCAGCGCAGCAAACTAAGGCGGTGATAAGCTTTAACGTTCGCCAGCTTGAGGCGGAGCTTGGCGTTTCGCTTCTCGTGCGCTCCACGCGCCGCGTGGCGTTAACCCAGGCGGGCGAGGTGTTTTACCAGCGTGCTTTACAGCTCTTAAGAGAAAGCGAAGCGCTGGTTGAAGACGTTCAGGGGCACCACGGAGGATTTTCGGGCGAGCTGAGTATTTCGACGACGCCGGAATACGGCCAGGCAAAGGTCATTCCCGCCCTGAGCGCCTTCGGCAGGCTGCATCCCGGGCTGACTATCCGGCATGAGTCCTCTTCTGCGCCGGTTAACCTGATCTCCGGGCAGTTTGACGTTGCTATCCGCCTCGGCAAGCTGGTGGATTCCTCTTACCGCGCCGCGCTGATAGAGCGCTTTGAGATTGTGGCAGTTGCCGCCCCGCAGTGGATCGAACGCAACCCGATCGGCAGTCTGGAAGCCCTGGCCGAAGCGGAATGGGTTATTCATCGTCGGCTGCCAACGCCGAGAGAATGGCAGGTTATTGGGCGTGACCAGGAAACGCGAGATCTTACGATTACCGGGCCAGCACGCTTTATGACCGACACGGCGGCAGCGCTAATGGCCTTTGTGGTGCAGGGCTGCGGCGTGGGTTTACTGCCCGAATGGCTGGTGCGAAACGCGATAGAACGCGGTGAACTTCAGTACGTACTGCCTGAATATCGTTTCCCCTCCCAGGGGATTTATGCGGTTTACCCAAATACCCGGCACGTTCCGGCGAAGGTGCGTGCGCTGATAGATTTTTTACAGGACTGGGAAAGTAACAGACCCGCTTAGCGGGTCCGTTTTTAGGCTTACAAAGCTTTTTGAGCCTTGCCCTGCAAGGTTACAGCCGCTGGCGCAGATGAGATCCCCGGCAGCCCAATCTTCAGGCCGAAGGTCAGCAGCGAATACATCACGCCGCCGGTCAGCATCGAGGCAATCACACCCAGGTTCGCGGTGGCAAAGACGCTATGGCGGGTCTCTTCCGTCAGCAGGAAACCGACCACATGCGCGATATACGGGTCGCCCGAGGTAATCGTGCCCAGGCCCACAAACGTTGCCACGCCCAGCGAAAGCAGCGCCGTCCAGCGGCCATCTCTGCCACCAAAACCCGCCTTGTTCGCCATCGCCACATCCCAGCCCAGGCGCTTCTGGCGCAGGAAGTCGATCAGCTGAATCGCCCCGGCGGAGCCAATCACCACCGAGATAGAGGCCAGGAATGACTGGAAGGTCGCGAGGAACGAGTCAGAAATAAACATCAGGTAGAACGCGCCGAAGCCTATGATGGCCGCGTTCAGCGTGGTGGTCGTGGCGCGGCTGGCGGGAATGCCCAGCGCCAGTAATGCCAGGCCGGAACTGTACACGCCGGTAATCGCAGCCGCCAGTAGCGAAACGATAATCACGATGGAAAACGGTACGTAGAACCAAAACGGCAGCAGGTTAGTCAGCGAGGCGATAGGCGACTGCGCCGCAGCTGCGCCCAGCTCCGGGTTACTGTCGGCCAGGAACGCGCCCAACACCAGCAGAATGCTTACCGGCAGGGAAATCCCCGTTGTCGTCCAAAAAATCACTTTTGAGGCCTGCGTTTTCTTCGGCAGATAGCGCGCGAAGTCGCCGCCGTAGTTCAGGAAGCCCAGGCCCACCATGGTCATCGCCATCACCACGCCGCCGATCCAGGTCAGCAGGTCGCCGTGCGCGGCGCTCTGGCCCAGCTTTTCCCAGTGAATGTGCGGCAGCATCAGGAAGATAAAAATGATGCTCATAAACCCGGTCAGCCACGCGATGTATTTCTCGACCTTCATGATCAGCTGGTGGCCATAAATGGCGACCGACATGGTCAGCGCCAGGCTGACGATAAACCAGCCGAGAATGCAGACCAGCGTTGGTTTGCCGTCCGCCAGCGCAAACGCCGCGGGCCAGAGTTTGGCAAACAGCGCCGCGCCGGTGGACGAGGCGAGGGTAATAATGGTGATTTTCCAGCCCATGTTGGAGATATAGGCAAACAGCGTCGGGAATTTATTGCCATGATAGCCGAAGCAGAAACGGGTCTGGGTCAGCGTCGGCAGGCCGGTTCTTGGCCCGCCCACCGCCAGCACGCCGACCAGGCAGCAGGAAAGCAGGTAGCCGAGAATCCCGGCGGTGATAGACTGCCAGACGCTCAGGCCCAGCGAGTAAACGTAAATCCCGTAGGTCATCCCCAGAATGGAGACATTCCAGGAGAACCAAATCGGGAACAGCCCCGAAGGTTTGCCGTAACGTTCAGCTTCGGGCACGGCATTGACGCCGTTTGATTCAACTTTTATGCCGCCAGAGGCCGGCTGGTGTGTAGAGTTTGTCATCGGAGAACCCTTATGGGAGAAATCAATCGCAGAGAATTGCGGTTTCTAAAGCGAGCTCAATCATTTTGTCTAACGTGTTTTGGAGTTCTTCTGCCGTCGGCTCTTCACCCGTAACGCTGCTTACGCAGGCCGTTAGCAGGCTCAGGGCTTTGGCGCGGTACTGCGCGGCGATAGTGAATAGCGCCGAGGTTTCCATTTCCACCGCAAGGATGTTCATCTTTTTGAGGGCAGGGAGCATGCCTTCGGGTTTGTCGTACAGCAGGTCGTTGGTGAAGGTGTTGCCGAACTGGGTCGGAATATTATTTTGCTCAGCCGCCATCCAGCAGCGGCGCAGTAGGTCAAAGTCCGGCACGGCCGCGTAGTCATAGCCGCCAAAGCGGTCGCGGTTTACCGAAGAGGACGTCCCCGCGCCGGTGGCGACAATCACGTGGCGCATATCCACGCTTTCATCCACCGCGCCACAGGTGCCGATGCGAATAAGCTGCTTAACGCCAAACGCGTTGATCAATTCATGGACGTAAATCGAAACGGACGGAATGCCCATCCCGTGCGCCATCACGGAAAGACGCTTGCCCTTGTAGTAGCCGGTAAAGCCGAACATATTGCGGGTATCGCACACGCGCTTTGCATCGGTTAAATAAGTCTGCGCGATGTACTGCGCGCGCAGCGGGTCGCCGGGCATGATCACGGTTTCGGCAAAGTCGCCTGGGTTGGCGTTAATATGTGGCGTCATCAGACGATCTCCTGGCTGGTTTCATGCCGCTAAGATAGAAACCCCGTCGCTTGCAGAAAAAGGCAAATGTCCGACCGGACTGACGGCGATCACAAAATTGATTTTTGCCCTGGCAAGAAAAGAGAAACGCCAGGGCTGGCAAGGGATGAGTAAAACGCGGAGTATTGACAATACCGAGGGACGATAGTTAATCTCAGCCGCCTTTTTCACCGCAGAGTCTGGTGAAACAGGCAATACTTGACGAGTTAGTGACCTTATTTTGCTGCGTGGCAGCCCTGCCGGAGAGCGACAACACCATGAATATTATTCAGCAGTTCGCTCAGCGCGGGCACCAGATCCTGCGCGATGCCGTGTACGCCGCGCCGCTTAAAACCAAAGAGATCGGCCCCGACGAATTTATTCTGCGTCAGGGCGAAGAGATCAAAGCGCTTTACTGGATAACGCTCGGCGAGTACACCATGCACTACAACGCCGAAAACGGGAAAGCGTTCAGCCTGGGGCAACGCTTCGTCAGCGATACCATCATCGGCGAAATTGAATATCTTACCCACACGCCGAGCCAGTTCTCGGTCGTGGCCCACGACACCATGGCGGTAAAAGTCATCCCGCTGGCGATGATGGACACCATCCTGACCAGCCACGCGGAAGTCGGCGTCTGGCTCAGCCAGCTGCTTTCCACCAGCTACCAGCGCGGAATGGCGAGAACCATGGAACGCTTCCTGCAGCCGCTGGTGTTTAACATCGTGGCCGACCTGTATGAACGCCATCAGCAGAACAAGCCGCTGGTGGACTTCTCGCAGGTGTCCCGCGAGGCCGAACGTTTTGGCTGCTCCGAAAGAACCTACCGCCGCGTCATTAATCAACTGATAGAAGAGCAGTACATTCAGAAAGTGGCCCATGAGTACGTGATTTGCGACATAGAGAAATTCCGCCAGGTGCTGACCCATCCAGGGCGCATTGGCTAGCAAAATTTATGTAGCAAACGGCTAAAAAACCGGGAAAAAACGGTGATAGACTCCGGCAATACATCATCCGCAAGGGAGTAGGGCTGTGAGTGAGTCCGTCGAAAATCAGAACGCGTTTAAGCATGCTTTTAATCATGCGCTTTTGCAGGAAATTGCGAACTTAATCGCGCAGCACTATCCCGCCTTTAACGTCGATGCCTTTCTAAAAAAAGCAGAGAAGCTGGATAAGCTGGAGATGAAGGCCAGGGTCCAGACCATCCGCGACGCGCTGGCGGCTGAGCTGCCGCAGGACTACCCGGCGGCACTGGGCGTGGTGGTTTCGGTATTAAAAGAGAATAAGCTTCGCGGTTTTGCCGTCTGGCCCTTCGCGGAGTTTATTCAGGTTTATGGCCTGGACCAGCCGGAAATTTCCCTCGAAGCCCTGAAAGTGGTCACCGTTTGTTTTACCGCCGAATGGGCGGTGAGGCCTTTTATAAAACAGGATCCTGACGCAACCATGCGCTTTCTGCTCAAATGTGCGCAGGACGAAAGCGTGGACCTTCGCCGCTGGGCTTCGGAAGGCACACGCCCGCGCGTGCCGTGGGGCGAAAAGCTGCATCTGTTTATCAAAGACCCGGCGGGAACACGCGCGATTCTGGATGCCCTGAAGTTCGACCCGGAGCTGTACGTCCGAAAAAGCGTGGCCAACCACCTGAACGACATCACCAAAGATCACCCGGACTACGTAATTCAGCTCCTGCAAAGCTGGCAGCAGCAGGCGAAACAGTCCGGCAGTGAAGAGGTAAAAAAAGTCGCGTGGATAACCCGCCACTCGCTGCGCACCTTAATTAAGAACGGTCACCCGGACGCGCTGGCGCTGATCGGCGTGCAGCACGGCGCGGACGTCGCGTTGGATGCCTTCTCCATCAGGCAAAAAGCCATCGCCCTCGGAGGAAACCTGGAATTTAAGGTCAGCCTGCGCTCAACCAGCGACGCTCCACAAAATATCGTTGTCGATTACGTGCTGCACTTTATGAAAGCCAACGGCAGCACCGCCCCGAAGGTCTTCAAGCTCCGCGCGTTCGAACTCCCGGCCGGAGGCACGGTCACCATAGAGAAAAAGCACGCGGTGAAGAAAATCACCACCCGCCAGTATTACCCCGGCGTGCAACTGATTGAGATCCAGGTCAACGGAAAGGTGCTTGGGGGAGAGGAGTGGGCGTTGGATTTATAGCAAGTATTCGCCACCGGCGGTTTGCGGGTGGCGACAGTTTTACTGCTCTTTAGTCTTACGTTGGCCGACAGCCAGGTTTGCTCAGGGGCAACGCCTAACGCATCGGCAATAAGCCTTTCCCCTTTAGGCCAGCGCGCTTTAACGCATTTGCCAGCGTAAAAGACGCCAGCCCAGCTTTACGATACACCGCCGCCAAAAACGGACCTTGTACACTCAAAAGAACTGAGGCCGGGCAGAGTGAAATGCTTTTTATGTTTGCTTTTATCTATTGTTATAGATATCAGGCCGGGTAATAGCCCACGCGTAATTTTTCTTATTCACCGGTTCATAGCCAAATTTTTCATAAAGCCAGGGCGCAGTTGTTGTGAATAACAAGACCCTGCGAAGCTTTTCAAACACCGGGTGGCTATGAATACATTCCATAAGCCATCTTCCTAACCCGTCGCCCTGGTATTCCTCAAGTACATACACATCACAAAGATACGCGAAAGTTGCATAATCCGTTATCAGACGTGCAAATCCTGCCTGGGATTCATTATGATAAATGCCAAAGTTAAGGCTGTTCGCTGCTGAAGTGGTGACAGTTTCCAGATCGATACCTTTTGCCCATGTGGATCTTGTCAAATACTGATGCACAGCCTGTATGTTCAACTTTGCATTGTCAGTACTAATCAGAAAATCATTCATCCGCCATTCATGTATCGCTGAAATGCTCACTTTGACACCTGCACAGATACTTTAGGGAGGCTTAACCTTAGCATTGTCTAAGAGAAATGATCCGAACTGAATCGAGCTGACTTCCAAAGATTGAACCGTTAGCGCTAAAGCACAACATCCGCAGTTCGCTCAAAGCAGAAGCAAAGAATCAAAAGCAAAAGTCCGCTTAAGTTTCTTTCAGTTGACTTCTTAAATATCACTCGTTCGCACTACAGCAGCGCTGTTATGGATTCGCCTGGCGGCATTTTGTCTCATGAGGGCAGTTGAGCCGCGTACAGGGTACATGATAAGGTGTTCTTTAAATCAACAGGGAAAAGACAATGCCAAAACAATTGTTCAAGCCGTCAGAAGTGCAACAAACGTTTGCCCAACTCAACATGCGTATCAGCAATGAGGAGCTCTTTGAGGCAATCGTCAATGTGCCGACCATGACGCCAATCGAACTTGCGGCTATTTCTCTGCCGCCAGGCTATCAGCTTGTGCGTATTGATAACCGATTGCCTGCCGTTCCTTTTGAGCATTTCGAGCTAGTGGTTATCAACCATCTGTTGCGCGAGGTGGTCTATTACAACCGCGTAATAATCCAGCCGGATGCCTTCCTGAACCATTTGCCCGTGACGCAGATTCTGGTATGGCGTACACCAAACCCAGTGCACAATGCTGCGTTGCAGGGACTGGCCGGTAAAGTGTTTACCTTGTATTTGCTGAAAAATTACAATGTGGTGATAACTGACCGCCACCAGACGCAGCAGGGGCAAAACTTTTGGTTAACGCGGCTGTATGAAGCGCTGGCGGCAAATAAATTCGTGTATGGGTATGACATGATCTCTTGCGAGCTGCGCCAGATAGAAACGCCTGAGCAAATAGGGCAGGTAACAGAGTGGCTTTGGGGAGATGATGATAACTACCAAAACCGCCTGGCGATTATCAGCGTAATGCCATTGCCAGCCGCAGAACAGACCTCATGATTGACGTTAAAGCATTACGCGAGAGTTTGGGTATCAATCGTGCCGAATTTGCTGATGCGGTCGGGACTTCGGTTGCGCTGGTGCAGAGTTGGGAGTTGGGGCGACGCCAGCCAAACGGCACGGCCTTAAAGCTCCTGTCATTATTGCAGCGTAACCCTAACCTGATAAAAGATTTGAGAGCATAAGAATCCGGGTGATCGCCGAGCTTGGTGGCAGCAGGTAGCGCTTTTTCCTGAACCATCAAAAGCAAAAAGCCCGCTTAAGTTTCCTTAAGCGGGCTTCTCGAATATGGCTCCTCTGACTGGACTCGAACCAGTGACATACGGATTAACAGTCCGCCGTTCTACCGACTGAACTACAGAGGAATCGTTTGAACGGGGCGAATATTAGCGGCGGCTCAGGGGCTTGTCAAAGGCAAAATCTCACGGTGCGGTGCGTTTGCAGAAACTATCAACATCTTGTTGCCTTTTCAGGCAATCAGAGACAAAAAAATCCTTTGCAGGATAACGATTTGTCGCCCATTATTTGAAATGCCGTTTTATCTTTCCTTGCAGGTCCTCGCTTGAACTTACATGCAGTCCTTCGCCAGACCGTGGCGAAAACGCCGTGGTACGCCAAACGTAAGAGTTATCGGGTGCTGTTCTGGCGAGAGATAACGCCGCTGGCGGTGCCTATCTTCCTAGAAAACACCTGCGTGCTGCTGATGGGCGTACTCAGTACCTTCCTCGTCAGCTGGTTAGGGAAAGAGGCGATGGCGGGCGTGGGACTCGCCGACAGCTTTAATATGGTTATTATGGCGTTCTTCGCCGCTATCGACCTTGGCACCACGGTGGTGGTGGCGTTCAGCTTCGGCAGGCTGGATCCGGAGCGGGCGAGGGCGGCGGCCAGGCAGTCGCTGATCCTGATGACCATCGTGTCATTTATTATGGCCGCAGGCATTCACCTGGCGGGCACGCATATCATCGATGTCATCGCCGGGAACGCCACGCCAGAAGTAAAAGGTCTCGCGCTTTCCTACCTGCAAACCACCGTCTGGAGTTACCCGGCGGCGGCCATCGCGCTTATCGGCAGCGGTGCGCTGCGCGGGGCGGGGAACACCAAAATCCCGCTGCTGATTAACGGCGGCATGAACATCCTCAATATCATCATCAGCAGCATTCTTATCTACGGCATCTTCGGCTGGGGCGGGCTGGGCTTTGTCGGCGCAGGCCTGGGGCTGACCATTTCCCGCTATATCGGCGCGGCGGGTATTATTTTCGTGCTGATGATTGGCTTTAATCCGGCGCTACGCATTTCGCTGAAAAGCTACTTCACGCCGCTCAACTGGGGCATTTTATGGGAAGTGCTCGGCATCGGTATCCCGGCCAGCGTCGAGTCGGTGCTGTTCAACGGCGGCAAGCTGCTGACGCAAATGTTCGTCGCCGGGATGGGCACCAACGTCATTGCCGGGAACTTTATTGCCTTCTCCGTGGCCTCGCTGATTAACCTGCCGGGCAACGCCCTCGGGTCGGCGTCAACAATAATCGTCGGCAGGCGGCTTGGAAAAGGGCAAATCGGCCAGGCCGAGCGCCAGCTGCGCCACACGTTCTGGCTCGCCACGATTGGCCTGACGGTCATTGCCTGGGGAACCGCGCCGTTCGCCGGGCTGTTCGCCTCGTTCTATACCAGTGAAGATGACGTCAAAGAAGTCGTTAAAGTCCTGCTGTGGATGAACGCCGCGTTTATGCCTATCTGGGCCGCGTCCTGGGTGCTGCCGGCCGGGCTGAAGGGCGCGCGCGATGCCCGCTACGCGATGTGGGTGTCGATGGCGGGAATGTGGGGTTGCCGTGTTATCGCCGGTTACACGCTGGGGATTGTGCTCGGGATGGGCGTGGTGGGCGTCTGGCTGGGGATGTTCGGCGACTGGGCGGTGCGCGGCGCGTGCTTCTACTGGCGAATGATCAGCGGTCGCTGGCTGAAAAAATACCCACGACCGCCGAAAGAACCGCTTACGGTGCCAGAAGAAAGCGCCGTTTAGCGATCGAAAGCCCCGGCAATGGCACGCATGTCGTTGCCGGTTGGCGTCTGGTGAATACGCAGCCCAAACTCGTCCACCACGGCAAAAATGTGGTCGAAGATATCGGCCTGGATGCTTTCATACTCCGCCCACACCACGGTGTTGGTGAAGGCATAAATTTCCACCGGCAGCCCTTCGCTTTCAGGGGCAAGCTGGCGCACCATCAGGGTCATGTCTTTGCGAATTCGCGGGTGGCTACGCAGGTACTCATTCAGGTAAGCCCGGAAGGTGCCGACGTTGGTCATTTTGCGCTGGTTCAGCACCGAGTCGTCGGCGTGCTGCTGGTTATATTCGCTGATCTCTTTCCCGCGCTCTGCCATATACGGTTGCAGCAGCTTCGCCTTAAGGAGTTTCTCCTGCTCGTCCTGCGACAGAAAACGAATGCTGGTAGTGTCAATGTTCACGCTGCGCTTAATGCGTCGCCCGCCGGAGGCCGACATCCCGCTCCAGTTTTTAAAGGCGTCAGACACCAGGGCGTAGGTTGGGATGGTGGTAATGGTATTGTCCCAGTTGCGGACTTTCACCGTCGTCAGGCCGATGTCGATCACCGCGCCGTCCGCGCCGTATTTAGGCATTTCCAGCCAGTCGCCCATCTTCAGCATGCTGTTGGCAGAGAGCTGGATCCCGGCCACCAGGCCAAGAATCGGATCTTTAAACACCAACATCAGCACGGCGGCCATCGCGCCGAGGCCGCTTATCAATATTGCCGGGGATTTCCCAATCAGCAGCGAAACCATCATGATGCCGACGACAATCGCGGCCAGCAGCTTCACGCCCTGGAAAATACCCTTCAGCGGCAGTTGAGAAGCGAAAGAGAATTTACCCGACAGGCCGAAAATCACATCCAGCAGGGAGAAGAAGGACATCAGCGCGTAGAGCATCACCCACAGCTGGGCGCAGGTGGTCAGAATGGTCGCCGCGTCGCTGCCTTTTTGCAGCCATAACACAGCCTGAACGTTAACGATGATGCCCTGCAGCAGAAACGCCAGCCGGTGAAACAGCTTGTTCTGGGTGATTATCTGCAGCGAGAGGCTGGAGCTGGACTGCGCCCGCTTCTCAAAGGCCCGCAGTACAATGCCGTGCAGAATAAAATGCACGACCAGCGCGGTCAGAAAAATGATGCCGAAAATGACGATCAGGGAAGTGGTGTGGTTGGGTTCAATACCGTATTGCTCGAGGGCGGATATCAATTCCTGCATAACGTCTCCTTTGAAAACAAGAGGACATCATGCCCTCTGCAGCCAGCGGTCGCAACCCGACCGTTCAATTTGTAAACATATTCACCGCCGATCCTTACAGAATTTTCTCGGGGCGGTTATGCTTAACGTATTCACGTCATGTTAACTAACAGGGAAATTATGATTCGTTTCTCCACGCTGGCTTTTGCTCTGGCGGCGGTCACGCAAAGCGCGATGGCCGTAACTTATCCTTTGCCGCCGGAAGGCAGTCGCCTGGTTGGCGCACCGATCACGGTAACCGTGCCGGAGGGCAACAAGGAGCCGCTGGAACATTTTGCCGCTCAGTACGGGCAGGGCTTCAGCAATATGCTGGAGGCTAATCCGGGCGTCGATCCGTTCCTGCCCAAAGTCGGCACGCAATTGGTTATTCCGCAGCAGGTTATTTTGCCTGACACCGTGCGTGAAGGGATTGTGGTGAACGTGGCGGAAATGCGCCTCTACTATTATCCAAAGGACAGCAACACGGTTGAAATCCTGCCGATCGGCATCGGTCAGGCCGGGCGTGAAACGCCGCGCAACTGGGTAACTCGCGTGGAGCGCAAGCAGGACGCCCCGGCCTGGACGCCAACCCCGAACACCCGCCGCGAGTACGCCAAAGAAGGCAAAACGCTGCCTGCTTTTGTGCCGCCGGGGCCGGATAACCCGATGGGCCTGTATGCCATTTACATCGGCAAGCTGTACGCCATTCACGGCACTAACGCCAACTTTGGCATCGGCCTGCGCGTCAGCCAGGGCTGTATCCGCCTGCGCAACGACGACATTAAATTCCTGTTCGATAATGTGCCGGTCGGGACTCGCGTACAGCTGATTGACCAGCCGGTGAAAGCCACCACAGAGCCGGACGGCAAGCGCTGGTTAGAGGTTCACGAGCCGCTGTCGCGTAATCGCGCGGAGTTTGAGTCCGACAAAAAAGTCCCGCTGCCGATGACCACGATATTGCGCAGCGAAACTCAGGCGTCGGATGTGCATGCTGCCGTCGTCAGCGAGGCGTTGAATCGCCGTTCCGGTATGCCGGTACAAATAAATGCAGCCGCTACGGAGTCCGGGCGACTGTAATTATCAGTAAGAAAAAGAAAAGCTCGCCATGTGCGAGCTTTTCTTTATTTGAATAATTCTGCCGTGGCGAAGAGCTTATTTTGCCCGCCTGCGGAGGTCACTTTAAAAGAGGTTGCTCCGGCCTTATCAGCTTTGTCGGAAAGCTGATTAATAGCCTGGTCAAGCGTAGTTGCGCCGCTGGTTGAAATGGAGCCTATGCTTTGCCCGGCGCTTGCCTGCTGAACTTCAGTGGCGGCTAAAACCGTGCCGGTCAGGGCGGTAAATACGGTAAGGGCAAGGGCGGAAGTTATCATTTTACGCATCATAATGAGTCTCTCAATGTGGGTAATAAGCGAGTCGTCGGTGAATGCGTTGCATGCTACGTTGCCGCCGGGCTAATGAATAGCAGGGGTTATTGATGAAGACTTTCAAAAATTCTGGCTGGTAATATCTGGGTGTTATTGACTGTAAATTAGCTTAAGCCGCCTTATATTTTCCTTAATTAATCTGCCGCAACGTGAAGTTTTCGCGGCGATAAAGCTTTGGGCCGTTAATAAAAAAACGCACGGAGGGATCGCTCCGTGCGTCGGGTTTATTTAAACCCCAAGGCGATCGCGAAGACTGTAGTAAGCCGCGCCCATCGCGGTAAACGGAATACGGAACGTGCGCCCACCAGGGAACGGATAGTGCGGCAGGTTGGCGAAGGCGTTGAAGCGCTCGGCGTCACCGCGCAGCAGCTCTGCAATCAGGCGGCCAGCCAGATGGGTATAGGTGACGCCGTGCCCGCTGCAGCCCTGGCTGTAGTAAATATTGTTATCCAGACGGCCCACCTGCGGCATGCGGGACAGCGTCAGCAGGAAGTTCCCGGTCCAGCTGTAGTCAATCTTCACGCCTTTCAGCTGCGGGAAGGTTTTCAGCAGGTTAGGCATCACCAGGCGCTCAATATCTGCCGGGTCACGCGCGCCGTAGACCACGCCGCCGCCGTACAGCAGGCGGTTGTCGGCCGTCAGGCGGTAGTAATCCAGCAGGTAGTTACAGTCTTCCACACAGTAATTTTTCGGGATCAGCGAACGGGCAAGATCTTCGCCCAACGGCTCGGTGGTCAGCACCTGGGTGCCGCACGGCATGCTACTTTTTGCCAGCTCTGGTTCGAGCTTATCGCCAAGGTAGGCGTTACCGGCCACGATCACGTACTTCGCCGTGACCTTGCCTTTCGCCGTGCTGACGACGGCCGGACTGCCGTGCTGAATATGGGTCACCGCAGACTGTTCGAATACTCGGCCACCGTTGAGGCGAATGGCGTTAGCTTCGCCAATGGCCAGGTTTAGCGGATGAATATGGCCGCCGCTGTGGTCGAGCAGGGCACCCACGTAACGATCGCTGTTCACTTCGCGTTTGATTTCGCCGGCATCCAGCAGCTCCAGCTGGGTATTGCCATAGCGCTCCCAGTTAGCTTTCTGCTCTTCAAGCTTTTCCAACTGCTTGTGGTTCATCGCAACGAACAGGCCGCCAGGGCGATAGTCGCAGTCAATCTGATAGCGCTTAATGCGTTCGCGAATAATTTCTCCGCCTTCAAACATCATGCCGCCGAGCATTTTGGCCGCTTCCGGGCCATAGCGGCGCTCAATCACATCAATATCGCGGCTGTAGGAGTTAACCAGCTGCCCGCCGTTGCGCCCGCTGGCGCCAAAGCCGATGCGGGCGGACTCTAACAGCACCACGTCATAGCCCATTTCGGACAGATGTAGCGCAGAAGAAAGGCCGGTATAGCCGCCGCCGACCACGCACACGTCGCAGGTTACGGACTCGGTCAACTGCGGGAAGGGCTCATATTGATTGGCGCTGGCCGCGTAATAGCTGGTGGTATGTTCAGTCATGATGAAGGCTCCAGGGCAATCCAGATGGTTTTCAGTTCGCTAAATTTTTCGAGGGCATGCAGGGACTTATCGCGTCCGTTGCCGCTCTGCTTGTAGCCGCCAAACGGGACGGTCATATCGCCGTCATTGTAGTTATTGACGAAAACGGAACCTGCTTTAAGGCTGCGGCTCATACGGTGGGCTCGGGAAAGATCGCGGGTCCACACTGCGGCACCGAGGCCGTAGTCGCTGTCGTTGGCAAGCGATAGCGCCTGAGCTTCGGAGGTAAAGCGGGTGACGACGAGCACCGGGCCAAAGATCTCTTCCCGGCCGACTCGTGCATCCGCTGCGGTGTCGATGAAAATCGTCGGGCCGATGGCCGCCGGGTGGCTGCCGTTACGCCCGTCGAGCGCCAGCTTGCCCTGGCTTTCGCCATCGCGAATAAAGCCGTGGACGTTGTCGGCGTGGGCGCTGTCGATAAGCGTGCCCATCGTCGTTTCAGGGTCCAGCGGGTTGCCTGGCTGCCAGTTTTTGGCCTGCTCTTTCAGCAGGGCGATAAACTCATCGGCGATGCTTTCTTCTAACAGCAAGCGAGTACCGGCGATGCAGACCTGGCCCTGGTTATAGAAAATACCGGCGGCGGTGGTGGCGGCGGCCTTTTTCAGATCCGGGCAGTCGGCGAAAACGATATTGGCGCTTTTGCCGCCCGCTTCCAGCCAGACGCGCTTCATGTTGCTGTCGCCTGCATCTTTTAGCAGCTGTTTGCCGGTACGGGTGGAGCCGGTGAAGGTAATCACGTCCACGTCCGGGTGCTGAGCCAGCGCCTGTCCCGCTTCGTGACCAAACCCGGTCACGACGTTAAACACGCCGTCCGGCAGGCCAGCTTCTTTGGCCAGCGCCGCAAGGCGAATGGCCGACAGCGGTGATTTCTCCGAAGGCTTGAGGATGACGCTGTTGCCCGCGGCCAGCGCCGGGCCGAGCTTCCAGCAGGCCAGCAGCAGCGGGAAGTTCCAGGGCACAACGGCGGCAATCACGCCAACCGGTTCGCGCACAATCAGCGCCAGTTCGTTCACGCCTGTGGTGGCGACTTCACCGTACACTTTGTCGATGGCTTCGGCGTACCAGCGAATAGCGCGGGCGCTGCCCGGAATATCATCACGCAGGCTATGGCGGATAGGTTTGCCGGTGTCGAGCGTCTCCAGCAGCGCCAGTTCCTCGTGATGCTGTTCCATTAAATCTGCCAGCTTGCCGAGCACGGCTTTGCGTTTTGCCGGGGACGCCTGCGCCCAGTCGCCACGCTCAAAAACACTGCGAGCTGCCCGAACGGCAACGTCCACGTCCGCTTTTTTACCACGGGCGACTTCGGCGAGATTGCGTTGCGCAAAAGGATCGACGGTACTGAATGTTTCGCCGTCTTTGGCAGAGCAATATTCGCCGTTAATAAACAGGCGGGTTTCCGGCGAGGCATTTTTTGCTTTTTCCTGCCAGTAATTAAGATGCTGAAAGTCCATGATGACTCCTTTTATTCAATCGGATAAATGGCCTTACTGGGTTCTTCAGGCAAATTTGGGCTGCAAAAAGCCCCAGGAATTGAGTCCTGTTAAAAACGTGGTTTAAATAAGGCCTGAAAAACTCAGGCCTGGAAATAATTAGAACGTGGTGGGGGTGTGGGCGCTGATAATGCGGCAAATACCTGCCGAGGTGTTGCTGAAGCTGTGCGGCATGCTGGTGTTAATCGCATAGCTTTGCCCCGCAACAAGGTGCCAGGTTTGCCCGTTTACGGTCAGAACCACTTCACCTTCCAGTATCGTGCCCGTCTCCTCACCCTGGTGTTTGATCCTCTCGCCGGTGGTTGTGCCCGGCTGATAGGTCTCAATGATCATCGCCAGCGTACGGTTAGGATTCCCATTGTGTATTAATTTCATTGAAACACCCTGACTGCCTATTTCAATCAGGTCGTCATAATTAATAACCACCTGCGGCTCATCAGGTTTTTCCGGTTCCGCGAAGAACTCGGAGAGCGACAGCCCGTAGACTTTCAGCAGCTTTTGCAGCGTACTGATGGCAGGACTTACTTTGTCCTGTTCTATGGTGCTGATGGCGCTATGCGTTAATCCAGACAGTTCGGCGGCACGACGTTGAGAAAGACCCAGTTGCTGGCGGATCGCTGACAAACGTTTACCCGGCGCCAGGCCGTCATCGCTCATATTGGCATTTCCTTAACAGTAGTGGTCAGAGCCGCTGTTTTTCAGACAGGTGCTTCTGACAGGCATTGATAAAACCTTCAAGCAACAAACGCGACAGGGCGTATTCGCTACTGTTCCATTCTGGGTGCCACTGAACGCCGAGGGCAAAAGGATGATCGTGAACGCTTGCCGCCTCCACCAGTCCATCCTGCGACCTTGCCTCTACGCGCAGCAGCGGGCCCACCGTTTTCGCTCCCTGGCCATGTAATGAGTTAACCCAAAACGTGTTGCAACCCGGTATTAAATGCGAAAGCAATCCTCCCTCCTGTACCTGAACTTCATGTGAAGGTGCGTACTGCTGCTCCACGGGAAGCTCGGGATCTTCACGGTGTTCCAGAAGCTGAGGCTGATCGCACAGGCGACGATACAGAGTCCCGCCTGTGGCGACAACCAGTTCCTGTAAACCCCGGCAAATGGCGAAAATGGGAATGCGCCTTTTGAGCCCGGCGGCGATAAGCGCCATGCTCAGTTCATCACGCCCTGGGTCGGCGTCAGGCTCATCGCCATTTTCACCATAGAGGTGCGGCTGCACGTTGCTGGGGCTGCCCGGCAGGAAGATCCCGTCCAGTTTTGGCAGCAGCGCATTCAGCAGTTCAGGCTCTGCCAGCGCGTGGGGAAGGGCTATCGGTAACCCGCCGGCGTTCAACACGGCATTCAGGTATTTTTCTTGCAACGTCTGGGTCAGATGACCCTTAAGCCTGTTCCTGCACATCACGACACCAATCACTGGCTTGTCAAATATATCGACCATGATCAACCTCACATAATGGACTAAATTATTGCCAAACGATTCCATGTTGCCCGTATCCGTTCAATATTTTTTCAATCTAGCAGCGGTGTAACGTCCTTGCAAACTTAAATTAACATTTGACAAACATTTTGTTTCACACCATTGTCGATAAGTGGACATTATATTTAACGGTCGACATCAGCGACCGGCATCCAACGCAACGGCGGTGAATCATGGAAACCAATATCGTAGAAGTTGAGAATTTTGTTCAGCATTCCGAAGAGAGACGAAGTAGCGCGTTTGCACGCGAAGTGAATACCTTTCTTGAGCGTTATCCCAATACCCAATATGTCGATGTCCTGCTTACTGACCTGAACGGCTGCTTCCGCGGAAAACGTATTCCGATCGCCGGTCTGCGTAAGGTAGAGAAGGGCTGTTATTTCCCGGCGTCGGTGTTTGCCATGGATATCCTCGGCAATGTAGTAGAAGAGGCCGGGCTTGGGCAGGAACTGGGCGAGCCGGATCGCCGCTGTGTGCCGGTGCCGGGAACGCTGACGCCGTCGGCGGCAGATCCCGAGTTTATCGGCCAGATGATGTTAACCATGCTGGACGAAGATGGCGCTCCCTTTGACGTTGAGCCGCGGAACGTGCTGAACCGACTCTGGCAGCAACTGCGCCAGCGCGGCCTGTTCCCCGTGGTAGCGGTAGAGCTGGAGTTCTATTTAATCGATCGCCAGCGCGATGCAGAAGGCTACCTGCAGCCGCCTTGCGCGCCGGGCACCGACGACCGTAATACCCAAAGCCAGGTCTATTCCGTCGATAACCTGAACCACTTTGCCGATGTGCTGACCGACATCGACGATCTGGCTCGCCTGCAGCTGATCCCGGCGGATGGCGCGGTGGCAGAAGCCTCGCCAGGCCAGTTCGAAATCAACCTCCATCACACCGATAACGTGCTGGATGCCTGCGATGATGCGTTAGCGTTAAAACGCCTGGTGCGAACTGTCGCAGAGAAGCATAAGATGCACGCCACTTTTATGGCGAAGCCTTACGAAGAGCATGCGGGCAGCGGGATGCATATCCACATCAGCGTGCTGAATAACAAAGGCGAAAACGTGCTGGCGGACGCCGACGGCGAAGACTCTGCGCTGCTGAAACGTGCGCTGGCGGGCATGATCCACCTGATGCCGTCTTCTATGGCGCTGCTGGCGCCGAACGTGAACTCGTGGCGCCGCTTCCAGCCGGGGATGTACGTCCCGACCCAGGCTTCATGGGGGCATAACAACCGTACCGTGGCGCTGCGTATTCCGTGCGGTGACAGGGACAACCACCGCGTGGAGTACCGCGTGGCGGGGGCGGATGCCAACCCGTATCTGGTGATGGCGACGATCCTCGCCGGGATTTTACACGGCCTGGATACCGACCTGCCGCTGCAGGAAGAAGTTGAGGGCAACGGGCTGGAGCAGGAAGGGCTACCGTTCCCGATTCGCCAGAGCGACGCGCTGTGGGAATTCACTCAGAACGATAGTTTGCGCGAACTGCTTGGCGAGCGTTTCAGCCACGTGTTCCACGCGTGTAAGCACGATGAGCTGGTGCAGTTTGAGCGTTTAATCACGGAAACTGAAATTGAGTGGATGCTGAAAAACGCCTGATAGTGGCTCCTGCCCGGCGGAGCAAGCGTGGCCGGGCAAGCTGATAAATAAGTAGCATCATGCGGGCTGAGCGGAGCCAGGCCGGACGTTTTGCAGGGCAACCTGCCATTTCCCGAAGTCGCGTAACGGAGCGCAGGCGGCAACGGGTCTTCTGTTAACGACAATGTGTACGACGAGGAAATGAGATGATGCAGACGCAAATGTTTAAATATCCGCACGGCGAGGGCGAACGCTGCTGCCGTATTGATAACGACGGGCCAGCGGCGTGCGTGAGTCCGATAACAATTCCCCGACAGTTACGATTAACCCCCAGGCTAAGCAGGTTTGCCCGAACGAAGAACGCTTCGCAAACCTGTATCTGCGTGGGGGGACATCGTCATGGCGACTAATTCCTCCGTAGACATCGCTTCGCAGGCGGGTAAGCCGCAGCTGCGCAAATCTCTAAAACTCTGGCAGGTAGTGGTGATGGGGCTGGCCTATCTCACGCCAATGTCGGTGTTTGATACCTTTGGTATCGTGTCCGGCATCAGCGACGGCCACGTGCCTGCGTCCTATCTGCTGGCGCTGGCTGGCGTGCTGTTTACCGCCATCAGCTACGGCAAGCTGGTGCGCCAGTTCCCGCAGGCGGGTTCAGCCTATACCTATGCCCAAAAGGCCATTAGCCCGCACGTGGGTTTTATGGTGGGCTGGTCGTCGCTGCTGGATTATTTGTTCCTGCCAATGATCAACGTCCTGCTGGCAAAAATTTACCTTTCGGCGCTGTTCCCGGAAGTCCCGCCGTGGATTTGGGTGGTGGGCTTTGTTTGCATTCTGACGGCGGCGAACCTGAAGAGCGTTAACCTGGTGGCGAACTTCAACACCCTGTTTGTGCTGGTACAGGTCGCCATCATGGTGGTGTTTATCATTCTGGTGGTGCAGGGGCTGCATAAAGGCGAGGGCGTGGGGACCGTGTGGTCGCTGCAGCCGTTTATCAGCGAAAATGCACACCTGATCCCGGTGATTACCGGCGCGACGATAGTCTGCTTCTCGTTCCTCGGCTTTGACGCGGTCACCACGCTTTCGGAAGAGACGCCCGACGCGGCCCGCACCATTCCTAAAGCCATTTTTCTGACCGCAGCCTACGGCGGCATTATCTTTATCGTGGCGTCGTTCTTTATGCAGCTGTTCTTCCCGGACATCAGTCGCTTCAAAAACCCGGACGCGGCGCTGCCGGAAATTGCGCTGTACGTCGGCGGCAAGTTGTTCCAGTCGATTTTCCTCTGCACGACCTTCGTGAATACCCTGGCTTCCGGTCTTGCCTCTCATGCCAGCGTTTCACGCTTGCTCTACGTGATGGGACGCGACAACGTGTTCCCGGAAAAATACTTCGGCTACGTGCACCCTAAATGGCGCACCCCGGCGCTGAACGTGATCATGGTGGGCATCGTGGCGCTGTCCGCGCTGTTCTTTGACCTGGTGACGGCGACGGCGCTGATCAACTTCGGCGCGCTGGTGGCCTTTACCTTCGTGAACCTGTCGGTGTTTAACCACTTCTGGCGTCGCGAAGGCCGCAACAAAACCTGGCGTGAGAAGCTGCACTACCTCATTCTGCCGCTGATCGGCGCGACAACGGTGGCGGTGCTGTGGGTGAACCTGGAAGTGACTTCCCTGACGCTCGGGCTGGTGTGGGCCGCGGTCGGCGTCCTGTACCTGACCTTCCTGACCCGCCGTTTCCGCAGGCCACCGCCGGTGTTTGACGCCAGCAAGGCCGAGCGTGCCTGGGAGTAAAGCCAGGCCGCGTCAGAGAATAAAAAGCCCGCTTAAGAAGGTTAAGCGGGCTTTTCACCTTCGATCTTCCTCCGGCGCAGCCCGAATACGGAAGCTGCGCCGCATTTCGTTTATCCAAACCGCCATAATCCTTTGAACCGCAGAAACAGTTTTTCTATTATCGGCCTTCTTACTTGAAAAATGCCGGATCTGCCCTTCGATGGATTAAGACTTGCTTTACGCACTATTACGCTAAGGAAATCACAATGAATCTGATGAATAATTGTGCATCCCCTACCGTGAATGTTATATTAAAATATAATATTCGGAGGTGCTCTATGCATAAAACTCGCCTTAAAAAGGTCGGCGGCTCTATCATGCTGGCGGTTCCTCCCGCCGTGCTGAAAACGTTGGAGCTGTCGACGGACAGCGAAGTGGGCATGACCATTGATAATGGCTGCCTGATTATTGAACCCCAGAAACGGCCTCGTTATTCGCTTGAGGAACTGCTGGCGCAGTGCGACCCGCACGCCGAAATGAGTGAAGATGATCGAGAATGGATTGATTCGCCTGCGGTAGGCAAGGAGATCCTGTAAATGGACAGAGGGGAAATCTGGCTCGTTTCACTGGATCCAATTGCCGGTCACGAGCAAAGTGGAAAGCGTCCGGTACTTATCGTCTCGAAGGCATCGTTTAACAAGCTGACCCGACTACCCGTTGTTGTTCCTGTCACCAGCGGAGGAAACTTTGCCCGTACAGCCGGTTTTACCGTTTCACTGGATGATGCTGAGACCAAAACGACGGGTGTTATTCGCTGTGATCAACCGAGAACGATTGATATGGCGGCCAGAAATGGTAAGCGTCTGGAACGTCTACCCGAGGCTATTGTGAATGAAGTGCTGGCAAGGCTGGACGCTATTCTGAGTTAATCTCAACACATACAAAAGCAAAAAGCCTGCTTAGTTTCCTAAGCAGGCTTCTTAAATATGGCTCCTCTGACTGGACTCGAACCAGTGACATACGGATTAACAGTCCGCCGTTCTACCGACTGAACTACAGAGGAATCGTGTGAACGGGGCGAATACTAGCGGGGTGAGTCTGGGTTGTCAAAGGCTGTTTTGGTGAAATGCGTTCAACTGCCGATTAATCCAGCAAATCAATGAAAAAGGCCGCATTTCTGCGGCCATTGAGCGGTTACCTGCGTCGCTGAACGCTGGCCGGTTCCGTAGCTGAAGCAAGCCAGCGGCGGGTTTCTTCCCCAACGCGCGAAGAGAGCGTCTGGCGCACCTGCCGGTGGTAATCATCAAGCCAGGCTATCTCCTGGGTACTCAGCAAATCAAAATCTACCGCCGACAGGTCAATAGGGATAAGCGTCAGCGACGAGAACTTGCAGAAGCCCGGCCGGGAGGCAACCACCTCGACCTGGTTTTCGATGCGGATCCCGTGGCTATCCGCCAGGTAATAACCCGGCTCGATGGTGATGATGTTGCCCGGCAGCATCGGCCACGGGTTCACCTTCTTCGCCATGCGGTGCGGGTTTTCATGGATCATCAGCCGATGGCCGACGCCATGCCCTGTGCCGTGGTCATAATCCAGCCCAAGTTCCCAAAGCGGGCGACGGGCAAAGGCATCGAGCTGGTGGCCCTGAGTCCCCTGCGGAAACTGGAGTGAGATCAGCGCCAGGAAGCCTTTTAGCACGGCGGTGTAGTGCAGGCGCCGGGTTGCATCCAGCTCGCCAAAGCTGAGCGTGCGCGTGGCGTCCGTCGTGCCGTTGATATACTGCCCGCCGGAATCATTCAGGTAGAACTGCTCGCCGGTGAGGGCGAAATTCGTTTCCGGTGAAGAGTGGTAATGGCACATTGCGGCGTTGCTGCCCGCTGCGGAAATGGTGCTGAAGCTCTGCTCGGTAAAAGTGGCACCTTGCTGGCGGAAGCTCAGCTGTTTTTCCTGGGCTTCCAGCTCGGTGACCGGGTTGCCTGCGGCCTCGCGCAGCGGCACTTCATGGGTTAGCCAGCTCAGGAAATTCACCCAGGCCACGCCGTCTTCGACGTGGCTGTCGCGGTAGCCCGCCAGCTCGGTTTCATTCTTATTGGATTTGATAAGGGTAATAGGGTCGGGTGCCCACAACACGCTGCCGCCACCTTGCTCGACGGCAAAGCGCGCCGCGACCGGCGCAGAGTCAGCATCAATCAGAATACGTTTACCTGCCGCCGCCTGCTGGCAGCGGGCGAGGAATTCACCCATCGGGCTGTGAGATATGCCGCTGAGCTGGGCTTTATCCAGATTGTGCAGTTTGCCCTCGTCGACAAACCACTCAATGCCGCCGTCGGCGCTCACCAGCGCGAAGGAGTGAGGCACCGGGTTCATCGCAATATCCGAACCGCGCACGTTCAGCAGCCAGGCGATATTGTCCGGCAGCGTCAGGGCCAGATAATCGGCCCCGGCTTTGTGTAGCGCCTGCGCCACACGATCGCGTTTTGAGGCAGAACTTTCGCCACTGATTTCGTCCGGCATGGCGCTGATTTCCCCGCAGGGTGCCACAGGGCGGTCTGGCCAGATCGTGTCGAGCGGGTCGTCATCCACCGCCACCAGGTCACAGCCGCTGGTGCGCAGGCTTTCGTACTGGCTGTTAACCATCAGCAGCGGCTCGAAGGCGATGCGTTTGCCCGCAGGCAGGTTGTCCCGCAGCCACAGGTGCAGCGGCTCCTCGTGCAGGTGATGAATCTCGAAGTCCTGCAGGTTCACCTGATGGCGAGCCTGAACCTGGTAGCGCCCGTCCACGAACAGCAGGGCGCGGTCGGCGAGGATCAGCGCCAGCCCGGCTGACCCGGTAAAGCCGCTGATAAACGCCAGTTTATTATCATGAGCGGCACAATCTTCGCTCTGATGGGCGTCGGCACGCGGCACGATGATCCCATCCAGCTCGCGTTCTTTGAGTAGCGCACGCAGGGCGCCAAGTGATGAAGTGTGTTGCATCCAGCTTCCTTATTATTTTTGTTAACGGAACGGCGGCTCGTTGAAGGTACGCAGCTTGCGCGAGTGCAGCTTTTCGCCTTCTGCGCGAAGCAAATCAATGGCGCGAATGCCAATTTGCAGGTGTTCGGAAATCGCCCCTTCATAGAAGCGGTTGGCCTGGCCCGGCAGTTTGATTTCCCCATGAAGAGGTTTGTCGGAAACGCACAGCAGCGTGCCGTATGGCACACGGAAGCGGTAACCCTGCGCGGCAATGGTGGCGCTTTCCATGTCGATAGCCACCGCGCGGCTGAGGTTAAAGCGCAGCGCGGAGGCAGAATAGCGCAGCTCCCAGTTTCGGTCATCGGTGGTGACCACCGTCCCGGTGCGCAGGCGTTGTTTAACTTCTTCGCCCGGCATGCCGCTGACCTGTTTGGTGGCGTCATAAAGGGCGCGCTGCACCTCGGCGATGCTTGGAATCGGGATATCCGGCGGCAGCACCGCGTCCAGCACGTGGTCATCGCGCAGGTAGGCGTGGGCCAGCACGTAGTCGCCAATCTGTTGGCTTTCGCGCAGGCCGCCGCAGTGGCCAATCATCAGCCAGGCATCCGGGCGCAGCACCGCGAGGTGGTCGCAGATAGTTTTGGCGTTTGACGGGCCCACGCCAATGTTAATCAGCGTAATGCCGCTGCCGTTTTTGTCGATCAGGTGCCAGGCAGGCATCTGGTGCTTTTTCCACGCCAGATCGGAAATGGCTTCTTCCGGGGCTTCCGTTTCGGCGGTAAGCCAGGTGCCACCGGCGCAGGAGAGGGCGATGTACGGGCTGTCCGGGTCGAGTATCTGCTGGCAGCCCCAGCGGACGAACTCGTCCACATAGCGGGTGTAGTTGGTGAACAGCACGAAAGGCTGGAAGTGTTCAACCGGCGTGCCGGTGTAGTGGCGCAGGCGTGCCAGCGAGAAATCCACGCGGCGGGCGTCAAAGTGCGACAGCGGCCAGGCTTCCGTCGGGTGGAACAGGCCGTCGGCGGTTTCATCGCCAATCTGCGACAGCTCGGTGGTCGGGAAATGGCGCGTCAGCCCGGCGCTCATGGTGCGGTCGAGGTTCAGGCCGTCAAGCACGTAAGGGTAAGGGATCTCGTGCTGAGAAGGCCCAACCTCGATGTGGACGCCATAGTCTTCACACAACAGGCTCAGCTGTTCGTTCAGATAGTCGCGGAACAATGCGGGGCGAGTCACCGTGGTGGTGTAGCTGCCGGAGTGGGTAAAGCGGGCGTAGGAGCGGGTATTTTTGGGGCCACGGGGAACGCCGTCCCAGCTGACGCGCAGTTCAGGGTAGACAAACAGCCCGTCGGAGCGGGCGTCGACGTCCGGCAGCGTGCCTTGTTGAGTGTAAAGGGCAATCGCGTCGCGAAGGGCGGTTACCGAAGTTTCGTACAGGGCTTCCAGCTTATCCAGGGCCTCAGCAGGCGTCAGCCCCTGGCATACAGCGTTATTATTCATTGATTCTCCTTTACCGGTTCAGGCCGGATTAGATATTCAGTATGTCATGCCGGGAGCAGAACGGAAGGGGAACCGGGCCCGAGTTGCGAGCCTCATAAAAAATTCATCACAAATAAATGAATACCCGCGCAAAGACTGCCGATAACCCCTTTGATACCCGAGATTGATGGGATAACGACAATAATGATTAGGGGAACAACATGGGGATGTTTAAGAATTTTACCGTACGCAGGGTGATGCTCACCGTGCTGGGGCTGTTCTGCCTGCTGTGGTCGGCCGTCGGCGTGTTTACCGTCTATTCACTGGCGAAGCTTGGGGACGGTAACGCCGTTGATCATCAACTGGTGTCACAGATGACGATTCTCAGCAAAGGGAATGACCAGTACTTCCGCTTTATTACCCGCCTGTCGAGGGTGATGGAAGCGAAGGCCGCAGGCGAAACTGCCGACTTTAAGCCCGTGCAGGAAGCGCTGGATAACATGAAAAGCGAGCTTGAGCGCCTGAAAAGCGTTTCACCGGGCCCGATGGACCCGCTGGTTTCCGCCGACGTGATAGCAAAATGGCAGCAGCTTTTGGATAACGGCGTGGCGGTACAGATGCAGCTTGCTCAGCAGGGGAGCGCGGGAGATTATCGCCAGCAGGCCACCCAGGTTACGCCGCCCCTGAGCAGGGCGTTTGGGGCCAGCAGCAGCAAATTTACCGCCGTGGCCGAAGAACGTCTGGACCGCACCCGAGTGGCCGTAGACTCGCTAACCCGGCTGATGAAAATCACCGTGCTGGTGGCGATTGTTATTGGTCTGCTAATCCTGCTGTTTACCGACCGCTACCTCGTGAACCTGCTGGTGAAGCCGCTGGATCGCATTCGTGAACATTTCTCGGTTATCGCAAAAGGCGATCTCAGCCATCCCGTGGAGGACTTTGGGCGCAATTGCGTAGGCAAACTGTTCCCGTTGCTTGCCGAGATGCAGGCCAGCCTTCGCGATGCGGTCAGCGCCATTCGCAGTGGCACGGAGAATATCTATCGTGGGTCGGCGGAAATCTCCTCCGGCAACAACGATCTCTCTTCGCGCACCGAAGAGCAGGCCGCCGCGCTGGAAGAAACCGCTGCCAGCATGGAACAGCTGACCGCCACGGTAAAATTTAACGCCGAGAACGCCCGCCAGGCCAGCAGCATTGCGGAGAAAGCGTCGCAAACCGCCAGCCGCAGCGGCAAGCTGGTTGGGGACGTGGTGGTCACGATGGAAGGGATCTCCGACAGCTCCCGTAAAATCAGTGAAATCACCAGCGTCATCAACAGCATTGCATTCCAGACCAATATCCTGGCGCTTAACGCCGCCGTAGAAGCCGCCAGAGCAGGCGAGCAGGGCAGAGGTTTTGCGGTGGTGGCGGGTGAAGTACGCAATCTGGCCAGCCGTAGCGCGGGCGCTGCGAAAGAGATTGAAACGCTGATTGCCGATTCGGTGAACCGGGTTAACAGCGGTGCGGCGTTGGTCAATGAAGCGGGCAACACCATGAAAGAGGTGCTGAAGGCCGTCTCCGATACTACGCAAATCATGAAGCAAATTGCCTCGGCGACCGACGAGCAGAGCAAGGGGATTTCGCAGGTGAGCGTGGCGGTCAGCGAAATGGACAGCGTGACCCAGCAAAACGCCGCCCTTGTCGAGCAGATCTCTGCGGCTGCGGCGGCGCTCGAAGGCCAGACTGAAATGCTGCAAAAAGCGGTGGCGCGATTCCGCCTGTCCGGGCGTGAAGAACAGGCCGTGGTGGAAACGAAGGTAAAACCTCAGGCGAAAGTCGCCGCTGCTGGCGCGGCGGGGGATGACTGGGTAACGTTTTAACTTTCTATCGTGGGCAGGGTGCGCATTGCGTTTTCGCAGCGTGCTTTGACCGCTTCGTGCAGTAACCGCACCGTGGCAGACAGCTGTTTACGGTGCGGGCAAATCATATTCAGCGGAATGCTATCCCCTTCGTACTGCGGCAGCAGCAGCTTCAGGCGGCCTGCCTGCACATCTTCGCTCACGTCCAGCCAGGATTTATAGGTAATGCCTTCGCCTTTGACCGCCAGGCGATGAATCACTTCCGCATCATCGCTCATCATCGTGCCTTTCACCGCCACCTGCTGCTCTTTGCCGTGCAGGCTAAACGACCAGCTATTGTGCACCCGCCCGCGCAGCACAAACGTGAGCGCGTTGTGCTGAGCCAGGTCGGCAAGGGTTTGCGGCTCGCCATTACGTTCAAGATAGGCCGGAGACGCCACGAGCACGCGGCGATTTTCTGGCGCGACGGGCAGGGCGATGTAAGACGCATCATCGTTGTTGCCATAGCGAAAAGCCACATCCACAGGGTCTTTAAACACGTCGGTTATCCTGTCGGAAAACAGAAGCTTCAGGCTCAGCGCCGGGTAAGTGCTGCGAAACTGACGGAAAACGTCGAGCAGCAAATTACGGCCCAGGTCGGAAGGGACGGCGATTTGCAGCGTACCTCGCACTTCGTCGCTGGGAGGCTGGATCTGCTCGTAGCCGGCATCAAGGGTTTGCAATACCTGCATGGCATAGGGCAGCCACGCTTCGCCTTCCGGCGTGAGCCTCAGGCTGCGGGTAGAGCGGGCGAACAGGCGAATATTGAGGTTTTGCTCCAGGCGCTTAATGGCCGTGCTCACCTGGGCTGGCTGCAGCCCGGCTTCTCTGGCGGTATCGCTAAAACTGTTTAACGCCGCGGCCCTGACAAACAGGGTAAGGTCTTCCAGCCTGAGCATTTTCACTCTCCGAGTATAAGTGTTGTTTCCTGGCGCCTGTTTTTCAGCTTCCGCGCTCCTTGTACCATGATTTTACTCAATTGATGAACCCATTACCTTATTGGAGCTGCTATGAAAGCTATTGCTATTACCCGCGCCGCGAAAGACGGCAGCAATATTGACGCGCTGCAGGACATTACGCTGCCAAAACCCGTTGCACAGGGCCACGACATCCTGGTGGCGGTGAACGCCATTTCCGTCAACCCGGTGGATACCAAAGTCCGCAGCGGCTTTAGCGGCGACACGCCTCGCGTGCTGGGCTGGGATGCGGTAGGCACCGTTGTGGAAACAGGCGAAGCCGTGACGCTGTTCAAACCAGGCGACGCGGTATGGTACGCCGGTTCGCTGACCCGCCCCGGCAGCAACAGCGAATATCAGCTGGTGGATGAGCGCATTGCGGCGCTTAAGCCTCAATCCGTAGAAAATGCCGCAGCGGCCGCGTTGCCGCTGACGGCGATCACCGCCTGGGAAATGCTCTTTGACCGCCTGGGCATTCAGGAAAACGGCAGCGAAGGTGAAGTACTGCTGATCGTCGGCGCGGCCGGTGGCGTGGGTTCTATCCTGACCCAGCTAGCCCGCAGGCTGACAAAAGTCACGGTCATTGGCACAGCTTCTCGCCCTGAAAGCCAGAAGTGGGTGACCGAGCTTGGCGCACACCACGTTATCGACCACAGCAAACCGCTGACCGAAGAGTTGCAGCGTATTGGCGTGAAGCACGTCACGCATGTTGCCAGCCTGACCAACACCGAGGAGCATTATGCCCAGCTGATCGAAGCGCTCATTCCGCAGGGGAAATTTGCGCTGATTGATGACCCGGTCGCGCTGGACGTTCGCGCGCTCAAGGCCAAAAGCATTTCGCTGCATTGGGAGTTTATGTTTACCCGTTCGATGTTCGTCACCAGCGATATTATTGAACAGCACAACCTGCTGACGCGCGTGGCGAAGCTTATCGACCAGGGCGTGTTGAGAACCACGCTTGGCGAACATTATGGCACGATTAACGCGGACAACCTGCGCCGCGCCCACGCGCTGCTGGAAACCGGGCGTGCGGTGGGCAAAATTGTGCTGGAGGGCTTCTGATATGGCGACGACGGAAACGCTGACCATTATTGCAATGCTGAAGGCGAAAGCCGGTCAGCAGGATAATCTGAAAGCCGCGTTGAAAGCGCTGGTTGCGCCGAGCCGCCTTGAACCGGGCTGCCTCGATTACACGCTGTTCCAGCTTCAACAAGCGCCTGATACGTTTTATGTCCGCGAGTCGTGGCGGGGCCAGCAGGCGCTTGATCTGCACAATTCGCTGCCTCACTTCCAGGCATTTGTGCAGCAGATGGACGCCCTGCTGGCGGAACCGCTGAAGCTGGTGCCGCTGGACGAAGTTGCCGTTTAACTTATATGCGCGGCGGCCAGGCGGGCCGCTGCAAAACACAAAGACTTATTCAGGAAAAATCATGAACATTATTGATGCTGCCTCCCGCCGTTATGCGACGAAAGCTTTCGATGCTGCTAAAAAAATTGCCGCCGAAGATGTGGATAAGATTAAAAATCTGCTGCGCCTCAGTCCTTCAAGCACCAACTCGCAGCCGTGGCACTTTATTCTGGCGAGCACGGATGAAGGCAAAGCGCGTATCGCGAAAGCGACCACCGGGCCTTACGCGGCAAACCAGCCCAAAGTGCTGGATGCTTCACATGTCGTGGTGTTCTGCGCGAAAACTACCTACGACGATGCTCATCTGCATACGCTGCTGCAAAAAGAGCAGGAAGACGGGCGTTTTGCCACCGAGCAGGCAAAAGAAGGGCAGCACAAAGGCCGCTCTTTCTATGCCAATAAGCACCGTTTTGACCTGAAAGATGCGCAGCACTGGATGGAGAAGCAGGTTTATCTCAACCTGGGCACGCTGCTGCTGGGCGTCTCCACCCTGAATATTGATGCCGTGCCGATTGAAGGGTTTGACGCCGCCGTGCTGGACGAAGAGTTTGGCCTGCGTGAGAAAGGCCTTACCAGCGTGGTGATGGTGGCGTTGGGCTACCGTAGCGTGGAGGACTTTAACGCCAGGCTGCCGAAGTCGCGCCTTGATTTTAGTCAGATCCTGACAGAGATCTAAGTGCGTGATGATAACGTGATTTAACTTTTATTTTCCCTGCGCGCAGGAATGGATATTAGGCCATTCCTGCGCTTATTCATCAGATTGGGGGCATTGAGGCGTGGAAAGAGGGGGGAAATGATCTATACTTTGCTCTCTTAATTCTACGGATGGCCATGGTTGTGAAGGACACGTATTATAATGACAGCAAGGTAAATTCATTAATTCAGCGCGAACTTGATGAATTTATTCTGAATTACAAACATACGACCTATGCGTATGCTGTGATGAATAAGAAAGACCCTTCCCAGATGCGTATTATCAATAACAATCCGCAATGGTTTAACATCTATCTCGAAAATAAATATCAGTTTATTGACCCGGTGATTGTGCGGTCTCTCAGCAGCCTCGAGGATTTCTCCTGGGACAGCGGCATGATGGTCTCTTCCGGGTATACGCTGAAACGTATTTTTGACGAAGGCTCGCAGCACAACATCGTTCAGGGGCATACGTATCCGCTGCATGACTATGTTAATAACCTTGTGGTGCTCTCGCTGATCAGCCATCAGCCTTCCGACGCTAACCTGACCGAAAACCGCGAAGCGGTGATTGCTTTCTTTATCAGGCTGCATCAAAAGATGCTGAATTTATACAGCGATATTCGGCAGAAAAAAAACGTCTTCCTGTCGCCGCGTGAGCAGCAAATTCTGCAGTGGGTTTATGCCGGCAAAACGTATGCGGAAATCGCCGTGATTCTCTCAATCACCGAGCGTACGGTAAAATTCCACATGGGCAATGCCATGAAAAAGCTGGGCGTAAACAATGCCCGCCACGCGGTCAAATTAAGTATCGAACTCCGCTTGCTGGACCTGAACGCCTGACCGAATTACTACAGGTGGTTGAGCTGTGTAAGCGTGTCGCGCAGCCATGCGCTGTTGTTGTCTTTATTGATAATGTCTTCGATAATCTGTTGATTGGCGGGCATAAAAATATAATAAACCGCCTCGCCCTTCTCTGAGAGCCCTTTCTGAATCACCTCAACCTTCCAGTCTGCCTGACGGAAAATGGCGTACATCCCACGACTGGTTACCGCGTGCATGCCGGGATAGCCGTTTTTAATGCAATACATAATCATCGCCAGGAATAAGGCTTTGCTGGCGGGCAGGGTGCGTAAATTACCGTCGTCACGACGTTCTTTGTCGAGGAATAATCGGGTGATTTCACAGCATGGAATATCTTTTGGTAAACTAATATTATTGAAATATTGATGAAATATTTCATCGGTCATTGTCGGGTATTTAGCGTCAATAAAGCGCGCGCCACAAAACAATTGGCCTTCCGACATGCCCATTAAATAAGTTGTATTCTCGTTATCGAACTGATCTCTTTCCAGATTGTCTTCACATTTCACATCCCATTCGAGCCGTTCATGAAATGTTTTTTTGCGTAACGCATACAGCTCCCGGGCAAGACCAGGGTGTAAATCATTATGATGACTTATAAAAAATTCAATTGCAGAACACATAGCGTATCCCTGTATGTGGAAGTCCCCCTGTACTTAAAGACAGCTTTTTTTTGCCTAAGGCCTTCTCTAAACTAAAAAAATCCTGACCGGCCGCGCCAACACGCAAACTGGTCAGGCGGTCAAAGACCTGAGCAACACCAAGGGAAATGTTCACAGATTATTATCTAGTACACCGATTTCCCGATGCACAAGATTGTAAGCACTTGTAATTTTACATTACGAAAAATAAAAATAAAGAAAATTAAGCCCTCGCTCATGCGGGGGCTTTTCTTTTATATCTCTCAGGATCGCTACACGTTCTCCGCCGTTCTCTACAATATGCCGCAATTCTTCGTGAAAATTTACTAACATAACGGCCTGCAGGCGGAAAATTATTTTATAAAACAGGGGGCTTTGATCGCGCGAAAAGCGTACGGCACAGTTGAATAGTAGCCGACGAATTAAAAAAGTGAATGTCTTGCGCGAGGGAAAAGTGAATTTTGTGAGGGCGTAAAGGCCGTATGAAAAATCCAGATGCAAAAAGCCCGCTTAAGGAAACTTAAGCGGGCTTCTTAAATATGGCTCCTCTGACTGGACTCGAACCAGTGACATACGGATTAACAGTCCGCCGTTCTACCGACTGAACTACAGAGGAATCGTGTGAACGGGGCGAATATTAGCGAGGGCGCTCTGGCTTGTCAAAGCCTGCAAGACATCTTTTGCATCGTTTGCCGATAAAACAATCAACCCCCGGCTAAAATCAGTCCCCGACATAACTTTACAGCGCAAAGATTGCCAATCTTTCACCAGCCGCTAAGATAGGCCGGGTTAAACAGTGAGGGCCTAATGGTAAAACAGCAGCGTATAGGAATATGGTTTCTTTGTCTGGCATGTGTCGTGGTACTGGTTTGTACCGCACAACGCATGGCGGGCCTGCACGCGTTGCAGATGCAAACCGTTGCCAGCGCCGTTGTTGCTCAGTCCGAAAGCCCACAGGCCGACAGTGATGCCCCGGTCACGCCCTGTGAGCTGAGCGCCAAATCACTGCTGAGCGTGCCGCCCGTATTATTTGACGGCGCTTTATTCGTGTTCTGCCTGCTGCTTTCACTGCTGGCGCCCGTGCGTTCCACGCGAATGCCGTTTTCCCCTCCAAGAGCGACTTCACCTCCCACCCTCAGGGTGCATCTACGTTTCTGCGTATTCCGTGAATGACAGACTGGCTGTTACCGACAGTTAGTTAATCATTTACGGAGAAAAAACATGTTTAATCGCTTCAGGCAGGCGCTGCTTTGCCTGCTTATGCTATGGCTGCCCGTATCCTGGGCGGCAGAGGCCGGCTGGCAACAATCACCGGATAACGATCACGCCAGCGTCAGGCTGCGCGCGGACACCACCGCCAATAACGAAACTCGTCTTCTGCTGGACGTAAAGCTTGAGAAAGGCTGGAAAACCTACTGGCGTTCGCCGGGAGAAGGCGGCGTTGCGCCGTCTATTGCCTGGCAAGAGGATATGCCAAAGGTGGAATGGTTCTGGCCCACGCCTGCGCGCTTTGACGTCGCCGGAATAACGACCCAGGGCTATCACGACCGGGTCACCATCCCGATGGTTATTCATGGCCGTGCGCCGGAAACCCTTCGCGGCGTGCTGACGCTTTCCACCTGCAGCAACGTTTGCCTGCTGACCGATTATTCCTTTACCGTCACCTCTACGGCTGCGGACGCTACGTTTGCTCACGACTTCGCTCAGGCGATGGGGCAGGTGCCGGTTGAAGGCGGGCTGACGGATTCGCTAAAAGCGGGCTACCGCCAGGGAAGCCTGGTTATCGACGCCGTGCGTGCCGGAGGCTGGACGAATCCGGGGCTTTATCTTGACCCACCGGAAGATACGGATCTGGGCAAGCCGACCTTCCGCATCGACGGCGACACGCTGCAGGCGACGGTGCCGGTGAGCGACGGCTGGGGCGAGGGTGCGCCAGATCTACGCGGTAAATCGGTCACTCTGGTGCTGGCTGACAGCGGCATCGCCCAGCAAAACACGCTCACTATTGGTTCGGCTCCCGCCGCTGCAGGCGGAAACGACGCGTTCCCGCTCTGGCAGGTGGTGCTGATGGCGCTGGTGGGCGGTCTTATCCTTAACCTGATGCCGTGTGTGCTGCCCGTGCTGGGCATGAAGCTCGGGTCTATTCTGCTGGTTCAGCAAAAAGACAGAAGTCTGGTGCGCCGCCAGTTTTTAGCCTCGGTGGCAGGGATTATCGCTTCCTTTATGGTGCTGGCGTTGTTGATGACCGTCCTGCGGCTGACCAACCAGGCGCTGGGCTGGGGCATCCAGTTCCAGAACCCGTGGTTCATCGGCTTTATGGCGCTGGTGATGCTGGTGTTCAGCGCCAATCTGTTTGGCCTGTTCGAGTTCCGACTTTCCTCCAATATGAACACTCGCCTGGCTACCCAGGGCGGCAACGGCATGGCCGGGCATTTCTGGCAGGGTGCTTTTGCCACGCTGCTGGCAACGCCGTGCAGCGCGCCTTTCCTCGGCACGGCGGTGGCCGTTGCGCTGACCGCTTCCTACCCGGTTCTGTGGGGGCTGTTCCTGGCATTGGGGCTGGGCATGAGCCTGCCGTGGCTGCTGATTGCGCTTCGTCCCGGCCTTGCCATGCGCTTACCGCGTCCGGGGAAATGGATGAACTGGCTGCGCCGCGTGCTTGGCCTGCTGATGCTCGGGTCGGCTATCTGGCTGGCAAGCCTGCTGCTGGTGCATTTCGGGGTTTCTGGCGGCAAGCCCGCGCAGGAAAATATTGCCTGGCAGCCGCTCAGCGAACAGGCGATTCAGGACGCGCTGGCGCAGCATAAACGTGTGTTTATCGACGTCACCGCCGACTGGTGTATCACCTGTAAAGCCAACAAATACAACGTGCTCAATAAAGAGGACGTGCAGGCCGTGCTGCAGGCTCCGGACGTGGTTGCCCTGCGCGGTGACTGGACGCTGCCGTCCCCGCAAATCACCGACTTTTTAAGAAGCCGCGGCCAGGTTGCCGTGCCTTTCAACCAAATTTATGGCCCAGGCCTGCCGGAAGGCAAAGTGCTGCCCACGCTGCTGTCACGCGACTCGGTGCTGACAACCCTGGATGAAGCCAAAGGAACAACCCCATGAAATACGCCTTGATTCTGATCCTCTCCCTGTTCTCCGGCCTGGCGCTGGCGGCAAAAGAACAGCCCGCTCCGTTTTCCGCCGAGCAGCAAAAGCAGCTGGAAGTGCTGATTGAGCAGGCGCTGTTTAATGACCCGGCCAGCCCGCGCTTCGGCGCTAAAAAACCGCTATTAACCCTGGTGAACTTCACCGATTACAACTGCCCGTACTGCAAGCAGCTCGACCCGATGCTGGAGAAGATTGTGCAGAAATATCCCGATGTGGCGGTGATTGTGAAGCCGCTGCCGTTTAAGGGAGAAAGCTCCGTGCTGTCGGCGCGAACCGTGCTGACCACCTGGCGTCAGCATCCCGAACAGTTTCTGGCGCTGCATGAAAAGCTGATGCAGAAGAAGGGCTATCACGATACGGCGAGCATCGCGGTAGCCGTTGAAAAGAGCGGAGCAACCCCGGTAAAGCCGGATGAAAAAAGCATGGAAACCTTAAGCACCAACCTTCAATTAGCGCGCATCGTCGGCGTGCAGGGCACGCCAGCCACCATTATTGGCGATGAAATGATCCCCGGTGCGGTGCCGTGGGAAACGCTGGAAGAAGTGGTCAAAGAAAAGCTGGCGGCCGCCCGTGGCAAGTAAGCTGCGGCGCTGGCTGCGAGAAGGATTAATTCTGCTGGTGCTGCTGGCGGGCGTGATGCTGGTAATGGACTGGTGGCGCGCACCTCAGTCACCTCCCGCTTTTGACAGCACCCCGCTGTACACGCTAGACGGGCAAAACGTCACGCTCGGTGCGCTGAGTGCGGATCGCCCGCTGCTGGTTTACTTCTGGGCCAGCTGGTGCGCGGTGTGCCGTTTTACCACGCCGGACGTGGCGAAGCTGCAGGCCGAAGGGCAGAACGTGATAACCATTGCGCTCCGCTCCGGCAATGAAAGCGAAGTTTCCCGCTGGCTGGCGCGTAAAGGCGTGAGCTTCCCGGTTATTAACGACGCCGACGGCGCAATATCCCGCAGCTGGCAGATTGACGTGACGCCAACGCTTGTCGTGGTGGATAAAGGCAAGGTGGTGTCTACAACCAGCGGCTGGACGAGCTACTGGGGAATGAAAATGCGCCTGTGGTGGGCCGGGGTGTGAATAACCGTGTCGGTTTATAACCGGCACGCTGTTTTCAGTCTCAGAAATGCACCCTCGTGGTGCATTCATACCTCTTATGGGGCATAAGCAAAACCCCAGTTTCATTAATCATCCCCGAAGGCTTTATTAGTTTCTCTTATTATCCAGCCTGTTATCGTGTTTGTGCCGTAAACGAGAAATGTGGCAAGCATATTGCAAAACCTTCTACGACATCACTGCCATGACTGGCGCTGGCATTCCGTAATAGGGGGCAAAATGAATTTAAGACGACTGAAGTACTTCGTAAAAATCGTTGATATTGGCAGCCTGACCCAGGCGGCAGAAGTACTGCATATCGCACAGCCGGCGCTCAGCCAGCAGGTTGCCACCCTGGAAGGGGAGCTGGATCAGCAGCTGTTGATCCGCACCAAACGAGGCGTAACGCCGACGGAAGCGGGAAAAATTCTTTATGCTCATGCGCGGACCATTCTGCGCCAGTGTGAGCAGGCGCAGCTGGCGGTTAATAACGTCGGCCAGACCATTAACGGGCACGTCTCCATTGGCCTGGCGCCGGGGATGGCTGCCTCCTCTATTACCATGCCGCTGCTGCAGGCCGTGCGTGCCGAGTTGCCGGATGTGCAGGTTTATCTGCATGAAAACAGCGGGTCGCAGCTTAACGACAAACTGCTCAGCGGGCAGCTTGATATGGCCGTTCTGTATGACCGCACGCCAACGGCCGGGCTAACCAGCCAGCCGCTGCTGAAAGAAGATTTGTTCCTGGTGGGCACCCGTGACTGCCCGGGCACGACGATAGATTTGTCTGACGTTGCCGCCATGGATCTTTTCCTGCCACGCGACTACAGCGCGGTGCGCAAACGGGTGGATGAGGCTTTTTCCCTGCGCCGCCTGACGGCAAAAATCATCGGCGAAATCGAGTCAATTTCGACGCTAACTGCGGCGATTGCCAGCGGTATGGGCGTGACCGTGCTGCCGGAATCTGCGGCTCGTTCGCTTGCCGATTCGGCCAGCGGCTGGATGGCACGCATCACCAGTCCGTCGCTAAATTTACCGCTGTCGCTGAACCTTTCCGCGCGTTTACCGCTTTCCCCTCAGGCCCAGGCGGTAAAAGAAATTCTTATGTCTCTGGTGACCCGCCCGGCGCTGGAAAATCGCGAGCTGATGCTGGTGGGTTAAGTTCGCTTATTACTAAATGGAATAGGTTGCTGGTTTTTATTATTTGTCCCGCCGGGGCTGTGACTTTAACAATGGTGTAAAGAACAGTCACGATCCCGGGGGCGATGTGAACTTCCAGCAACTTAAAATAATCCGCGAGGCGGCGCGGCGGGACTACAATCTCACCGAAGTCGCCAACATGCTTTTCACCTCTCAGTCTGGCGTCAGCCGTCATATTCGCGAGCTTGAAGAAGAGCTGGGCATTGAAATATTCATTCGTCGCGGCAAACGGTTATTAGGTATGACCGAACCGGGCAAGGCCCTGTTAGTGATCGCCGAACGCATTCTTAATGAAGCCAGTAACGTTCGTCGCCTGGCCGATCTCTTCACCAATGACACCAGCGGCGTGTTAACGATAGCCACGACCCACACCCAGGCTCGATATAGCCTCCCGGTGGTGATCAAAGCCTTTCGCGCATTATTCCCCGAAGTTCGCCTCGAGCTTATTCAGGGTACGCCACAGGAAATTGAATCCCTGCTGCACAGCGGGGCGGCTGATATCGGCATCGCCAGCGAACGCCTGAGCACCGACCCGCTGGTGGTCGCCTACCCGTGGTTCCGCTGGTATCACAGCCTGCTGGTGCCGCAGGGGCATCCGCTGATTCATACCAGCCCGCTGACGCTGGATGATATCAGCCGCTGGCCGCTGATCACCTATCGCCAGGGGATAACCGGCCGTTCACGCATAGATGAGGCGTTTGCCCGCAGAGGCCTGACGGCTGATGTGGTGCTTAGCGCCCAGGACTCCGACGTGGTGAAAACCTACGTCGAGCTCGGCCTGGGGATTGGGCTGGTGGCCGACCAGGCCAGCGGTGAAGAAGGGAGTCTGGTACGCCTGGACACTCGCCATCTGTTTGACGCCAACACCGTGTGGCTTGGCATTCGACGCGGGCAGCTGCAGCGAAACTATGTCTGGCGCTTTATTGAATTGTGCAACCCGGAGCTTTCGGTCGACGAAATTAAGCGCCTGGCGCTTGAGCCCGAAGAACCCGCCATCGATTATCAAATCTGACATGCCCATACCTTATTTGTGGTATTCGGGCTGTTGTTAATGAAACATTAAATAATTAAATAAAGCGGCGCGCGGTGAATTTATATTTACCGCGCGCTTGCTGTATTTTTAAAAATAGTGTTGAGAAAGTTTCTCGCTGAGAAAAATAAGACAGAAAAACGCTCCCTATCGCAAATTATCGATCAATTGCGATTAAATTAATAGCTCCCAGCTATCTATGTGGCCTGACCATACGAAAAAACCGATCAAATTCATAAAGTTAATCAGAATATATCCGATAAGCCTGTACGAGGTGCTTCCATCCCTTTGTGCTATTTATTTTCTGCTGTTTCGACCGCAGAGGATTTTGCGCATTCATAAAAATACGCTTCCCAAGGGAGAAAAAATGTCACTACATGATGTAAAAATTCGCAGCAAATTAACGCTGACGATCGCTATTTTTATTGTGCTGATGGTATTCAGCTCGGGGCTTTCTTTACTCAGCCTCAGCAGGGCAAATACCGGCATCCAGACCATTGTTAACAGTGATTACCCGACGACCGTTAAAGCCAACGATCTGATCGATAGTTTCCAGGAGTTTGTGAATACGCAGCAGCTGATGCTGCTGGACGAAGCGGGCGTCTTTCGCCAGAAGTCAGAAAAGCACCTGGCCGAAATTAGCGCGCACATTACCGCGCTGCTGGCCGATTTAAACAAATCCAGCACCGACGCGGCTTCACAAAAAGCATTGCAGGAGCTGACTGGCATCCGTAAAGAGTATCTGGACTCGCGTTTTCGTATTTTACAGGCGGTGCAGCAGAACAACCGGGCCGGCGCGCTGCAGGAAATGATGGCCACTACCATTCAGATTCAGGAAAAATACAAAGATAAGGTGCAGGAGCTTATCGTCATCCAGAACCAAAAGATGGCGGCCGCCGGGCAGCAGGTGGATAAAGATTACCGCTCCAACCGGCTCGTCACCGTCCTGCTGACGCTGCTGAGCATTGCGCTGGGTACCCTGATTGGCATGTTCATCGTGCGCTCCATCACCCGCCCGCTGGTTCAGGCCGTTGAGTTTGCCGAGGCGATTGCGGAAGGTGACCTTACTGGCAGCATCACGGTGACCCATAAAGACGAAACAGGCGAACTGCTGCAGGCGCTGATGAGCATGAAAGTGCGCCTGCAAGAGATTGTCCATCAGGTTCAGCAGGGCTCGGAAACTATCTCTTCTGCCGCCGCGCAAATCGTGGCCGGTAACCAGGACCTGGCGGCGCGTACCGAAGAGCAGGCCAGCTCGGTAGAGGAAACGGCTGCTTCTATGGAGCAGATTACCTCTACGGTGAAAAACACCTTTGACCACACCAACGAGGCAACCAAACTCTCATCCGAAGCCGCATCGGTGGTGAAAAACAACGGCCAGATGATGTCTCAGGTCACCAGCAAAATGCGCGTGATTAACGAAACCTCTAATCGTATGTCGGACATCATTAACCTTATCGATTCCATTGCGTTCCAGACCAATATTCTGGCGCTGAACGCGGCGGTGGAAGCGGCTCGCGCGGGTGAGCACGGCCGCGGTTTTGCGGTGGTGGCCGGTGAAGTTCGCCAGCTGGCGCAGAAAAGCGCCTCGTCCGCGAGCGAGATCAGAAGCCTGATTGAAAACTCGACCACCCAGACCCGTGAAGGGATGGGCCTGGTGGAGAAAGCCAACGCGCAGATTGCCGGTATGATCGAAAACGTGCAGGAAATGAACACCATCCTCGGCGAAATCAAGCAGGCAAGCCAGGAGCAAACCGACGGCATTTCCCAGATCAACAGCGCCATTGGCATGATTGACTCAACCACCCAGCAGAACTCCGCGCTGGTGGAAGAGTCGGTGGCGGCGGCGGCGTCGCTTAACGACCAGGCAAAACAGCTGCGTGACCTGGTGCGCGTGTTCCGCCTGCAATAACCTTTCATCCCTCCTTTAAGCCAGCGCCCGCTGGCTTTTTTCATTTCTACCGTCTGCTTTTTTCGCTTCCGGCATGACAACATTCATCATTGTTGTTATGTTATAACATATCAATAATAACGACATGGTCGGTAAGGAGTTGCAATGTCATCGTTTACACAGGCCCACAAAGGGGCGAAAAAGCTGCCCGTTACCGTGCTGTCCGGTTTTTTGGGCGCCGGGAAAACCACGCTGCTGAACCATATTTTAAACAACCGGGAAGGGCGCAGGGTGGCGGTGATCGTCAACGATATGTCCGAGGTGAACATCGACGCGGCGCTGGTGCGTGAGGGAGGCTCGAGCCTGACGCGCACCGACGAGAAGCTGGTGGAGATGAGCAACGGCTGCATTTGCTGCACGCTGCGCGAAGACCTGCTGGTGGAAATTAGCCAGCTAGCCAGAGAGGGCCGCTTTGATAACCTGGTGATTGAGTCAACCGGGATTTCTGAACCGCTGCCGGTCGCCGAGACGTTTACCTTTGTGGACGACAAGGGTGAGAGCCTGTCCGATATCGCGCTGCTCGACACCATGGTGACGGTGGTGGACGGATATAACTTCCTTCGTGACTATGAATCTTACGAGAGCATTCAGTCGCGCGGGGAATCGATGGGGGAAGAAGACGAGCGCACGGTGGTTGACCTGCTGATTGACCAGATCGAATTTTGTGATGTGCTTGTCCTCAATAAAACCGATCTTATTAGCGACGAAGAGAAGCGCCGCCTGATGTCCATGCTGCATTCCCTTAACCCGAGGGCAAAAATTATTACTTCGGCGTTTAGCGAGGTAAGCCTGGACCAGGTGCTGAATACCGGCCTGTTTGATTTTGACGCCGCCGCACAGGCTCCGGGCTGGCTCAAAGAGCTGCGCGGGGAGCACACGCCCGAAACGGAAGAATACGGCATTCGCAATTTTGTCTTTCGCGCTCGTCGTCCCTTCCATCCGGCACGTTTCCAGATGGTGACCGACGGTGGGCTAAAAGGCGTTATTCGCTCCAAAGGCTTTTTCTGGCTGGCGAGTCGCCCTCATCATGCCGGATCCTGGTCCCACGCGGGCGGCGTGATGCGTCAGGGGCTGGCGGGAATGTGGTGGGCTGGTATTCCCCGTGAACGGTGGCCGCAGGACCCAGAAAGTCTCCAGCACATTTTAAACAACTGGGAAGA
Organism: Cedecea selenatireducens; assembly: GCF_042138895.1. Classification (NCBI taxonomy): domain Bacteria; kingdom Pseudomonadati; phylum Pseudomonadota; class Gammaproteobacteria; order Enterobacterales; family Enterobacteriaceae; genus Cedecea; species Cedecea selenatireducens. The sequence continues at coordinate 407,023 of NZ_JBHIKW010000001.1, read as the reverse complement.
CGGCATCGGCGATGCGCGGCAGGAAATTGTCTTTATCGGTATTGATATGGATGAGGCTGTTTTGCGTGAGAAGCTGGAATATGCGCTGCTCACCGATGCCGAGATGGCGGAAGGCCCCAAAGCCTGGGCACGCTATTACGATCCGATAGATGCCTGGTTTGACTGACCGAATGCCCGGCCGCCCGTTTGCAGGCGGCCGGGCTATCTGGCTTAGTGCAGTTCTACGGCGTAGTCGTCTACCGGGGTGATTTTCTTGATCAGCTTGTTATCAAACAGGAACTGTTCGTAAGCCTGGTAGCGTGCACGATCGAGTTTTGCCGGGTCAGCGGCAAACAGCGGCAGGCTTGCCTGCCAGGCCTGTTTGTTCAGCTCGGTATTCAGCTCCGCGTGGGCTTTAGCAAATGCCTGCCAGGTTTCCTGCGGATGCGCCTGCAGGTACTCGTTGCCTTTTTTCAGCGCGGCGAGGAATTTTTTGATCTTTGGCTCGTTGGCCGCGTTGCGGTTCGCCACGAAAATCAGCTCATCGTAGGCCGGGACGCCGTAGTCCTCGACGTTAAACACCGTCGGCGTTTTACCCTGAAGTTTAAGCTCCAGCGCTTCGATATTGCGATAGCCGCCGATCACCGCATCCACCTGGCCCGCCAATAGAGCGCTGGTCAGCTGGAAGTTAACGTTTATCAGCTTCATTTCTTCCGGCCTGATGTGCTCATGCTCAACCATGGTGGCAAGCGTCGCCTGCTCAATACCGCTCACGGAATACCCTATTTTTTTGCCCTTGAGATCCGCCGGCGATTTGATGTTTTGATCCAGCGTCATCACCGTATTCAGCGGCGAGTTTATCAGCGTGCCCACGCGCACCAGCGGCAGGCCCTGGTCGGCAAAGAAATGCAGCTGCGGCTGGTAGGTGATGGCCAGGTCGGCCTGCCCGGCGGCGACCAGGCGTGGCGGCAGGGCAGGGTCGGACGGTGGGATAATCTTCACATCCAGTCCCTCAGCTTTAAAAGCGCCTATCTGTTCGGCGACCATGATCGGCGCGTGATCGGGATTGATGTACCAGTCGAGCACCAGCGTCAGCTTTTCGGCGGCGGAGGCCTGGGCGGCAAAGGCAGCGGTGAGCAGCAGGCCACAAATCGTTTTTTTCATTTTAATTGGTTCCTTAATTAAGACGGTTATTCAGTGTTTTCAGGCGACCAGGCGATCAACCGCCGCAGCAGGACATCTACCGCCAGCCAAAGCAGAACGGTCATCAGGACTAAAATAAACAGCGCGGCAAAACAGACGTCGGTTTGCATACGGGCGTTGGCGTTGAGCATGACGTAGCCCAGCCCTTCGGCAGAGCCGACCCATTCGCCAATAATTGCCCCGATGGGGGCCACTGCGGCCGCCATGCGCAGGCCTGATCCAAAAGCAGGCAGCGCCGCCATCAGCCGCACGTGCCTCAGCTGTGCCCAGCGCGAAGCGCCCATGGTGCGGGCCAGGTCCAGATAGTCGTTGTTCACCCGACGCAGCCCGTCAAAGAACGACGACACCACCGGGAAGAAGATAACCAGTACGGCCATCGCCACTTTGGCGCTCATGCCAAAGCCAAACCACAGCACCAGCAGCGGAGCCAGGGCGAAGACCGGGATTGCCTGACTGGTGAGCACCAGCGGCATTAGCCAGCGCTGCAGGCGGGGGGAAAACATCATGCCCAACGCCAGGCCTGCGCCGAACAGCACGCCGAGGACAAGGCCGCTGATAATCTCTGAGGCGGTGACCAGCGTGTGCCAGACGAGATAGTCGCGGCCATGCCATAACGCCAGCGCCACCGCCGAAGGTGAAGGCAAAAGAAAGGCGGGAATATTGCCGAGGGTGAGCAGATACCAGAGCAGCAGCAACCCGGCGAAGACGGTCAGCCCCCGGCACAGGCGAGTAGCATGACTTTCTGAGGGTGACCTCATTCTGCGGCCCTCATCAGCTGTTGCAGCAGGCTGGCCTGGCTTTTCAGCAGGTCAACATCGTCCGGCGCGCGAGGCGGTTGCCCGGCAATAACATGCGTATCATCGATGCCCGCAGGCCAGCGGGACAGCACCAGCAGGCGGTGGCTGAGCCGACAGGCTTCCATAGGATCGTGGGTGATCAGCAGCACGGTGTTTTTTACCAGCAGCTCCGCCGCCAGATCCTGAATCGCCGTTCGGGTAATGGCGTCCAGCGCCGAAAACGGCTCGTCCATCAGCACTATCGGCCGCCGTTCGTAGAGCGTTCTGGCGATAGCTGCGCGCTGCCTCATACCACCCGACAGCGCGACGGGCAAAGCTTTGGCATAGCCCGCCAGCCCAACCTGCTCAAGCAAATGCGCCGTCCACTGGCGATCAACAGTCTCGCCACGCAGGCGCGAACCCAGGGCCACGTTCTGCTCGATGTTCAGCCAGGGATAAAGCAAATCTTTCTGCCCCATCCAGGCTATGCGCCCGGCAACGGGCTGGCCGTCGCTGCAGGTCACGTTTCCGGCACTGGCCTGCGCCAGCCCGGCGATAATCTTCAGCAGGCTGGTTTTACCGGCACCGCTCGCGCCCAGCAGGGCAACGAAGCTCCCGCCAGGAATATCAAAATTCAGCCCTTCAAAAATGGTCTGGCTGCCAAACCGCAGGCTGAGATCGCGAACCTGAATGCCCGGCGAGGTATGGCTTTCGGTCATGAGGCATTCAGCCCCATTTGCCAGAACGCGGATTCAAGCTGCGTTGCGGTGGTGAATATTTGCGAAAGCTCGGCGAAGCGGCTCTCTGCCCCGCGCTGACGCCCTACGGTTTCAAGTAGCTGAACAGCGGCCTGCACCCCGGCCAGATAGCCCTCATCGCCATAGTTACGGATCCAGGTGGCGTAGGGGTTGCCCTCCATTACCGTGTCGGGGCTGTGCAGCAAGCCAAGTCCGATTTCGGCATAGCCAGCCACGCAAGGCAGCAGGGCGGCCAGCAGATCGAGCGCGTCACCTGAATGGCCGATATCCAGCACGTAGCGGGTGTAATTCATGGTTTCCGGTGCTTCCGCCTGGGCGGCCATCTGCTCCTCGTCTAAACCCCAGCTTGCACACCAGGCCACGTGGAGCGGCAGTTCAGAAACTATTGCATTCAGAGAGGCGGTCGCGGCGCGCATTTCGGGCAGCGTGCGGAGCTTGCTCACCAGAAGGGCATAGGCACGGGCAAAGTGGATCAGGAAAAGGTAATCCTGGGTCAGATAGCGCTGAAATGCTGCTTTGGGCAATGTTCCGGCGGCAAGCTGCTGCAGAAAAGGATGATCGACGTAATCCTGCCAGTGGCGACCGGCCTGCTGACGCAGCCGTCCGTAAAGACCGTTTTCGAAAAGTGGGGTGTACATGGGACCTCCTGTGTAAGTGGAGATCCGGGCGCGCAGAGGTATGAACAGGCAATAACACAGGCGAAATTGCCGACCGTCCCTTCGCTGGCATGACCCAGATCAGGTTCAAAGGGTTCGGCTTACGCCATCTCAGCCCATACAGGACACCCCTCGGAGGTGCCTGTTATACGACATTTACTTTTTGATTACAATCGTCAGGCGCTGTGCCTGGCCCCGATCAAACCGGTGATTCGTTTAGTGCGGTATCTCAATATTTTGCTGGCGTTTGGGGCGAAACTTTTGTCACTGTAGGCCGATTACCCCGAGTCTAAGGACGATATCCGATGAAAAAGATTGGCTTTCTCTCGTTTGGCCACTGGTCGCCCTCCGCCCAGTCCGGCACGCGCTCTGCGGCAGACACGCTGCTGCAATCTATCGACCTTGCCGTTGCCGCAGAAGAGCTTGGCGCGGACGGCGCTTACTTCCGCGTGCATCACTTCGCTCGCCAGCTAAGCTCGCCATTTCCGCTGCTGGCAGCCATTGGGGCAAAAACTAAACGTATTGAAATCGGCACTGGCGTTATCGATATGCGTTATGAGAATCCGCTTTATATGGTGGAGGATGCCGGTGCTGCCGACCTGATTTCCGGCGGACGCCTGCAGCTCGGGATAAGCCGCGGCTCTCCTGAGCAGGTGATCGACGGCTGGCGCTACTTTGGCTATGTGCCTGGAGAAGGGGAAACCGAGGCCGATATGGCTCGCCGCCATACCGAGGTGTTCCTCGAAGCGCTGAAAGGCGAAGGCTTTGCCGAGCCGAACCCGCAGCCGATGTTCCCCAATCCTCCGGGGTTGTTGCGCCTTGAGCCGTTTTCTGCCGGACTGCGCGAGCGAATCTGGTGGGGAGCAAGCTCCAACGCGACAGCTGTGTGGGCCGCGCAGTCAGGGATGAACCTGCAAAGCTCGACGCTGAAAACCGATGAAACCGGCGAGCCGTTCCATATCCAGCAGGCGAAGCAAATCCGCGCCTATCGTGCCGCCTGGAAAGAGGCGGGCCATGCGCGTGAGCCGCGCGTTTCCGTCAGCCGCAGCATCTTCGCGTTAATGGATCAGCGTGACCGCAACTACTTTGGCGGCAGCGGCAAAGAAGGCGACCAGGTGGGCTACATCGACCCACAAACCCGGGCTATTTTTGGCCGCAGCTATGCCGCCGAACCGGAACTGCTCATTAAGCAACTGGCGCAGGATGAAGCGATTGCCGAAGCCGATACGCTGCTGTTAACCGTGCCAAACCAGCTGGGCGTGGACTATAACGTGCACGTAATCGAATCTATTCTGAAGCACATCGCGCCGGAACTGGGCTGGCGGTGAACTTCGAAGATATTGTGCTGAGCGACGCGCTGAATAAAGACCTGCATGATTTAAGCTGACGTCTGTATGTTTCCAGGCCTGCCGTGGGAGACCCGGCGGGCTTTTCTATTTTGGAAAAACAAAAGGCAGGCCTACTATTTTTGGTAGGTTATGGTTTTTATTTAGCGGCATTGAATCGTATTAGAAGAGGTTATTATATACGGCACATTACCGTACTGAATAAGCCAGATAACTGGCGTTTACATATAAACATTATAAAGGGATAGCGTTGTGTTGAAGAGACTGGTCACGGGGCAACTCAGTTTGCCGATGACGTTTTGGGGATGGGGTTTTTGCGGGGGATTTCTTCTTGGGCTCGTAGGTATCGTCGGGATACATGCCAACCTCCCTGCTCTGGTGCCGCTGAGCTATCTGCTTAAAATAGTGCTGTTTAGCGCGGTATTATCCGGCGTGACATGCATTCTTCGCAGAAAAATCACCGTATTTGGCGTGCTCGCATTTCTGGTTGTCCTCGTGCAGGTCGTCATGGGCGTCGTGATGGCCGTTGGGCTTTCTTCTTTGTTATTCCAATAACCCGTGGCTGTAGCTGATAAATCCAGGCGGTCACCGTCCTGCCATCAAGCGTGGTGACATCAATCTCTACACGATCGTAACCGGCCTCGAACTCATCCAGCATCGGCCAGTGTTCGTGCAGGTTGGGAGATATAAACAGATAGCCGTGCACCTCCGGGCCGTTCTTGTCCAGCAAGATGCCGGGAAAATCGGCGGCGGCTCCCCAACCTTTTTCATAAAAAGTCCCGTTCACGTAGCCAGGCCGCCACTCTCCGCCGATGTTCTCCATGATATGTGCATTAACATGGCCGGGGCGAAGCGTGCCGTAAACAAACAATGATTCCATTTTTCTTCCTCGTGCAGAGCAGCTAAATCAGGGGTAGGGAAGGGGATTTAACATACGGCGTAATTGGGCGGCTGGCAACGGGAAAGCCTTTCTCAAGTGTTTAGTATTTCTGGCTGACATTAGCTTAGACAACAGTTGACTGAGTATGTGGTTATGTGTGAGGTATACCTTCGCTGTTAGTGATAAATCATAATAATGCGCGCATGTTTAGATGATTTCGTTATTTAATTCGTAAGAGATATGTTTTTTTGTTGGATTGTTTTTATCAGGTGAAGATGTTGATGACTGAGTTATAGGATATAACAACCTGTACTGTATGGAATCAACATGTAAAGCACGGCTTAAGATACATTGGTCGATTTGGGGGTTTTATATAAATTACAATTAGAATAACCCCAAAAAAATAGCTAAGATACCGACATTCTGATGTTGAATGCCTCCGACCTATCATAGGCTGGATGCTCAATACGTCTTCAAGAAACCTGTGGAACATCTGCTATGAATGATAACGAAGATTCACTATTTAAGAATAATAGTCTTTCCCTTCAGCAAAAACTCGAACGAGCGCGCATGGAGCTTCTTGACTTATCTGCGCGTAATAAACTCCTAAATATACCAAAATCTAAGACAGCGAAACTTTTGGAAATTACTGACGAGAGGTCTACTGAGATCTATCGTCTTCTCGTACAAGAAGGCAAAGCATTCACTTTTTTGCCAGGACGAGCGGGTAGAAAAGGAGAGTTAATTGATGTTGAAGAGATGGAAAACGATCCTGATGCGGTGAACATAAATGAAGCATCACTCATTTTTGATGATGATATTGCCCCAAATGCTATCCGTGCCGAGCATCAGGACACTAAGCTTCAAACAAGATTGACTCTCCAGGGGCTGCAAAAAAAATTGCTGGATCTATACCATGACGCCAGAACATTAGAGGAAGAACAAGGTGTAAATATTCTCTATTTAACATTGGGCTCCTTAAAATGGATCGATCCTAACAATAAAGAGAACGTAAGGTATGCACCTTTAATCCTGATTCCTGTTTCTCTTGAGCGCGGAACCGTTGGTGAAAGATTTAAACTGCGGGCAAGGCAAGATGAAATTATTGAAAACCTTTCTCTGGAAGCTTATCTCCAGCGAACTCATGAAATTATACTGCCCAAGCTCAATACAGATGATGCGTTTGATCTTTCCAGATACATCGATGAAATTGCCCAGGCAGTACAGGTAAAATCAGATTGGGGTGTTCAGGAAAACGATATCACGCTGGGATTTTTTTCCTTCGCTAAGTTTCTAATGTATCGTGACTTAGACCCGGAAAACTGGCCTGAAGGCGATAACATCACGGCCCAACCTCTTATACAATCCCTAATGGTTGATGGGTTTGATGAACCAGATGAGAGACTCCATGATGATACACCTATAGATCCTTTCATCCTTCCGAAAGATATGCTCCATATTATGGATAGCGATACTTCTCAAACCCTTGCTATCCACGACGTGCGTCAGGGGAAAAACTTGATTATCCAGGGGCCGCCTGGAACAGGGAAGTCCCAGACAATAGCCAATGTTATTGCTTCAGCTGTCGCGGACGGGAAAACAGTTTTGTTTGTTGCTGAAAAAATGGCCGCGCTTGAAGTTGTTAAACGTCGTCTCGACTATGCAGGAGTGGGAGATGCTTGCTTAGAACTACACAGTAATAAGGCAAACAAAAAAGTTTTTCTGGAAGAGTTAAAAAGGGTCTGGGAGTTAGGATCGCCTAGAGGGGAATTCCCTGAAGCACTAGTTGAAAATTTAACAGATGCCAGGGACAAACTGAATGAGCATCCGGCAAGGCTGCACAAAATATATCATCCCTCGACATTCACACCTTATCAGGTCATGGGCAATCTGGTTCGGTTACGTCAGTCAGGTCATGCAGCTCCTGATTTTAGTCTCGAAAAATTTGAAAACTGGAATGCCGACGATTTCAACAAGCGACTTGATCTTGTAAGAGAAATAGTTGAAAGAATTCAGGATATTGGTATTCCCGATCGTCACCCGTGGAATGGCGTTGGTCTTGAGCAGATTTTGCCAATGGATCTGGAAAAATTGCTTGTGCGTTTGCAACATCTGGAAGATAACGTTGAACGTTTTGCTGATGATATGGCCAGTCTGTCAGAAAAACTGGAGGTGATACCCGTTCCAGATTTATTCTCTTCAGTTAGCGAATTAGTTGATATAGCAGAGTGTATAAAGAAAGCACCTGACTTATCAGCCCGGGCCCTGACTTCAACCAGTTGGCAAGATGAAATGCCTGCTATTAAGCGACTTGTTGTATTAGGCAAAGAGTATCAGCTAGCCCGATTAAACCTTGAAAATGACATCATTGCCGAAGAAATTGAAACGCCTGTCGATGAACTTGAAGAGTCTCTGGCAACACTTCCAGGAGATTTCCAGATAAGTGGTTTTACCGCCGCGCGTGCTCTGGAAAAACAGTTAGCGAAGTTACGGCTTGATGCTTCCCGCTTACATGAAGAACTTGGTACTCAGGAAGGATATTACACGATTCAGGAAATTGAGCGGCTAATAGCTTTGGGGGAAAGGATTGCAGCGGCCCCTGACGCCAGTCCCGATGCATTTATTGCATCAGTATGGGATCATGGCGTGGAAAAGGCAGCAGAACTTGTTGAGTCAATTACTTCTTTTAAATCGATCAGTGAATCTATTGATTCTAAAATGAATGAGATTTCCTGGAATACAGATGTGATGGCGGCCAGAAATTATTTGGCGAGCCATACCGGTATTTTTAAATTTTTGAGCGGTGACTGGAGAAAAGCAAAGGCGCTTGTAGGGTCTTTATTGCGCGATCGTTCTCTGCCCATGGACCAGCAATTGGTATTACTGGATGCGTTAATTGTAGCCCAGGGTGAGAGGAAAAAAATCAAGGAAGGCAATGACTTTGGTCAGTCAGCTTTTGGTCGTGATTGGCGTGGTGAAAAAAGCGACAGTGTTTCTTTAATGGCATTAGTTGAATGGATGAGAACGCTGCGTGGTGTTGGAACTGAAGCGAGGCTATTAGCCAGTCGACTTATTGATCGTGAAGGCGTTAAGCTTCGTTCGCAGCAGCTCAACCAGCTATTACTGCAGGTGAGGACTCAGTTAGACATATTATGGAATGCCTTTGGTTTATCAGCCGAGGAGCATTTTTCAAACCAAATATCGATCACTCGAGTGTCGCTTGTCTTCATTGAAGAAATAATTCAAAAGCTTATTCATATTGATGAACAGTGTGCTCGTGTAATGGTGACGCCACCAGTTAATATCGATGAGCGTAGCCAGTTAATTATTCGTTTGATTGAGCTACAAAATCGGATTGCGGAAATACGAGCGGAACACTCTCTGGGTTCAAATGCTTTTGATGAGCATTGGAAATCGTTGTCATCCGACTGGGATTATCTGGCGCAGGCCTATGTATGGCTTGAAGACAATAGTGCACTACGTTTTGTTGCGGCTAAACAGGCAAACAGAAAAGAAACCGCCGAATATGCGCAAGCAACACATCTGGTTAGCCGTAAGCTCAGGACTGAGCTTGAAGCTGTTGCGGTGGATTTAAGGGGCACGGTAGAACATCTGTATGGTTCAGTTTCTGAAACATTAAATATCTCAGCTGTACGCGAAAAACTTCGTACATGGATTTCGAATTCAGAACAACTTTCTAAATGGGTTGCTTATCAGCACCGCATTACTCAGGCCAGAGCATATGGTTTATCTGAGGTAGTTGAAAATCTCGCTAGTGGGAGTCTGGCTCTGGATTCCGCTATTCCAGTTGTTGAGCGTACCTATTTTGAGTCGTTACTTAAAATAATGGCTTCAGAGGAGCCTGATTTGGTTCGTTTTGATGGTGAGCTTCATTCTCGTCAGGTCAGAGGATTTGCTGAGCTCGATCTTAAACGCATCAAAGCTGCCAGCCTTGAAGTTGCCCGCGCACATCATCGGCAAATACCCGCCAGGACTGGTGGTGTTGGCCCTGTGGGGATACTACGCTCGGAAATGGTGAAAAAAAGAGGCCATTTGCCGATCCGTCAATTAATGCTAAAGGCTGGCGTGGCTATTCAAGCATTAAAGCCAGTGATGATGATGAGCCCATTATCCGTTGCCCAATTCCTGATCCCCGGGAAACAAAAATTCGATCTTCTTGTTATGGATGAAGCAAGTCAGATACAGCCAGTTGATGCGATTGGTGCAATTGCTCGCTGTAAACAGGTTGTGGTTGTAGGTGATGAAAGACAGCTCCCTCCAACACGATTCTTCGCGAAAATGACAGAATCTGCGGAAAATGAGGATGATGACTTATCGCAAGTTTCTGACATAGAAAGCGTTCTGGGGTTATTTGTTGCCAGGGGATTACCTCAGCGTATGTTGAGATGGCACTATCGAAGCCGCCATCAATCATTAATTGCAGTATCAAATAACCAGTTCTACGAAAATAAACTCTTTATTGTACCGAGCCCCTACACGCAGGAAGCGGGAATGGGCCTGCAATTTCATCATATTCCCGATGGCGTTTTCGAATCTGGCGGTAAGGGAACTAATACTATAGAAGCAAAAGCCGTCGCTAAAGCGATTATGGAGCATGCTCGTAGATATCCTGAACAATCACTCGGTGTTGCAACCTTCTCAGTGTCACAACGTAAGGCTATACAGGACGAACTAGAGTTATTACGACGTTTAAACCCCGATCTGGAGACATTCTTTAATGCTCATCCGAGTGAACCATTCTTCGTTAAAAACCTTGAGAACGTGCAGGGCGATGAACGTGATGTAATTATGATTTCTGTCGGGTATGCCAGAAATGCACAAGGGTATATAGCAATGCGCTTCGGCCCCTTGGGAGCCGAAGGTGGTGAGCGACGGTTGAATGTTCTGATAAGTCGGGCCAAACGGCGATGTGAAGTCTACGCATCCATTACAGATGAAGATATTGATTTAGAGCGGGCAAAAGGGAAGGGCGTTTTCGCCTTCAAACTCTTCCTGCAATATGCGCGTACGGGACGAATATCGCTTGCTCAGCGTTCAGAAAAAGAAATGGATAGTGTATTTGAAGAACAGGTTGCTGAAGCGCTGCAAAAAGCCGGTTACCAGGTCCATCCTCAGGTAGGTATCGCTGGTTTCTTCATCGATTTAGCCATCGCAGATACTGATATGCCAGGGCGATATTTAATGGGGATTGAATGTGATGGTCGCGCTTACCACTCATCGCGTTCAGCTCGTGAACGCGATCGTCTTCGCCAGGCTGTACTAGAAGATCATGGATGGATTATCCATCGAATCTGGAGTACTGACTGGTTCCAGCGCCCTGAAGAGCAGCTGGCACGCACACTTCAAGCGATTGAATCCGCTAAAAAAGAGCTTTCAGAACGAAGCGAAGAAGTACGACAAAGAGCACGAGCGGTACCTGTTGAAATTGTTACCGTTGATAGAGGCCCGGTTGTCGAAATCGGCTTTGTTGATTCTGAAACTTCACGTGAATCTCATCACACGTATGTAGAGGCGACGCTTGTTGCTCATCTGGGTTACGAATTACATGAGACGCCGTTAGGAATTCTTAGTGAAATGGTAGAACAGATAATTGAGGTTGAGTCCCCGGTGCATGTGAGTGAGGTGATAACCAGATTACGAACGGCCTGGGGATTACAACGTGCTGGAGCCAGAATTGAAGCCGTTGTTAATAGAGCTATCAGCCTGGTATGCGGTAAAGAAGATATTGATCGTGATGGTCAATTCTTGATGCATAAAAAATCAACGATGATTTTAAGAAACAGGCAGAATGTTGAGTCGCCAGGGCTGCGTAAATCTGAAATGTTACCTCCTCAAGAAATTGCTGCCGGAATCATTGAGGTTGTAGGAAATAATTATGGCGCAACTGAAGATGAAATTGTCACCTCGATTTCCAGAAAACTTGGGTTTAAGGCAACCAGCGGAACATTACGTAAGGTGATTGTAGATGTCATCGAGCAACTCCTTTTAAAAGGTACTTTGATAAAAGAAGATGCGTTGATTATTGAAAATAAAGCAATAGTTACAGATTGATTTCTGAGTTAAGAGCAACTCAAAGAAACATCTTTGAGTTGCCACTCTAGTGGATAGCAGCACAGCAAAAAGCCCGCTTAGTTTCCTAAGCAGGCTTCTCAAATATGGCTCCTCTGACTGGACTCGAACCAGTGACATACGGATTAACAGTCCGCCGTTCTACCGACTGAACTACAGAGGAATCGTTTGAACGGGGCGAATATTAGCTTTAGCCATAAAAACTGTCAACAGTAAAAGTAACGCATTAATTCATATGATTAAATTTAAGCCGCGTTGCTGATTTAATGCACCGTATTTCCGGCAATGCCGGGTGAGTTTTCGCGCTCAACTAGACGTTGTATTGGGTCTTGCCCGTAGAACTGGCAAAAACGTTGGTAAAGTGAAGCGAAACGCGGCGTGAAAAGCTGCGGGGCGCTGAAAAAATATTCTGAAAGCACGGCAAAACATTCTGCCGGGTCGGTAGCGGCATAGGCGTCGATGCTGGCGGCATTTTCGCCAACCATGTCGATTTCATCCTGAATGCTGTCCATCGCGGCGTGGAGGTCATGTTCCCAGCCCGCAACGTCGCGCAAAGCAATCAGGGGAACGCCGCTGGCGCGGTCGCCGTTACGGCTGTCCAGTTTATGGGCAACTTCGTGAACAATCAGGTTAAACCCGGACGCGTCGAAGGAGTCCTGCACGTCGAGCCAGTTCAGGACGATGGGGCCCTGCTGCCAGCTTTGCCCGGACTGCACCACGCGCTGGCTGTGCACCAGGCCGAAGTCGTCCTGCCATTCGTCATCAACGATAAACGGCGCGGGGTAGAGCAGAACTTCGTGGAAACCGTCCAGCCACTCGATGCCCAGCTCAAGCACGGGCAGGCAAAACAGCAGCGCAATACGAGTGGACTTCAACTCATCCAGTTCAAAACCCTGCAGCGGCACCAGCCGTTTTTGCTGTAAAAACCTTTCCGCAAGGCTAACTAATTTCTGCTGCTCGGTTTCACTGAGGGATGCCAGAACGGGAATAGCTAACGCCTGTTCCCACGGCAAAGCGGGGTCAGGGCTTGAATCACTTGCTTTCCAGGGCCACTTAATCATGTTACTTGCTCGCAAAGTCATCGTTTGAACTGAAACGAAAGAACCCAGACTGTTAAAATGCCGCATAACCTGGCATGATGGCAACCATCAGAACGGAGAGATGCCGGAGCGGCTGAACGGACTAGTCTCGAAAACTAGAGTAGGGGCAACTCTACCGGGGGTTCAAATCCCCCTCTCTCCGCCAATTATTCAAGCACTAATCGCATTAAATTTCAGTGACCTATCTCTCGCTCCCGGAAGTCGGGCGCAACCATTCTGCATGACACAAAGCTTAACGAGCCCGTGATTTCCCCGTTGTTGAAATTCCGCGCCTCATTAAGTTCTATACTCTCCCGAGGATTTTATACAACGGGAAAAAAAGATGCTTAATACTTACGTTATCCTCGCCATCTCTATCTGCGCTGAAACGCTGGCCACAACCATGATGAAAGCCTCCGACGGGTTTAGCCGGCTGGTTCCCAGCGTGGTTGTCGTCGTGGGCTATGCGATTTCATTCTACGGTCTTTCCCAGGTGGTAAAGACCATGAATATTGGTATTGCCTATGCAATTTGGGCCGGAATGGGGATCTTCCTGGTTTCGGTGATGTCATTCCTGTTTTATAAGCAGAAACTCGATCTGCCAGCTATCGCAGGCATGCTGTTTATTGCCGTGGGCATCATAATTATTCAGCTTTTCTCAAAGTCTGTTACCCACTGACTGGCGCGTTATTCCCCGGCCTTTCTGTCGTCGCGCCATTTGAAGGAGAAGCGTTGATACCAGGGCTCGGGGACAGGGTGAACGATGCTGCGCAGCGCTCTGGCGTAATCCATCACCAGTCCCGGTGTCCAGGCCATAGAAATGGCGCGTTTGCGTACCTGAGCGGCTATCCAGAGTTCAGGCATGGCGAGCGTCCTGAGTATCGATAGCCCGCTTTTCGTGCGTTTTGAGAGCACGCCATCCAGCGACGCTTCCAGGGCGTAGGCAACGCTGCTGGAGCAATTGCGATAGGTCAGGTTATAGGTTTTCGTCAGCTTGTAGGCGCTCCAGAAACGCTGCAACGCTTTGCCGTTGTACTGGTGGAAGTAGATTTTGCGATCTGACTGGCACCACTCTGCCGCCTCGGTGGCATAGTCAGGCTGGAACGTCCCCGGCACGTCGTTATCGCGCGTGGCCTTCAGCGTGTTCAAAAACTCGGCCGGCGAGCGGTCGATGTCTTCTGCAGGATAAAGGCTGATGTAGAGGCCGGGCGGGACTTCAAGCGCGGCGTGGCCCGTCGATATAACCCCTTCTGAGTCCACTGCGGCAATATAGCGATTGATAACCGGGCGCGGAATGGTCGACGCGCTGGCGGTGCCTTCCGGGGTCCAGATGTGTACGGTTAGCGGCTCACGAAAATCAGCGTGCTCCGGCTCTGCGACCTTCGGCTTTGCGTCAGCCCCTTTTTTCACTTCAAAACCGATTCCAGCAGGCACCAGGAGATCGAAGACCGAGGTGCCTTCCCGTAGCCTCGCCACGCGAAGCGCAAGCCGGACGGTATGAATACCGCTGAAAATCATCAGCGTGCCCAGGAAGAACGAAACCGTGGCTTTATAATGGGTTGGCCACGGGCTGAACATAAAAAAAGCGAATATAATTTGCGCTAAACCGGTCGCCAGGGTGCTCTTCCAGTGAGGGAAACGCACAATCCACGCCGAGAAAATAACGAACAGGCCAATGACGAAATAGGCAAAACCAAAGACGATGGCCAGCAGTAAATTACTGTAGGACTGGTTGGATAATATAAGCAGCGAGACGAAACAAAAAATGCCGCCCTTAAAGTAGAGCACCGCTTTTTGCGCCCCGACGCCGCCGGAAGCAATGCTGAGCGTCACCAGGCTTTCCAGCAGCAAAAGCAGGCCAAAAAAGCGCAGGGGGAAGTAGGTCACGCCGTCCAGACCATCGAGGAAAATAGCCAGCCCGAGCAGGCTCCACAGGCTGCCAAGCAGGATCAGGTATTTGACCCTGGAGCGCATAAAGTCGACGCCGAACAGTAACAACGCAATCTGAATCACAAGCCTGTCTCTCCTTAAAAAGTCATCACGTCCGTGTTTAGATTTAGATAGCCAGATCGTAATGGCTGGCCTGCCAGTTTCCGACAATAATGCGCTTGCCGCCGTTTGACATGGCAACGCCGCCGCTGTCAACCAGCGTTAGCCACTCATCGTCATTCGTCTTGATACGAAATATCAGGGGCTTGTGTTTGTTCTGAACGGGGGCGAGCCAGTGCTGCCTGAGTTTTTCCCGATCTGAAGGATGTACATAACCCAGCACTCGCTCGACGGTGTCAAACACTGCCGGGTAACCCGCGCCCAGCAGTGACGAGAGATCGTTTTCCCAGCTGAATACGCCGGTTTCAGGCTCCAGTCGATAAAGTATGCCGTTACCCGCAAGCCTGCCGGTATCCGGGTTAAAACGGGTCGTCGAGCGCCTTAACACACGGACAAATACGATAAGCAAGGCGGTCGCCGAGAGGTAACTCAGTGCCAGCAGTAGCGATTCGGTAAAGCTAAGGCCGTGAAGAAAGAAAGGCCCTTGATGCTGGTCGGTAAAGTGGATGACGATGGCGCCCAACGCCAGCAGGCCGATGGAACCTCCACGATTGCCCCAGACCAGGGAAAGCATCATCGTCAGCACAATCGGCAGGCAAGAAAGGGCAAAATAGAGCGCGGCGGCCTCGGTTTTGAGCCAGGTTCCGCTGTAGTCGAAGATAAATACTGTTGCTGCACAAATCAGCAGCAACAGCGCCAGACCTGCCAGGCGGGTCGACCAGGCGAGAGCGGCCCGGGGACCTCGTTTATTCACGAAGCCCATGACGACGGTCGTCGCGAAGAAGATCCCGGTCACATCGGCAACGAACCCGTTCGAGATAGTCTTCGCCACTGGCTGGTCGGTGAAAAATGCATAACCCCCTCCGACGATAAGCGCATCGAACACGCTGACGACAAAGGTGGCGCAAATCCACAGCAGGATGACGTGCAGGTCGTCATTTGGCCGCGAGAAACGGCGCACCAGCCAGGCAATGAGAACGTTGGCGGGCATCGCCAGCAGCGAATAACCCAGCGTGGTTAAAAAAAGTGGAATACTCTGCCAGGCTTCGTCCAGCAGTACGCTTGCCAGCGCGAAGATAAGGATAAGCGCAGGGTAGTCTCGCCAGCGGGCGGACAAAAAAGCCGCTACGGCGACGCCCGATGGGAACCAGACAATCGCTATGGCAGAGTTTGGGTCGTCAAATTTTAATGAGATAAGCCCGGACAGATAATAGACCAGCCCCCACAAAAGCAGGATAGCGGTTTGCTGCAGCCAGGAAGGGAAATACGTTTTCATTTCTCGTCCATTTTTGATTCAGGAAAGCGCGCAGCATTCTGCTGTCGGGCGTTATTTTACTTAAAGGCTAACAACCCTTTGCTGAAAAGACAAAGCAGGACCGTTTATGCCCCGTCAGACGGCATGGCGTGCATCGATTTTCTCTGGTGAGAAAATGCCCCTAAGGCTTGCCCCTGACGGTTGAATTTGCCCTTCATACTGATGATTCTCTTCAATAGCTTGTTCCGGGGGTTGTCCATGCGATCCGGCTTCTGCCACGATGCTTTGCTTATAAATATTGGGTTGTTCTTCCGTCCCGGGGCGTAAGCAGCGTGAAGCGGGAGAGGGAAGCAAAGCGATGCGCAGAGACTCCCTAAGTTCTCTTTGCACCCATTTCATGGCCTTATTTGGCATGGCTGAGACGGACATTTTACCCGCCAGAAGGTCGGGTTTCACGTTCCAGACCATCAATAAAATGTCCTTGCGGGTCTCCGCATCCGCCGAATGGAAGATTTTCGCGGACGTCAGGTGCGAGCTGGCCTCCGCCTCCCAGCTATAAACCAGTAAAGCAACAGGATCTCTTCTGTCATCCAGCGGCTTTCCAGCGGGTTTGAAAATGGCGATGACAATCAGTGCGGCCAGCATGCTAAGCAGTAAGCCACTGCACAACAATAGCAGGCGTTGGCTGTTTTTATTAAGCAAAAATAAGCGTGTTTTGAACCCGGACATCCCTACCAACCCCAGGGCTAAATCGGTCGTTTTCAATAAGAAAATGACCCTCATCTAACCCGTATTTAATAAGCTAAACAGCAAAACCCTTATGTAATAATTAGATTAATTTATTGTGAATGAAATGTTTTGAAAGCAGGGCGTTATTACTATTAATCCTCCACGATCATCCTCCTTAAGAGTAAATAATGGCTCAACGATAAGGAATAAACCCATATTTACACTGGTTATTTGCCGCTGCCCTTTCCGTTTTTGGGGTTAATGATTTAAATAATGATATTTTTAAGGATTAAATTCTGTTGGTTTGCTGTTGCGTCACATATGTTCGCTGGTTTTTTCCTGCAGACGCTACGCAGCGTTCAGGCATTCATCCACTGGCGCAGGTTGTCCAGCATCGCCATGCATTTGTGCAGCTGTTCTTCGGCCACAAACTCATCGGGTTTGTGCCCTTGATCCATGCTGCCGGGGCCACAAATCAGCGTGGCTATCCCGGCTTCATCAAAAAGCCCGCCCTCGGTGCCAAATGCCACCGTGCTGTACTCATCGCTGCCGCACCACTGCGCCAGCCAGCCGGCAAATTCGGACTGAGCGTCCGTCAGCAGGCCGGGATAGTGGCTCAGGGGAACAAACCGAATCGCGCCTGTCGGGGAAACGCGCTGCATGGCGGGTTCCAGCGTTTGTCGCGCATAGCGTTGAACGTCATCCACCACCGCGGCGGCATCAACCTCCGGCAGGTAGCGGATTTCAAAATCAAACTGGCACTCCTGGGGGACAATATTTAATGCGCTGCCGCCACGGATCGTTCCCACCTGCAGGGTGCTGAACGGAGGATCAAAGCGGGCATCCGTCGTTTGCGTTAACGCCTCGCGAGCCTCGCCCAGCTTGCCGATGAGCCGGGCAGCATATTCAATGGCGTTCACGCCCTGCGGCGCATAGGCGGAATGACAGGCGTGGCCGTGCACTTCGCAGCGCAGGGCTATTTTGCCTTTATGCCCGTAAACCGGGCGCATTTCGGTCGGCTCGCCCACGATGCAAAGCGCGGGTTTTTCTTTTGAGGCGCGCAGATACTCCACCAGGCTGCGCACGCCGAGGCAACCAACTTCTTCGTCATAGGAGAAGGCCAGGTGCAGCGGCATTCTCAGCGGTTGTGCGAGAAACGCCGGCACGGAGGCCAGCACGCAGGCGATAAAGCCCTTCATGTCCGCCGCGCCGCGCCCGTAGTAGCGGCCATCCCGGTAGGTCATGTCGAAAGGGGGAACGCTCCACGGCTGCCCGTCTACCGGCACCACGTCCGTATGCCCGGACAGCATTACGCCGCCGCCACCTGAGGGGCCAAGTACCGCATAAAGATTGGCCTTGCGTCCGTCCTCGCTGTGAAACAGCTCTGCGTCGATGCCCCACCCGGCAAGGTAATCGCGAATATCCTCGATCAACGCCAGGTTCGACTCGCGGCTGGTGGTGTCCCGCGACAGCAGCTTTTGCAATAAGGGAAGCAGCCGTTTATTCATCGCCGGGTACGCCATAGCTGGGGGCTTCTCGCGGGTCGAGTGCGCGGATCAGGTAATCCTGCATTTGTGGTTTATAGGCCAGCCAGAGCGAATGCAGTTCGGCTATCGGGCTCTTGTCCGCCCAGTCCACGCGCAGGTCGATAACCGGCCAGGCGACGGTATCCACGACTTTTAACGCCGCCGAATGCACCGGCCCGGCTTCGCCGCCTTTTTCCAGCGCCGCCTCAAGCGCGGCAATCAGCCGGTCTGCCAGCGTGCCACAGTTTTTTTCGAAGCGCTCGATCATGGCGTTAATCACCGTTTTATCGGCCAGCATATTGCCTGCCGCCACGCAGTTATCCCCCTCCACGGCGTGATAAATACCCAATGATTTCTCGCCGCTGTGACAGGCGGTTTTGCCGTTGCTGTCGATGACTGTCACCTGCCGGTAGTCGCCGTGCAGATGCTCGCTGACGACCAGCTTTAGAGCCTCCTGCGGCGCAACACCCTCGCCCAGCTTCGACAGCACCATCGGCCCCAGCGCGGGCAGCGTTATATTCTGGCTCGACACCGCCCCGACGCCCGGCATCAGCCACGGGCAGCGTGCGCCGACCGCGATGCTGGATGAGCTAATGGCGATGCCAAGCTGGCCGGTTTCCCGGCAGCGTGCGGCGATAGAAAATGTCATTTTTTCCCCTCGGCATCGTCAGGGATCACCGCAATGACATCGATTTCCATCAGCCACTGCGGCTGGCCGAGGGCAGAAACCACGAGGCCGGTGGAGATCGGGAATACGCCTTTCAGCCATTTGCCCACTTCCTGATACACCGGCTCGCGATAGCGCGGGTCGATAATATAGGTGGTGGTTTTGACGATGTGGGAGAGGTCGCTCCCGGCTTCCTCCAGCAGTTGCTTAACGTTCTTCATCGCCTGTTCGGCCTGCGCCTGCGGGTCGCCCAGCCCAATCAGCTTCCCTTCAAAATCCGTTCCGACCTGGCCGCGAACATAGACGGTGTTACCGGCGCGCACCGCCTGGCAGAGGTCGTTGTTCAGCGACTGGTTAGGGTAGGTTTCTTTGGTGTTAAACATGCGAATACGAGTATGTGTCGGCATCGGTCAATTCCTTGTTGGCAAGAGGTTAGCGCTGGGAAGCGTCGGAATAGCGGCTGTAATTGCGCTGGGTTTCAATGTGGTCGGCAATGTATTTCGCGTCATGCCACACGCCCCAGATAAACGTTGATCCCCGGCGGGACAGCCACGGCAGCCCCAGGAAATAGACGCCAGCCTCGCTGGAAACGCCGCGCTGGTGACGGGGTTTGCCCTGGGCATCAAAAGCGTCCACCTGCAGCCAGCCGTAATCCGGCGCATAGCCGGTCGCCCAGATAATCGAGGCGATCCCCGTCTCGGCAAGGTTCAGCTCAAGCGTGGGCTGGGTGACGCAAAGCGGATCGGCCGGGAAGATGCGGGCCTGCGGCTCCTCGGGCAGATCAAGGCCGTTGCGGGCAATCCAGGCATCGGCGGCGTCCAGCAGGGCAAGGTAGCTTTCATCGCCCTGGCGGATATTGTGCGCGAGGTTGTCTTCAAAAAAGACCTTCCCATCTGCAAAGCGTTGAGTCAGGCCGACGAGGTGAATGCCCTGATGCGCCAGGGCGCGAAAATCAACGGTGTGGCCGCCGCGAGCGCCGCTCACCGCAATGGTGACGTGCTCTTTGCCGGGCTGATTGGCCGCCGCATCCCACAGCCCCAGCACGCCCAGCCACCAGCAAAAATCACGATTGCGGTAAGCGCGCGGCGGGCGGTCGTGCGCGCCGACGGAGAGATAAACCTGCTTGCCCGAACGCTGGATCTCGTCGGCAATTTGTACCCCTGATGAGCCCGCGCCCACCACCAATACGGCTCCGGCAGGCAGCTGCGCCGGGTTTTTGTAGGCAGCGGAATGTATCTGGTAGAGCCTGCCATCTTCCGGAGCAATGGCCGGTACGACCGGGCGCTGGAAAGGCCCCGTTGCGGCGACGATATGCTTCGCTTCTACAATGCCGTCGCTGGTTTCCACGGTGAAACCCGGCCTGCCGTGATTGCGCGTCACGCTTTTTACCTCTACGCCCGTTTTTACCGGAGCCTCAAACTTGCGGGCGTAATCTTCGAAGTAGTTAGCTACCTCGTCTTTAGGGATAAAGCTGTCCCGATCGGCCTGGCTGAATTCCAGCCCAGGGAAACGGTCATGCCAGGCCGGGCCGTTCGCCACCAGCGAATCCCAGCGCCCGCTGCGCCAGGCTTCGGCAATGCGGTTTTTCTCCAGCACCAGATGCGGAATACCGAGGCGCGTCAGGTGCTCGCTCATGGCGATCCCGGCCTGGCCGGCGCCAATCACTAGAGTGTCTGTTTGTGTTTTTATTACGGTCATGTCTGTTTCCTTGGGGCCGGGAAATAAGATTCAGCGCAGCTTCGCTATGGCACAAGGTTATTGAGCGGCAGACATTCCGTAAAATATTATAAATCTAGGGATAAGGCATAAATAAATTAGCCTCAATCTACAGGCTATGAATTTCCTGTATTTTAAGGCTACGCTTCACGCCTTTTTTACTCTTCAATCACGCCCTCCGGCATCAGTTCAAAAGTACGGCAATAATCCATAAATAAACGCGTCGGGCGCGTCGGTTCGTTATGGCGTAAATAAGCCATCACCAGCGTTGAGGCGGCCATATCATCGACTATTTCCACCTGCGTAACGCGCTGGCCGTCATAGGTCACGTCGGTGCAGGGGCGGGTGACCAGCACCGAGAACCCCATTCCCTGGCCGACCATGCAGCGCACCATTTCTATCGACGGCGAACTGTAGGCCACCTCAGGGTGCAGGCCTTTGTCGGTGAAAATATTCATGAAGTAGCTTTTGCTGGGGATGACGTCCAGCAGGATCATCGGTTCACGGCTGAGTTCTTTCAGCGTCACGGACGTTTTCTTCGCCAGTGGATGAGCCGCAGGCAGCAGGGCATAAGGCTTCTGCGGGGCGTTCAACTTTTCGGTATGCAGCGTGCTTTCCAGCTCGAGGTTGTACATAAACGCCAGGTCAAAGCGCCCGCGATGCAGCCCGTGGGTCAGCTCATTCTGTTCGCCGTCGTACAGCCGGATGGTTATTTCAGGGTAAATCTTGCGAAACCCGGCGATAAGCCTCGGCAGATAAAGCGGGGCTGCGGATTCGAAGCAGCCGATGGCGATGGTGCCGGACACAAGGTCGTTATCCGCCTTGGCATTTTGCTCAAACTGGTATGAAAGCCGCAGCAGCTCGCGGGCTTTTTCATAAAACCGCAGCCCGCCGGGCGTCAGCGAAACGCCCTGCGCGTGGTGGCGGATAAAAAACTGCTGCTCAAAGGTGTCTTCCAGGTTTTTGATGGCAATAGAAACCGATGGCTGGGCGATATGCAGCTGCCTTGAGGCTTCGGCGATGCTCTGCGCTTCAACGACGGTGACAAAGTACTTGAGCTGCTTGAGCGTGAAATGTGTCATGGTGCTAACCCCGGTTTTTTATTGGCAGTGGACCTTGCAAGATAGTTTCAGGCTATCCAGTTATTTCTGTTAGTAGCAAAGCCTGTGCCAGATGCCGCCGTGGTAGGCGTTAACGGTAAAAATGATGCTCAGAAAAAATATTTTCATTTTTATTGGTCACGAATAATCCCCAAAAAGTGGCAATAAAAAAATAAGCTGCACTTTTTTGGTGCGGATAAATATTTTATATCGCTATTATCTGTCTGAAATATGTCTCTATTCGCTTTCCTGTTGGGAATTAAAGTATTGCGCTGCGCTGGTGCAAAAAAATAGCCATTGCCTTAAAACAATTTTTTATAGAGGTAAGGCATATTTTTCGTCCTTTATCCCCGTGCCTTTCTCCTGCAGCATGGCTCAATCGCAAACGCTCACCGAATGATTATCGTCCTGGCGAATATATTGCAAGGCAGTAGCCAGGGCGAAACCATAAGCTGTGAAAAGCGCCTCCGTTACGGAGCCAATAAAAAATGTTTTATCACCTGCACTGGAGTCATCGCATGTTTACATCTTCACATAGCAAGGCGTTATTCACCTGCATGGCGGCGGCGCTGCCTTTACTGCTCAGCGGCGGGGCTCAGGCCGCCGTGATGACCCCCGGCCAGCTTACGGTGGGGAGCGACATTACCTTCCCGCCTTACGAATACCTCGACGGCAAAACGCCCGCAGGTTTTGATATTGAATTTATCAACGGCGTTGCCGGGGCGATGAAGCTCAAACCTGATTATGTGGATACCCGCTTTACCAGCCTGATCCCCGGCCTGCAGGCGAAGCGCTTCGAGCTGATTGCCTCCGCGCTGTTTATCACCCCCGAGCGCCAGAAGGTTATCGACATGGTGCCATACCTGAAAACCGGCGAATCGCTGCTGACCCTCAGCAACGCCAGCTTTAAGCCAACCAAACCGGAAGAGCTTTGCGGGCATAAAGTCGGGTCGATGCAGGGGACTTACTGGCTGGAAAAACTGCACACGCTGTCGGCCGACTACTGCGTCAAGCAGGGGCTGAAGCCGATTGCGGTGAGCGAGTTTTCAACCGACCCGCAAACCACCCAGGCATTGCTTTCCCACGCGGTAGAAGTACAGATGACCGATGCCGCCGTGGCAAGTCAGGTGGTGGATAAAATGAAAGGGCGGCTGGCGGTGACCTCGACGGAACTGCTGTACCCGGTGCTGGTGGGCCTGGGGGTGAGCAAAACCAACCCTGAGCTGAAAAAAGAGCTGAACGACGGGATTGCGGCCTTTAAGGCCAGCGGCAAGTACTCGGCCTTAGTGAAAAAGTATCACCTGGCGGAGCCGTCCGAAGCCGAAATTCAGGCCAGCAGTTTGTAATCACCATCGCCGGGGAGTGCGGATATGTCTTTTGACTGGAACTATTTATTCAGCCTGTTCAGCAACGCTGATTTTTGGCAGGCGACCTGGACCGTGATTAAGCTGAGCCTGCTGAGCTGGATAATCAGTATTGGGTTTGGCTTTCTTCTGGCGCTGGGTAAACAGGCCGCCTCTCCCTGGCTCTCTTTACCGGCGCGGGCCTATATTTGGCTGTTCCGGAGCCTGCCGCTGCTGGTGCTGCTTATCTTTGTTTATAACCTGCCCCAGGCGCTGCCGGGCAGTTCGGCCCTGCTGAGCGACCCTTTCTGGGCGGGGCTCATAGCGCTGGTTTTGAGCGAAACGGCCTATATTGCGGAGATCCACCGCGGCGGCCTGTTGGCCATTCCTCGTGGTCAGCGTGAGGCCGCCCGCGCCCTGGGGCTGCGCTACGCAGGCATTCAGTGGCTGGTTATCGTGCCGCAGGCGCTGCGGGTGGCGCTGCCGTCGCTGGCCAACGAATACATCTCCATCGTGAAATTAAGCTCGCTGGTTTCGGTGATTTCGCTGACCGAGATCCTGATGGTCGGGCAGCGGCTTTATTCGCAAAACTTCCTGGTGATGGAAACCATGGCGGCGGTGGCTTTCTATTATGTGTTTATCGTGACGGTCTTTGACTTCTTGCTGAAGCTGCTGGAAAAACGGCTGGATGTCACCCAGCGCAAAACCGCCCGCCTGCCGGAAGCCGAACTGGAAGCGATGGCCGCGCAGGAAAGCGGGCTGGTATCACGCGCGCCGCTGGCGTCAGACGTTCCCGCGCTGCAGGCTCGTAAGTTACATAAAGCTTATAACAACGTGGAGGTGCTTGGCGCGGTTAACCTGGATATTAAGTCTGGGGAAGTGGTGTCGGTGATTGGCCCGTCCGGCTCCGGGAAAACGACGCTTATCCGCCTGCTGAATGGCCTGGAACAGCTGGATAACGGGGAGATCCTGATTAACGGGCAGCCGTTTATTCGCCTGGAAAAACAGGGGGCTCAGAAGCCTCAGTACGTGGAAAACGCCGCACACCGGCTGAATATCGGCATGGTTTTCCAGGGATTTAACCTGTTCCCGCACTTAACGGTAATGAAAAACCTGATGCTGGCGCCGCACTACCATCGCCTGGCGACGGATGCAGAGCTAAAGCGTGAGGCCTGCGTATTGCTGCGCAAGGTTGGCATGCTGGAGCACGCTCACAAATATCCTCATCAGCTTTCCGGCGGGCAGCAGCAAAGGGTGGCTATCGCCCGGGCCCTGATGATGCGCCCGCAAATTATGCTGTTCGATGAGCCTACCTCAGCGCTCGATCCTGAAAAAGTGAATGAGGTGCTGCAGGTGATCGAGAACCTGGCGGGCGAGGGGATAACGATGGTGATCGTCACCCACGAAATGAACTTCGCGTTCAGCGTGTCGGACAGAATTGTGTTTATGGAAAAAGGACGAGTGGTTTGCGATGACTCCCCGCAGGCGCTGCGCAGCGGAGAGAATCCGCGTATTACCGAGTTCCTCAAAGACGTTAACCTGGCGCCAGCGGCGGCCTGAAAAATCGGGCTGCGGTAACATAAATCTGTCGCAGCCCGTCTGCATTAAATCTCGATAACCTTCACGCCGGAATTGCGCGCCATTCTTATGCACTCCGCCGTGTCTTCTCCCCCAGGAAAAGCCAGCAGCACGTCAGGGCGGCTGTCTTCCAGCATAAACAGGTTGCGCCTGGTTTCCGCATATTTGCCGTGCAGCGCCCAGTTGGCCGGGTAGCGAATGACGTGCACGTCGATACCGCGCGCCCAGTTTTCTATCGCGCCGCCCAGCGTCTGGTGCCCCCCGTGAATCAGCACGTTGATAGTCTGCGTGCGGGCATATAAATCCAGCACGTGGGTAATGGTATGGGTGTCGGCATAAAACCGACCTGAGCAGATTAAAACTCTCACTTTTCTGTACCTTAAAGTTGCTTTCCTTGAAAAAACTCTCGTCCGCGCGACGGCGGTTATTGTTTTTTTAAACGTCCGGCGGCGTGTCGATAAACAGCAGGGATTTATCGCCCAGTCGGTCAATGACCGGGTAGGCCACGGCGGCGATGTGGTGATGCACGCGACGGTAGTCCCGCAGTACCCGCTGGAAGATGTCGCCGGATTCCGCCCAGGCATTTTTGTCCTCACGCAGCTTTTTGAAATGCTCGCGGCTGGCGGAGGCCTCGAGCTGGCGAATGGTTTCTTTGCGCTGCACCAGCTGGTGGGCAGCAGACAGGTCTTCACGCATGAACGCGGCAATCGCCAGGCGCAGGCTGGTGAGGATTTCCGCGTGCAGCAGGTGAATATTGTGTAACTCAAAGTCGTTAAACAGCTCGCCCCGGCGTGCGCGACGCGTTGCCAGCTGGGTCAGGTTGCTGGAGAGAATGTCGCCCGCGTGCTCAAAATTGATGATGAACATCAGAATTTCCTGCGCGCGATCGGCATCCGCGTCATTCAACCCGTCCTGACCGATGTCGGCGAGATAGGCGCGAACCGCCGCGCTAAGCAGATCCACAGACTGGTCAAGCTGGCGAATCTCGTCGGCAGCCTGTTTTTCCTGGGTGACAAACAGAACCAGCAGGCGATCGAGCATGATGGTTAGCATGTCGGCGGCGCGCAGCGATTCGCGAACCGAATTCGACAGGCCGATATAAGCGACCTCGAGGCCTGCATCGTCGAGATACATCGGCATGCCCGGGTCGCCCACGCGCTCTTCTTCCGGGAACAGTCTCTCGAGGAACCGGGCCATCGGCGCGGTCAGGCTGATAAACAGCAGCGCAAGCACTGCGCTAAAGGCCGTGTGGAACCACACCACCAGCTGCGGCGTGTTCAGCCCGGATTTCTGTGCGACATCCGTCAGCAGAGGCAGCAGCAGTAGCGCCAGCGCGCAGCCGGACAGGCGAACTATCAGGTTGCCCACCGGCAGGCGGCGAGCCACGGCGGACCCGGCGTTAAGCACCGGCGGTAATGCGCCGCCAATGTTTGCCCCAAGCACCAGTACCAGCGCGGTAGCTGGCGTCATCGCGCCGGTAGCCGCGAGGGAAGCGATCAGCAAAATAATCGCCACGCTGGAGTGGCACAGCAGCGTCAGGAGAGCCGCCACCAGCAGGGCGATTAATACGTCTCCCTCCAGCCCCTGCATGACGGCATGAAATACCGGCGTGACTTCGATGTCCGCCAGCGTGCCGCTGAGCAAATGCAGCGCAAGCAGCATCAGGCCGAGGCCAATCAGGGCGCAGCCCACGCTCTCAAAGTTGGAATGGTCCCGCAGCTTAAAGACCACAAACCCGGCCAGCAGAAGCAGAGGAATGGCGATTTCCATGTTAAAGCTCATCAGCTGCACCACCAGCGTGGAGCCGATATTCGCGCCGAGCATCACCGCCAGAGCGGGGGCAAGGCTCAAGGTGCCGGCGGCGGTAAACGACGTTGCCATCATGCTCACCGCGGTGCTGCTTTGCAGGACGCCGGTAATGCCAATGCCGGCAAGCAGGGCGGTCCAGCGGTTAGTGAGGTGGCGTCCCATCCAGTTGCGCAGCGGCGTGCCGAAGCCGCGCTGCAGCGCCGTTGAAATCATATGGCTGCCCCAGAGCAGCAACGCGATGGCGCCAGCCAGGTTAATTAACAGAGTAGTTCCGGACATGATTAATTCCCCCTCTTAAGGGCGGGTGGTGTAACAAAACGCAGTAACCTGATCGAAAAACGATGTATGGCGCTGGCGAGGTTCAGTAATGCTTTGGTGTGTCGGTAGTTAATTTTCCCTCCGGCGAACCATGCCAGGGCACGGACGCGAAGGACGCGGGTTATTTTCATTAAAAATAAGACAACCAACGCGATGGTCTTATTTTTAATCAGGAAAATAATGGAATGTTGCTTTTCCATAATGCTTTCCAGCTTGTGTTGCCTGCCTGAAAGGTGCCGCCGAAGCGGCACCGAATTACCGTACTTAACGCAGAGTTAGTGCCACTGTTTGAAGCGACGCATGTAGAACGTTTTCATCGCCTGAGCCACGCAGCAGTAGGCCAGCAGGGTGCCGACCAGCCACGGGAAGTACTGCCACGGCAGTGCCTGCAGCCCAACCAACGGCCCGAGCGGAGAGAACGGCACGTAAATCCCTACCGCCATCACCAGGCCGGTCATCATCATCACCGGCCAGGCGGCAGTGCTCTGAATGAACGGGATCTTCTGGGTACGCAGCATGTGCACCACCAGCGTTTGCGACAGCAGGCCTTCAACGAACCAGCCGGACTGGAACAGGGTCTGCATGTGCTCGCTGTTGGCGCTGAACACAAACCACATCAGGGCAAAGGTGGTCATGTCAAAAATGGACGACGTCGGGCCAATCCAGACCATGAAGCGGCCGATGTTTTTGGCATCCCATTTGCGCGGCTTGCTCAGGAACTCTTTGTCCGTTTTGTCCCACGGCAGCGCGAGCTGGGAGATGTCGTACATCAGGTTTTGCAGCAGCAGCTGAATGGCGAGCATCGGCAGGAACGGGATGAACGCGCTGGCAACCAGCACCGAGAACACGTTGCCGAAGTTGGAGCTGGCGGTCATGTTCAGGTACTTCATGATGTTGCCAAAGGTCTCGCGGCCTTTGATGACGCCTTCTTCCAGCACCATCAGGCTCTTTTCCAGCAGGATGATGTCGGCGGATTCCTTGGCGATATCGGTGCCGCTGTCGACCGAGATACCAACGTCGGCATCACGCAGGGCAGGGGCATCGTTAATCCCGTCGCCGAGGAAGCCGACGGTATGGCCGTTAGCCTGCAGCGCCTTCAGCACGCGAGACTTCTGCAGCGGCGTCAGCTTGGCGAACACGGTGCGCTCTTCCACTAACTGTTGCAGGGAAGCGTCGCTCAGTTGCTCAATCTGCGGGCCGAGCACCGGCTCGCCCGGCTCCAGCCCAACCTGACGGCAAATGCGCGTGGTGACAATGGCGTTATCGCCGGTCAGCACTTTCACCGCCACGCCGATGTCCATCAGGGCGGCAATCGCCGGGCCTGCGCTCTCCTTCGGTGGATCGAGGAAGGTGAGGAAGCCACGGATGATCAGGTCGTGTTCATCGTCGGTGCCGTACTGCTTTTTCGCTTCGGCTTTAGGAATGTCACGGGTGGCCACCACGAGGACGCGGAAACCGTCTTTGTTGTAGTCGTTGGTCATTGCCAGCATCGCCTCACGACGCTGCTCGTCCAGGGCGATAACCTTGCCGTTCTCTTCCATGTGGGTGGCGATGCTCAGCATCTCTTCCACCGCGCCTTTGCACACCAGCAGGTGATTGCTCTGGCTGTCTTTCACCACAATCGACAGGCGACGGCGCACGAAGTCGAACGGCATTTCATCGACCTTGCTGTAACCCTGCGGTTTCACAAATCCCGGCTCATTTTCAGAGAAGTAAATGACCGCCTGATCCATCAGGTTTTTGATGCCGCTTTGGTGGTGGCTGTTGAGCCAGGCCAGTGCCAGCACGGACTCATTTTTCTGACCGTGCGTGTCGACGTGGTGCTCCAGAATGATTTTGTCCTGCGTCAGCGTGCCGGTTTTATCGGTGCACAGCACGTCCATAGCGCCCAGGTTCTGAATCGCGTTGAGACGCTTAACCACCACTTTACGCTTCGCCATAGCCACCGCGCCTTTGGCGAGGTTGGCGCTGACGATCATCGGCAGCATTTCCGGCGTCAGGCCCACGGCGACCGCCAGGGCAAACAGCAGGGCATCCCACCATTCGCCTTTCATCAGGCCGTTGATCAGGAACACTACCGGCACCATCACCAGCATAAAGCGGATCAGCAGCCAGCTGACGCTGTTCACTCCCCGGTCAAACGCCGTTTGCGCCCGGGTACCGACAATGGCTTTTGCCAGCGAGCCAAAGTAGGTCCGTGGCCCGGTCGCCACTACTACCGCCTGCGCGGTGCCGCTGACAACGTTGGTGCCCATAAAGCAGATGTTAGGGATATCCAGCAGGTTCTCGCTGTCGATCGCCTTGTCGTGCGCGGATTTTTGCGCCACATCGCCCAGGGTGTCGTATTTCTCAATCGGCAGCGCTTCACCGGTCAGCACGGCCTGGCTGATAAACAGGTCGCGAGACTCAATGAGGCGCACGTCTGCCGGGATCATATCGCCCGCATAGAGCTGTACGATATCGCCCACGACCAGCTCGCGCATCGGGATTTCACGCGGGGTTCCTTTTTGCCCTGCATGTTCACGACGAACGACCGTGGCGGTGGTGCGCACCATTGCCTTCAGCGCTTCGGCGGATTTAGCCGAGCGGTGTTCCTGCCAGAAGCGCACCAGGCCGCTGAGTGCCACCATGGTGCCGATGATGATCACCGTCGTCAGGTCACCGTCTTCGCCGTGGCTGGTAGGCAGCCAGTAGTCGGTAAAGAAGCTGATGCTGGCGAGAATAGCGAGCACGTAGATAAACGGGTTGTTAAACGCCATCAGCAGCTGGAGCAGCGCGTGAGGCGGCTTGTCATGAGCGACTTCGTTCAGGCCATCCCGCTCCAGCCGGGCATTCGCGTGGGCTTCCTGCAGCCCTTCCCGGGTGGTGTTGAGGTTGACCAGGGTTTCTGCGATGCCGTTTTTGGCTTCCTGGGCGGCGCGCATAGACAGCGTGCTTTTTTTATTACGGTTCTTGGTTTGTACAGTCATGGTGGTGCTCCTGTCGCCGGGCGGCAGCAGGCTTTTTACGGTAAATGCCGGATTAAAGGCGGCCGAAAATAGCCCGATGCCGCATGAGCGATCGGTTTTGAATTAATTTCGCAGGGCTCCACGCTATTTATTTTTTAAAATAAACAGGCGAGAAATTTATATTTTCTTTTATTTGGACGTGGTTATTCCTGCCGATGTACAGGGATGCCTGCATCAGGGAATAAACAGCTACCAATAGTGACGTAACTCAGCGTGGCGCACGGAAGCGGGCTGCGGCATAGCGCGCAGACGAACCTACGGCGTAACGGCTGAATCAGGCTACGAAGGGTCGACTTTGTGGGTCTTCGCCGTCAGAGAAGCTGCAACGACGCTCCAGCTGGCCGGTGACAGGACTGACACGCCAGTTAGTGATACGTTGATTCAACTCACTGATTTTCGAAGAGAAAATTGAGTTTTTCTGTTTTTTGCGTGCGGACAGTACCCGATCGCGGGGCGGCCGGACACGCAGCGTTGATGTCACTGTTTTGACACCAGGAAAAAGGGTAGATTTGAAGTTCATAACACACCTCGGGACCGTGAAAACCCTGGTCGAGGTGGGACAACACGAGAGCATCAGGCTCCGGCGAGACACACCAAAACGAAGAAGTGATCACAATCGATTTCATGTTTACTTTCCCGAACCGCCATTAAGGCAATGTTCGGGCAGCTACTAAATTCAGTATCCATTAGTCTCTTATGTCAGGTTAGGAAAGGCCGCAACTTCGGCCCGTGAAATCTACCCATGAGCAATACTATTGTCAACCCGGCAATGTAAATTAAATTCGTTCGTTTATATTTCAGTGAGGAAATATTGAGGGAAGAGAATAAAGGGTATTTTTATCTCTCTTCCCGAGCAGTTTCTTTTCTTAAGCAAGAGGCTGTCTCTTGGTCATAAATACAGGGTTTTAAGTAGGTTCGGTAAAGGTTCCGTTCACTTCCAGAGCTGCTTCATATGTCACCACCGAACCGGTGAACGACTCGGGGAAGTCACCGTCACTTCCCCGAGACCCCGGACTCCCGGCTAAATAAATCGCCGCAAGCGGCAGACCTCCGTTTTATCTCCCAGTCCTGGGTCGGCTGAGATGCGTTCCCGACGCTCTCAGCCTCCGGTCGTTCCCGACGCCCGGACCCTGGCCAGTCGGAGAGAAAACGGAGGCGATTTAAGCCGGAACCGAGCCTCGCTTCAAACCCGCAGCTACACAGAACGTTACAGCTGCTTCAAGACCTACAGCCACACCCTTGTTCCCGGCTCTCATCGACCCTGAATGTTTGGGTGATGGCGTTATCTCCCTGACACGTTCACCGTGCTCTAAACGTGCAGTGTAAACAGACCTACGAGTGAACGGAAAATCCGCCAGCCCGCATAAGTGCGGATATCTGTAATTAAAAGACGCAGTGAACATAAACGAACCCTCTGGCGGGAGGCGTCACCACGATTAAGAACTTTCCTTAAGCTAAATCAAACCCGGTTGTCAATGCTGATTAATGCCCTATAAGCTTTGATTTGAAACAAAATTTAACGCTTATAGCGGTTCATCTAATCCGTTAGTGTGATAAAAATCACATTAAGACGGTGGGGGACCTGCCGTCGACAGCCCGTTTTTGTTTCAGTTGAAAAAGTTAGGTCGAACGTTATGGATGCGAAACCAACTCGCAGCCCCGGTGGAAAAATTGCGCTGTGGCTGTTTTATGCTTTTTGTTTGTACATCGTTTGGGCGATGGTGCGTTATTTTTGGGTCGTCAGTGGGGTCACCAGCGGCGATCTGGGCACCTTCGGCGGGAAATTGCTTGGCGCATTAATGGGGTTGCTGGTACTTGGCTCCGTTGCGGCAGTGCTGGGCTGGGTAGCCTGGTATACCCGGCCACGTGTTTATCCTGCCCGCGTCCGCGATAATCGCCAGCATTAAAACGAACTTTCTTAGGCAGAGCCGCATTTGTCTGTGGCTCTGCGCGTTCCCCCGCCTTACCTGCCTTCACTCCCGCGTCCCCAGCCTGCATTGATGTTGTCATATTATTGTCATCAATCTGGTTATACTCAAACTTGCGCTTTTCACGAGAAGGGGAGTACGTGTATGCCGATTGCCCGCTGGCAGCAGCAGTTTGAGCAGTATCTGATTGAGAACTGGGCGCAGGACGACAAGGCCCATGACGTGGCGCATTTTCGGCGAGTATGGAAAACCGCTCAGCATATTATGGAAGGGACCGAGGCCGACAGGCTTGTGGTGCTGACCGCCTGTTATTTCCATGACATTGTTAACCTGCCCAAGAATCACCCGGAGCGCCATCTGGCCTCAACGCAGGCCGCGCAGGAAACGCTGTATATTCTGGAAACGCACTTCCCGGACTTTCCCCGCGAGCTGTATGACGACGTAGCCCATGCGGTGCGGGCCCACAGCTTTAGCGCCGCCATTGCGCCGCAGACGCTGGAAGCAAAAGTGGTGCAGGACGCGGACAGGCTGGAATCGCTGGGGGCGATAGGCCTCGCGCGCGTGTTTTATGTCTCCGGGGCGCTGGGGCGCTCGCTGTTTGACAGCGACGATCCGCTGGCCGAGCGCCGCGAGCTGGACGATACGCAGTACTCGGTGGATCATTTTCAGAAAAAGCTTCTGCGCCTGCCGGACTCAATGCAGACCGAAGCCGGGCGAGCGCTGGCGCACCACAATGCGGATTTCCTCGTGGGCTATATGGCGAAGCTGTGCGCCGAGCTGAAAGGCGACTATCTGCAGGTAGACGAGCAGGTTCTGCAGCGTTTTAAATCACAGGCTTAATCTTCCCGGCCCGCAGTTCAGTCTGCGGGCTGTTTCCGTTCTCTCTGGGTCAAATCAGTGATACAGTTTCACTCCCTTTTCCCATCTTTGGTTCACGATGAACGATCTTGACGCGATAGCAGAACACCTCTCCCTTCAGGCACAGCGCCACAAACAAACTCAGCAAGAAGAAGATCACGCCCTGGTCAGCCGCTTACTCGAAATCTACGATCAAAAAACCGTCGCCCTGCGCCTGCGACAGGTGGGAGGTGACTGGACGCGCGAATCCCTGAACCGCTGGTATAACGGCAAGTCTGCGCCACGGGGCTTAACCGAGGTGGAAGTGCAGATGCTGCAAAGTATGCTGCCGTCGCCGCCGTCGCATCATGGCCGCTATGCCTTCCGCTTTATCGACCTGTTTGCCGGCATCGGCGGCATTCGCAGCGGCTTTGAGGCGATTGGCGGCCAGTGCGTGTTTACCAGCGAATGGAACAAACATGCGGTGAAAACCTACAAGGCAAACTGGTATTGCGACCCGGCGCAGCATCAGTTTAATGAAGATATTCGTGACGTGACGCTCAGCAACCGCGGCGACGTGACGGACGAGCAGGCGACGAAACACATTCAGGCCACGCTGCCCGACCACGATGTGCTGCTGGCCGGCTTCCCCTGCCAGCCGTTTTCCCTGGCGGGCGTGTCGAAGAAAAACGCCCTTGGGCGCGCGCACGGCTTTGCCTGTGAAACCCAGGGCACCTTGTTCTTCGACGTGGCGCGAATTATTGCCGCCAAACGTCCGCCGATTTTCGTGCTGGAAAACGTTAAAAACCTGAAGAGCCACGACAAAGGCAACACGTTCCGCATCATCATGCAGAC
Source organism: Cedecea selenatireducens (assembly GCF_042138895.1). NCBI lineage: Bacteria > Pseudomonadati > Pseudomonadota > Gammaproteobacteria > Enterobacterales > Enterobacteriaceae > Cedecea > Cedecea selenatireducens. The sequence continues at coordinate 373,538 of NZ_JBHIKW010000001.1, read as the reverse complement.
GCTGGACGAGCTGGGCTATGACGTGGCTGATGCCGCCGTCACCGGGCGCAATGACCCGAAAATTGTCGATGGCAAAAACTTCCTGCCGCAGCATCGCGAGCGCATCGTGCTGGTCGGCACGCGCCGTGACCTGAACCTGGACTCTGCGGTGACGCTGGCAAGGCTCAGCGATTTTTATCCGGCTCGTCGCCCGACGTTTGGTGAGCTGCTGGATGATGAAGTCGAAGCAAAATATGTTCTGACCCCGACGCTGTGGAAATACCTCTATAACTACGCGAAGAAGCACCAGGCCAAAGGGAACGGCTTCGGCTACGGGCTGGTTGACCCGACCAATCCGGCAAGCGTGGCCAGAACGCTGTCGGCCCGTTACTTTAAGGATGGCGCGGAGATCCTGATCGATCGTGGCTGGGATAAGGCGCTGGGCGAGGTTGACTTTAACGATCCTGATAATCAGCTGAACAGGCCGCGCCGCCTGACGCCGCGTGAATGCGCCAGGCTGATGGGCTTTGAATCACCGAAGGGCAAAGCGTTCCGCATTCCCGTGTCCGACACTCAGGCTTACCGCCAGTTTGGTAACTCCGTAGTCGTTCCCGCGTTTGCCGCAGTGGCAAAACTGCTGGAGCCGGTCATCAAGCAAGCGGTGAAAAAGCGCTAAGCGGAGAAAGATATGGCGGATGTACACAGCAAAGCTATACGCAGTAAAAACATGCGAGCCATTGCTACGCGCGACACCGCCATTGAAAAACGCCTTGCCGCGCTGCTGGCCGAATGCGGATTTAGCTTCCGCGTTCAGGACGCAGCCCTGCCCGGCAAGCCGGACTTTGTGGTGGATGAATTCCGCTGCGTTATCTTTACCCACGGCTGTTTCTGGCATCACCACGACTGCCACCTGTTTAAGGTCCCGGCCACGCGCACCGACTTCTGGCTGGATAAGATCGGCCGCAATGTGGCAAGAGATAAACGCGATGTCGGGCTTTTACTGGCGCGGGGCTGGCGGGTACTGGTGGTTTGGGAATGCGCGCTGCGTGGCCGCGAGAAAATGAGCGATCGGGCGCTGTGTGAACGTTTAGAAGAGTGGATTTGCAGCGGCGGGCGTAGCGCAGAAATTAACGTGACCGGAATACATCAGCGGGATGAAGGCGACCAGCAAACGCTGGCCGCAGAGTAGCTATTTTTCTACTTCACAAGTCTCAACAACCGGTTTGGCTGGGAAGAGATATTTGCCCAGCGTGACCAGCACCACGGCAAAAATGATGATGCCCAGCGCCAGCCATTCAATCGGCGAAAGGTTTTCGCCCGCAAAGGTGGTGCCCAGCAGCACGGCGACGACCGGGTTAACGTAGGCATAGCTGGTCGCTACGGCCGGGGAAACATTACGAATCAGGTACATATAGGCGCTGATGGCGATCATGGAGCCAAACAGCGCCAGATAGCCTACCGCCAGGAAGCCTGCGGCATCCGGCATAGCCGTTAAGCGTTCGCCGCTCAGGGCCGAAACGCAAAGGGCGACAATGCCCGCCGCTAACATCTCAATGGCGCCCGCCATCATCCCTTCGGGCAGCTCGATCCGCGAGCCGTAAACCGAGCCAAATGCCCAGCTTAATGAGCCAATGAGAATCAACAACGCGCCCGTCGGATTTCCACTGAGGTTGCCGCCGCTGTTCAGCAACAAAATGCCCGCCAGGCCAATGGCAATGCCCAGCCACTCCAGCTTGCGGGTTTTAATCCCGAACAGGCGGCTGAAGCAGAGGGTAAACAGCGGCACGGTGGCAACCATCACCGCAGCAATGCCGGAAGCAACGTGTTGGTGCTCGGCAAGCGTCACAAAGCCGTTGCCAACCGCCAGAAGCAGGACGCCTATCAGCGCGGCATTAAGCATTGGCCGCAGGCGAGGCAGCTTGTGCCCCCGGAAAAGCAAAATAGCCGTTAATATCACGCCAGCGCAGAGAAAACGCACGCCGGCCATCATAAAGGGCGGCCAGCTTTTTACCCCAATGGCGATGGCAAAATAGGTCGACCCCCAGATGATATACAGCGCGAAAAGAGCCGCAATCAGCGGCAACAATTGGCCAGAACGAAGACGCATATTCCCTCACCAGGCTTCAATTTCAGGCCGATAGTTAACGCCAAAAGGCAGCGGATAGCGAGCCTTTTACTTGTTGATGTAATGTTAATTTACATTGACAAAGACGAGTAATTTTCGCGGCGGCGATTTTGCTTCATACTCTTGGGTAACGAAATCAATAAGGACAGATATTTTGGCTGGAAGTAGCTTACTGACATTGCTCGACGACATCGCCACGCTGCTGGACGACATTTCCGTGATGGGCAAACTCGCGGCAAAAAAAACGGCTGGCGTACTGGGCGATGACCTTTCGCTTAATGCCCAACAGGTGTCGGGCGTTCGCGCTAACCGGGAACTGCCCGTCGTCTGGAGTGTGGCAAAAGGGTCGTTTATCAATAAACTGATTTTGGTGCCGCTGGCGCTGATTATCAGCGCCTTTGCTCCCTGGGCAATTACGCCGTTGCTGATGGTGGGCGGGGCATTTTTATGTTTTGAAGGCGTGGAAAAGGTGCTGCACAGCATAAAGGCGAGCAAGCACAAGGAAAGCGCGGAGGAAAAGCAGGCGAGGCTGGAATCTATAGCTGCCCAGGATCCGATGGCTTTTGAGAAAGACAAAGTGAAAGGGGCAGTGCGTACCGACTTTATTCTTTCGGCGGAAATCGTCGCCATTACGCTGGGCATTGTGGCCGAAGCGCCGCTGCTGAATCAGGTACTCATCCTGGCCGGTATCGCGATTCTGGTGACTATTGGCGTCTACGGGCTGGTTGGGATGATTGTGAAAATCGACGACCTGGGCTATTGGCTGGTGGATAAACGCGCGGCGCTGGCCCGGATGGTGGGCAAAGGGTTGCTTGTTCTTGCGCCGTGGCTCATGAAGATCCTCACGATTGTTGGCACGCTGGCGATGTTCCTGGTTGGCGGCGGCATTCTGGTACACGGTGTGCCGTTGCTGCATCACGGCATTGAGCAATGGGCGGGCCAGTTGGGCGGCGTTGTGGAGCTTGTTGGCCCCACGCTTGCTAATCTGGTGCTCGGCTTTATCGCCGGCGGTATTGTGCTGCTCTTGGTGAATGGCATAAATCACCTGCGGGGAAGCGCTTCGCACTAAGTTCGAGAAGAAAAATATCGCTTTAGTCAGGAAAAAACGCTGACCATTGGCTATACCTTTAGAGGTTTTCACCCCTAACGCCGGAGGCGGCAATGGTCTATGTGGTCAGCGATGAAGTCCGGCGTAAAAACGGTGGTCCTCGCATGATAGTCACGGGTTATTCCAGTGGCATGGTGGAGTGCCGGTGGTACGACGGTTATGGCGTAAAGCGCGAGGCGTTCCGTGAGGACGACCTGGCGCCTGTTGAAACCAGAGAGCATCACCAGGCGTGAAGCCTCTGGTTCTCTAACTGAACCCGGCATTGCCGGGTTTTTTTATGCCGCCGTAGCGTGGGCTATCTTCGACAAAGCGCCGCCGCGATGGCAAAATCTGCCATGATTTCATTCTTCCGGCATTTCCGGGAGGAGTTGATAACGGCGGCTTAGGCCACCAGCCAGGGAGTCTCCCCCTTGATCGGTAACGCATTTGAGCGGTTTTTAAGCCGCTATAAAAGACCGCAGCGGGTGGTAAACCTCTGTTTTGTTGTGGTGTTTCTTTGTTCAACGCTGCTGACCTGGCGCGAAGTGGCGGTGCTGGAATCAGCCTATATCTCTAACCAGCGCAATAGCCTGGATAACGTCGCTACCGCGCTGGACCGGCAGCTGCAGCACAGCATCGATAACCTGTTGTTTTACCGCAATACCATGCACTACGCGCTGCAGTCGCCTATTTCGACGGACATTTCCCGTAAAACGCTGGCAGATTTCGCCATCCAGCGAACGCAACCTTACTGGCAGCTGAAGCTGGATCTTAATCGTGGCATGCCGGTTAGCGGCGTTTCCGACGAATTTGTCGCCCATAACAGCCTGCTTGGCCGCGATGAAAACTGGCTTTATCCGGAGCTGGAGGCGGCGCTGGAGTTCAGCTACATCATGCAGCTTGCCGACGCTAAGCGGGACCTGCAACGGCGGGTATTTTACGCCTCAAGGGCGGGCTTTTTCCTTTCCAGCACGCCACCGGAAAACGACCCGGCGATTGTTTCGCTCTACCATCGTTTGATTGCCCAGCCCTATTTTGTCGCCCAGTCACCGGAAAATAACCCCGGTCGTGGCCTCCAGTGGACCCACACCGATAACCCCGGCAGCCACAGCGGGCAAATAATCACCGCGTCGGTGCCGCTTGATCTGAATAACCGCTGGTATGGCGTGCTGGCGATGGATTTCCCTATCAACGGCATGCACGAATTCCTCCAGGCGCTTTCTCACGATCGCTATGAAGGCAAGGTTATGCTGTTTGACAGACAGTTCTCGCTGATTGCTACGGCGGCTGACCACGTGTCGCTCGCGCCGGTGTTTAACGAAAAACAACAGGCCGAGATTGCACGCTCCATGGAAAACGGAGAAGAAGGTGAGCTGCGGATGGATACCCGCTTCGTGACGTGGGCGAAGCTGATGAACTTTGACGGCGTGTTGATCAAGGTGCATACCCTGGGCGAGGGCGTTCAGGGAGAGTTTGGTCGGATCAGCATTGTGCTGACGGTGCTTTGGCTGCTCTTTACGCTGATGCTGCTTATTTCCTGGCGAATCATCCGCCGGCTGGTGAATAACATGCTGACCCTGCAGCAGACGCTTAGCTGGCGTGCGAATTACGATACCCTTACCCGGCTCTACAATCGTGGCGCGTTCTTCGATATTGCCCACGGTCTCGCCCAGGATTGCCAACGCGAGGATAAACCTTTTTCGGTTATCCAGATGGATCTCGACTTCTTCAAAGGGATTAACGATCGCTATGGGCATCACGCCGGGGATAAGGTCCTGGCTCACGCTGCAGCGCTGCTAAGCTCAGCCCTGCGTGAGGAAGACGTGGCCGGGCGAGTGGGCGGCGAAGAGTTCTGCGTCCTGCTGCCGGGAACTAACCTTCCTGCAGCCGCGAAAGTGGCAGAGCGTATTAGATTAAGGATTCATACCAAAGAGTTGCTTCTGATGGCCGGTGAAACCATTAAAATCAGCGCCTCGTTTGGCGTCAGCTGCGCGCATGAGCGCCATGATTATGATTTTGAACACCTGCAGTCGATTGCCGACAGGCGTTTATACAAAGCGAAGCAAAACGGCCGCAATCAGGTTTGCACCCAGGACTGATCCTTCCCGCGAACGATGTCCGCTATATCATATAAGCACTGCTGATGTTTTGTTCGCGGTGTAAGCGGGAGCCGTTGCAGAAATAAGGGTAATGTTTTGCCGCGTCATACACTGCTGCCTACGGGGAAGTTTGCTGAGTTTGCGCTGAGATAATGGGAAGGAAGGGACCGGGTGGTTTAGGATAAATCTCATTTTTATCAGGTGGTCACTTTTGTTTGAGCTCAGGGGGATGGCAAAAAAAATACGTTTCATAAGCAATTAGCATCAAATTCACCACATCAATAAGGTAGCGTCTCTCCATTCTTTAAAAGAATATATCCTTGTATTCAATAAAATTTAAGGTAATGTGGTCAACACATCAGATTTCCTGATGTAACGAATTTCAAGTGCTTCTTGCTTAAGCAAGTTTTCATCCCGGCTCCCCGGCCGGGATGCTTTTCTTAGCGATTAATTTCGTTCACGCTGAAATCCCGAATATCCAGCTCAAAAGCATCCGCCAGTTCCTTATAGCTATGCCATTCCCGGCCATCAACGCTCACTCGTTGCGGGTGCTCATCGTTGCCGGCGTGCCGGATATCGCTCTCGCTAATTTCATTGATGGCGGCCAGCAGCGCGTCAACATCGACTTCCGTGTCCTGATGCGCCGCGTTACCGCTCATTTTCACGGTCTTCATCACTTTACCCTCGCCTGACTACCAGCCTTAAGTATAGACGCTTCAGATAATGCGCCAGACCGTCCGCAGAGAGGGCGCTGAAGGGCTTTTTGATCTACAATGGCAAACAATGTATCTGGAGGAAATAACCATGAAAATCAACGATCGGGTGACCGTTAAGACCGACGGAGGCCCGCGACGTTCGGGCGTTGTTCTGGCGGTGGAGCCGTTTAACGAGGGGACGATGTATCTCGTGGCGCTGGAGGATTACCCGCTGGGGATCTGGTTCTTCAACGAGTCCGGGCACCCGGACGGGATTTTCGTGGAGAGGGACGAGTAGGTTTTGGGGATGAACCTCACCCTGGAAGGGAGAGGGAATAAAAAATGTTCCACGTTGGCTGTTTTCCCCCTCTCCCTCTGGGAGAGGGACGGGGTGAGGGGAAGATTTGTTCCCGGCTCTCATCACCCCCGGCTATGACCCAACTCAGGCGGGGTTGAGCTGCCGGGAGCAGCGAAAGAAATCGATCGCCTGGCACGATAACCGCCGCAAAAATCGGCGTAATCAGCGAATATTTCATCGCTTAATATACCTTACGATTTTGCTTCTTCAGGGTTTGCTGCTGTTGAGGTCACGCTCGCTGTTGCGGTTTTGTTACGGTTATGGGTGTCGTGAGCTTGTATTTAATCTCTGACACCGTCAGAGATTAAATACCACGGCCTTAAAGGCGTAGGGGAGAGGCGCAAGTAAAAAAAGCTACCGAAGGTTAACAAAAATACCGTTGGTGACGTTATCGGTGAGGCGAACTACATGATATATCACCTGCTTGTTGTGGGTCTTGATTTTGCGTTTAATATTCCCTTTATGCGATGAAACGGTTTTTGCCTTGATGTTCATTTGATCGGAGATTTGAATCGTTCCCTGTCCTGACATCCACATTTTCAGCATGCTGGACTCTGTGCGACTAAGAGAAAGTGTCGGCAAATTAATATGTCCAATACATTGTGCATTTTTTGCTAAGTATTCCGCTAAAATATCGTCTAAAGATTCAGGCTTGATGGATTTCGAACTGATCAACAGGTTTTCCCGAACCAGCAGATATTCATCAAAATGAATATTGGCAATAGCCATAAAGACTAAAAATAGCGTCCCAGGATGTTGATTAATGATCTGCTTTATTTGCTGACTGCTTTCCGGGTCATGAATAAAGCAGTCTTCATTAATAAACACCACGCTGGGTGCCTGCAACCGGCATGCCTGTGCCAGCTGTTCTACCGTTTCTACATCTGTAATGTGCCGTTTTCTAACCCCGCGGCTGGCTAAGTAGCCGACAAGCCCCAGCCGGGTATAGCTGCATAAGTCCATAATAATCGTTGACATAGCAAACCCTCACTAAGCGCGTTATACCCGCAATATGCCGCAGTGCAGATTGAAAGCTGTACTGGTTTTACCAGTGACTGACGAGGTCAATCTCAGGGCAAAACCCGCCCGCCGCATTTCCGCAGTTCGAATTATTTTGGGTAACCATTATTAATAATTTAAAAGGCGAAATCACTATCCCGGAAAGTTGCCTATAATTTGCCAGGAATGTTCTTAAAGTAAAGTGAATGTTGCGTATTGTGAGCAAGGTAAAAACTTATATTCCGCGCCAGATATATCTTGGCGGATGTTATTAACAATTTTTTTTAGGAATATCCTCAGAGAGGCATCATGAAAGGTGTGGGAATTAATTTGCGGGGATTTCGCTGACTATATCCGCGAGAAGGTCAAAAATCTCGCCGAATAAATGCTCGGTGAAGGGGGCGATAAGCGGCATCATTACCATAAAAATTAGCATCCCGATAGACAAGGTGACCGGAAAGCCGATAACAAATACCGATAGCTGGGGCGCCATACGGTTTAACAGGCCCAGGGCGATGTTAAGGGTAAGTAACAAAGTGACTAACGGCAGCGCCAGCATCAGGCCATTGAGGAATATAAGCCCGCCTGCTCGCGTCAGCGCCATAAAGGCGTTGCCGTTGATCGGATTGCCGCCGATGGGCAAGGTGTGAAAGGTATCGACCAGCATCGAAATCAGCCATAAATGGCCGTTAAAGGTGAGAAACAGCAGCATCGCCAGAATATCCAGAAACCTGGCCAGTACCGGCATGTTGAGGCGGCTGCCGGGATCGAAGAACGTGGCAAAGGAAAGGCCCATCTGCAGGCCAACAATTTCCCCGGCGGTACGCACGGCGGCAAACGCGAACTGCATCGTAAAACCCAGCGCTACGCCAATAAGAATTTGCTGCATTGCCAGCCAAAACCCGGCGGCGGAAAAAATCGTTACGCCGGTTGCGGGCAGGGAAGGCGCGATGATGAAAGTTATCATCAGGCCGAGGCCGATTTTGACGCGCTTGGGGATCGAACGCTCGCTAAGAATTGGCGCCGACATGATAAGCGCGAGCACGCGCAGCAGCGGCCAAAAATAGAGACTCAGCCAGTTAAGCCACTGGTTGCTGTCAACGTGGATCATCCAATGGTGTTCGGCAGATTAGTCAGCAGAGAGCGCATGTAGTCCAGCAGCAGGTTGAGCATCCACGGCCCGGCGATAACGATAGTCACGAACACCGCCAGGATTTTTGGAATGAAAGACAGCGTCATTTCGTTAATCTGCGTCGCCGCCTGCAGCAGGCTGATGACCAGGCCGCTTATCAGCGCCACCAGCAGCAGAGGTGCCGCAAGGGCAAGGGCGACCTTCATGGCTTCGGTGCCCATCATCATGACCGATTCTGGCGTCATTTTCTCTCTCCGCTAGCTGTAAAAACTTTGCGCTAATGAACCCACCAACAGCTGCCAGCCGTCTACCAGCACGAAAAGCATCAGCTTAAAGGGCAGGGCAATTGTCGCAGGGGGAACCATCATCATCCCGAGCGCCATCAGGACGCTGGCAATCACGAGGTCAATAATCAGGAACGGAATAAACACCGTAAAGCCAATCTGGAACGCCGTTTTCAGCTCGCTGGTGACGTAAGCCGGCAGCAAGATGCGCATAGGCACCGCTTCCGGTCCCTGCAGCGGCTGCGTATTGGCGAGGCGAGCAAACAGCGCCAGGTCTGCTTCACGCGTCTGGCGCAGCATAAACTCACGCAGCGGCTGAGCGCCTTTATCGATGGCGACTTCCATCGATATTTTGTCTTCGCTGAAAGGCTGGTAGGCGTCGCTATAAATTTTGTCGAACACCGGCGACATAATAAAAAAGGTCAGAAACAAAGCCAGGCCGACCAGCACCTGGTTAGGCGGTGCGGACGGGGTGCCGAGGGCGTTACGCAGCAGGCCAAACACAATAATGATGCGCGTGAAGCTGGTCATCATCAGCAGAATGGCCGGCAGGAAGGTCAGGGAAGTAATAAAGACCAGCGTTTGCACCGGCAGCGACCAGCTCTGCCCGCCGTTGGCGAGGGGCTGGCTTATCAGGCCCGGTAACTGCGCAAAGGCGGCGGCAGGGAGCAGCAAAAATAAGCCCGGTAACGAGAGCGTTAGCAACCGTTTCATCAATCTTTCCCGTTACGTTTAAGCAGGTTCTTCATCAATTTCTGGAAATCAGCAGGCGCAGGCGCTTTTTCCACAACGTCTGCGGCAGGCGCCGGAGGCAATGTGTGCAGATGGGTTATTTGGGTGGACGTCACGCCGAGCACCAGGCGAGCGTCCTCAACGTCCACCACCACCACGCGCTCGCGCGGGCCTACGCTCACGCTGGCGCTAATATTCAGCGACTTTTTTGCGCCAACGCCCGCGCCGGTGAAACCAAAGCGCCTGGCCAGCCACGCGGCCACCAGGATAAAAATAACAATACCGGCCAACGCGCCGCTCACCTGAACAAGCGGCGAACTGGCGTTGACGGTAGGCTGACTGACGGTGGCCTGGGTTTTCATTTAGCGGCTCAGGCGACGCATACGTTCTGACGGGGTAATGATGTCGGTAATACGCACGCCGTATTTGTCGGCCACCACCACCACTTCACCCTGGGCAATCAGGTAACCGTTGATCAGAATATCCAGCGGCTCACCGGCCAGCCCGTCAAGCGCCACCACGGAACCCTGCGTCAGGCGCAGCAGCTCTTTGATGGTCATACGGGTGCGGCCCAGTTCGACGGTCAGTTTGACCGGAATATCCATAATCAGGTCGATATCCTGCACGTTACCGGCAATATCATTACCTTCCAGCGCGCGGAACACGTTGTCTGCGGTACTTTTTCCGGAACTTTTCTGCTCGTTTAACGCATCAGCCCACAGATCGTCCACTGAGCCTGCATTGTCATCGGACGGTTGATTAATATCACTCATTTGGGCTGTTCCTCATTCAGCGAATTCAATATCGGGTTGATCAAATGTTCGACGCGCAGGGCATACTGGCCGTTGACCGTGCCGTACTGGCTGGTCAATACCGGTACGCCGTCTACATGCGCGATAATACGATCTGGCTTTTCGATGGGCAGCACATCGCCAGGTTTCAGTTTTAGGATTTGGGACAACCGCAGCGGGATATCGGCGAAGTTCGCCACCAACTCCAGCTCGGAATGCTGCACCTGACGCACCAGGGTGTCGCGCCAGCTTTGATCTTCCTGACGTGAGTTCTCCAGCGGAGGATTCACCAGCAGCTCGCGCAGCGGCTCAATCATGCTGAACGGCAGACAGATGTTGAACTCACCGGTCAGGTTGCCAATTTCGACGTGGAACGGGGTGTTAACCACGATGTCGTTAGGCGACGTGGTGATATTGGTAAACTTGACCTGCATTTCCGAACGAACGTATTCCACGTCCAGCGGATAAATCGCCTTCCACGCGTCGCTGTAGGATTCCAGCGCCAGCTTCAGCATGCGGTTGATAACGCGCTGCTCGGTGTGGGTGAACTCGCGGCCTTCCACTTTGGTCGGGAAGCGCCCGTCACCGCCGAACAGGTTGTCGACCGCAATAAACACCAGGCTTGGTGAAAAGACCAGCAGCCCGGTGCCGCGCAGCGGCTTAAGGTGGATCAGGTTCAGGTTGGTTGGCACCGGCAGGTTGCGGGCAAACTCGTGGTACGGCTGAATACGAATCGCCCCGACGGTAATGTCCGGGCTACGGCGCAGCAGGTTAAACAGCCCCATACGGAACTGACGAGAAAAACGCTCGTTAATGATTTCCAGCGCCTGCAGGCGCTCACGCACAACGCGACGCTGGGTGTTCGGGTCATAAGGACGAATGTCGGTTTCGCCCGGCGTCCCGGCCTTCGGCTCGTCTTTATTCTCACTGTCGCCGTTTAACAGCGCATCGATTTCGGCCTGAGAAAGAATACTGTCGCCCATGGAGTTACCGCAAAATAAAGGCGGTATACAGCACGTCGCTGACTACCTGTTGAGGTTGCCCGGCGACCAGAGGCGGCGCCAGAGTAGTTTTGATCGCTTCTACCAGCTTCTGCTTGCCCGCATCGGTGGCGAGCTGGTTGGCATCCTGACGAGAGAACAGCAGCAGCAGGCGGCTGCGGACTTCCGGCAGGAATTCGCTCAGGCGCTGGCGGGTGGCTTCATCTTTCAGGCGAAGCGTAACGCCGATGTACAGGACGCGATCCGCATCACCCAGATTGACGGTAAAGGTATCCAGAGCGAAGAACACTGGCGCAGGCGGTGGCTCAGGCGCTTTGGCCTGGGCAGTGGCTGGCGTTTGCTGCATGCGCCAGTAGCTATAGCCTGCGGTTGCGCATGCGGCGAGTGTGATAAGAACCAGTATCGGCACCCAGATGGCGCGCTTACGGCCTTTCGTGATAGCGGTATCAGTCATTGAACGCTTTATTCCTGTATCGGTACTGCTGAATAGCAATTATCCCGTGTCTCCGGGCGGTCAAAGCCCGGAAAACACGCGTTTATTGTCGCTAGCTCTGGCGTTTACCCGTCAACGGGGCTCAGGCAAAGATATCCACCGCGCCGTTGCTGTTGGCCAGACGCTGCAGGCTATCGGCCACCGGCAACGGTTCTGCGTCGCTGCCGTTAAGCGAGAAACGCTCCGTGCCGCGGGCGCTTTGCTGCTGTTGCTGTTGGCCAGATTGCTGCTGGGCAAAGCTTTCGCTGCTGATGTTGCTCTGCCCCAGTTGAATACCGCTTTCCGCCAGCGCCGTGCGCAGGGTTGGCAGCGCGGCTTCCAGCGCGGCACGCACGTGGCTGTGCGGGGACATCATCTGCAGCTGCGCCTGGTTATCTTCTAGTTTTAGACTAATTTGCACCTGACCGAGATCTTCCGGGTGCAATCTCAGCTCGGCGCTGTGCTGGCCCTGGCGGGTGAACAGCGTCACGTGCTGAGAAATCTGCTGTTGCCACTCATGGCTTCCCAACTGGGCGCTGATCATCGGCGCCGTTGGGGTGGCGATGTGCGTGGTCGTCGGGGTGGCGATGGTGGCGCTGCTGATGGCCGGGGTTATCTGAGGCGTAACCGGGGCCGTGTTATTTACCTGCAGAGGCGCGTTGTCACGGCCGTCGCCACCTTTGTTGGCGGCCAGTTGGGCTTTATCGTCAGCGGGCTGCTGAGCCACGGAGGCAGCCGTTGCCGCTGCGGTTTTGCTGTCAACAAGGGCCGAGGTTGCCGGGGCCGCTTTTTTAGCGTTAGCGTCGGCCGGCAGCAGGCTATCCGTGGCACTTTTGCCTGCGGAATTACCCGCCGTGGTCAGCGCAGATAACGCTTTTGTATCGATGCTGGCACCGGTTTTACCCAGCGTCGCGGGCTGTGCGGCGGAAACCGGCTGCGGCAGCATGGCAAGCAGCGCGCTCAGCGTTTGCAGCTCGGCGTCGCTCAGCGGCTTGTCGCTTTTGGCGTCTTTATCTGCCAGTTCTGGCTTGCCGCTCGCGTCGGTTTTGCCGATGGAGGCGAGCAGGGCGGACAGCGCTTCTGGCTGCTCCGGCGTACTGAGCAATTCGTTCAGCACCGCCTGGCCATCTTTGGCGTCGCCTTTCGCTGCATTAGTGGCCGCGACTTTGCTTAAGGCTGCGCCCAGAGGCAGAGATTTGCCGTCTTCCAGCTCGACCTTGCCCGGCAGGGCTTTACTCAGCAAATCTAAAAAGCCTTCGCCGAAGCCTTTGCCATCCGCGCCCGTGCCTTTTACATCCCCGGTCGCAGCGGTATCGGCCCCGTTGTTTAACAGAATTTTTGGCAATGCGATCATTCACCTTTCCTCAATGTGGCCCGCTGGGCGTATTCGTCCATCTGCTTCTGATCGAGTCTGTTCTCTGCGAGCAACAGCTCCGCTGCCTTTCTGTCCTGCAGGGTTTGCCATGCCTGCAGGCGCTTTTGTTTTTCCTGCCACGCGCCCAATGCCTGGTCGACTTTATTGGTCCACTGCATCAGCTGCTGGCGGTGCTGGTCGATAGCTTTTTCCAGCGTGCGTATAAACTGCTGGTAGTTTTGCCAGCGGGTGCTGGCAATCCCCTGGCTCATGTTGTTATTCAGGCTGTTGCTGTACTCAAACTGATAGTTAATCAGCATATTGAGCTGCTCTTCTGCCTGTTGACAGCCCCGGCGCATCTCCCCTAAACGAATCGCCGCTTTTTCTACTTCCTGGGCGGCGAGCTCACGTAATGTATCCAGTGCGCTGTTTTGGTTCATGGTCACCTCTCATCAAACCGTTGGGAAGAGCGCCTCCAGTGCGAGGCAGGCTTCTTCCCAGCTTGCGCGTTCAAAAATGCCTTGTTGCAGGAATGCTTCCAGATGCGGCCACAGTTCAATGGCCTTATCGAGCATCGGATCGCTGCCTTTGGCGTAAGCCCCCACGCTGACCAAATCACGGTTGCGCTGGAAGCTGGATAACAGCTGTTTGAAACGACGTACCCGGGCGTAATGCTGCTCGGTAATCAACGATGTCATGGCACGGCTGATAGAAGCTTCGATGTCGATGGCCGGGTAGTGGCCCGCTTCTGCCAGGCGGCGCGACAGCACAATGTGGCCGTCAAGAATGGCTCGCGCGGAGTCGGCAATCGGGTCCTGCTGATCGTCGCCTTCGGTGAGTACGGTATAAAAAGCGGTAATCGAACCGCCGCCGTGAATGCCGTTGCCCGCGCGTTCAACCAGCGCCGGGAGCTTGGCGAATACCGAAGGCGGATAGCCTTTGGTGGCCGGCGGTTCGCCGATGGCGAGGGCAATTTCACGCTGCGCCATCGCGTAACGGGTCAGCGAGTCCATGATCAGCAGCACGTGCTGGCCACGGTCGCGGAAGTCTTCTGCGATACGCGTGGCGTAGGCGGCACCCTGCATGCGCAGCAGCGGGGAAACGTCCGCCGGAGCGGCAATGACTACCGAACGCGCGCGGCCTTCGGCTCCGAGAATGTTCTCGATAAAATCTTTTACTTCGCGCCCACGTTCGCCGATCAGGCCCACGACGATTACGTCGGCCTGGGTGTAACGCGCCATCATGCCGAGCAGGACGCTTTTACCGACGCCGGAGCCGGCAAACAGGCCCATACGCTGGCCGCGACCTACGGTCAGCAGGGCGTTAATCGGGCGTACGCCAACATCGAGGACATGTTCAATGGCCGTACGCTGGAGCGGGTTAAACGGCGCAGCGCCAAGCGCGCCCATCAGGTCGGTATCCGGTGAAGGCAGGCCGTCGAGCGGGCGACCGCTGCCGTCAAGCACGCGCCCCAGCAGCGCCGGGCCGAGCGGTAATTTTTTACCGCTGTGCAGGCCTTCCGCCGTGGCCGAGCGGGCATAAACCCTGGCCCCTGGCAAAATGCCTTCGACTTCTTCGAGCGGCATCAGGAACAGCTTGTGGCCGTTAAAACCGACCACTTCACATTCGACTTCGCGATCGTGCTGCTCAATGATGCAGGTCGCTCCCAGCGGCAGCTGCAGGCCGGTGGCTTCCAGAACCAGGCCGGTGGCGCGGGTCAGGCGGCCGTAGCGACGAACGGACGGCAGTTCTACCATCCGCGCTTCGAAGTTATCGAGCGTGTTCAGCCAACGGGTGAGGCGGGCGGTCATCAGAGCACTCCCGGCGCGGCCAGACGGCAAAGTTCTTGCCAGCGGGTTGCCACGCTGGCGTCGAGATCGCCCTCATCGGCGGAGACTTTGCAGCCGCCCTGATGCAGGCCTGGGTCACCGCGAAGGCGCCAGCCGTGCAGGCTTAGCGTGGCACCCAGCATTTCTTCTACCCGCTGCAAATCATCCGGGTGGACGCGAAGCTGCGGTTTACCGCTGAACAACGGCTCCTGCATCAGCAGTCCCTGAATCTGTTTGATCAGCGCATTGTTATCGACCGCTGGCGTCTCGCCGATGACCTGGCGAGCGGCTTCCAGCGCCATTTGCATCAGGCGGGAGGCGATAACGCTGTCCAGCGCGTCCAGCGTGTACTGGAACTCGCTCACCAGCTGCTGCATACGTGCGTGCACCGGAGCCTGCTGCTGACGGGCTTCATTGATGCCCTGCTCAAGCCCCTGCTGGAATCCGGCCTTGCGGCCTTCTTCTACGCCCTGATCGTGCCCTGCGGCAAAGCCCGCGCTGTGGCCCTGTTCACGCGCCTGAGCCTGCATCATCGCCAGCGTTTGCTGGAGGTCCGGCTCGCTTTCCTGCTCTTCCTCTTCTGTACTGGCTTCCGGCATCACAATCTCTTCGAAAACCGGCGTTGGGAAGGCAAGGTCGTCAGGCGTCCAGCGTTTCCATGGCAGCGTATTAGACATAGGTATCCTCGCTGGTGCCGATTACCATTTCGCCGGTCTCCGCCAGGCGACGCACGATGAGCAGGATAGCTTTCTGTTCGTTTTCGACCTGCGACAGACGTACCGGGCCACGGTTGGCAAGGTCGTCGCGCAGGATGTCCGCCGCACGCTGGGACATGTTGCGCAGGAACTTCTCGCGCAGGGCCTGCTCCGCGCCTTTGAGGGCGATAAGCAGAGATTCGGACTCCACTTCCTGCAGAAGACGCTGGATGCTGCGGTCGTCGACGGCCACGAGGTTTTCGAACAGGAACATCTCGTCGATGATTTTCTGCGCCAGCTCGCCGTCGAAGTCGCGCACGGCGGTAATAACGGCCTCTTCCTGCTGGGTTTTCATCAGGTTGATGATTTCCGCAGCGGTTCTTACGCCGCCCATTTTGCTGCGCTTGAGGTTCTGGCCGTCGAGCAGGTTGTTCAGTACCTCGGTCAGCTCCGCCAGCGCGGCAGGCTGGACGCCGCCAAAGGTGGCGATACGCAGCATCACGTCGTTGCGCAGGCGCTCGTCGAACAGCGCCAGAATGTCCGCGGCCTGGCCACGCTTGAGGTGAACCAGAATGGTGGCGATGATCTGCGGGTGCTCGTCGCGAATAAGGTCTGCGGCGCTCTGCGGCTCCATAAAGTTGAGCGTTTCGATGCCGCTCGTGGTGTCGCGCGTTTCGAGAATATCTTCCAGCAGGCTGGAGGCGCGTTCTTCGCCCAGCGCCTTGATCAATACGGTACGCAGGTAGTCGTTGGCGTTGATGCTCAGCGCCGCGAACTGTTCCGCTTCCTGCTCAAACTCCGCCAGCACTTCGGTCAGGACTTTGTTGGAGATCTGATGGGTGTTCGCCATCGCGGCACTTAAATGCTGCACTTCACGCGGGCTGAGGTGCTTGAACACCTCCGCGGCGCGGTCTTCACCAATGGTCATCAGCAGGATGGCGCTCTTTTCGGTTCCGGTCATACTCATATTTCAGTACTCATCCATTGGCGGATCACCAGCGCGACTACGCGAGGATCGTTATCGGACATATCACGAATTCGCTGACTCATGACTTCTGCGCTCAGGCGCTGGTTAGCTTTACGCTGCTGCTGTTGCTCGTCACGGCTAAGCGTAACGGCCACGGCTTCTTCTTCGGCTTTAACGCTCTGCTTCGCTTCGTTAGTGGCTTTCAGGATTTCCGCGCGGCGAGTCAGCTGCGGACGAATCGCTTTACGCCATATCAGCCAGGCGACAATCAACACAATCAGCCAGCGACCTGCGGAGAGCAGCATGTCGAAGAAGGCCGGAGACTTCCAGAATGGCAGGTTGCTGCCGGCGTCGTCTTCGGTGGCGGTAAACTGAGAGTTGACCACGTTCAGGGTGTCGCCACGGGTTTCTGAATAGCCCATCGCTTCACGCGTCAGGTTTTCAATCTGCTTCATCTGATCGGCGGTCAGCGGCAAAGGTTTGCCGTCGGCAAGCGTGCGGTAGTTCACCACCACGGCTACCGACAGGCGCTGGATATCGCCCACGTTCAGCTTGGTGTGGCGAATGGTGCGGTCCACTTCATAGTTGGTGGTTTCGTCACGTGACGTGTTGCTGCTGCCGTTCTGGCTGGACGTGCTGGTCTGGTTCTGCTGGCCGTTATTGGCCTGCTGATTGGCCTGGTTATTGTTCTGCGGCGGCGTTGAAATTGGCGCCGTGTTAGCCGGAGCGGGCTGGTTGGAAAGCGCGCCCGGCACGCCGCCAGGGAACTGGCCGTTAACCTGAGAGGTCTGGTTCAGCTGGCGTGAACGCACCGCCGTTTGAGCCGGATCGCCGTTCGGGTGGTATTGCTCTTCGGTCTGCTCTTTATTAGCAAAATCAATCTGCGCGGTGACCTGGGCGTGAACGTTGCCGTTGCCAACTATCGGCCCGAGGATAGATTCAATGCGGCGCTGGTAGCGGCTTTCAACGTCGTTGGCGTATTTGAGCTGCGCATCGTTAAGATCGCGTCCGGCGTTGTTCGACTGGGTCAGCAGGTGGCCTGCCTGGTCAACCAGCGTGACGTTACCCGGCGGTAAACCCGCCACGGCGCTGGAAACCATGTGCACGACGGCGTTGATTTGCCCTTCGTCCAGCGCGCGGCCAGGTTCAAGGCTCAGGGTAACGGAGGCGGAAGGGGATTTTTGCTCACGAACAAACAGAGAAGGTTTTGGCATCGCAAGGTGAACGCGGGCGTTTTTCACCGGGCCAAGCGTTTCGATAGTGCGGGCCAGTTCGCCTTCCAGCGCGCGCTGGTAGTTCACCTGCTCGCTAAACTGACTGATACCAAACTTTTCCTGATCCAGAAGCTCGAAGCCCACGGCGCCGCCTTTCGGCAGACCTTGCTGAGCCAGGCGTAGACGCAGATCGTAGACGTTATCTGCCGGGACCATAATGGCGCTACCGTTGTCTGAGAAGCGGTAGGGGATATTCATTTGCTGAAGCTGGGTCACAATCGCGCCCCCGTCCTGATCGGCGAGATTGCTGTAAAGCACGCGGTAATCAGGCGCTTTTGCCCACAGTACCAGGGCCACCAGCACGGCAACGGCGGCGGCTCCGCCCATCATCAGTGGAATTCTTGGATTTGCACGAAGGCGATTCAACCACTCAAGAGTCTTGTTTTGCGGCGTTTGTGCCTGAGCAGCAGTGGTCATTCCACACCTCGCGGCTTAGCGTTGACAAAATTTTTAGAGTAATGAGTGAACAAGACTGACTCCCGGGTCGACAAACACGACAAAAGTTCCATATGGATGGCAGTGTCATTATTTTCGTTTCGGGAAATTTCGATGGCTGAATTAGCTCTATTTTTTACGTCTATTTAACGCCTTTATCCTATTGACAAGGTGGTAATCTTGTCCCGCTTAACAAAAACGGGGCTAAAAAATGGCAATTCAGGGTATCGAAGGCGTACTGCAACAACTTCAGACGACCGCGCTGGCGGCGACCAATCCCGCGGCATCGGCTGCTGCGCCAACGGTCAGTTTTGCCGGCGAGCTGCAGGCGGCTTTAGGACGCATCAGCGAAACGTCCAATACCGCGCGCGCGCAGTCAGAGAAGTTTGCCCTGGGCACCCCTGGCGTAGCGCTGAATGACGTAATGGTCGATTTGCAAAAATCTTCCGTTTCTCTGGCGATGGGTATTCAGGTACGTAACAAGCTGGTCGCAGCCTACCAGGAAGTGATGAACATGCAGGTGTAGTGACACCAGCACGGTTTTAGCGGGGAAAAGGTCTACGACGGGCCTTTTACTCCTCTATTACAAGCACTATTAATTATCATTCTTATTTCAATTCTGTATTATTCCGCACGCTAAACCTTTTTATAATATTCGATTAACAACTGAATATTTCATATGAAAGACACTCGGAATTTTCTCGTTTTATGCCCAATGAATGCTAAATGGCATGACGCAGATCAAACTTTCCCCCCGCATTGCAATGCATATTCAGCGCCGGAATTATCACACATTATTATTATTTTATTTTTTTCTGGGTGATATTCGAACAGGTTCATATCGCATCAGGGAAATGAATAGCCGACCATAAGTATATTGTTAATTGAAAAATGACAGCGTGACGACTGAACGTCCTGCTGGGCTGTCGGGTGCGCGCCTCATGGGGTGAGAGAAAGATCGAGGGTTAAAGAAAGTCGATAAAGCTTATTTAATTTCTGGCGAAACTATTAAGGGAATAACGTATTAAATAAAGAAGAGTGATGGTGCTTAATAAATTATTGAGGTGATAGTTAACCGGTTGCAGCCGGTTAACTATCGATTTGATCGGATTTTACTAAATCTTCACAAGCGAATATATAGTAGGTTTTTAGCATGAAAAAGGCAACTTTAGCGTTAATTCTGGGCGTTTTTATTAGTCATTATTCCTGGGCCGACGAAACTTCTTATGAGGTAACGGGCAATAACGGAAAATTCACGATAGTGGCGGATACCCTCGGCGGAAACACGGTGTCAGGATTGGCCGGCTTCTACAATCTCGAACAGTTCGATATTGACGTAAAAAGAAATGCCAGGGTTTTGCTTGCAACTGAAGCAGGCGTGAGTGCTAACCAGGCGGCGATTGCTTCGCTGGGCCAGGATGTTCTGGGCGCACAAAATACCGGGGCTTATGCACGTTCAAGAGCTGACGCCGCGATGGCAAATGCCGAAGCCAACAAAGCCGCGCTGGACAAAACCAATCAGGCCGTGGCGGCGCATACCGCTGAGCTGGCCGACCATGAATCACGTATTGATGCCCTGGAAGCCAATACCGTCAACAGCAGTAGCTTTAACCGCTTAAAAGATCGGGTGGACGAAAACCGTCAACGTGCCTCTGCGGGTATTGCCGGCGTTGCCGCGATGGCTAACATTCCCCAGGTAACCCAGGGCGCGACGTTTTCCGTAGGCGCCGGGGCAGGCACAACCGACGGTGAGAGCGCGCTTGCGGTAGGGTTCTCCGCTCGTGCGACGGAAAGCACCGTGGTTAAAGCCTCCGTTTCAAACGATTCACAGCAAAACTTTGTTGTGGGCGCGGGTGCATCCCTGCAGTGGTAAACACGCTGCGCTAAAAAAGCCCCTTATGGGGCTTTTTCTTTTAAGGGAGCAAGTAATGCGCTTTTATCTAATCTTTCTGTTGGCGGCATTCAGCATTATGGGAGTTTGCATCGCGCTGATGCTGATTATCTCCCGCGTGATGGAGACTTATCTCTCCGTTTGTTGAGCGAAGTATCGTTTTTGCCAGTAAGATGGGTTTAATGCGCGCATTCGTTTGACGTGGAAAGTAATTCCACTGCAAAATCAGGATGATACCTTTACTGTGCCGGAAGGGACTTCCGGTCTAAATGGGAGAGTCCTGCCAGCCTATGACCCCGCAACAGACGCTAGAAGAGCATTACGAGACATTAACCCCCGAGCTGCAGCGAGCCGCTGACCTGAGCCTGCATAACGTGAAGGATTTGGTGGCGCTTTCGATGCGGGCTTTTGCTGCGCGGATTGGCGTAAAACCCGCGACGCTGCTGCGCCTGGCCCAGCGCCTGGGCTATGTCGGCTGGGGGGAATTCAAAACAGCTTTTATTCAGGAGCTTGGCCTGAGCCACGAAACGCATCAGGCAAGGGCCGAAAAACTGGTGGATAAAGGCAGCACGGCGTCACTCTATCAGGAAGTATTTGACGCCCACGCGGTCAATCTTTCCCACACCGAGGCCGAAAACCCAGAGGCGATGGAAAAGGCGGTGGACGTGCTGGACGCCGCAGAACACGTCTATGTGTGCGGCTTTCGCGCCAGCTATTCTGTGGCCTACACGCTGTTTTATATCTATCGCCTGTTTAATAAGAACGTGTCGCTCATCGACGGCCAGGCGAGTAACTACGAAATATTTACCCGCGAGCTGACGCCAAAGGATGTGGTGCTGATGATAGGGTTTGCGCCGTATTCGCGTGAGTCGCTTGATGTGCTGGGCGCTGCCCGGCAGGCCGGAAGCAAAATCGTGGCGCTGACCGACTCCCCGCTTTCTCCCCTTGCGGAACACGCCACAAGCACGCTTTATTTCTCCGCGCACAGCCCGTCATTCTTTCCTTCAGTGGTGTCGGCGATGGGCATTGCTGAATGTTTACTGGCGATGCTGGTGGCAAAGCACGGGGACAGGGCGGTGGAGAAAATTGCCAGCGCGGAACGTTTCCTGTTGGACTCCGGCGCGTGGGTGAAGCCGGTCCGTTAGTAAAAGGGGCAACTCTCTGCCCCTTGTATCATTAGCGCTGAATAAGATAGCGAATGGTCGGGCCATCCTGCTGAATATCCAGCACCGTGTAGCCGTGGTTTTTGGCGTCGAGAGGAATGTTGTTGATGGACTGCGGGCAGTCGCTCACCACTTCCAGAATCTCGCCTTTTTTTAGCTGAGGCATCGCTTCAAGCGTTGCAACCGCCGGGTAAGGACAGGGCTCGCCCACCATATCCAGACGATAGTCAGGCACGATGTTCTGGCTCATGCGGTTTCTCCTGTTGGGGTGTTGATAGCCTGGTTTTTACGGCGGAAGAAGCGTTTCTCCCAGCCGACGATCAGCAGATAAGCGACGAGCAGCATCAGGTAAGTCACCAGCAGCCCGCCCAGCGGCCCAAAGGTATTCAGCAGGTTGACCTTGTCCCAGCTGGTGGCCAACGCGGGGGAAATATCATCCCAGAACCAGGCCAGCAGCGTAGAGCCAATAACGTTGCCCAGGCCAACCCACCAGTAGTGCACCTGGCCTTCAACCGCGCGATACATCCAGCCGGTTTCACAGCCACCGGCCAGCACGATGCCAAAGCCAAACAGCAGGCCACCGATAACCGCATTCGGCCCTGCCCACATGATTTTGGCTTCCACGCCGAGCTGCACATAGCTGAAGATGCCAATCGCGCTGACCGCCATTCCCAGAATAATGGCTTTTGCCATGTGGGTACGCCCGGTTATCCACATATCGCGGAAGGCCGAGGTAAAGCAGATCTGCGCGCGTTCGATAAGCAGCCCAAAGCCGACGCCAAACAGCATAGCCAGGCCCAGCTTCGGCTGGTTGATGGCGGTTAAACCGCCCCAGCCCAGCATGCCGATAAACACCAGCATCCCCATGCGGAAGCGGCGCTTAGCGCGGTCTGGCTGCTGCGTCAGCGGTGAGGCAGCGGAAACTTTTTGCAGCTTAACCGGGATGCGGAACATCGGCAGCAGGGTGAAGCGAGCGCCAAACCAGCAGCCGATGGCGGTTGCCAGGGCGAAGAACCACGCGTGCAGCGAGAACTGAGGGATCCCGGTAAAGAAAGCCGCGAGGTTGCAGCCCATCGCAAGCCTTGCGCCAAAGCCGGCAATGATGCCGCCGAGCACCGCCTGAATGATGCGGATACGGTGCTGAGGCAGGCGCAGCTTAACGTTGTTGGCCCACAGCGCCGCCGCGAAGCAGCCGCCAAACATGCCGAGGATCATCATGCCGTCGATGCGGGTCAACGGGCTGCCGTCGAGGTGGATGAGCTTGTAGTAACCCCATTCTTCGGCGTGAACGCCCATCAGCTGTAGCAGCTGGCCGCCCCAGCGGGTGAATTCGCCGGTGACCGCCCAGAAGGTGCCGGTGATGCCGAAGTAGTAGGTGGAGAGGATCCCGGCCGCTATCACGGCGGGCATCGGTTTCCAGAAGGTAATGAGATATTGCTGTTTGAAGGAGTGCCAGGTCATTGTTTTCGCCTCTGAACTCAGAAGAACGTGCCGCCAGGAGCGGAAGAGGGCGCGATCATACGCCTATCTTTTTTGCTTAACAGGCTGAAAAGACGAAAAATCAATCTGGATCAATTTTTATGCCTCGGGAGGAAGTGCTGGCAGGCCCAGGGCTTTAATGCCAAAATTATTCTTTCTCCGCAGTCAGGATAGACGATGAAGAAGCTTTTAGTATTGGCGGCGCTGGTGGCACTGAGCGGCTGCGTCGAGGTTAGAGATTATGGGCAGGTGGTGCGTACCGAGGCACCGGCAGGCATGGCAGGCTACTGGCAGTCCAGCGGGCCGCAGAGCGAGCTGGTGAGCCCGGAGGCCATTGCCTCGCTGGTCGTCACGCCTGAAGGTGATACCCTTGATTGCCGCCAGTGGCAGCGGGTGATTGCGGTTCCGGGTAAGCTGACGCATTTATCTGGCGATCTGCGTAACGTGACCGTTAAGCGTGAAATTTACGGCATCGAGCGTAACGGGGATACGCTGGAATATGCGGGCATGACTTTGAAGCGCGTGGATCGTTTGACGACCGAGTGCGCTGATTACCTGGCGAAAAATCCTTTGGGTGGGAAGTTATCCAAAGAGAAAAAATAAGGCCCCTCACCCTAACCCTCTCCCCAAAGGGGCGAGGGGATTTTATTGTGCAAATGTTTAGTTATGATTTCATTCGCTCACTCTTTTTAGGCTGTCTTGTCGTTACAAATAACGATGATTATGTAGGGACGGCGCAAATTCCGTTCACTTCAAATACAACTTTATATGTAACCCCCGAACCGGTGAACGACTCGGGGTCGTCACCGGGGGCGATGAGAGCCGGGAGGCAATTCAACCCTCACCCCGGCCCTCTCCCAGAGGGAGAGGGGGAAAACAGACGATGGGGAACATTGTTTATTCCCTCTCCCAGAGGGAGAGGGTTAGGGTGAGGGTAAAAATAAGAAGCGAGGCACGGTTCCGGCTTAAATCGCCTCCGTTTTCTCTCCGACTGACCAGGGGCCGGGCGTCGGGAACGGCCGGAGGCTGAGAGCGTCGGGAACGCATCTCAGCCGACCCAGGACTGGGAGATAAAACGGAGGTCTGCCGCTTCAGCGGTCGATTTATTTGGCCGGGAGTCCGGGTTCTTAGGGGAGTGACGGTGACTCCCCTAAGACGTTCACCGGTACGGGAGCTACAGAAAACACTGGACAGGAAGTGAACGGAATCTTTATCCAGCGCCACATAATTGTGGCTATTAATGATTAATAGGCAATGCGCCAGGTGAAGCTAAATCACAACACATCCTCCAGCACCCAAACGCTGACGCTTCCACCGTTACAGGCAAAGGTTGCGCTCCCGCTTTTATCGGTATGCACCGTTTCTTCGCGGTTACCCAGGTAATCACGCCAGTTTTTTTCGCCGAAGTTTTCGCCTAATGTGACGGTTTTCTCGCCGTCATCACCGTTGGACATGATAACCACGCAGCCCGGCGCTTCTGCCGTGCCGCTGCGGCTAAAGCCAATGCAGTTAGGGTGATCGAACCACAAAGTCTGCACGCCGTGGGCAAAGCGCTCCCTGGCATGAATCAGGTCATCCAGTTGCTCAATGACCGGCATGTCGATGTGGTAGTTCTGGCCGTCTCCGCCTTCATCGTCGTAGCTCGCGCCGAACAGGTCAGGGTAGAACACCGACGGCACGCCGTTTTCACGCAGCAGGATCAGCGCATAGGCCAGCGGCTTAAACCAGGCCTCTACGGGGGCCTCAAGCGCCTGTAGCGGCTGCGTGTCGTGGTTAGCCACCAGCGTGACGGCGTGGAACGGATCGGCTTCAACCAGCGTACCGGTGAAAATCTGGCTCATGTCATAGTCGCGGCCAAGCCTCGATGCCTCATGGAATTTCATCTGCAGCGGGGCATCAAACAGCATCGTTTTGCCCTCGACCTGAGATATGTATTCCTGCAGTTTGTCCACTTCATGTGACCAGTATTCGGCCACGATAAACAGCGGCTGTTCCGCCACCTGCTGGACGTGCTCAATCCACTCTTTGTAAAACCAGGCGGGGATGTGTTTGACCGCATCCAGCCGGAAGCCGTTGCAGTGTGTTTGCTCCATGACCCAGCGTGCCCAGTACTTTAGCTCTTCGGTCACCGCGTGGTTGCGAAAGTCGATATTTTCGCCCATCAGGTAGTCGAAATTGCCCAGCTCGTCGTCAACCTGGTCGTTCCAGCCTTCGCCGGTGTAGTCGTTGATGATTTTAAAAATGCCGTCTTCGTCGGGGTTTTCAATGTGGTCTACGCCGTTAAAGCATTTGTAGTCCCAGATAAACTGCGAGTATTGCCCTACGCGGGCGGGGAAGGTGTAGCGCGTCCAGGCCTCACATTCTATGACCTCCGGCGAGATGTCGTTGCGGTTGTCTTCGTTGACCCTGTTGACGCGGATCCGCTCTTTTTCATCGGCGCCCATTTTGTGGTTGACGACGACGTCCAGCAGCACAGAGATATTGTTGTCCCGAAGGGCGTTTATCGCCGACAGCAGCTGGGTTTTATCCCCATACTTGGTAGGCACGCTGCCTTTTTGGTCGAATTCGCCGAGGTCGAAAAGATCGTAGCAGTCGTAGCCCACCGAATAGCCGCCAGCGCTGCCTTTATAGGCGGGAGGGAGCCAGACCATGTTGATGCCGATGTCGCTGAGGCTGGCCGCACGGTCTGCGACTTCTGACCAAAGCGTTCCGTCGCCGGGGGAATACCAGTGGAAAAACTGTAACAGGGTGGGGTTAGTCATCTCGTCCGTGCTCCAGAAGTCATTTAGCTGACCTCTGGAGTATGGAATAAGAAACGTGATTCAGCAGGTTTACTGATTCAAATCGCTCGGCATCAGGACGTTGCCGGAAAGAAATCCGTAGGTATTGTTCAGCGACTTTTGACGACCGCTTTGGTCAATAAGATCTCGTAACTCATTAAGCCTGCTATGAAGCAGCGTTTTGATCTGATTTTCATTAGTGAGAATCATATCGAGTAACGCCTTTGCTTCTTCCTGGCTTCTGTTGCTGGCCTGAGCGATGGGATTATTAGCAATCGCCTCCACCAGCTGTACGTACTTTACTTCTTGTTCAATCAACTCATCCCACTTTCCAGAATGAGCAAGGTCAAGCATGGTTTGACTGAGGGCATGAAGGGCATACCACTCATTTAGGGATGAGATGAAATCATTCATCAGATAGCATCCTGAAATGTAGAGGAAGAGGGGCCGATTTGTTTCCATGCATCTGCAATATTGGCGAGCAATTGCTCTACTTCGCTGATTGCGTCGGCATCATTACGCAAGTTAGCGTGCAGGAGACGCCGCACCATATAGTCATAAAGATTCGCAAGGTTACCGGGAAGTTCCCCTCCGATATCCATATTCAGACCTGCTTTTAGTCCGTTATCAATGATGTTAATGGCTTTGGAGAGCGCCTCTCCCTTTTGTGGCATTTGCCCCTGTTCCAGAAACAGGCGGGCTCGTACAAGGGCACTGAGTGCCCCGTCGAACAGCATGACCACGAGCTGGTGTGGACTGGCACTCATA
This sequence comes from Cedecea selenatireducens, assembly GCF_042138895.1. Classification (NCBI taxonomy): domain Bacteria; kingdom Pseudomonadati; phylum Pseudomonadota; class Gammaproteobacteria; order Enterobacterales; family Enterobacteriaceae; genus Cedecea; species Cedecea selenatireducens. The sequence goes on along the minus strand of NZ_JBHIKW010000001.1, from coordinate 347,149 downwards.
ACGGCGCTTTCCAGACCGACCTGTTGATAGGCTTGTACACCAGAACTCTTGTACATATTACATCCTTAACTTTTGTTGAACTGCTGCGCCAGGTAGTTCCCCGTATTGGTCATCTGGCTGACGAGGTTTGCCAGGGAAGTAAACTGAGCCTTATAGCGAGCCATGGTGGCGTCGATACTGTCGCTCATATCCTGTTTACGATCTGCTACAGTTTTCAATGTTGAGGTCAGGCCATCCTGCGCGTTTTTAATAACCCCGGCGTTGATGGAACTGGTGCTCAGCATGTTGTTCAGTTTGGTGTCCAGCTGGGTTGCAAAACCGGTGGTTTTGCCGTCACCCACGAAGTAGTTGATCACGCCCTGTGGGTTATCACTCAGCGCTTTAGTCAGCTTGGCGTCATCCACTTTCAGCGCGCTGGAGCCATCAGGTGCCAGCACCGGATCCTGGCTAATCCCTAGCTGCGCCATAATGCTGAAATCGCCGCCCTGAACCTGCGTCAGCATGCTGCGAATATCAGCCTGAATACCGCGAACGGTGCTGTCGCCGACCAGCGCGCCGTTGCTGCTATCCTGTGCCGCACCCGGCGTCACTTTCACATACTTGGTGACGGTCGCAATCGTTGACTGCAGGGTGTTATAGGCTTTTACCCAATCGTTAATGACTTTTTTGCTGGCATCGGTTGTGCGCGTCACGCTCAGCGTTTCGTCGGCGGTGCTTTTTGCTTTCAGGTTCAGGGTTACGCCTGGCATAGCATCGCTAATGGTATTGCTCTGACGCTCAATCACCACGCCGTTTACCGAGACTTTGGCATTTTGCGACGGCGTTTGCTCGCTCAACGCGCCAGATTTGGTGGCAGAGTTGTAGCCAATCACGCCCTGTAGCTGGTCGTCACCGGTGACGGTCACGGTCATATCTGAATTAGCGCCGGTGCTCTTGGACGTCAGCATCAAGCGGTAATCACCATCGGTGGCTTTAACGACAGAGGCTGAAACATTACCGTTGGCCCCATTGATTGCTTTTGCAATGCCGTTTAACGAGGTGTCACTGTCGGAAAGCGTCACGTTTAACGGGGTCGTCGTCCCTGGCTGCGTGATGGTAAGCGTACGCGTTCCGCCCGTCGTCGCCCCTTGCTGTGCAGTGTTGCTGGCGATACTGCCGGACATTAATACCTGGCCTTTCGCCAACTGCTGTACGTTAACCGTATAGTCAGAAAGAATGGCATCGCTGGTCGTCGTGGCACTGAATGCAGTGTTCGTGCTGCTCACGGACGTTGCCAGCAGGGCACCGCTTTTGGTCAGCGCTGCCGTCGCCGTTTCCAGACCCGATATCGCCGTTTTTAATTGACCAAAGGCACTAAACTGAGCTTGATAAGTTTTGGTCTGCGTATCAAAAATGGTTAATTTTGTCTGCTCTGCCGTATAAAGCTTATCGTAAGTGTCCTGGAGGTTCAGGGTCGTGCCTGCTCCAAGGCTAGAGATCGATGCCATTGATGTCTTCCTTTAAGTCGCTGGTAGTTTCATTAACTTATCGGCTGACTCGGTGAAAAGTTTACAGCCAGGTAAAAAAAATAATCAGCCGAATAGCAGGCCGTGGATCGGCCTTATATGACGATTGTCGGAAAAGACGCCTTCATTAATAGCGTGGCTGATGGGCCTTAGTGGCGCAAAGATATATTTTCGAACGGGCAATAAACGCATTATAAAAGTGTAGGGAAGGTGAGGTCAGGAACCAAGGGTGAAATTAATTTCTTTTTAATTCAATGGATTGAATTTTTTTTATCATTAAATCTAAAGTTGGAACAGAGGGCGTCGATAACCTTGTTGACGGTGAGAGACGCCGTGAGTGTTAGGCACCGAACCTAAACCCAATTTTTAAGGAATTAATACTATGTCCGTAATCAATACTAACCTGCTGTCCCTGACTACTCAGAACAACCTGAGCAAATCTCAGTCTTCACTGGGTACCGCTATCGAGCGTCTGTCTTCCGGTATGCGTATCAACAGCGCGAAAGACGATGCTGCTGGTCAGGCGATTGCCAACCGTATGACTTCCCAGGTTAAGGGTATGACTCAGGCGGCTCGTAACGCTAACGACGGTATCTCTCTGGTTCAGACCGCTGAAGGTAACCTGAACGAGATCAACACCAACTTACAGCGTATCCGTGAACTGTCCCTGCAGGCTGCTACCGATACCAACGGCACCACTGACCTGAAATCCATCCAGACTGAAATCACCCAGCGTCTGTCTGAAATCGACCGTATCTCTGGCGGTGCTTCTTTCAACGGCAAAAACCTGCTGGACGGTTCTGTCTCTACTGGTCTGAATATCCAGGTTGGCGCTAACACCACCTCTAACGATACCATCGTTATCGGCAGCGACTCTCTGATCAACGCCTCTTCCGCTAGCCTGAGCGCTGGCCTGAGCACCGCGATCACCGACCACTCAACTGCACAGGCTGTTGTTTCTGCTGCTGATGCTGCTATCGCGAAAATCGATACCGCACGTTCTAACATGGGTGCGATTCAGAACCGTTTCGAATCCACTATCAACAACCTGAACAACTCCATCACCAACCTGTCTGCTGCTCAGTCCCGTATCCAGGACGCTGACTACGCGACCGAAGTATCCAACATGAGCCGTGCGCAGATCCTGCAGCAGGCTGGTACTTCCGTACTGTCTCAGGCAAACCAGGTTCCACAGGCAATGCTGTCCCTGCTGCGTTAATTTCGCAGGCCGCTACAAGAAAGGTTGCTGGAAACAGCAGCCTTTTTTTTGTTTTTGTCGAAAATAGCGGGCAGCAGGGCTTTTTTAATATGAAGGATAAGGCGTTAATTTCGGTTTTGTTCAGCGCATTATGCCTACTGCTCGAGTGCTAGCATCAGACAATCACCCGTCTGGCAAAATAGTGCAATCTAAAGGACAGTTATGAACAGTTTCTCCCGCACTCGGGCCCTGCATCAATATTACCGCGATCTGTTTACCCGTGCGATTTACCTGCCTGAAGCCGATGCTTTACCCGCGTGGCTGGTGACGGAAGTCCTGAATTTTGCCAATTCTGATTTTGCCGCTCTCGAAGATAAATTAAACCAGGCACAGACCGGACTTAACCCAGAAAAAGACAGAGCGCTCAAGCTGATGACGGGGGCGATTATTCTGGCCAATGCGGCGCTCTACAAACGGCCTGGAGAAAAGTCTACGGCGGTTGAAGCGGCGAATGTTGAAAAAATAACGCAATTTATCGTTGAGGCACTGAAGCTCGACGGGAATAAAAACTATCTGGTTGCAGCCGTTCAAATTCTATTTCGTATTAATGAAATCAATTCTACCGTTTTCCTTATTTCTAATAATCTTTCCGAGCTCAGTGAATCACCGGTCGCGTTAAAAATCTTATTGCTTATCTGTCTGATGGAAGAAGATTTTAATCAGGCTTATGTCATTATTCAGCAGCTTACCGAGAATATGGCGCTGATAGGCGAAGATCCTATGGCGCTGCTGATGGTCGTCACGACTATCTACAAACTGGGCGGCCGCCCGGATTCCTTTATCGATTTTAGCCCGTTAGCCGTGCACGACTGGCAGCCTGACGCTGGCCGCTATAGCTGGTTAATTGAGCCGGCAAACAATCATAAAACGACCGTGCTGGTTGGGTGTGATAAAGCCTATTTTACCGCCCATGGCCTGCCGCTGCTGCTCTCCCTCTTCGACACCAATCGCAACGAGCTCAACGTTCATTTCCATATTTATAACTGCGATGCTGGCCTGGCGCAGCAAATTGCTTCGCTCCACGAGGCGATGCCCGAGCTGGCTATTTCCTTAAGCAGCGAGACGTTTAATCCAGGCGCGGCCGACAGAGCACACTTCGCCAGCCGTCGGCTGGTCTTTTTGTCACATGCGCTGGAAAAACTGACTTCTCCTGTGCTGTTGCTCGACGCCGATAGCCTCGTCAGAAAGTCGTGGGCAGAGGTGAAGGGGCAGTTAGACGCCAAAGATTTGCTGCTGACCTGGGATGACAGGGCGCCGTTCTGGGAATCAATTCTGGCGGCATGTCTCTATTGTGAAGGGGGCGAGCTGTCGACGAAATACCTGGCAGCCGTTGCCCGGTTTATCGATCTCAATTTGCAAAACAACAACGCCGAATGGTTCCTCGATCAGGTGGCGCTGGCCGTCGTAGAAAATGAGCTTAGCGCGCTGGACAAAATGGCAATAGGCCGCGTTCAGGTGGACACGCTGGTGGATGCGGAACACGGCGAGAATGCATTTAGCTGGGTGCTGAGTCGCTCCGATGCCGAGAGCGAAGAGTATCGTCGATACAAAGCGTCGCTGTTGGAAAAGTACCGCGCGTTAATCGGTTGAGTCAGAGTTTAATTTCTCAAAATAATGGATAAGCGTAACGTGAGTCAGTATTACCCGGATCATCGTATTTCGCCCGCGGCTATTCAGGCTGCAGCCTCTCTCTACCATCTGTCCACGGTGGGGCCCGAGTGTGCCCGCATCCTTGAAATAGGGTGCGGTGAGGGAATGAGCATTGCGGCCCACGCGCTGGCGTACCCGGAAAGTCAGGTGATAGGGATTGATATTGATGAAAGCCTTATTGCCGCCGGACAGCGCCATACCCAGGCATTGGGGCTGAGTAATATTGAGCTGTTCACCTCCGGGCTGGGCGATATCCTTGGCATCGAGGGCGGGGAATTTGACTACATCCTGGTGCGCGGCGTTTTCTCTTTACTCGGCAGTCAGGAGCGAGAAGCGCTTTTGCTGTGGTGTCGGCAAAACCTGTCTGCATCCGGCGTTATCTGCCTGCACTGGTATCCTTCCACCGGTGACCACGAGACGGCGGCTATCCGCGATGCTCTTAGCTACCATGCTGCGCGTGATGGCAATAGCGATCCTGAAGCACAGGTTAATGCTGCGCGCGGCATGCTGAGCTATCTGGCGATGATCCTGCCGGAAGGCATGCTTAAAGCCCGGATTGAAGAAGCTGAGAAAGAGAGCGACCTCTCCCTGACCCTGCGCTATCTCTCTCCTGGCACGGCATCCCTGTCGTTTAGCGAATTTTGCCATCAGGCCAGCGAGCTGGGATTGAGCTATGTCGGCGATGCGGTGCCTCAGTATGAGTTGCCGCATTCCTATGGTGAAAAAGTGGCGGCGTTACACGCCCTGGTTGCCGGGCAGCAACGCATTGCCGCCCAGCAATATCTGGACTTTGCGGTATCGCGCCGCGAACGCTTCAGCCTGCTTAGCGCGACCAGCGCAGAGCAACATTTCCCGGCATTACCGGACAGCTCTCGCCTCGACGCGCTTTATTGGGCCGGGAACTTTAGCCGCAAAATGAACGAGCACGGCAATATATTGAACGGCCATGTTGGCGGCAATGGGCAGCTGTCGAGCAGCGAAAACCCGGTGACTTTACGTGTGCTGGATGTGCTGGGGGCCGCCTGGCCATTCAGCCTGAGCTTTGAACAACTGGTCATTAACTGTCGTCAGCCGGAAGATAACGCTGACGTTCGGGCAGCGGTGCTGAAAGTGCTGGAAGACTTGTTTGTTATTCAGCCTTCCGGCCTGTACTGGAGCTGCACTCCGCAGGCGTACGATCGGGCTGAGAATGACACGTTGGAGGCTATTTCCCCGCTTAAAAACGGTGAGTCTGAAGGGAATGCCCCGCAGATATTTCAGAACCTCCGGGGAGAGGAGTTCTCTCTGACGCCCGAAGAATGGCGCTACTTGCAACAGGGTTTGACCGGCGTGGATGCGCAAGCGTGGCAGTGTTTTATGTCACTGCGTAATAAAGGCGCGCTGACGGGCACCTCGATGGCATGGAAAAAGCAGTACCAGCTTTTTTTACGTACGGGAAATAGACAATTTTTGCTGCCGCTGTTGAACACTTTGCTGCTGCTTAGCGTTTCGGAACAGCGGGGAGGCTTGCTCAGCAAAGACGTGAATGACTTACCCCAGCGTGAATCAGAGGGTGGGGAAGATATTTATGACCGGATTAACCATTTAATTGGTGAGAAAAAGATTCAGAATGCAAAAACGCTGGCTGAGCAACTGCTGAAAGAGAACCCGGAAGATATTGCCGCGCTTCGCTGCTATTCGCGAACCCTCGTGTTATCCAATCGCTGGGAAGAGGCCATTGAGGTTCTTTGCCGCCTGATGGGGCACTATTTCTCAAGTCTGGATATTTATTACGACCTGGCGACAGGCTTACAGAAAACAAACAAGCATTATTACGCCATTACCCTCTTGCAGGGCCTGCTGAGGCTGGAAGATAACAACGTTAATTTTTGGCATAGCCTGGCCTACTCTTATTACCAACTGGGCGAAATGTCGCTGGCGGAAAAATGTTCTCGCGCCTCGCTGCGCAGCGAGGGGGTAAAGGCAATTCACTATGCCACCATGGGTGTGATTCTCAGCGACAGTCAAAAACTCGATGAGGCGGCCTGGTTCCTTAACAAAGCCATAGAGCTTGATCCGAGCCATTTTGATTACTTTACCGCGCTGCTTTTTGCCATGACCCACGATCATAAGGTGACGGCAGAGCAGCTCTTCCAGAAACACCAGCAGTACGGTGAGGCGGTGGGGAAATGGGCTAAAGACTGTAATCTACAGCTGCCATACCGTGGCAAAAAAGATCCTGATAAAAAACTGCGCGTGGGCTTTGTTTCCGGGGACTTACGTAAACATCCTGTGAGCCACTTCTTAGAGCCGTTCTGGGATGGGCTGGACAGAGAACATTTTGAGCTTGTGGGCTACAGCGTCTCTTATGTCCATGACGAGGTCACCGACCATCTTGCAGCTGGCTCGGTGCTGTGGCGACAGGTGGACAGGTTAAGTAACCAGCAGCTTGCCGAGCAAATTTATCAGGACGGGATTGATATCTTGTTCGATCTTTCCGGGCATACCTCAGACAACCGGCTACCGGCGTTTGCGCTGCGCCCGGCCCCGGTGCAAATCTCCTGGATTGGTTACCCTGGGACGACCGGTTTAAGCACGATGGATTACCGCATTGTGACCGCGACCCTGGCTGAGCCAGCCGATCTTGAACAGCAGCTGACCGAAAGCATCATGTTTATTGAGATGCGTAAGTTCTTTGAGCCCGATCCGCAAAGTCCTGATATTGCGCCACTCCCGGCGCTTAAAAATGGCTATCTGACCTTCGGCAGCTTCAATCGTCCTAAAAAAATCAACGATGAAGTGCTTAGGGTCTGGGCCACTATTCTGACGCAGTGTCCTGACGCCAAATTTATTATCGGTTTTATGAACGATGAAAAAATGGTGGCCGGGATGACGAGGAAGCTCGAACGGCTGGGTATTGACCCGTCGCGCCTGATTTTCAAGAAAAGAGCGCCGTTGCTCGATTATCTGGCCTACCACCATGAAATAGACATTTTGCTTGATGCGTTTCCTTATTCTGGCGGCACCACAAGCAACCATGCCTGCTGGATGGGCGTGCCGACGCTGACGCTCTGTGGCGCAACGATGGCTGCCCGTCAGGGCGTCGATATTATGCGTATTCATGGGCTGGAGGAGTTTATTGCCTACGGCGAAGAGGATTACATCCGGAAGGCATTGAGCTGGCAAGACCGGGTCGCCGAACTCAGTGAAATACGTCTGACGATGCGTGACAGAATGCCGACGGAAACCGCGGATGGCTTTAACGTCGCGGACACCTTTGGGCGAGCGTTGCGGGAAGCATGGCGAATTTACTGTGCCGGTGAAGCACGCCGGACGTTCACCGTATTGGAATAAGGCGCGGGTGCGCGCCAACTGGTTTCACACCGAGGTGTACTATGAAAAATATTTTTGTCACCAGCCCTCTGCTCCCGCCGCTTGAGGAGTTTATTCCTTACCTGGAGCAAATCTGGGGAAATAAATACCTGACTAACAACGGGCCTTTTCATCAGCAGCTTGAGCAGGCGCTAGCCGATTATCTGGGTGTAAAACACCTTTCGCTGTTCTCAAACGGCACGCTGGCGCTGCTCACGGCGTTTCAGACGCTGCGATTGAGCGGGGAAGTCATTACCACGCCTTACTCCTTTGTCGCCACCTCGCACAGCCTTTTGTGGAACGGCCTGACGCCGGTATTTGCCGATATAAATCCGCAGACTTTTAATATCAACGCCGACAGCATTGAAGCACTGATCACGCCACAAACCAGCGCCATTATGCCGGTGCATTGTTATGGCATTCCTTGCGAAGTGGATAAAATTCAGCGTATCGCCGATACCTACGGGCTGAAGGTCATTTATGATGCCGCCCACGCGTTTGGCGTCAAGCAGAACGGCAGCAGCATTCTGAACTGCGGCGATCTTTCGATCCTGAGTTTCCACGCCACCAAGGTGTTCAATACCATTGAGGGCGGGGCGATAATTTGCCCGGATGCCAGAACCAAAAAACGCATCGACTATCTGAAAAACTTTGGTTTTGCTGATGAAACCACGGTGATAGCGCCGGGAATCAACGCCAAAATGAATGAAGTTCAGGCGGCCTTTGGTCTGCTGCAGCTGCAGCATATTGATGCGGCGTTAGCGGCTCGGGCGGCTATCTATCAGCGCTATTGTGAAGGTCTGGCAGACATTCCAGGCATCGAACTTTACACCCCAGAGGGCGATTTCGAGTGGAATCATGCTTATTACCCGATCCTGGTCGATGCGCGCTTCCCTATTGCCCGTGACGCGCTTTATGACGCGCTGAAAGAAGAGGGGATCTATTCTCGGCGCTATTTCTATCCGCTCATCAGCTCCTTCGCCATGTACCGCCATCTGCCTTCTTCCGCGCCGGAGCATTTACCCGTGGCCAACGAGATTGCGCAAAAGGTACTTTGCCTGCCGATTTTCCCGGACATGAGCGAGGAGGAACAGCAGAGAGTTATTGCCGCAGTGCGCAGAATTGGTCTGCCTCTGAAGGTAAAGGGGTCTGCTGCGGCTTAATGGTGTAGGGAAGGTTAAAGGGCTTTGTCAAAAGCCCTTTTTTACGATCAAAGTTCAGCGATACACATCAGGCGTTCACTGCGCGCTAAATAGCGATGTCCGCAGAGTTTAAACATGCTGTTAATTAGCAGAGGGTTGTGCAGACCGTGACGGATAAGCCAGTCTTCATGCGTTTTCTTGCCTTTACCCACCGGAATAATCGTCACTTTCCTGGCGACCTTGCCGAGGATCTCCTGCATCTGGTCGACGGTAAAGAAGCGAATATTAAACAGCGAGTCGCTTTCTTTTTTCGAGTTAAAGTAATTAACGAACGGCTGATTATGGGCGTTATGCACGGTAACGATCATGCGGCCTTTGGTGATGCGAGCCTGCTCAATCGCCATTTTCTGGATGTCTTCGTCTGAGAACAGCACCCAGAACCCGTTGTGGTAGGTCAGGTCAAAATGCTTATCCGGATATTGCAGATTGAAGGCATTCATCACGGAAAAACGGTCCTGCAGCGATGGATAGAGCTTTTTCGCCAGGCTTACTGATTCAGGTGAAAAGTCTATGCCGTGGCCTTCCACGCCTCGTTTGGTCAACTGGACGATGTCGCGAAAGCTTCCGGCGGCAATCTCCAGAACCCGTTTTTCACCGCTCTTTCTGACCGCGTCGATATAGTAGGCGTGGCGGATATCATTTTGATAATGGTCAAAAATACCCTGCCATTTATTGTCCCAGTCCTCGGCAGTGATCAGTTTTGCAGGCTCGGTAGTTTGGCTCATTTCTCTATCCTTAACTTGAATGCTCGGCGACATAGTGGCGAGTAAAAATGGCATTTTGCACCACGGTGGAGGGCTGAACAGGCCGCCCGGTGAAGCAATGAAGATGGTTAATAATCATGTCGTAGCCAGCCATGACGGAAAACTCCACGCCGGCGGAGAAACGAGGATTAATATCCATCAGATAATCCCCCGTCGCATGGCGCATAAACTCAATATTGATGCAGCCGTTCAGGTCGAGCAGGCGGGCGACCTCGGTGGCTTTGGCTACTAATGCCTCATCGGCGACCATTTCTACGGTCAATCCTGCCCCGTTGGCGGTGCGCAGCAGCTCTTTACGGGCAACCGCAGCGCACTCGCCGCTGGCCTGACTACGCACCAGATCGATGACATGTACCTCGCCCGGCAGAAAAGGCTGAACAATCCACTCTTTGCCTGGAAGGCGATGCTGCAGTTCCAGAAATTCGCTTTCAGTCTCAATACGGCGCTGGCCTTCGCTACTGCGGCCGTCACGACGTTTCAGCATTACCGGAAAATGCAAGCCCTGTAGCGGGACGTCAGCCAGCAGGAAGGTTGGAAGAGGCTGAATATCAGCAGACAGAGATAACTTTTGGCTCCAGCTAAACTTATCCCGGGCAAGCGACACGGATTTCGCTGACATCAACGCCAGCGTTGATGAGGGGATTAATTTATCGCGATGTAAGGAGAGCGTGTCCACTTCAACATCGGTGAGCGGAATAATCAGGTCTATTTTGTGGCGATCGCACAGTGCATTGATGCTTGCAAGATAGGCGGTAGGATTATCCGCTCGGGGAACCTGGCTAAAATCATCCACCAGGCGTGAAGCGTAAAGCCATTCAGCAGGATAAATATCGCACCCAAATACGCCATGATTCGCTCGCCGGAGCGCTGCAATTACGGCTTTAGCCGACATTGAGCCGATGGCCGTAATTAAAATATTCATGGTCGTGACCTGCCTTGTCATCGATGCGGTTCACCCGAGAGGGTGACCTGTCGTCGCGGTATTGTAACAATATGGATATTTACCACTTTAAGATAAAAATAGCCGGACTCAGGCACTGAATAACAGGGCTTTTTACACCCTTTTTACGCGATAGATTCTTCGGCTTTATTAAAGAAGTCCCGCTATAGTATCTGGCGTTAATATTTAACAACCAATTGATACTTTTAAGTAAGCCTGAACATGATTTGCCATCGTTAATGGTTAAAATCCTGGGGGCTTATTCTGCTGTAACCTCCAAATAACCCCCCATTTCACCCACTATTCATCCGATTAAAACCCCTGCAGAAACGGATAATCATGCCGATAACTCAACTAACGCAGGGCTGTTTATCGTGAATTCACTGTATACCGCTGAAGGTGTAATGGATAAACACTCGCTGTGGCAGCGTTATGTACCGCTTGTGCGTCACGAAGCATTGCGCCTGCAGGTACGTCTGCCGGCGAGTGTGGAGCTCGACGATCTGCTACAGGCAGGCGGCATCGGGTTGTTGAATGCAGTCGAACGTTACGATGCCCTGCAGGGAACGGCATTTACTACCTACGCGGTGCAGCGCATCCGTGGGGCGATGCTTGATGAGTTGCGCAGCCGTGATTGGGTGCCGCGAAGCGTCAGGCGTAACGCTCGCGGTGTGGCACAGGCGATTGGTCAACTGGAGCAAGAGCTGGGGCGTAACGCTACCGAGACGGAAGTCGCGGAGCGGCTGGACATCCCGCTCGAAGAGTATCGCCAGATGTTGCTCGACACCAATAACAGCCAGCTCTTCTCTTATGATGAGTGGCGTGAAGAGCACGGCGATAGTATTGAACTGGTCACCGAGGAACACCAGCAGGCAAACCCGCTACAGCAGTTACTGGACAGTAATCTGCGCCAGCGCGTGATGGAAGCCATTGAAGCTTTACCTGAACGCGAGCAACTGGTGCTGACGCTTTATTACCAGGAAGAGCTGAATCTCAAAGAGATTGGGGCGGTGCTTGATGTGGGTGAGTCGCGAGTCAGCCAGTTGCATAGCCAGGCGATCAAGCGTTTGCGCACCAAGCTGGGTAAGTTGTAGGGAGTGCCGCACAATTATCTGACGACCTGGGAATTATCATGACGGTGCAGCAGTCAAAAAGACGGCCATTAAGCCGCTATCTCAAAGATTTCAAACACACCCAGACACATTGTGCCCATTGCAGTAAGCTGCTCGACCGCATCACGCTCACGCGCAGCGGGGTCATTATCAATAAGGCCACCATCGCTCAGCTTGATACGCTTATTGATGAAGCCACCTGGCTTATCGAGCAGAAAGAGTGGATGGCGCTGTGTCGTTTTTGCGGTGATTTGCACTGCAAAGAACAAAACAACTACTTCGATATTATTGGCTTCAAACAGTATCTGTTTGAGCAGACCGAAATGAGCCACGGGACGATTCGCGAATATGTGGTTCGTCTGCGCCGGCTTGGTAACCATCTGAGCGAGCATAAAGTTCCGCTTCCCGGCTCGCTGCAGGGCCTGCTGGATGAGACGCTGGACGCCTGGCTGCCCCGCACCAGCACCAACAATTACCGCATTGCACTAAGAAAATATTGGCAATTCCAGGTGCAGGGACATGCGATCCCGCGTCAGGAAATTAGCGCAACCTCCGATATATACTAAATTTGCATAAGTTGTAGCGGACTGGTTTTGATATATTCCGGACCTGCCCGCTACACTACAAAAAATGTAAATATTCGGGGTAAACATGAAACTAACAATGATGGGACGCCAGGCGCTGATGGGCGTGCTGGCCGTAGCGCTGGTGGCCGGTGCGAGCGTCAAAACCTTCGCGGCTGAAAATCTTCTTAATAAAGTGAAAGAGCGCGGCACGCTGCTGGTTGGGCTGGAAGGAACCTATCCTCCGTTCAGCTTCCAGGGAGATGACGGCAAGCTGACCGGCTTTGAAGTTGAATTTGCCGAGCAGCTGGCCCAGCATCTTGGCGTCAAAGCGGCGCTGAAGCCGACCAAGTGGGACGGCATGCTGGCTTCTTTAGACTCTAAACGTATCGACGTGGTGATAAACCAGGTCACCATCTCCGACGAACGTAAGAAAAAATACGACTTCTCTACCCCTTACACCATCTCCGGTATTCAGGCGCTGGTGAAAAAAGGTAACGAAGGCAGCATTAAAACCGCGGCCGATCTGAAGGGCAAAAAAGTGGGCGTGGGTCTCGGGACTAACTACGAGCAGTGGCTGCGCGAAAACGTGCCGGGCGTAGATATTCGTACCTATGACGATGACCCAACCAAATATCAGGATCTGCGCGTGGGCCGTATTGATGCGATCCTGGTCGATCGTCTGGCCGCGCTGGATCTGGTGAAGAAAACGAAAGACACGCTGGCGGTAGCGGGCGATGCGTTCTCCCGTCAGGAAGCTGGCGTTGCCGTGCGTAAAGGCAACGAGGATCTGCTGCAGGCCATCGACGCGGCTATCGCCGGGATGCAGAAAGACGGTTCTCTGGCGAAGCTTTCCGACAAGTGGTTTGGCGCGGACGTAACCAAATAACGCTCTATCACGGTGAAAAAGGTGCTGATTTCAGCACCTTTTTTTATTTATCGTAGAGAGGGAAGCCGCCACTCTGGTGCATAATGAAACTGGATATCGATCTCGGCTCAGGAGGCCCTATGTCACTGCATCACTTAACGCGTTTTCCACGTCTTGAATTTATTGGCGCGCCGACGCCGCTGGAGTATTTGCCACGCTTTTCTGACTATCTTGGCCGTGAAATCTATATTAAACGTGATGACGTGACGCCGATGGCGATGGGCGGCAACAAGCTGCGCAAGCTGGAGTTTCTGGCGGCCGACGCGCTGCGCGAAGGCGCCGATACGCTGGTTACCGCCGGGGCTATCCAGTCCAACCACGTTCGCCAGACGGCGGCGGTGGCGGCGAAGCTCGGGCTGCACTGCGTGGCGCTGCTCGAGAACCCAATCGGGACCCGCGCGGAAAACTACCTGACCAACGGTAACCGCCTGCTGCTCGATCTGTTTAATGTTGAAGTCGAAATGTGCGAGGCGCTGAACGCCCCGGACAAGCAGCTTGAAGCGGTGGCTACGCGCCTGGAAGCTCAGGGGTTCCGGCCTTATGTTATTCCGGTGGGCGGCTCTAACGCGCTTGGCGCATTAGGCTATGTCGAAAGCGCGCTGGAAATCGCCCAGCAGTGTGAAGGTGCGGTGAATCTGTCATCCGTGGTGGTCGCATCCGGCAGCGCGGGCACGCACGCAGGCCTGGCGGTTGGCCTTGAGCAGCTTATGCCCGACGTTGAGCTGATTGGCGTTACCGTTTCCAGAACCGTGGCGCAGCAAAAGCCAAAGGTCGTCGCGTTGCAGCAGGCCGTGGCGCACTCTCTGGAAGTGAGCGCCGCAAGCGATATCATCCTGTGGGATGACTACTTCGCGCCGGGCTACGGCACGCCGAATGAAGAAGGCATGGAAGCGGTAAAACTGCTGGCCAGGCTCGAGGGTATTTTGCTGGACCCGGTTTATACCGGCAAAGCGATGGCCGGGCTTATCGACGGCGTGGCACAAAAGAGATTCAAAGATCAGGGGCCAATCGCCTTTATTCACACCGGCGGAGCACCCGCGCTATTTGCCTACCATCCGCACCTGTAAGCAATGGGCGCAGGCCAGGATTTGATAATCGGGAATTACCATGCAAGAAAGTTTGCAACTGGTGCTGGACTCAGCACCGTATCTGCTTAAAGGGGCGGTCTTTACGCTGCAGCTGAGTATCGGCGGAATGTTCTTCGGCCTGATCCTCGGTTTTATGCTGGCGCTGATGCGCCTGTCGGCGTTTTTACCGTTTTCGCTACTGTCGCGTTTCTATGTCTCAATATTTCGCGGCACGCCGCTTATCGCCCAGCTCTTTATGATTTATTACGGGCTGCCGCAGTTTGGCATCGAGCTGGACCCGATCCCCTCAGCGATGATCGGCCTGTCGCTCAATACCGCGGCGTATGCCTCCGAAACGCTGCGTGCGGCCATTTCGTCCATTGATAAAGGGCAGTGGGAAGCGGCGGCCAGTATCGGCATGACGCGCTGGCAAACGCTGCGGCGCGCGATTCTGCCACAGTCCGCCCGCGTGGCATTACCTCCGCTGGGCAACAGCTTTATCAGCCTGGTGAAAGATACCTCCCTGGCGGCGACGATTCAGGTGCCCGAGCTGTTCCGCCAGGCGCAGCTGATTACCTCGCGCACGCTGGAAGTCTTTACCATGTATCTCGCCGCCTCCCTGGTGTACTGGGTGATGGCGACGGTGCTCTCCGCGCTGCAGAACTATTTCGAAAATCAGCTTAATCGCCAGGACAGGGAGCCGAAATGAGCGCCATCGACGTAAAAAAACTGGTGAAAAAATTCCACGGTCAGACGGTGCTGCACGGCATCGATCTCGACGTCAAGCCGGGTGAAGTGGTGGCGATAATTGGCCCCAGCGGCTCGGGAAAAACAACGCTGTTGCGCAGCATCAACCTGCTTGAAGAGCCGGAAAGCGGCCTCATTCAGGTGGGCGACATCACGATCGATGCCGGGCAGCCGCTGGCGAAGCAGAAAGAGAAGATTCGCCAACTGCGTCAGCAGGTAGGCTTCGTGTTCCAGAACTTCAATCTGTTTCCGCACCGCACGGTGCTGGAAAACATTATTGAAGGCCCGGTCATCGTTAAGGGTGAGCCGAAAGAAGAAGCCATTGCCCGGGCGCGAGAGCTGCTGGTGAAGGTGGGGCTCAGCGGGAAAGAATCCAGCTACCCACGTCGCCTGTCCGGCGGGCAGCAGCAGCGTGTGGCGATTGCCCGGGCGCTGGCAATGCGCCCGGAGGTTATTCTGTTTGATGAACCCACGTCGGCGCTGGATCCTGAGCTGGTGGGGGAAGTGCTGAACACCATCCGCCAGCTGGCGGAAGAGAAGCGTACGATGGTCATTGTGACCCACGAAATGAGCTTTGCCCGCGACGTGGCCGACCGCGCCATTTTCATGGACCAGGGCAAAATCGTGGAACAGGGGCCGGCCAAAACGCTTTTTGCCAACCCGCAGCAGCCTCGTACTCGCCAGTTCCTGGATAAGTTTTTGACCCAATAAACCGGTTTGTTTTCGCTATATCACCACCAGGCGGCTTTCGCCGAGCCGAGCGCCGCCGGTGGTGTGGCCCAGATAACCGGCGTGCCCGCCAGCATAAGGGGGAACTTCAACCGGTTGCCCATCCCAAACTCGGACCACTCGATCAGCGGCTGGAAATCATGCGTATTGATTGCCGCAAGCGCGGGATGGTCACCTGCCTGCTGCGACATCAATAACGCGGCCGTGCGGGCGAGGGACAGGCGGGCGCTATATCCCCGATGCTGTTCATGCCGTACCTTTAAGCCTTTAAGCACCGCCGCAGCAATGAGATAGCCCGTGGCGTGATCCAGGGCCTGAACGGGCAATGGGTGAGGGCGCTCTGTTTTTTTCCAACGCTGTCCTGCCCCGGCAATGCCGCTGGACATTTGCACCAGGCTGTCGAAGCCTCTTCGGTTCCGCCAGGGGCCGCGCCACCCCCAGGCGTTGAGCGAAACGTCTACCAGCCCCGGCGAGATTGCCTGCAGGGTTTCGGCGTCAAAGCCCAGCGATTCCAGCGCGTCCGCTCGGTAGCCGTGCACCAGGACATCCGCTTCGCCAAGCAGGGCTTTGAACTGCTCCCGTCCGCCGGAGGATTTGAGGTCGAGCCTCGCGCATCTTTTCCCTGGCGTGACTTCCTCGACAAGCGTGGGCTCTTCCCATTCCGGCGGGTCGAGGCGCAGTACCTTCGCGCCCAGGCCGGCTAAAAAACGTGTGCCGACCGGCCCGGCAATAATGCGGGTGAGGTCCAGGACCCGAATGCCGGCCAGCGGGCGAGCAGGTGGCAAAGTCAGTTCGGGGCGGGAGGCCTCAGCGTGGTACTCCTGCCAGAATAACGGCTCTGCTGAAACGGTTTTCCCGTGCGGGTGTTTGAGCCATTCGTCGTGGGTCAGCATCGCGGCGGCGCATCCGCCTGCAGCCACTATCGCCTCTTCAAGCTCGGTTTTTCCCCAGTGAGCGACCTGCTGCGCGAGTGTGGCTTTATTTTTACTGACGCCCAGCACGCGTTCCATTGCCTGCCTGTGGTGCGCCGCGTTGGTGTGTAGCCGCACCCAGCCGTCCGCCGTGGCGTAATCCCCGGCAAATTCATCCCATAATGCTGCCGGAGCGCGGTTAACGGGAAAGTGGCTGGCGGAAAACCAGTACGAGGCAAGTCTCTGGTCTATAGAAAGAGGGGCATTCGGGCGAGAGAGCAGCGCTTTGAGCGCGATTCCTGCGGTAGTGATACTGGCGGCGGCGAGTTCGGTAACAGGAAAACAGGATATGAGTGCACCTTCGCCGCTCACAACGACCGGGCTGGAAGGGATGCCCAGCCCCTGTTCCTGACTCATTGCGGCCAGGAGGGAGGAAAACGAGGATTTAACCATACAGAGCTCCAGTAAATTTTTCCTGACATATGTAAAAACCGAATAATTGTGCCTGAATGACAATAAATCACATTAATTACTTTAATAAATGTGTTAGCTTATTACATTCTATTAATGAAATACTTTTTAGCGCCGGGAGAAACGCCAGATATAATGCTGGAACGTGACTTTTTTAGCTGGCGACGGGAAGCACTCGAACTTTTCCTGTCAATTACCCAGGCCAGCGAATTACAAACTTTAGTTCAACAACAAACTCAGCGCCTGGAGTTTGATTATTTTTCGCTGTGCGTTCGGCACCCGGTGCCATTTACGCGGCCTAAATTATCCTTGCAGAGTTCTTATCCACAAAAATGGTTAGAGTGGTATGTGACTGAAAACTATTTTGCTATTGATCCGGTATTGAAACAGTCTAATTTCATGCGCGGGGAAATAATCTGGAGCGACGCCTTGTTTGCCGAGTCTCGTGAGCTTTGGGACGCCGCGCGCGACCACGGCCTGGCGACAGGCAGGACTCACTGCGTGATGTCGCCTAACCGCACGGCTGGTTTTCTCTCCGTTTCGCGCTCAAACGTACGCCCGGATGTTTTGCCTGAAGACGAACTGGGGCTGCGGCTTGGCTACATTGCAGAACTGAGCATGGCGACGCTAACGAGGCTTGACGATCCGTCGGTTGAAATACTGGATATGAAGTTCAGCAGGCGTGAACGGGAGATTTTGCAGTGGACGGGTGAGGGGAAAACGTCGGCAGAAATCGCGATTATTCTGTCAATTTCTGAGAATACGGTGAACTTCCACCAGAAGAATATGCAGAAGAAATTCAACGCGCCAAACAAGACGCAGATAGCGTGTTACGCCGCAGCGATGGGAATTATTTGAGCCTGCAGCGCAGGTCCTGACGGCTGGAGAACCCAGATTCTGCCAGCCGCCCCGGCTTATTGACGGTAAGCCTGTTTAATTTGCTGAACGGTATTACCGAATACTTCAGCCTGAGCCTGGTCTTCCAACTGAGCGATCTGTTTTTCCATTTTCAGGATAACTCGGCCCGCATCAGCCTGGCCCATAGCCTGCAGCATCAGGGTTAACAGCGTTTTCAGACAGGTGACTTCTTGTGCCAGTTCGCTGGTGTTGTCGGCGGTGGAAAAATCAGGAGTGCTCATTTACTTTCCTCAATGCTTAGTTAGTACGAATGCTTGCCATTATGCACCGTGATATTCATAAGGCGGCGGAGTATACCATAAGCTTTGAAAAAATTATTCATGTTCAGCCGTGGAAAGGCGTGCGAATGTTTACGGTAATAAACAATACGCGCAGAGGTTATTCGTGGCGGTGGGTGAGGGGAGTAAAAACAATTTGTTTCGTTCTCGTTTAACTAACGTTAAATAAATCGAGAGAATACGATTTTCATTCTCGATAATGATCTCATTCAGGTAATTAGCTGTTTTTTAATCAGAGAATAATAGCGAGCCGCTGGATTTTAGAAAGTTGATGTGTGCCGCAGAAACGCTCCCGAAAGTAAAGATATATTCTCCTTTTAAGGTAGCACAACGTGCTCACTGCAATTTGGATTTTAATGTTGCCAGAAAAACGTTAATATATGACCAATTAGCTATCAGCAGCGTTATCCCTTTCTGGAGAATAGCCCTTTGATCAACGTTCTTCTTGTTGATGACCACGAACTGGTGCGCGCAGGGATACGACGCATTCTGGAAGAGATTAAAGGCATCAAAGTCTCGGGTGAAGCGAACTGCGGTGAGGATGCCATTAAATGGTGCCGCAGCAACCCGGTCGATGTCGTGTTAATGGATATGAATATGCCGGGGATCGGCGGCCTGGAAGCCACCCGTAAGATTGCCCGTTACTCTTCAGATATCAAAGTTATCATGTTGACTATCCATACCGAGAATCCGCTGCCTGCGAAAGTGATGCAGGCCGGCGCGGCAGGTTACCTGAGCAAAGGCGCGGCGCCTCAGGACGTGGTTAACGCGATTCGCTCCGTCAATGCGGGCCAGCGTTACATCGCCTCCGACATTGCCCAGCAGATGGCCTTAAGCCAGATAGAGCCCGAGGCGGAATCCCCCTTCGCCAGTTTGTCTGAGCGTGAATTACAGATTATGCTGATGATCACCAAAGGCCAGAAGGTCAATGAGATCTCTGAGCAGCTTAATCTCAGCCCTAAAACGGTGAACAGCTACCGCTATCGGATGTTTAGTAAACTGAATATCAGCGGCGACGTTGAGCTGACACACCTGGCTATCCGCCATGGGTTATTCAACGCGGAGACGTTAATCAGTAGTGAGTGACACTTTCGATTCCCGGGCTTTTCTCAAGACGGTAACCAGCAAGCCCGGCGTCTATCGCATGTACGATGCCGGCAGCACCGTTATCTACGTCGGCAAAGCCAAAGACCTGAAAAAACGCCTTTCCAGCTACTTCCGTACAAACCTCGCGAGCCGCAAAACCGAGGCGCTGGTGGCGTTGATTCACCACATCGACGTCACGGTGACCCACACCGAAACCGAAGCCCTGCTGTTAGAGCACAACTACATCAAGCTCTATCAGCCTCGCTACAACGTGCTGCTGCGTGACGATAAATCCTATCCTTTTATCTTCCTGAGCGCGGACAGCCACCCGCGGCTGGCCATGCACCGCGGCGCGAAGCATGCGAAGGGTGAATACTTCGGCCCGTTTCCTAACGGCTATGCCGTGCGCGAAACGCTGGCGCTGCTGCAAAAGGTTTTCCCGATTCGTCAGTGCGAGAACAGCGTTTATCGCAACCGCTCCCGGCCTTGTCTCCAGTATCAAATCGGACGCTGTCTCGGTCCCTGCGTTGCAGGTCTGGTAACGGAAGATGACTATGCTCGTCAGGTGGATTATGTCCGTCTGTTTTTAGCCGGGAAGGACGATCAGGTGCTGACGCAGCTTATCGGCCGTATGGAAGAGGCGAGCAAAAATCTTGAGTTTGAAGAGGCCGCCAGGATCCGCGATCAGATTCAGGCGGTAAGGCGCATTACCGAGAAACAGTTTGTTTCCAATACCGGCGACGATCTCGACGTTATTGGCGTATCGTTTGATGCGGGGATGGCCTGCGTTCACGTGCTGTTTATTCGCCAGGGCAAAGTGCTTGGCAGCCGTAGCTACTTCCCTAAGGTGCCAGCCGGTACCGAGCTGAGCGAAGTTGTCGAGACGTTTGTCGGCCAGTTTTATCTGCAGGGCAGCCAGATGCGCACGCTGCCTTCTGAAATTCTGCTTGATTTTGCGCTGGCGGATAAATCCCTGCTGGCGGAGTCGTTGAGCGAGCTGGCGGGCCGTAAGGTGAACGTGCAAACCAAACCTCGCGGTGACCGGGCGCGTTACCTGAAGTTGGCGCGTACCAACGCGGCAACGGCACTGGTAACCAGGCTTTCCCAACAGTCCACTATCCATCAGCGCCTGAAAGCGCTGGCTGAGGTGCTAAAACTTCCGGAAGTGAAGCGGATGGAGTGTTTTGATATCAGTCATACAATGGGGGAGCAAACCGTCGCTTCCTGCGTTGTTTTTGACAGCAACGGTCCGCTGCGGTCTGAATATCGCCGCTATAATATTACCGGCATTACGCCGGGCGATGATTATGCCGCCATGAACCAGGTGCTGCGTCGTCGCTACGGCAAGGCCATAGAAGAAAGCAAAATACCCGACGTTATCCTGATAGACGGCGGGAAGGGGCAGCTGGGGCAGGCGAAGTCCGTATTTGCCGGGCTGGACGTGCCCTGGGACAAACACCATCCTTTATTGCTTGGCGTGGCAAAAGGCAGCGACCGTAAAGCAGGGCTGGAAACGCTGTTCTTCGAACCGGAAGGTGAGGGGTTCTCTTTGCCGCCGGATTCTCCGGCACTGCATGTGATCCAGCACATCCGTGATGATTCACACGATCATGCGATTTCCGGGCACCGTAAAAAACGCGCTAAGGTGAAAAGTACCAGCTCGTTGGAAACCATCGAAGGGATCGGACCTAAACGCCGCCAGATGTTGCTGAAGTATATGGGCGGATTGCAACCGTTAATCAATGCCTCTATCGAGGAGATCGCAAAAGTGCCGGGCATCTCGCAGGCATTGGCAGAAAAGATCTACTACTCGTTGAAACATTAAGGGCTCTGTAGCAACATAGAGACAATTTCCACTTATGACAGATAGTTAACTGGCACTATGCGATTCAATATCCCAACACTGCTCACGCTGTTTCGTGTCATCCTTATCCCGTTCTTTGTGCTGGCGTTTTATCTGCCGTTCAATTGGGGCCCGTTCCTTTGCGCGTTCATCTTCTGGCTGGCGGCTATCACCGACTGGTTTGACGGTTTCCTGGCGCGTCGCTGGAACCAGAGCACGCGCTTTGGCGCATTCCTTGACCCGGTTGCTGATAAGGTGATGGTGGTCGTGGCTTTAGTACTGGTGGCGGAACACTACCATGCCTGGTGGGTGACCCTGCCTGCGGCAACGATGATCGCTCGTGAAATTATTATTTCCGCACTGCGCGAATGGATGGCGGAAATTGGCAAGCGCAGCCGCGTGGCGGTGTCCTGGATTGGCAAAACCAAAACCATGGCACAGATGCTGGCGTTGATCGGGATGCTGTGGCGGCCGAACATGTGGATCGAATACACCGGCATCGCGCTTTTCTTCGTGGCTGCGGTTCTGACCTTCTGGTCAATGTTCCAGTATCTTGCTGCGGCACGCGGCGATTTGCTCGAACCGTGATCTATCCGGCGCAAAATTCAGCAAACGATTCGTGGTGTTAGAAAATTTCATTGACTCATTGCGTCAGGTAAGTAGAATGCAACGCATCGAAAGGCAGCATGGCTAGCCGGAAGATAATAAAATCAAGTGATTAGCTTAACGGCCACCAACGGTCACTTGTACAAAATGCGGGAATAGCTCAGTTGGTAGAGCACGACCTTGCCAAGGTCGGGGTCGCGAGTTCGAGTCTCGTTTCCCGCTCCAGATTCAGGTAATAGAGTTTTCTGTTACCGCCTGAAAAGGCAAAAGATTTTGGCGCGTTAGCAAAGCGGTTATGTAGCGGATTGCAAATCCGTCTAGTCCGGTTCGACTCCGGAACGCGCCTCCAATTTCTTCCCGAGCCCGGATGGTGAAATCGGTAGACACAAGGGATTTAAAATCCCTCGGCTTATGGCTGTGCGGGTTCAAGTCCCGCTCCGGGTACCATGGGAATAAAAAGAATAAAATCAATGATAAGCAGTGTCGTGTAAACCACCTTCGGGTGGTTTTTTATTGCCTGCGATTTGCCTGCCTGAAATTAATCCCTTTGTTTTTTGTCCGTTTCCCTTAAAAAATGCCATGCTAAGCCATTCATTCGCACTCCATCAGGCAGCCATGAACACCACCTCCCGCCACGCTTTTGACGTTGATTTTCAGGGCCACAGGCTCCAGGCCGACAGCATATACGGCAGTAAAGGCCACGTGTTGATGATCCACGGTGGCTCAAAAGACCGTGAGGCCGGCTTGAAATACCGGCATCTGATGGCGGAGCTGGGCTTTGGCAGCACGGCGTTCGACTGCATCGGTCATGGGGAAACCGGCGGCGAGCTGTCTCATTCCTCACTGATTAGTCGTACAGAGCAGGCCAGAGCAATAGCCGATCGTTTGGGTTCTCAGCTCACCGCTTGCATGGGCGTGAGTATGGGCGCTTACAACGCGCTGCATCTCAGCAAGTTTGTTCCTCTGCATGCGCTGATCCTGATGGTGCCCGGCGTGTATCATCCTGCGGCGTATCGAGTAAATTTTGGGCCTGAATTTTCCACCATCATTCGTCAGCCGCGCAGCTGGGAAGAAAGCGATGCGTGGCAGCTTGTGTCCGAATTTAGCGGTAATGTTCTGGTGATTGCCGCCGCTGAGGATCGGGTGATTCCGGCAGAGATCCCGCCGCGGCTTTATGACTCAGCCTCGGGCCAGGGGAAACATGCCTTGCTGACGGTGCCTGATTCAGACCATAGCAGCGTGTGGCCGGCGCTGCAGCACAGCCCTCAACTCTGTGATAAAACCCGCTGTTTACTGAAGGAATGCCTGACGCCGACGTAATGGAACATAACCTTTCGGGCAAGGAACGGGTACAATGCGCTACATTTTTTAAAACCGCGAAATGAGGAGCCCACAGATGACCCAGGGACCGCTGAACGAAGACGAAATTATTTGGCTTGATGATGTGCTGCTGAAGTATGGCACCGCGCATTCGGTGATTGACGTGGCCGAACTGGATGGGTTGCTCACGGCAGTCCTTTCTGGCCCTAAAACGATCGAGCCTGCCACCGTGCTGCGGGCCGTATGGGGCGGTGATGTTGAGCCTGAGTGGGAGTCCAAAGAAGAACTTACCCGCTTTAACGTCCTCGTGTTCCAGCACATGAATGACATTGCGGAGCGTCTGGCAGAATATCCCGGGCAGTTTGAGCCGCTGTTTGGCACCAGCGAAGTAGACAACCGTGAAATTACGATTGTTGAAGAGTGGTGCTACGGCTATATGCGAGGTGTTTCACTGGAAAGCTGGCCTGCGCTGCCTGCTGAGCTTCAGCCTGAGCTGGATGCCATTGCGCTGCACGGGCTTATAGAGAATGAAGAGCAGTTTGAGAACCTGACGCCGGAAGCGTTTCTGGCAAGCATCGAGGCAATTAAACCTGCAGCGCTTGCGCTTTATGGCTACTGGCACAGCCAGCGCGATGGGGCTTCGCTGCACTAAAATAGAAACAGCAGGCCGTAAGGCCTGCTAATTCTTGGCAATTAAGCCTGAGTGTCCAGGGTTGCCAGCTCTTTATCAACGAAGTACAGACCTTCGCCGCTTTTACCCACCAGGCTGAGTTTATCCAGCACGGATTTAAACAGTTTTTCTTCTTCATGCTGCTCGGCAACATACCACTGCAGGAAATTAAAGGTTGGATAATCCTGAGAAATCATTGCGGAGTGTGCCAGTTCATTAATCTGACGAGTAATTAACTGCTCATGCTCGTAGGTGGCTTTAAATAATTCATCCAGCGAAGCATATTCTAAATACGGGGACTGAATGGCGTTAATG
Organism: Cedecea selenatireducens; assembly: GCF_042138895.1. Taxonomy (NCBI): domain Bacteria; kingdom Pseudomonadati; phylum Pseudomonadota; class Gammaproteobacteria; order Enterobacterales; family Enterobacteriaceae; genus Cedecea; species Cedecea selenatireducens. The sequence continues at coordinate 322,915 of NZ_JBHIKW010000001.1, read as the reverse complement.
CGCGGCATGCTCCCGGTATCATTTAAATAAGCAAACAGACGCTGCATATGCTCCATCTCTTCCTGAGCATGACGGCGCAGGAAGGCGGCAGCCCCTTCAAAGCTGTGATAGCTGCACCAGGCGCTCATCTGCTGATAGAGCAGGGAGGAGTAGAGTTCAAGGTTCATCTGCTCGTTCAGTTTTTCAATCATTTCCGTCTTCAGCATCACAGGCTCCATAATTTGTGGGGGCGTTAATATGGCGCTACTTTAATTATTTATTTTCCCGAATGCAAAGAAAATGTTAATTATATTAGTGTAATGAGAATGGTTGTTACTATTATTTTATTTGTGACGTTGCGAATTAATAATGAGAATTAATCTTGTTCCGTTTCTTTATTATGCGCCAATGTAATGGGTAATAAACTCGTCATATTCTGCGGTTGAAATGATAACCATGCTAAGAGTAAGCGTATGTTGTCATTGGAAAAACTTATGGCTAAATATTCTTATGCCCGCCATTTACCTGGCGCAGGAGGTGTGGCTAAATACGTTTCTTTCAAAACTAGACTGCACATGAATATTCTTCATTTTCTTCTCGCACTTGTTGTCATCATGGGGCTGGCGTGGCTGGTGAGCTTCGATCGTAAAACCATCCGTCTCCGCTATTTGTTACAACTTATCGTTATTGAAGGCCTGCTGGCTTTCTTCTTCCTGCACTCCGACAGCGGGCTGTGGGTGATTAACGGCGTGTCCGGTTTCTTTGGTCACCTTCTGACCTTTGCCGGACAGGGCAGTGATTTCGTCTTCGGCGGAATGAGCAAAGCCGGGCTGGCCTTTATCTTCCTCGGCGTGCTGTGTCCGATAATCTTTATCTCTGCGCTGATCGGTATTCTTCAGCACTTCCGCATTCTGCCTATTATTATTCGCATCGTCGGCACGCTGCTTTCAAAAGTGAACGGCATGGGCAAGCTGGAGTCCTTTAACGCCGTCAGCTCGTTGATTCTGGGCCAGTCAGAAAACTTCATTGCCTACAAGGGCGTGCTGGGCGACCTGAGTTCTCGCCGCCTGTTCACTATGGCCGCCACGGCAATGTCCACCGTTTCGCTGTCGATCGTCGGGGCCTACATGACGATGCTGGAGCCGAAGTACGTGGTGGCTGCGCTGATTCTGAATATGTTCAGCGCCTTTATTATCCTGTCGATCATTAACCCGACTCGTCCGGGCGCTGAGCCAGAAATTAAGCTTGAGAAGATGCACGAGTCGCAGAGCTTCTTCGAGATGCTGGGGGAGTACATCCTCGCGGGTTTCAAGGTAGCGATGATTATTCTGGCGATGCTGATTGGTTTTATTGCGCTTATCAGCGCCGTTAACGCGCTGTTTGCCACGGTCTTTGGCATGAGCTTCCAGCAAATTCTTGGCTACGTGTTCTATCCGTTTGCCTGGCTGGTGGGTATTCCTCAGGCGGATGCGCTGAAGGCGGCCGGAATTATGGCAACCAAGCTTGTGGCTAACGAATTTGTGGCGATGATTGAGCTGCAAAAGATCATGGCAACGCTGTCGCCGCGTGGCCTCGGGATCCTGTCCGTCTTCCTGGTGTCGTTTGCTAACTTTGCTTCAATCGGGATTGTGGCCGGCGCCATTAAAGGGCTGAATGAAAAGCAGGGGAACGTGGTTTCTCGCTTTGGCCTTCGCCTGGTTTACGGCGCGACGCTGGTCAGCCTGCTGTCGGCGGCGTTTGCCGGCCTGGTACTGTAAAATAAAACGGCGGGGAAACCGCCGTTTGTTTAACGAAGAACGATCAGAATGCGGCACAGACCGGCTGGTCAACGCGCATCACAGATTCCTGCGCAAAGCGGGTTTTATAGATAGCACGCAGCTCGTCAACCTTCTTACTGCTCTCAGCATCGCTGCCGCGGATCAGCATAATCGCCTTGCTCGGTTCGTGCGTCACTTCGCCTTTCGCATTCAGCCACTGGCCTTTGGCGTCATACTCAGTCAGCCCTTCGCGGAAACGTGGGGTGACGTCTTTATCCACAAAGCTACGCCACTCGTTCGCGGTAATTATCGCGCCGGATGGGCGGCTAATGCCGAAATAGAGCGTGGTTTGCGTCATTGCGTCGCCGACCTGGCACTGCTTAGCCGGGGCCGTAACCGCCGTGGTCGTTTTTGCCGGGGCCACACAGCCCGCCAGCACCAGGGCTAATGCCCCTGCAAGTGTTGCTTTATAAAATGCCATTATCCACCTGTCTTACTGTCATCATCATTATTAAAATTAAGTGCGGAATGATTCCGCCGCGCTATCAAATTACAATTTGGTGTTTTTCGCAAGTCACCGAGCATCAACAGGGCAAGAATAATCCCGGTGATGCCGCTCCCGAGCAGCACCCACTGCGCGGGGAAGCGATCTGCAATCATCCCGGTGACCAGCGGGACGACGAGGGTAAGACCAAGCTGCAGACGCCAGCTGGAGGCCATTGCCGCGCCAACCTGGCCGGGGGGAAAGCTGTCCATCACGTTAAGCGTTGCCACCAGATAGAACCAGTTGCTGAACAGGTGGGCGAGAACGATAAGCGGCACGGCAATCCACAGGCTGCCTGACACAGCGACGGTGAAATAACAAAGCGTGAAAAGTAAGAGCGCCAGCATCAGGGGTAACGTGGCGCTGGCGCGGTAACGCACCTGTTTCTCGCTGAGGACCAGCGGCGCTAAGAGCTGCCCAACGCTGCGGGCAAACAGCAGAATGAGCCCGTTGTCGGTGTTATCGCCAGGCAATGCGGGCGCAAGTGCCGGGAGCAACGCCATCACCGGAGCCCCAACGAGCGCCAGGCTGGGCAGCAACAGCAGGCTGCGTTTTTGCCCCGGCGGCAGTCCGCGCCAGCTAAACCTTTCGTCTTGAGCGGACTCCTGCTCCTCGTCACACTGCGTGGTAAACGAGACGGCTGCTCGCCATAGCAAACCGGTCGCGAGGGTGAAGCTGAATGCATCCATCAACAGCATAAGCCAAAGGCTGATATGGCCGTACAGCAGCGTGCCTATGCCGACGCCGAAAATCACGTTGGCCGCGAATACCAGCGTTTCAATTCCGGCGGCAGCGGGCATCAGTGTTTTGGATAATCCTTGTTTGAAGAGCTTGCTGAGCACCGGCACCGTCATACCTGTGCTAAAGGCCGCCGCGGCCTGGCTTAACAGCAGCATCGCCGGGTGGTCAACCAGCAGCGCAATACCCGGCAGGATCAGGCCTGTGAGGCCCAGTACCTCGCCGAGAATAAGTACGGAAAACGCCGGCCAACGTTTTAATAACCACACGCCAAAGAAGCTGGCGGGTAAGCCGGGAGCGAGGGCGAGCACGTAGGCGAGAGAAAGCCAGGCGGGCGTGGCATGGCTGTTTAAAAGTTGGCTGAAGACCAGAACGTAGGTCAGGCCGTTGCCAATCGATGAAAACAGCAGCGCAAGCCCGAGTAGCGCGAACCAGCGGTGCTGGCGCAGGGCGCGTAGCAGCAAAAGAATCATGGTAAGTTCCTGATGAATAAACAGCGTCAAGCCGCCGTTTTTCAAAACGGCAGCGCGAGAAAGTTATCGTCAGGAAGGGTTACATTGGCGTCAGGGTTCTCTTTGGCTGGATGTCACTAAAAATAGAGAAATTTTCAGGAATTACCAGTTACTGGTGACGCCCGCATACTGTGGGCCGCTCACGCCACGGCACTGGTACTCCAGCACAACCTGGGTATTCAGGCAAAGGGTGCCGCTGTAGGTCGTACAGGTTTTGACGTCGCTGCCGTAAGGGAGCGCGCTGGCATAGCCCCACTGCTGGCACTGGCGCGAGGCGGTTGACTGCGCGAGGAACTTGTCTACTTTCGCCGTCTGAAGCGGCGGCAGGTTATAGGCGAGGCGAACAACGCCGGCTGGCTCGTTAGCGTTGAGCGGGACGGGCGTTTTGCTTACGGTGCATCCACCCAGGAACAGGGCGGTAACGGCCAGATAAATGCGCTTCATCTTTATTAATACCTCATGCTTAACCGCTTTTATGGTAGCACGCGGGGCGGCCAGAAAAGTCGGTTCACTGCTGTGGGCAACGGATTCCATAAATTTCGAATTTTAAATAATCCTTAATTCAAATTACGGCATAAAAACATTTCACCTAACGTAAATTCCCCACAAAATGCGCGGCGATTTTTTGATCAAATACGCGTCAAGTTTTGCTGAAACGTGCCGACAATAGCGCTACGGCGCGGTTTAATTTCACTTATGCAGGTATACGAGGGAATAAATCAGGACGCGTGCCGCTAAAGCCGCACAGGAGGTGCATTTTATTTTTGACCGGGGAACCAGACAGATGAATGTGATTCGCAATATCAAAATCCGCGCAATGGTGGTGCTGATACAAATCTTTTCGACGCTAGCCTGGATAAGCGTCGCGGGCGCGACGCTTTGGCTTTTACACAACCTCAAGCAGCAGCTCGCGCTGAGCCCGGACCAGCTGGCGTGGATTAACATGGCCCAGCTGATGCTGATGCTTTCAATCGCTATTAGTATTGCGATTACCCTTTTTACCGAACGCTACCTGTGGTTTTGCCTGGTGAAGCCGGTCAATACTATCCGTAATCACATGCATGTTCTCGCCCGGGGCGAACTGGCCACGGCGCTGCCGGACTTGGGGCGTAACTGCATTGGCCTGATGGTGCCGCCTATTCAGCAAATGCAGGATAACTGGGAAAAGGCGGTGAGCCGTATCCGGGACAGCGCCGATGCGATTCGCACCAGTGCCACCGAGGTTTCCGGGGTAAATACCGACCTGTCATCCCGTTCCGGGCAGCAGGCCGCCGCGCTGGAGCAGACCAGCGCCAGCATGGAGCAGTTGAACAGTACGGTGAAGCTCAATGCCGACAACGCGAACCACGCCAGCCATCTCGCGCAGAACGCCACCAACACGGCGGTGAACGGTGGTGCATCGGTGAAGCAGGTGGTGAAGACAATGGATGTTATTGCCAGCAGCGCGAATAAAATCGTCGATATCACCACGGTGATTAACAGCATTGCGTTCCAGACCAACATCCTGGCGCTGAACGCGGCGGTCGAGGCGGCAAGAGCGGGGGAGCAGGGCAAAGGGTTTGCGGTCGTTGCCAGCGAAGTGCGTAACCTGGCCAGCCGCAGTGCCGGGGCAGCAAAAGAGATTGAAACGTTGCTGAATGAGTCGGTCAGCAATATTCACACCGGCTCGCAGCAGGTGAAAAAGGCCGGGGAAGCGATGGACGAGATCCTCAAGGCCGTGAAGCAGGTCAACGATATTATGGGCGAGATTGCCAGCGCATCGGTTGAGCAAAGCCAGGGGATCGGGCAGGTGGGCGTGGCCGTGCGAGAGATGGACAGCGTAACGCAGCAGAACGTTAACCTGGTGCAGAAGTCGGTGCTGTCCTCCGGCGAGCTGGAGAAACAGGCGCACCATCTGCACGATGTGGTGGCGATGTTCCGCCTGAGCGGCAGCGGAAGCTGAAACGAATGAAGTGATAAAGCAGCCAGATGGCTGCTTTTTTTACGCCTGTACGCGGTGAGGTGACGAAAATTATGTGACGTGTGCCGGTTAAATAGTATTCCCTTCAGGCGTTGCGCTCAGGCGCCATGCGGATAGTCAAAATTTGGCTAAGCTTATGCTTTTTAGGCACATTTACAAGCGATAGTGAGTGTCGCACTATGCGGGCTCTTATTAAGCAAGGAGTTTCTGAAGCAATGCGTAAACCTCTGGTATTGTCGGCGCTGGTCGCCGCGCTGGCCCTGGCATTAAGCGGCTGTGATGACGCCAAAAAAGAAACCGCGGCCGCACCTGCCCCGGCAAAAGAAGCAAAGCAGGGCGGCAGCCTGATTATCGGCATCACGTCCGGCGATCCGTTGGCCATCAACCCGCTGTACGCCAGCGACCGTACTACGTTAACGATTATGCAGGCGCTTTATTCGCCGTTATACAGCTACAACGGGGACAAAATCGAGTGGGGCCTGGCGGAAAGCCTGACGCCGTCTGCGGATAATCTCTCCTGGACGCTGAAGCTGAAGTCCGGCCTGAAATGGCAGGACGGTCAGGCCATTACCGCCGATGACGTGGTGTTCACCTTTAATAAGCTGCTGGATGAAAAACAGCACAGCTTCTTCCGCAGCATGTTTGTCTATGGCAACAAGCCTCTTAGCGTGAGCAAGGTGGATCCGCTGACGGTGAAATTTACCCTGCCGCAGGTGAGCGCCGCCTTTGCCGGTACGCTGGTGCAAATCTTCCCGATCCCGCAGCATATCTTCGACAGTGAAAAAGGCGATCTCGAAAAGAGCGCCCGCAACGAGGCACCTGTCGGATCCGGCCCGTTCAAATTTAAAGAGTACCGCGCCGGGCAGTACTACGCCCTGACGCGTTTTGACGACTACTGGAACGGTAAACCGAAGCTGGACTCGGTCACTTATCGCTTTGCCAAGGATGCTAACTCGGCCAACCTTGCGCTACAGAACGGTGAAATCAACCTTAAGATGGTTGACCCGCAGGACGTCTCGCGCCTGAAGGCCACCGGCAAGTTTGATTTTGTTATCTACCCGGAAGGTCGTCTGGCCTATATGACCTTTAACCAGAACGTCGACAGCATGAAAAGCAAGGATCTTCGCCAGGCCATTGCTTACGCCCTGAATAAAGACGATCTGGTACAAACGGCATTTACCTCATTCGACTACGCCAGGCCTGCGGCTTCTATCCTGACCCCGGATACCCTCTACCAGACCAGCGACGTTGAGCCGTACAAGTTCGATATTGAAAAAGCCAAAGCGCTGCTTAAAGCCTCCGGGCAGCCGGACGGCCTGAAGCTGCGCCTGGCTTACATCAACAGCAATAAAACCCAGGAAAGTATGGGGCTTTATATTCAGCAGCAGCTCAAGGCGATTGGCATCAACGTAGAGCTGCTGGCCCTGGACGCTAACGCGATGTCGCAGCGTAGCCAGGACATGAAGAATACGGCCTGGGAGCTAAGCCTGGGCGGATACATCATGGGGTCAGAGCCGGACGGCTATAAGTCGCTGTACATGAGCAACGAAGCCTATAACTACGCACACTATAAGAACCCGGCGTTTGATGCGCTGTGGGAGCAGGGGGCTTCCGAAACGGATGCCGTCAAGCGTGCGGCCATCTACAAACAAATTCAGCAAACCGTAGCCAATGATATGGCCTGGTATCCTGTTGCCTACACCAACGCGGTCGTGGCGGTGGATAAACGTTTTGGCGGCACAAAAGAGGCGGAGCCTAAGCCTGTTTATATGTTCCAGGATCTGTCGAAGATTTATCAACAATAACAGGGAATGACCCTCGCCCTGGCGTGCTCTTACGGCGCGGCGGCAGGGCGAGGGCGGTAAAAATATGAATAACCTTCTTTTCCGGCGTTTACTGCAGCTGTTCCCGATGCTGCTTTTTATCTCGCTGGTCTCTTTTTTACTGGTAAAGCTTGCTCCGGGCGACCCTGTTCAGGCGTATATCACGCCGCGCATGAGCCCGGATGATATCGAACGTATTCGTCAAAGTATGGGCCTGGATAAACCGCTGCCGGTGCAGTATCTGCTGTGGTTGAAAAATCTGCTGCAGGGCGACCTGGGCTACTCGCTGATTTATCACCGTCCGGTGCTGACGATGATTGCCGAACGCATTCCGGCCACGCTTGGCCTGATGGGCGCGTCACTGCTGCTGGCGATTGTGCTGGCGATCCCCCTTGGGCTGCTGGCGGGCGCGTTTAAACACCGCTGGCTGGATCACGTGTTGAATCTCTTTGCCTACGTGGGTATTTCGGTACCGATTTTCTGGTTTGGCATCCTGCTGATTACCGTGTTTTCGGTGCAGCTAAACTGGCTGCCCAGCATGGGGATGAGAACGATTGGCATGGAAGATTCGTGGCTTGATGTTGTGCGCCACGGCATTCTGCCCTGTATTGCACTGACCTTTTACAACCTTTCCAGCTACGTGCGCTATATCCGATCTAATACCATTAGCCAGCTGTCCGCCGACTACGTGCAAACCCAGCTCGCCTACGGTGCGACCCGCAGTGCCATTCTGTTCCGTCACGTGCTTAAGAACGTGCTGCTGCCGGTGATTACGCTGTTTGGTCTTTCCTTTGGCGAGCTGATCGTGGGGGCTTACGTCACGGAAAGCGTCTTTTCCTGGCCGGGGATGGGGCTGCTGGGGATCCAGTCCATCACCTCCCTGGACTACCCGCTGATCATGGCCATTATCCTGCTTTCTTCTTTGATGCTGATTGCGGGAAATTTACTGGCCGATCTTCTGTATCGCGTGGCGGACCCGCGCATTAAGGCGCTGAGGTAATGATGAGCAGAAGATGGACACAGGTTAAACAGGGCATGAAACACAGCCGTCCCGCGCAGTGTTCGCTGGCGGTGTTGGTGCTTTTTGCCCTGGCGTCATTGTCGGCATTCTTTAGCCCCTGGGACCCAAACCAGATGTCGCTCCAGGCGCGCATGCTGCCGCCGGATACCGGGCACTGGTTTGGCACGGATGAGTACGGCAGGGACTACTTTACGCGTGCGCTTTACGGCGGGCAGATTTCCCTGATGGTTGGGTTTCTGGCGATGCTGTTCTCCACGCTTATCGGCACGCTGGTGGGCACGGTCAGCGGCTACTTCGGGGGTAAAATAGACAACCTGCTGATGAGGCTGGTGGACATACTCATGTCGATCCCGGCCTTTTTCCTGCTGCTGGTGCTCAATGCTTACCTGAAGCCCGGCATAGCTAACATTATCCTGATCATCAGCGCGCTGACCTGGATGAACATGTCGCGCCTGGTTCGCGCAGAAACCTTGACGCTAAAAGAGCGTGAGTACGTGGTTTACGCGCGTGCCTCCGGTGAGCATCCGTTGCTGATTATCGCCCGCCATATTATCCCCAATATTTTGCCGACGATTATCGTGGCGGCGACCCTGAATATCGCCTCCGCTATTTTAATGGAGTCTACATTGAGCTTTCTTGGTCTTGGCGTACAGCAGCCAAATGCCTCCTGGGGCAGCATGCTGAATAACGCCCAGTCTTACATCGGTGAAGCGTCCTGGCTTGCCATGTTCCCCGGCGTGCTGATCCTGCTGACGGTGCTGAGCTTTAACGTGCTGGGCGATGTGTTCCGCACCGTCTTTGAGCCGGGAGCAAACCGCGATGAGTAACCTGCTTGAAATCGATAGTCTGAAAACATCCTTCTTTACCCGCGACGGCGAAGTTCATGCGGTGCGTGGCGTCACCTTCAGCGTGCGGCGTGGAGAAGTCGTGGGCATCGTCGGCGAGTCTGGCTGTGGGAAAAGCGTCACCTGCAAATCGGTTATCAATTTGCTGGGGAGCCACGGCAGGATAGTGGGGGGCCATATTCGCTTTCAGGGCGAAGATCTGGCCCGCAAAACGCCGGAGCAAATGCGCCATCTTCGCGGCAGTGAGATAGCGATGATTTTTCAGGATCCGATGACCGCGTTGAACCCGGTGCTGAGCATCGGGCGGCAGATGAGTGAAATCCTTATTCGTCATCAACGCCTGAGCAAAAAGGCGGCTAAAGAGAAGGCGATTGCGATGCTCGGGCAGGTGGGCATTAGCCAGCCGGAAAAACGCTACGACCAATACCCGCACGAATTTAGCGGCGGCATGCGCCAGCGGGTAATGATTGCCATCGCGCTGTCGTGCCATCCGTCTTTACTGATTGCCGACGAGCCGACTACCGCGCTGGACGTGACAATCCAGGCGCAGATCCTGCGGCTGCTTAAACAGCTTCAGCAGCAGACGGATACCGCAATTTTGCTGATAACGCATGATTTAGGCGTGGTGGCGCAGGTGTGCTCGCGGGTGGTTGTGATGTACGGCGGGCTGGTGATGGAACAGGGAAGTGTAGAGGCTATTTTTTATCGCCCCTCGCATCCCTACACGCGTGGCCTGCTGGCATCGCTGCCCCGCCCCGACGGCAGTGAAGAACGCTTGTCTCCGATAGAAGGGAGCCCGCCCGGCTTGCTGAATCCCCCTGCGGGCTGTCCATTTGCCGCTCGCTGTCCGCAACGCATGGCCGTTTGTGATAAGGCGGCACCTAAACACACTTTCGCCGATGGTCACGAAGTTAGCTGCTGGCTGTGGGAAAAAGAGGTGGCTCATGCCTGAGGTTATTCCACTGATTAGCGTCCGCAACCTGAGTAAACATTTCACCTCTGACCGGGGCTGGTTCGGGCCACGCACGACGGTAAAGGCCGTGGACGGCGTCAGTTTTGATATTTATCCAGGGGAAACTTACGGCCTGGTCGGAGAGTCGGGCTGCGGCAAGTCAACGCTAGGCCGAAGCCTGTTGCGGCTGTTCGACATTACCGAAGGTGAGATTGAGTTTGACGGGCAAAACATTGCCGGGCTAAGCGAACGTCAGCTGAAACCCGTCCGCCGCCGGATGCAGGCCGTTTTTCAGGATCCTTATTCCTCACTGAATCCAGGCATGACGGTGCAGCAGCTGATTGCCGAACCGATGCGTATTCACGGCTACGATGCTGAACGGCGGAAAAGTCGAACGCTGGAGCTGCTGGGGCAGGTGGGGTTAAGCCGTGAGCACCTCGATCGTTTTCCTCACGAGTTCAGCGGCGGGCAGCGCCAGCGTATCAGTATTGCTCGCGCGCTGTCGGTGAACCCCGAGTTCATTCTTTGCGATGAACCGCTGTCCGCGCTCGACGTGTCAGTGCAGGCGCAGGTGGTGAATCTTTTGCAGGATCTGCAGCAGGCATCAGGCCTGACCTACCTGTTTATCGCTCACGATCTGTCGATGGTGCGCCATATTTCTGACCGCATTGGCGTGATGTACCTCGGCTCGCTGGTGGAGGAGGCTCCGGCAGAAACGCTGTATAACCAGCCGGCTCACCCTTACACCCGGGCGCTGCTGGCGTCTATTCCTCTCGCCGACCCGCATGTACAAATGCTGGAGCAGGGCGGGCTAAAAGGCGAAACTGCCGGGGGGATTGGTGAATATACAGGCTGTAAATTTGCTAACCGTTGCCCACGTGCGATGGAGAAATGCCATCGGCAGCCTCCGCAAATGCAGGAGATCTCTCCGGGGCATCGGGTTGCCTGTTGGCAGTTTGAAAAGTAAATCCATGGGGGCTTTTTTCCCCGCCTTAGGGATTTTACGCCGAATGGACTGTTGCCTCGCACGGAGCGGGGCAGGTAGACTGTCGCGCAAATAAAACAGGAGATTAAAATGGCCGAACAACTCTCTGCCGATCAGGAACTGGTTTCCGACGTCGTGGCGTGCCAGCTGGTTATCAAACAAATTCTCGACGTGATTGATGTGATTGCGCCGGTTGAAGTCCGTGAAAAGATGTCAGAACAGCTGAAAACCATCGACTTTACCAGCCATCCTGCTGCCGTTGACCCGGTAACTCGCCGCGCGATTCAAAAAGCGATAGCCCTGATTGAGCTGAAATTTACCCAGCAGAAAGAAGCGCACTAATCCTTCTTTCCTTCTCCTGGACGCCGGAAGGCTAAGCGTCCACAAGATAATAAAAAAGCACCGGCGGATTGCTGGTGCTTTTTTTATCTAAAGAGGAGGCTCTCAGTGAGACTCGTGTTCGACAAAATTCAGCAGATGTCGGTCGGTCTGGCTCATGCACAGGCCCGCTTTTTTAGCATTGCGCACTTCTTCCAGAATTGTCTGCAGCCGTTCACCGTCCCGATCCTGTTCTTCGCTTAATGCCATCAGAAAGCTCATGACCTTACGGGCATTGGCCGCTTTGGCCTCTTCTTTTAGGGTAGCCAGCGTTTCGTGGCGCAGGTGGTAATCATCCAGCGTTTGCTGAAACAGCTCTTCAAGCGTCAGGCAGTGGCACTCAGGTGGAGGCATCGCGCCTACGCTCGGCATGCCGCCAGAGTGCTTCATAAAATTAAATACCCGCATCATGTGCGTAACGTTGTTTTGAGCCTGGCTGCGTAGAAAATTCGCGCTGCCGGTCAGGCTGTTCTTCGTGCACCAGGCGCTCAGGTGCAGACACAAATGGGAGGCATAAAATTCACGATTAATTTGCGCATTAAGTTTTTGGATCATGCTGGCAGCGGGCATATTAATATCCTTATTTCCGTGGACAATTTTATGGAGTATTAAATAACCATACGCTGCTATCAAGTTCGAGAAAAGTCCTAAGCAAGTCTATTTATCATTTCTTTAATTTTTTTCATGATAATAGTGCACCGAGATGTTCATTTTCTGGGCTAGGTGTAACTCACTGTATTTGATATAGAATATATTTGAACTTTGTTTTTGTGGTTTCGCTCTCATTTTATGTTAAGAGCATGTTAGGCGTGCCTGTTCGGCGTTTGTGTGTTAATCATTTTTTGCCTCTTGGTTAATTTTACTATTTTTCACTTAAACGGGATGAGATCATCTTTGTGCCTCCTGCTGCATATTTTCATGATTCTAAAATCCGTGCACCAAACAAAAAAATCCCAGGCAAGATGAAAATTAATCGACGCTGAGGAGGGACTGGGATTGCGCAATAAAAGATCGAAAGTATAAAAAGAGAGCAAATCAGAGGAGATCCCAGGGCCTGGATTTGCGGGCGCGGCTAATGAGTTGTTTTTTTGTGCATATCGCAAATCCTTATGGCTTGACGTGATGATTTTGAGGCCCTGGCGTGCTGGCGTTGCTCCGGCTGAGAAGCAGAGGGCAATTTGCTGAGGGAAGCGGGTTATCATTCACGCGGGCAGGATTCTAAATTTGTGCCGCTTATTTGAACATTTTTGTTCTTATTGGCGAGGAAAGAAAAGTCAGGATAAAAAATCGAGTTTTCCGAAACTGGCATAATTAGTCGCTATGGAATAACCCGGAAAGTAGTTTAGCAGAGGGCGGAAAGGCGGAGCAGGTTCCGCTTCCTGTTGAGGTCGTTCTAAAGAGGGACCAGCAGCACATCAACCTGGCTTGAGGCCACGACAGCCTTGGCTGAGCAGGTGATCTTACCGAAGAAACTCTGATTATGATTGCCGCAAAGCACCAGGTCCACATCCTGCTTTTCACAGATATCCAGGATGTGTTCGCTTAGTTCCCCTGTGGAAATAATTACCTTTTCAATAGGATATTGCGCTTTCTCTTTCAGCTCATCGAGAAAAAGGTGGGTTTCTTCCAGCATCAGATCGCGCAGGTTTTCCAGCATCGGGGCGGCAAGCTGGTTATACAGTTCGGGATCGGAGGCTAGCGTGACGAGAGTAATTTTTCCGTTGACGGGTTTGACGATAGAGACGGCCTTTTGCACCAGATGATGGCTCTCAGGCGTGATGGCCACGGCAACCAGCACATGACGATAGCTCATACGGACCCTCCACATATTGTGTGAATTGTTAACATTTTCTTACACCACTTGTTGTCCAGGCGCAACGCTTGTCGCCATACGAAATGTGAAGCCACTCATAGAAATTGTTTAGTTATTCTTATGAAACGAATTTGCAACATTATTTCGTAGACGATTTGTAAAAATTTGCCATAAGGCGAACGGATTAATTTGCGAACCTGGATCGAGTGATAACTTTCAGTAACTGGCGCTTTTGAAATCATAACGCTCGGTTAAAATGCCGCTATAATTTAGCTTAAGTCTCTGAATAACAGCAGGTTACTCCTAACTGCTTTCGTAAAGTGTGATCGCCTAAGCATTCCTGACCGCCGGTATCGGATAAAAAGCAATGGTAACTCATGGAGTTGTGATGTTTCAGTGTCACTATTCGTCTGATGTTATCGGTAAAATTCTCAATCAGATTAAAAATTAAGCAAATGAAAAGCGATTCTGATGCTTTTCACTTCGAAGGATGATGTATTTATGTGATCTGCGTCACATAAATTCCAAAATCGCCGATGGCTGCATTGTATGTGCCAGGGGCTGCGAGTAGAGTTTGCCCGAATTAGGAAAAATCTTAGTTTTTTGTAATAAAATGATGAACGACAACAGGCGTTCGGGCTTTGTCAGGGAAGTAGCTTCTACCGCGGTAGGCGGAGGAGCCTAGTCAGAGCGTAAGATTTATCCGTGCATTTTGGCCGTAACGATTGTTTTAATTTACCCGGGGCGACCCGGCGACATCGCGGGGTGCGGTAACAACCCCCTAATAGTTCAGAAAACGGTAATGGCGCGAAGGCTCGCTTCGGTTTCTTACAGCTGTAAGTTTCTGGAGAATTTCCTGACGTTGACACGTTACTGTCATCCGAAATATTTAGGCTAGGCCGCATACAATAATAGTTGGTTATTCGGGATGGAAAAAATGCATACTTCCGAGTTGCTAAAACATATTTACGACATTAATTTATCGTATTTATTGCTTGCACAGCGTCTTATTAGTCAGGACAAAGCATCAGCAATGTTTCGTTTAGGCATCGCTGAGGATATGGCAAATACTCTAGGGGAACTCACGTTGCCCCAAATGGTAAAATTGGCAGAAACTAACCAATTAGTTTGTCAGTTCCGCTTTAACGAAAGTCAGGCGATTACTCGCTTAACACAAGACTCCCGTGTGGATGATTTACAGCAAATTCATACCGGTATTTTGTTATCTACCCGTTTATTGAATGAGGTGTCGACGCCTGCCGAGGCACCTAAGAAAAAAAGGGCATAACAAATGAGCGAGAAAAGTATTGTCCAGGAAGCTCGCGACATTCAGCTCGCTATGGAGCTGATAACCCTCGGTGCCCGACTGCAAATGCTGGAAAGCGAAACGCAGCTGAGCCGTGGTCGCCTGATCAAACTCTACAAAGAACTCCGTGGAAGTCCTCCTCCAAAAGGGATGCTGCCTTTCTCTACTGATTGGTTTATGACCTGGGAGCAAAACATTCACGCTTCCATGTTCTGTAATGCCTGGCAGTTTTTACTTCGCAGTGGGCTTTGCACCGGCGTTGATGCGGTCATTAAAGCCTATCGACTTTACCTTGAACAATGTCCTTCCCAGGCCGACGGCCCGCTTCTGGCGCTGACTCGCGCGTGGACACTGGTGCGTTTTGTCGAGAGCGGAATGCTCCAGTTAAGCCAATGTAACTGCTGTGGGGGTAATTTTATCACCCACGCACACCAGCCGGTCGGCAGCTTTGCCTGCAGTCTGTGCCAGCCGCCATCAAGGGCGGTAAAAAGACGTAAACTTTCCCAGAATACTGCCGATATTATTCCACAACTGCTGGATGACCAGGTGGAACAGGCTGTTTAACAGATTCTGTGTTTGCGTATTCCAGCAGCGGTAAGTGATTGCCGCTGCTTTTTTTATGCCCAAACATGACGCTGCATCTGCCCCCCTGGGCATCCTCGCTACACTCAACGGCGTAAGGATGATCTCGTGCTGATTTTAATAGGTTACCTGGTTGTTTTAGGGACAGTGTTCGGCGGTTACATGTTAACCGGCGGCCACCTTGGCGCACTTTATCAACCTGCTGAATTTATCATCATTGGTGGGGCGGGTATTGGGGCGTTCATTGTAGGGAATAACGGTAAAGCGATTAAGGGCACCTTAAAAGCGCTGCCGCTGCTCTTCAGACGTTCAAAATATACCAAAAGCATGTATATGGACTTGATGGCATTGCTTTATCGTCTGATGGCTAAGTCGCGTCAGCAGGGGATGTTTTCACTTGAAAGAGACATCGAAAACCCTAAAGAAAGCGAAATTTTTGCCAGCTATCCGCGTATTTTAGCGGACGCCATGATGCTTGATTTTATTGTCGATTATTTGCGTTTGATCATCAGCGGAAATATGAATACTTTCGAAATTGAAGCGCTGATGGATGAAGAAATCGAGACCCATGAAAGCGAATCGGAAATACCTGCAAACAGCCTGGCGTTAATGGGGGATTCATTACCCGCCTTCGGTATCGTTGCTGCGGTAATGGGGGTTGTGCACGCGCTGGCCTCCGCTGACCGTCCTGCCGCGGAGTTAGGGGCATTAATTGCTCACGCTATGGTGGGAACTTTTCTCGGTATTTTACTGGCCTACGGATTTATTTCCCCATTAGCCACGGTATTGCGTCAGAAAAGCGCTGAAACCACCAAAATGATGCAGTGCGTGAAGGTGACTTTATTGTCCAGCCTCAATGGTTATGCGCCGCCGATCGCGGTGGAATTTGGTCGTAAAACGCTGTACTCCAGCGAGCGTCCGTCGTTCATTGAGCTGGAAGAGCACGTCAGGGCGGTACGTTCACCGAACGCGCAGCGCGCGACGGAAGAAGAAGTATGAAAAATCAGGCCCATCCCATCGTTGTCGTAAAGCGCCGCAAGCACAAGGGACACGGCGGGGCGGCTCACGGCTCGTGGAAAATTGCCTACGCGGACTTTATGACCGCGATGATGGCCTTCTTCCTCGTGATGTGGCTGATTTCCATTTCCAGCCCGAAAGAGCTGGCGCAAATTGCTGAC
Source organism: Cedecea selenatireducens (assembly GCF_042138895.1). Classification (NCBI taxonomy): domain Bacteria; kingdom Pseudomonadati; phylum Pseudomonadota; class Gammaproteobacteria; order Enterobacterales; family Enterobacteriaceae; genus Cedecea; species Cedecea selenatireducens. Next base: position 306,542 of record NZ_JBHIKW010000001.1, on the reverse strand, counting down.
TATTTCCGCACTCCACTGGCCCAGGCTATCACCGGCGGCCAACGTATTGCCGACAGTGAAAGCCCGATCCCCGGCGGGGGTGATGACGTCACTCAACAGCAGGGTGAAGTGAAAAAACAGCCCAACATTGAAGAGCTGCGCAAGCGCATGGAGGCTAACCGCCTGAAGCGTATCAAAGGGGATTTGGACCAGCTAATTGAGTCCGACCCGAAACTGCGCGCGCTGCGGCCACACCTGCAGATTGACCTGGTGCAGGAAGGTCTGCGTATTCAGATTATCGACAGCCAGAACCGCCCGATGTTTAAAAACGGCAGCGCGGAAGTGGAGCCTTACATGCGCGATATTTTGCGCAAAATCGCTCCAGTGCTGAACGGTATTCCTAACAAAATCAGTCTGTCCGGCCATACCGATGATTTGCCTTATGCCAACGGCGAACGCGGTTACAGCAACTGGGAGCTTTCCGCCGACCGCGCGAACGCTTCCCGTCGTGAGCTGGTGGCGGGCGGTCTCGACGACGGCAAAGTGCTGCGCGTCATCGGGATGTCCTCACAGATGAGCCTCTCCAAACGCGGAGGCGGTGACGCCATTAACCGTCGCATCAGTTTGCTGGTGCTTAATAAACAGACCGAAGACGCCATCATGCATGAGAACTCAGAGAGCGATAACCAGCCGATCGGGGTTCTGCAGCAGGTCCCAACGGCGGCTCCGGCGAATAACACAGTTGCGCCACAACCAGGCATGAGGTGATAGCGTGAGCATGGATATTAGCGATTTTTATCAGACATTTTTTGACGAAGCCGACGAACTGTTGGCGGATATGGAGCAGCATCTTTTGGATCTGGTGCCCGAGGCGCCTGATTCTGAACAGTTGAACGCTATTTTCCGTGCTGCCCACTCCATTAAGGGCGGGGCCGGAACGTTTGGCTTCTCCATCCTGCAGGAAACGACGCACCTGATGGAGAACCTGCTCGACGAAGCGCGGCGCGGTGAGATGCAGCTCAACACCGATATCATCAACCTGTTTTTGGAAACCAAGGATATTATGCAGGAACAGTTGGACGCTTATAAAAACTCTGAAGAGCCGGATGCTGCCAGCTTCGACTACATCTGCAAAGCGCTGCGCCAGCTGGCCCTGGAAGCCAAGGGCGAAGTCCCTTCGGCGCCGGCCAAACTCTCCGTGGTAGAAACGGAGCAGCAGGCTGCTACGGCTACCGATAACGGCGGCAGGCTGCGAGTGGTGATTGACGGACTGAAAGAGACCGAGCGTGACCTGATGCTCGAAGAGCTGGGTAATCTTGGTACCCTGAGCGATGTGGTCAAAGATGCGTCTTCTATTACCGCCACGCTTGAAACCAGCGTCAGCGAAGACGACATTACCGCCGTACTTTGCTTCGTGATTGAGCCAGAACAAATCAGCTTTGTGCCGGTGGCGGCAGCCAGCGCGCCAGCGGCCGCGGAAACGACTTCCGTGGCGGTGCCGGAAGCGCCTGCGCAAACGGCCGTCGCCGTGCAAAAAGCCGGCTTGCCTGAGCCGTTAACCCCGGCCACCGGACGCGTTGAGCGTGATAAACCTGCCGCTCGTGCGTCGGAATCAACCAGTATTCGTGTTGCGGTTGAGAAAGTTGACCAACTGATCAACCTGGTCGGCGAGCTGGTCATCACCCAGTCGATGCTGGCCCAGCGTTCTAACGAACTTGACCCGGTTAATCACGGTGATTTGATAACCAGCATGGGGCAGCTGCAGCGTAACGCACGCGATCTGCAGGAATCGGTGATGTCGATTCGTATGATGCCGATGGAATACGTCTTCAGCCGCTTCCCGCGCCTGGTGCGTGACCTGGCAGGCAAGCTGAACAAACAGGTTGAGCTGACGCTGATGGGCAGTTCCACCGAGCTGGATAAGAGCCTGATCGAGCGTATTATCGACCCGTTAACGCACCTGGTGCGTAACAGTCTTGACCACGGTATCGAGTCGCCTGAAAAGCGCCGGGCTGCCGGGAAGTCCGAAGTCGGCAACCTTATCCTGTCCGCTGAACATCAGGGCGGCAATATCTGTATCGAAGTGACCGACGACGGCGCGGGGCTTAACCGTGAACGCATCCTGGCGAAGGCGATGTCCCAGGGAATGCCGGTCAGCGAGAGCATGACCGACGACGAAGTTGGCATGCTTATTTTCGCGCCGGGCTTCTCCACCGCCGAACAGGTCACCGACGTTTCCGGCCGTGGTGTCGGCATGGACGTGGTGAAACGTAACATCCAGGAGATGGGCGGCCACGTTGAAATTCAGTCGAAAGCCGGTACCGGGACCACCATCCGTATTTTGCTGCCGCTGACGCTTGCCATCCTCGACGGCATGTCGGTGAAGGTCAGCAATGAAGTGTTTATCCTGCCGCTGAACGCGGTGATGGAATCACTCCAGCCGCAGGAAGAAGATCTGCACCCGCTGGCGGGCGGCGAGCGCGTGCTGGAAGTGCGTGGCGAATACTTGCCGCTGGTCGAACTGTGGAAAGTCTTTGACGTTCAGGGCGCGAAAACCGAAGCCACGCAGGGCATTGTCGTTATCCTGCAAAGCGCCGGACGTCGCTACGCGCTGCTGGTCGATCAGCTGATTGGTCAGCATCAGGTTGTAGTGAAGAACCTCGAAAGCAACTACCGCAAGGTACCGGGAATTTCTGCTGCCACCATTCTGGGTGACGGCAGCGTGGCGCTGATCGTCGATGTTTCTGCGCTGCAGGGGCTAAACCGTGAACAACGTCTGGCGCTTACCGTCGCCTGATTAACTGCATAAGAAAATAGGTACGCAAATGACTGCACTAACGAATGTGACAAAACTGACCGGGGAAAACGTAGGCCAGGAGTTCCTGGTGTTTACCCTCGGCGATGAAGAGTACGGCATTGATATCCTGAAGGTGCAGGAGATCCGCGGTTACGACCAGGTAACGCGTATCGCGAATACGCCTGCTTTTATCAAAGGCGTGACCAACCTGCGCGGTGTGATTGTGCCGATCATCGACCTGCGCCTGAAGTTCGAGCAGGACGGCGTGGAATATAACGACAATACCGTGGTTATCGTGCTGAATCTTGAGAAGCGCGTGGTGGGGATCGTGGTTGACGGCGTATCCGACGTACTGTCGCTGACCGCCGACCAGATTCGTCCTGCCCCGGAGTTTGCCGTGACGCTGTCTACCGAATACCTGACCGGCCTGGGCGCGCTGGGCGAACGTATGCTGATTCTGGTGAACATCGAGAAGCTGCTGAACAGCGAAGAGATGGAGCTGCTGGATTCTGCGGTTGCTTAATCGAATCGATTAGAAAATGGGGGCTACCGGCAGGTAGCCCCTTTTTTTATGCCTTAACTTCTGCCCCCGGCACGCTGCCGGTTTCTTCCAGCATACCTTCGTTTTTGGACAGCATCGCGGTAGCCACGCCGTTGCCCAGCACGTTAATGGCCGAACGGCCCATATCCAGGAAGTGGTCAATACCCATCAGCAGCAGGATCCCGGCCACCGGGATATTGAAGCTTGGGATGGTCGCCGCCAGCACAACCAGCGCGGAGCGCGGTACCCCGGCAATCCCTTTTGACGCCAGCATCAGCGTCAGCATCAGCACGGCAATCTCGGAGAAGGAGAGGTGAATGTTATAAGCCTGGGCAATAAACATCGACGCGAAGGAGCAGTAAACCATCGAGCCGACCAGGTTAAAGGAGTAGCCGATAGGCAGCACGAACGACGCGATGTTACGCGAGCAGCCAAAGCGGGTCAGCTGATCCAGAGTCTTTGGATAAGCGGCCTCAGAGCTGCTGGTGGTGAAAGCGACCAGCACCGGATCTTTAAGCATCGCCAACAGGCGGAAGACGTCGCGCTTCAGCACCATATAACCCACGCTAATCAGCACCACGCAGGTCAGTACGATAGCCACATAGTAGCCGCCGATAAACGACGCGTAGTTCAGCAGAATGCCCAGGCCCTGGGTGGCAATTACCGAAGAGATGGCGGCGAAGATGGCCAACGGCGCAACGTACATAACGTAGCCGGTGACTTTCAGCATGATATGAGAAACCACATCCAGCGCGCTCACCAGCGGTGCGTTAAATTTCTCACCCAAAGAGGCTCCGGCAATGCCGAAGAACATCGAGAACACCACAATCTGCAGGATCTCGTTGTCCGACATCGCGCCAGCAATGCTGGTTGGAATGGTGTGAGAAATAAAGGCTTTCAGCGTCATACCGCTTACGGCAAGGCCGGTTTGTACGGCTTCCGTCGGCACTTCCAGATTCATGCCCGCGCCTGGATGCGCCAGGGTAACGATAAACAGCCCGACCAGAATAGAAAGCACGGAAGAGGAGACGAACCAGACCATCGCCTTACCGCCCACGCGGCCAATGGTGGAGGTTTCGCCGAGCTTCATGATACCGACCGTCAGGGTGCTGAAGACCAGCGGTGCAATCACCATCTTGATCAGTCGCAGGAAGATGTCGGTAAACAGCGTGATGTTGTCGGCGTAGCCTTTGATAACGTCTGCGGCGGCGTATTCGTGGATGGCCGCACCGGTGAAGATCCCCGCTATCATGAACAAAATGATGAATAGCGTGAGTTTGTTTGAACTTGCCACTGACTTAGTATCCCGTAGTTGACTGTAGTTAATGTGTGTTTTTTTGTAACTTACTGACCCCTATATAATTATTATTGCCGGGCAGTAAATATGCGGAGCATAAATTGAATCAAACGGCGTCGATATACAACTCTTTTTTATAAATTCTGTAAATTGTTAATTAAGCAGTGCTTAATCATTATTTGTGATGAATATCACAAACTGACGGATATATTCTTTTCAGTTTGCATCAAGATATGAGAGGGAAGGGTTAACTCACTGTTTTAATAGTAAATAACTCGTCAATCCGCCGTTTTGCTGAATTTTGCCGCGCGGTTGGTTATTTCCGGGTCTCTAAACTAAATTTCAACTAAGTGATGACGTAACGTACTGATTTTTTTCTTACCAGTTCGCCTGCCCATGTCGCCAGGGAAGCCGCATTGCCCGGTTGTAAATTGCCTGGTCGTAAAATGTACAAACAGGTGGGGAGGGAACTCCGGAATTATGGGGTGCGATATTGCCCACGGTATTTTACAGGCAGCGAATGAGATTTCAGGGCGAATTATATTAACGGTGAGTTATGGTGTCGGCTGTCACTATTAAAGTGGAAAACAGTTAAAGAGAAAAACAGGGAAAGAGAAAAATCTAACGTTAAATCATCCCGTACCGCTTCGTTGCGTATTCACGAAGCATGATTGAGTCATTTGAATAAGGTTAAGGATATGAATTCAGCCACTGCAGCACGCTTAATTCTCTCTTGTACTGCGTTTGCGGTTATTCCATCGGCTAATGCGGCGGTGGCAAACGGCACATTTCAGGTCCTCATTACTATTCAAAAGTCCTGCGCGGTGACCGCCGGCAGCGGCTCGAATATTAACCTGGGGACGGTTAACGCCAGTGCAGTAAACACTTCGCAAAGCAATACCTTTACCGTTAACTGTTCAAAGACAACGCCTTATTTTATCGGCCTTGCACCTTCCGCAGCGAACGGGGGAACCACCACCGGGTCCGGGGCCATGTCGTCAGTCGCTAACTCCGCGACCAACACCGATAAAGTGCCCTACCAGCTGAACCAAACCTCGGCGACCGGGCCGGTTTGGGGGAACACCGCGACCACCACCGTGGTCGGTAACGGCGTGGCGGGTACCGGGTCGGGCGCCGCGCAGACTTATACCGTCTATGCGACGGCGGCGAGCGCGAACTTCACGCCAGACAGCTATGCGGATACGGTTACCGTCAACGTTAACTACTGATTTCAGGACAGCGGATGAAATTGAAATTAGGTGGACGCTCCGCCTGTGCGTGCCTGTGGCTGGCGCTGGCGGCGGGGGGGCATGCGTTAGCCGGTGGCCTGCAAATATCACCGGTTAACCTGACGTTAAGGGCGGCACAAAATGCAGATGGGATCTGGCTGAGTAATGAAGGTGACGCGCCGCTCAACGCGCAGGTGCGGGTTTTCAACTGGCAGCAAAGCGGCTATGCCGACAAGCTGTCAACGTCTCAGGGGCTGGTTATCAGCCCGCCAATCGTGACGCTGCCGGCGGGAGAGCGTCAGCTGATCAGGGTTATCCGTACCGGGCCTGCCACCAACCAGGTGGAACAGGCGTACCGCTTGTTTATCGATGAGCTTCCGCCGGCCAAACTGCAGCGGAATAAAATTCAGTTTGTGATGCGCTATTCCGTTCCGGTGTTTTTACAGCCCGTTGGGCAGGGGGAAAACTCGGCGAAGCTAAAATGGGCATTAATTAATGTCGAGGGCAAAACGTTTATCGAAGTGAGCAATCAGGGAAACAGCCACGCTCAGCTTTCGGCCATGACGTTTATTTCACCTAATGGTGCGCGAAAAACGATTACTTCAGGTCTGCTAGGTTATGTTCTTCCAGGTTCAACTATGCGGTGGATAATATCTTCATCTGCCGGTGATGCTTACCATAGTGGAAAAGTTGAAGTCGCTATCAATGGTCAAAAAACAGAACAAGATCTATGACTGGCCATATTCTTTGGTAAAAATTATATTGCTTAATGGTTTATTTTTCTCAGGCATAACGGCAGCACAAGATACTAATAATGACTTACCTCAGAATGCGGTCAAAAATGACACAGCTCAGCCTGTAGGCGTTGATTTATATCTCGACACGACGGTGAATGGTAATCCCGTGGGTCTGGTTCATCTTGGCTACGCTAACGGCAAATTATACGGCGACGCAATGGCCCTGCGTCAGTTGGGATTTCGCCTGCCGGAAAAAGCGCGCCCGCCTTTTTACCTCAATGATATTTCGCAGGTCACGGTTGACTATAACGTTCAGCAGCAAACTTTGGCGCTGAACGCGCCGCTGAGCCTGTTAGATCTGAAAACAACCCAGCTAAACCAGACGGATGTGTCCTCTCCGACGGCCTCAAATGCCGTCGGCGCATTGCTGAACTACGATCTCTATGCGGACAGCGGGAAAGAAAGTAACTTCAATTCATTCAGTGAGTTCCGCGCGTTTGGCGCTGCAGGCGTATTCAGTTCGACCCAGCTTACGCGCTATTCCACCGAGCAAAATGATAACGAGTCCTTTAGCCGGCTTGATACCAGCTGGCGCTCTTCGTTTCCCGACAAAATGCTGGCGGTCACCCTCGGTGACACGCTAACCAGTTCGCTTTCCTGGTCCCGTCAGACACGTATCGCCGGGGTAAAAATCGGTACCGATTTTGGCCTTAATCCCAATATGCCCACGACGCCGCTGCCGGCTTTTCTTGGCTCGGCAACGCTGCCGTCGAGCGTTGAGCTATATGTCAATGGGGTGAAATATTATAACGGTGAAGTGCCGGCGGGCAGCTTCCAGTTGAATACGCTGCCAAACATCACCGGGGCAGGGAATGCTCAGGTAATGATGACCGATGCGCTGGGCAGAACCAGCGTGCAGAACTTTTCTTTTTATAACGATCAGCTTTTGTTGAGGGAGGGGCTGACCGACTGGTCCCTCGAACTGGGTGTGGTCAGAAAAAACTACGGCTACAGCTCTTTTGACTACGCCAGCGAGCCGGCGATCAGCGGCACATGGCGGCGTGGCTTCAGCAACAGCCTGACCGCCGGAGGTCATTTCGAAACCAGCGACAGCCTGGTGAACGGCGGGATAAGCAGCGACTGGATCCCCGCCAGCCAGGCCGGAACAATTTCAACGGCGCTCGCCGCCAGCTCGGACTCCGGGGAGAATGGCTATTTATACGGCCTGGGCTACCGCTGGTCCGGGGGGCGTTTCAACTTTAGCTCCAGCGCCACGGCCACCTCCGGAGATTATCGCGACGTTGCCACTCGTTATGGTTCCGCGCCGCCCGCGTTCAGCGGCAGCGCGGTGGTGGGGTATAACTTTGGCGTTGGCGGGAACCTCAGTATGAGCTATCTGCAGTTTCGCTACCCGGACCAAAGCGCAATTCGCTATGCCAACGCCAGCTGGTTTAAATCCATTTCCGAAAACGTCTCCCTCAGCGCCAGCTTTAACCAGAACATCGACGACAGCCGCGACCGCAGCGTTTACCTGATGGTGACCGTCAGTACCCAGAACAACCTTACCGCAGGCGCAACGGTTCAGCGCACGGGCGACAAGATGGGGTACCAGCTCAACGCCAGCAAGACCCCGCCGTCTGAAGGCGGGGTGGGCTGGAACGTGGCCGCCAGCCAGCAGAGTTCTCAGCAAAGCGGGCAGGGCGAAGTGGGCTATCTGGGGCGCTACGGCCGCGTATATAGCGGCTTCCGCAGCATTCCTGATAATAACTATGGTTATGCGGGCGCTACCGGCTCGCTGGTGATGATGGGCGGCGGCGTGTTTGCCGCACGCGAGATCAATAACGGTTTTGCGGTGGTGTCGACGGACGGCATTCCGAACGTGCCGGTGAAGCTGCAGCATAATCTGGTCGGCAACAGCGACGGCAACGGTCAGCTGCTGGTTACGCCGCTGAACAGCTACCAAAACAACCTCATCAGCATTGACCCGATGAACCTCCCGGCCAATATGCGGATCCGTAACGTGAGCATGAACGCCACGCCGGCAGACCGCTCCGGGACTCTGGTGAATTTTGACATTAAGCCGGTACGCGCTGCGCAGGTGAGCCTGGTGGATGCTAAAGGAAATGCTATTGCGGAAGGCAGCCCCGTCAGGCTGATGGCGGGCATTGGGCAAGACACCGTGGTCGGGTTTGATGGCCTGGCCTACTTTGACGCGCTTGAAAGTCACAACGAGCTAAGAGTGACCACGGAAAACGGCATTTGTATCGCCGAATTTGACTACCCCGAGAACCAGAAAAGCGTGCCGAATATCGGCCCGATTGTGTGCCGCTAGCAAGTCTGTGGCCTTTTGATACAGGAGTTATCCGCGTGAGATTAAAACAATTGCTGCTGCTGGCGGTGCTCTTGCTGTCCCCCGGAATTAGCCAGGCGGTGGTTTGCTCGGTGAGCAACGTTCAAACGGTTAACTTTGGTACCGTCAACCCGCTGGCGACAGGTACGCCCAATACGTCGATGACCTTCGATTACAGCTGTTCCAAGCAACTGGGCGATCTGCTGGCCGGGGTGACGCTTTGTTTTAATATTGACGGGGCCGGGGTAGGGAACCACAAAATGTCTTTTGCCGGGCCGCCTGCCAGCACGCTGAGCTATGAGCTTTATCAGGGGACAGTCAGCGGAGGCGCATGGGGAAGTCAGTTCCAGTCGGGGACCACCTATCCGATGATACAGTTAAATTTACTCAACCTGACGCCCGTCACCGGCAGCCTGACGGTCTACGCGCAAATGTCGGTGCCGCAAACCTCCGCCGCGCCGGGCGGTTATCAGGATATTTACACCAGCGGTATGACAACGGTAACGATGAATACCGGCCTGCTGGCGCCACCCGCTGGCTGCGGCACGGGCGTCGCAACAAACTTTCCTTTTAATGTCATCGCAACCGTCAGCAAGCAGTGCAACGTCAGCTATGCCAACAACGTGAGCTTCGGGCCGGTGTCGGCCATGCAAACCAATCTGGCCTCGAATAACACCATAGGCATTGCCTGCACTAACGGCACCCTTTACACCGTGGGCCTTACTCCTTCGAATAACAACACCGGGGGAACAGGGGCGTTAAAAGGCACCGGAACGAATACCGATCAGGTGCCTTATCAGCTCCGGCAAGCTACCGGAGCATCCGGGGCGGTGTGGGGGAATACGGCATCAAACTACCGTTCCAGCACGGGAACCGGCGTCGCACAGGCGTACCCGGTCTACGTCACCATTCCCAGCACTAACTACACCCCCGATGATTACGCTGACACGGTAACCATCACCGTAACTTATTGATCGTCGCCACGTCTTGCCCATAGCCGGTTGCTGTAGCGCAACCGGTTAATTTCCCTGTGACTTAACGTAAAGTTCCCGCGCCCTGTGCCGATAACTTCGGGAACAAGTCGTTAAAAGGGCGTCCTATGTTAAAGCGTATTCGCGTTGTCACCATGCTAATGATGGTGCTGGTGGTGTTCGCGCTGCTGCAAATCATTTCCGGTGGAATGTTCTTTAATTCTTTAAAAAGCAATAATGACAACTTCAAGGTTTCTCGAGAATTACGGGTTCAGCAGGCAGAGTTAAACCAGGCCTGGATCCTGATGCTGCACACGCGTATCAACCTGAGCCGCTCTGCCGCACGCATGATGATGGACCCGGCGAACAGCCAGAGCGCCGCGAAGACCGACCTGCTGAACAATGCGAAGAAGTCCCTCGCCAGCGCCGGGCAGCACTACAACAGCTTTAAACAGGTCGCTCCGATCTCCCCAGAAATGAACGCCGTGGTGAAAGACATCGACGGTGACTACCAGGCCTATCACCAGGCGCTGGCTGAGCTGATTGGTTACCTGGAAAGCGGCAATATGGACGCCTACTTTGGCCAGTCAACTCAGGGCATGCAAAACGCGCTCGAAAAAGCCTACGACGGCTATCTGGCGCTGAACGACCGCATGTACGAAGCCTCCTACGTAGACAGCCGTGCCGGTTATACCTTCGCCATCTGGCAGCTTGGTATTTTAGCCCTGGCGCTGGCGGCGGTCATTCTGCTGGTCTGGCTCGGTATGCGCCGGGTCCTGCTCAAACCGCTGAACGTGGTGATTGGCCATATTCGCGAAATTGCCGCCGGTAACCTGACGGAAAAAATTAACGTTGAAGGAAAAAACGAGCTGACCCAGCTCGCCTCCAGCGTGCAGCACATGCAGCAGGAACTGATCGCCACGGTTAGTAGCGTGCGCGAAGGCTCTGACGCTATCTACAGCGGGACCACCGAAATCGCCGCAGGTAACAACGATCTCTCCTCCCGTACCGAGCAGCAGGCGGCTTCTCTGGAAGAAACCGCCGCCAGCATGGAGCAACTGACCGCCACCGTTAAGCAGAACGCCGAGAACGCGCGGCAGGCCTCCCAGCTTGCGCTGAATGCCTCTGAAACCGCGCAGCGCGGCGGCAAGGTCGTGGACGGCGTGGTGAAAACCATGCACGACATTGCCGGCTCCTCGAAAAAAATCGCCGACATTATCAGCGTCATCGACGGCATCGCTTTCCAGACCAATATCCTGGCGCTGAACGCGGCGGTAGAGGCCGCTCGCGCGGGTGAGCAGGGGCGTGGTTTTGCGGTGGTGGCCGGTGAGGTTCGTAACTTAGCCAGCCGCAGCGCGCAGGCTGCGAAAGAGATTAAGTCACTGATTGAAGATTCCGTTTCACGCGTGGACACCGGCTCCGTGCTGGTCGAAAGCGCCGGGGAAACTATGAGCGATATCGTGAACGCCGTTACGCGAGTCACGGACATCATGGGAGAAATCGCCTCGGCGTCAGATGAGCAAAGCAAAGGTATCGACCAGGTCGCCCTTGCCGTTTCTGAAATGGACAGAGTTACGCAGCAGAACGCCTCCCTGGTGGAAGAGTCTGCTGCCGCGGCCGCCGCGCTGGAGGAGCAGGCCAGCCGCCTGACTCAGTCGGTTGCGACGTTCCGTTTGCAAGGGAATGCGGGCAGTAAAAAAACTACAGCGGCCGCGCCGGTGGCGCAAAGCTCTGTGGTTCACACCCCGCGTACTCCGGCCAGGGCCGGTGATAACGATAACTGGGAAACTTTCTGATCGGATGAACCGCGGCCAAATGGCCAGCAGAGGAAAGCTTTGATGTTAAACCGTATCCGGATCTCGACCACTCTTTTCCTGATTTTGATTGTCTGCGGCGTGCTGCAGATTGGCAGTAATGGTTTGTCTTTCTGGGCTTTTCGTGACGATTTTCAGAACTTCAAGAGAGTCGAGGTGAGCAATCAGCAGCGCGATGCGTTAACGCAGAGTCGTGCCGCTTTACTGCAGGCCAGCAACGCCTTAAACCGGGCGGGTACCCTGACGGCGCTGAGCTATCCGCCGGACGATATTAAGCGCCTGATGGCTAACGCCCGCAGCAGCCTGAAGCAGGCGGATATGCTGTTTAACCAGTTCCTCGAAGTTCCGCAGACGGGCGGCGATGTCGAGAAATTGATGGCGTCGACGAAAGCGAGCTATGCGGCGTTCCGCGACGATCTCCAGCATCAGGCTACGTGGCTTGAGAACAACCAGCTTTCTGATTTTATGAGCGCCCCGGTACAGAAATCGCAGGACGTTTTTGATGCGAATTTCAACGCCTGGCAGCAGAGCATTAACCAGATAGTGTCGACCGCCAGCGGCGACAGCCAGAAAAATTACCATCTCTCTGCGGTGATTTTTACCGTGGTGACGATTGTCGCCGTGGTGCTTTTGCTCGGTTCTCTGGCCTGGTCGCGAAAAATGATTGTTCAGCCGCTGGCGATTGTGCGTAGCCATTTTGACAACATCGCCGCTGGCGATCTGGCGAGGCCGATTTCGGTCTTTGGGCGCAATGAGATCTCGGAGATTTTCGCCAGCCTGAAAAACATGCAGGCCGCGTTAAAAGAGACGGTAAGCCAGGTTCGAAGCGGCACCAGCGCGATGCATACCGGCATTGGTGAGATTGCCGCAGGCAATAACGATTTGTCTGCTCGTACCGAGCAGCAGGCGGCTTCGCTGGCCGAGACTGCCGCCAGCATGGAGCAGCTTACGGCAACCGTGGGGCAGAATGCGGATAATGCGCGCCAGGCGGCTCAACTTTCCCGCAGCGCGGCCGATACCGCGAAGCAGGGTGGGCAGCAGGCGGCTAACGTGGCCAGCACCATGCGCGACATCGCCGGCAGCTCGCAGAAAATCAGCGACATCACCAGCGTTATCGACGGCATTGCATTCCAGACTAACATCCTGGCGCTGAACGCGGCGGTAGAAGCGGCGCGCGCCGGTGAGCAGGGCCGTGGTTTCGCCGTGGTGGCGGGTGAGGTTCGCAATCTTGCCAGCCGCAGCGCTCAGGCGGCAAAAGAGATCAAAGTATTAATTGAAGAGTCCGTTAACCGCGTACAGCAGGGGTCAAAGCTGGTAGATACGGCGGCGACCACGATGGCCGAGATAGTCCGTTCGGTGACGCAGGTGAACGACATTATGGGTGAAATAGCCTCGGCGTCTGATGAACAGCGTCGTGGCATCGAACAGGTCGCCCAGGCGGTAAGCCAGATGGATCAGGTGACACAGCAAAACGCCGCGCTGGTTGAAGAGGCGGCGAGCGCCACCGATGCGCTGGCGGGCCAGGCCGAATATCTCTCCGGCGTGGTGGCCGTATTTAACCTGAGCGGCGCCGAACCTCAGCCCTCCGCCAGTGAGTTTGTCGCTTCCGGAGAATGGGTAACATCTTGAATGGAATGAAGAAGGCGCTATGACATCACCAACGCCCACGGGGCAACAGTCATTAATGCTACAGATGACACAGCGTCTGCCGCTCTCCGACGCGCATTTTCGTCGGATATGTCAGTTGATTTACCAGCGCGCGGGAATCGTGCTGGCAGACCATAAACGGGACATGGTTTATAACCGTCTGGTTCGCCGCCTGCGGCTGCTGGGACTGGATGATTTTGGCCGTTATTTGGGCATGCTGGAGGCCAACTCCAGTACCGCCGAATGGCAGGCCTTTATTAACTCGCTGACCACTAACCTGACGGCATTTTTCCGCGAAGGGCACCACTTCCCGATCCTTGCGGAACACGCCCGCAAGCGCGGCGGAGATTATAAAGTCTGGAGCGCAGCGGCTTCGACCGGCGAAGAGCCGTATTCCATCGCCATTACGCTTGCCGATGTGCTGGGCGGCGGCGCGGGGCGCTGGAAGGTTTTTGCCAGCGACATAGACACTCAGGTGCTGGAGAAGGCGCAGAGCGGCGTTTACCGCCAGGAAGAGCTGAAAACGCTGTCACCGATGCAGATGCAGCGCTATTTCATGCGCGGCACGGGCCCGCATGACGGCCTGGTTCGCGTGCGCAGTGAGCTGTCGAGTCATATTGATTTTGCGCCGATCAACCTGCTGGACAAGCAGGCGCCGGTGCCGGGGCCTTTTGACGCCATTTTTTGTCGCAATGTGATGATTTATTTCGATAAACCAACACAGCAGGCCATTTTGCAGCGCTTTGTTCCGCTGCTGAAGCCCGGTGGATTGCTGTTTGCCGGGCATTCGGAGAACTTCAGTAACCTCAGCCGCGACTTCTGGCTGCGTGGCCAGACGGTCTATGGCCTGAGTAAGGAAAGAACATGACGAAAATACGTGTCTTATCGGTCGATGACTCTGCGCTGATGCGGCAGATAATGACGGAAATTATCAACAGTCATAGCGATATGGAAATGGTTGCTACCGCCCCGGACCCGCTGGTGGCGCGCGATCTGATTAAAAAGTTTAATCCGGATGTGTTAACGCTGGACGTCGAAATGCCGCGTATGGACGGCCTCGACTTCCTGGAAAAGCTGATGCGCCTGCGGCCTATGCCGGTGGTGATGGTCTCTTCCCTCACCGGAAAAGGGTCTGAGGTTACGTTGCGGGCGCTGGAGCTGGGCGCGATCGACTTCGTGACCAAGCCGCAGCTTGGCATCCGCGAAGGGATGCTGGCCTACAGCGAAATGATTGCCGAGAAGGTGCGTACTGCCGCCAGGGCTAAGATTGCCGCTCATGCACCGACCGCCGTGCCTGCGACCCTGAAGGCCGGGCCGCTGCTGAGCTCTGAGAAATTGATTGCCATTGGCGCCTCAACCGGAGGCACCGAGGCGATTCGTCACGTGCTGCAGCCGCTGCCGCTTTCCAGCCCGGCGCTGCTGATAACCCAGCATATGCCGCCTGGTTTTACCCGGTCGTTTGCCGAGCGCCTGAATAAGCTCTGTCAGATAAGTGTGAAAGAGGCGGAAGACGGCGAACGCGTGCTGCCGGGCCATGCTTATATCGCTCCGGGCGATAAGCACATGGAGCTGGCGCGTAGCGGCGCGAACTATCAAATCAAATTACATGACGGCCCACCCGTGAACCGGCATCGCCCGGCCGTGGATGTGCTGTTCCATTCGGTGGCGAAACACGCGGGGCGAAACGCCGTGGGCGTGATCCTCACCGGAATGGGTAATGACGGTGCCGCCGGGATGCTGGCGATGCACCAGGCAGGGGCGTGGACCATCGCCCAAAACGAAGCAAGTTGTGTGGTGTTCGGCATGCCGCGTGAGGCCATCAATTCCGGTGGCGTCAGCGAAGTGGTCGATTTAAGCCAGGTAAGCCAGCAGATGCTGGCGAAAATTAGTGCCGGACAGGCAATACGTATTTAACTGAAGGAGCCCGGATTTTATGGCGGACAAAGAACTTAAGTTTCTGGTCGTAGACGACTTTTCAACCATGCGCCGCATCGTGCGTAACCTGCTTAAAGAGCTGGGTTTTAATAACGTTGAAGAGGCTGAAGACGGCGTAGACGCGCTGAACAAACTGCAGGCAGGCGGATTTGGTTTTGTGATTTCTGACTGGAACATGCCGAACATGGACGGTCTGGAACTGCTGAAAACCATTCGTGCCGATGGTGCGATGTCAGCCATGCCGGTGCTGATGGTGACGGCGGAAGCCAAAAAAGAAAACATCATCGCGGCAGCACAGGCCGGGGCGAGCGGCTACGTGGTGAAGCCATTCACCGCGGCGACGCTGGAAGAGAAACTGGGCAAAATTTTCGAAAAGCTCGGCATGTAAGGAGGCGCAAATGCACTCATCAACAAACCCGGCAACAGAGATACACGAGCATTCACCGACCGATATTATCGCACGTATCGGCAGCCTGACCCGCATGCTGCGCGACAGCCTGCGTGAACTGGGGCTCGACCAGGCGATTGCCGAAGCGGCTGAAGCTATTCCTGACGCCCGTGATCGCCTGGACTATGTAGTGCAGATGACCGCCCAGGCCGCGGAACGCGCCCTGAACTGCGTGGAGCTGTCCCAGCCTCATCAGAATCAGCTGGAAAGCGAAGCCAAAGCGCTGAGCGGCCGCTGGGATGCATGGTTTGAAAATCCAATCGAGCTGAAAGACGCCCGTGAACTGGTGACCGATACCCGCAGCTACCTGTCTGGCGTGCCGGAGCACACCAGCTTCACCAACGCCCAGCTGCTGGAAATCATGATGGCGCAGGATTTCCAGGACCTTACCGGTCAGGTTATCAAGCGCATGATGGACGTTATCCAGGAGATTGAACGCCAGCTGTTGATGGTGCTGCTGGAAAATATGCCGGAGCCGGACGCTCGCGCTAAGCGCGTGAACGAAGGCTTGCTGAACGGCCCGCAGCTTGATGCTACCGCCGCCGGCGTAGTGGCAAGCCAGGACCAGGTTGACGATTTGCTCGACAGCTTAGGGTTCTAAACGCCCGCTACCTCTCCTGCGTGTGCGGGGGAGGTAGCTTCTTAACGCCAAAATAAACGTACAAAAACGTTTGTAATTCCTCTATTAGCCCAACCGTGCTCTGGCATGCTGTCCTTGAAATTGCGGCCACGAGATTGTTGCGGTGTCTGAAGATAGCGATCAGGAAAAAACAGAAGCCCCCACGGCCCACCGACTTGAAAAGGCTCGTGAAGAGGGGCAAATCCCGCGTTCCCGAGAACTGACCTCACTGCTGATGTTGCTGGTGGGGTTGTGCATTATCTGGATGGGCGGGGCGTCGCTTGGCAAAATGCTCGGCGCGATGCTGTCTGATGGCCTGCACTTTGACCATAAAATCATCAACGATCCCAGCCTGATTGTGAATCAGATCAGCCATTTGATTAAGCTTGCCGTGATGGCGCTGCTGCCGCTTATCTCCGGATTAGTGATTGTGGCGATAGCCGCGCCGATGCTGCTGGGCGGGGTGAATTTCAGCTCAAAAGCAATTCAGTTTAATCTCGGCAAGCTCAATCCGATTACCGGGATTAAGCGGATGTTTTCCATGCAGACGGCGGCGGAACTGCTGAAGGCAATGCTGAAAGCGACCCTGGTGGGCTGCGTGGCCGGCTGGTATCTGTGGCACAACTGGCCGGCGATGATGCGGCTGATGAGCGAATCCCCGGTTACCGCGCTGGCAAACGCGCTGAACATGGTGGCGCTTTGTGCCCTGCTGGTCATTCTGGGGCTTATCCCAATGGTGGGGTTCGACGTTTTCTTCCAGATTTACAGCCACATTAAAAAGTTACGCATGACCCGCCAGGATATTCGTGACGAGTACAAACAAAACGAGGGCGACCCGCATATCAAAGGGCGTATTCGTCAGCAGCAGCGGGCGATCGCGCGCCGTCGCATGATGGCCGATGTGCCGAAGGCTGACGTTATCGTGACGAACCCGACCCACTATGCGGTGGCCCTGCAGTACGACGAAAACAAGATGAGTGCGCCGAAGGTGCTGGCCAAAGGAGCCGGGCTGATCGCGCAGCGCATCAAAGAGATTGGTAATGAAAACCGTATCCCAATGCTGGAAGCCCCTCCGCTGGCTCGTGCGCTGTACCGCCATGCGGAAATTGGCCAGCAGATCCCCGGTCAGCTTTACTCCGCCGTGGCGGAAGTGCTGGCCTGGGTCTGGCAGCTACGGCGCTGGCGCATGGCCGGCGGCTTAATTCCGAAGAAACCTGAAAATCTGCCGGTGCCTGAGGCGCTGGACTTTGCAAACGAGAAGGACTCCGATGGCTAATCTGGCTGCGATGTTGCGCCTGCCGGGCAACATGAAATCCGGGCAATGGCAAATTCTTGCCGGCCCGGTACTGATCCTGCTGATTCTGTCGATGATGGTGCTGCCGCTGCCGCCGTTTGTCCTCGATCTGCTGTTTACCTTTAACATCGCGCTGTCGATCATGGTGCTGCTGGTGGCGATGTTCACCCAGCGCACGCTGGACTTCGCGGCGTTCCCGACCATTCTGCTGTTTACCACGTTGCTGCGCCTGGCGCTGAACGTGGCTTCTACCCGTATCATCCTGCTTGAAGGGCATACCGGTGCCGCGGCGGCGGGTAAAGTGGTTGAGGCCTTTGGCCACTTCCTGGTCGGCGGTAACTTCGCCATCGGTATCGTGGTGTTTATCATCCTCGTTATCATCAACTTTATGGTTATCACCAAGGGTGCGGGACGTATCGCTGAAGTCGGGGCGCGTTTTGTGCTGGACGGGATGCCGGGTAAACAGATGGCCATCGATGCCGACCTGAACGCCGGGATCATTGGCGAAGAAGAGGCGAAAAAGCGCCGTTCGGAAGTGACCCAGGAAGCGGACTTCTACGGCTCTATGGACGGGGCAAGTAAGTTCGTGCGTGGCGACGCCGTGGCCGGGCTTATCATCATGGTGATTAACGTGGTCGGTGGGCTGATGGTCGGCGTTATCCAGCACGATATGGCGATGGGCGCGGCGGCACAAAGCTATACGCTGCTGACCATCGGTGACGGGCTGGTCGCCCAGATCCCCGCCCTGGTTATCTCCACGGCGGCGGGCGTTATCGTAACTCGCGTGGCGACCGATCAGGACGTTGGCGAACAGATGGTCACCCAGCTGTTCAATAACCCACGCGTGATGCTGCTAGCCGCAGGCGTTCTGGGGCTGCTCGGCATGGTGCCGGGGATGCCTAACTTCGTCTTCCTGCTGTTTACCGCCGCGCTGCTGGGGTTAGCCTGGTGGATGCGTGGCCGCCAGATGGCCGCGCCGGAAGCGCCGCAGCCGGTTAAAATGCCGGAAAATACTCAGGCGGTGGAAGCGACCTGGAATGACGTTCAGCTGGAAGATCCGCTGGGGATGGAAGTGGGCTACCGCCTGATCCCGATGGTTGATTTCCAGCAGGACGGCGAGCTGCTCGGGCGTATCCGCAGTATCCGTAAAAAATTCGCTCAGGAGATGGGGTTCCTGCCGCCGGTGGTGCATATTCGCGACAATATGGACCTGCCGCCCGCGCGCTATCGTATTCTGATGAAGGGCGTTGAAATCGGCAGCGGGGATGCCTATCCGGGCCGCTGGCTGGCGATTAACCCCGGCACCGCCGCGGGGACGTTGCCGGGCGAGGCGACTATCGATCCGGCCTTTGGCCTGGCCGCTATCTGGATTGAAAGTGCGCTGAAAGAGCAGGCGCAGATTCAGGGCTTCACCGTGGTTGAAGCGAGTACCGTGGTGGCAACGCACCTGAACCATCTTATCGGGCAGTTTGCGCCGGAGCTGTTTGGCCGTCAGGAAGCGCAGCAGTTGCTTGACCGCGTGACCCAGGAAATGCCTAAGCTGACCGAAGATCTTATCCCGGCAGTGGTGACGCTCACCACGCTGCACAAGGTGCTGCAAAACCTGCTGGAAGAGAAAGTGCCGATTCGTGATATGCGCACGATTCTGGAAACGCTGGCCGAGCATGCGCCTATTCAGAGCGATCCGCATGAATTGACCGCCGTGGTTCGCGTGGCGCTGGGCAGGGCTATCACTCAGCAATGGTTCCCCGGCACCGGCGAAGTGCAGGTTATCGGTCTGGATGCGGCGCTTGAGCGTCTGCTGCTACAGGCGTTGCAGGGCGGTGGCGGCCTTGAGCCGGGGCTGGCCGATCGCCTGCTGGAGCAGACTCAGGATGCCCTGCAGCGCCAGGAGATGCTGGGTGCGCCGCCGGTTCTGTTGGTGAACCACGCGCTGCGTCCGCTGCTGGCGCGTTTCTTACGCAGAACGCTGCCTCAGCTGGTGGTCTTGTCGAGCCTCGAGCTGTCTGACAACCGTAACATCCGTATGACGGCCACAATCGGAGCGAAATAAATAATGAAAGCGTTGCTTTTGATGCTGCTGGTGCCGTTTGGTGCGCTGGCGTTAGGCGAAGGTTCCTGGCAGGACAGCGGTATCGGCGTGACGCTGAGCAACCGTGGCGTGACGGCATCATCCCGCCCGCTGAAGCCGATGCAGCCCGTTACCGGCAAAATGACGCTGATTGCCTGGACCTATGTGCTGGATGGCCCGACGCCTGCCGGACTGGCGGTCAAACTTTGTTCGCCAACCAACTGCACGCCGCTTGAGGGTGATAACGGCACCACGCGCGGCCTGACCAATACCGACGCCAACCAGCCTTTGCGTTTTGTCTGGGAAGTGCCGGGCGGCGGCTCAATGTACCCACCGCTGCGGGTGCGCAGTAATCAGGTTATCGTTAACTACATCCAGTAAAATAAAAAGGCTCATCAAACGATGAGCCTTTTTAGTTCCCGCAGACTGTGGCAGTTACATGCGTTCTACGGTTTCGATCCCCAGGGTATCCAGACCCAGCTTCAGGGTCTTCGCGGTCAGCAGCGCCAGCTTCAGGCGGCTGTTGCGGGTGGCTTCGTCGGCGGCGCTCAGGATTGGGCAGTGCTCATAGAAGCCGGAGAACAGGCCTGCTACATCGTAGAGGTAGGCACACATCACGTGCGGCGTACCGTCGCGAGCAACCACGTTTAGCGTCTCTTCAAACTGTAGCAGGCGAGCGGCCAGCTGGGCCTCACGATCTTCGGCAATCACAACGTTGGCTTTCAGCAGTTCGGCTTCGTCGAGATCTGCCTTACGGAACACGGACAGCACGCGGGTATAGGCGTATTGCATATACGGCGCGGTGTTGCCTTCGAAGGCCAGCATGTTGTCCCAGTCGAAGATGTAGTCCGTGGTACGGCTCTTGGAAAGGTCGGCGTATTTCACCGCGCCAATACCTACCGCATTCGCCAGTTTTTCCAGCTCGTCCGCAGGCATGTCCGGGTTTTTCGCCGCTACCAGGCCGCGGGCGCGTTCCATGGCTTCATCCAGCAGGTCGGTCAGCTTAACGGTGCCGCCGGAGCGGGTTTTGAACGGCTTGCCGTCTTTGCCCAACATCATGCCGAACATCTGGTGCTCCAGCGTGACGGACTCAGGCACGTAGCCCGCTTTACGCACGATGGTCCACGCCTGCATCAGGTGCTGGTGCTGGCGGGAGTCGATGAAGTACAGCACGCGGTCTGCATGCAGGGTTTCGTAGCGATATTTCGCACAGGCGATATCGGTGGTGGTGTAGAGATAACCGCCGTCTTTCTTCTGGATGATAACGCCCATCGGATCGCCGTCTTTGTTCTTGTACTCGTCAAGGAACACCACGGTCGCGCCTTCGCTTTCTACCGCCAGACCTTTCTCTTTCAGGTCAGCAACGATGCCGGGCAGCATTGGGTTGTAGAGGCTTTCGCCCATGACGTCATCGCGGGTCAGCGTCACGTTGAGGCGCTGGTAGGTTTTCTGGTTCTGCGTCATGGTGATGTCGACCAGCTTGCGCCACATCTCACGACAGTATTCATCGCCGCCCTGCAGCTTAACCACATAGCCGCGTGCACGCTCGGCAAAGGCTTCGTCTTCGTCGTAGTGCTTTTTGGCGGCGCGATAAAACTCTTCGAGGTCGGCCAGCGCCATTTCGCCCGCGTTTTCCTGCTGCTGTTTTTCCAGGAACGCGATGAGCATGCCGAACTGAGTACCCCAGTCACCGACGTGGTTCGCGCGGATCACCTTGTGGCCCAGGAATTCGAGAGTACGCACGGCGGCATCGCCGATGATGGTGGAGCGGATATGGCCCACGTGCATCTCTTTGGCAACGTTCGGCGCGGAATAGTCCACCACGATAGTTTGCGGTTTAGACACGCTAACGCCCACGCGGTCAGACGCCACAGCCTCATCGACGTTTTTAGCCAGAAATGCCGGATCGAGGAAAATATTGATAAAGCCTGGGCCTGCAATTTCAACTTTGCTGGCGATCCCGGTCAGATCGAGGTTGGCGATGACCTTCTCTGCGACCTGTCGTGGCGGCATGCCCAGCGTTTTAGCAACGGACATCACGCCATTGGCCTGATAGTCGCCGAACTGGACTTTTGCCGACTGACGAACCTGCGGCTCGCAGTCCGCTGGTGCGCCTGCAGCAATCAGCGCCTGGCTGACTTTTTCTGAGAGAAGAGACTGAATATTCACCGGGATACCTTACAATTTGTACTGGGCCGCCGCATCAAGGGCAGCCTGAAAATGAGGAACGAAACAGGGCGTGAGTATAACGTTATTTGCGGCCTGGCGTCAGCAAAAGCCTCGCTCACGGGGCGCGCAATTATTATTAACGGCGTAATGAATAACCATTCATCTTATTTTGGCCCCGGCGGGGAGTTGGCTCGCCCCCAGGAACAGGGTAGATTACGCGCTTTCTGAAAAAGAGGATGGCGGCATGGCAAACTGGCAGGCGGTAGATGAACTGCATGATATTTCGGCAGATCTGCCGAGATTTACGAAAGCGTTAACAGAACTTGCCACCCGGCTCGGGCTGGATATTGCGCCGCTTGATGCCGATCACATTTCTTTGCGCTGCCATCAGAACGCGACCGCCGACCGCTGGCGTGCGGGGCTGGAAAAATGCGGCGCCTTACTGAGTGAAAATGTGATTAACGGTCGCCCGATTTGCTTATTCAAGCTGGATGAGCCGGTGTGCGTAGAACACTGGCGGTTTACGGTGGTGGAGCTGCCCTGGCCGGGCGAGAAGCGTTACCCGCACGAAGGCTGGGAGCATATTGAAATTGTGCTGCCGGGCGAGCCGGAAACGCTCAACGCACGGGCGCTGGATTTGTTGTCCGACGCCGGGCTGCGTGAAACGGGGATTTCGGTGAAAACCAGCTCGCCAAAAGGTGAACGCGAAAGGTTGCCTAACCCAACGCTTGCGGTCACCGACGGTAAAGTCACTATTAAATTCCACCCCTGGAGCATCGAGCAGATCGTCGCCAGCGAACGGGCCGACTGATTAACATTGCTTCACCGCGTTTGCAGGCGGCGGACGCTTCATCAGGCAGCGCCGCCGTACCGCCAAAATTTATTCCATTTCGCGCTGTCGCTGTGACGTCCGTCGATCCCTTCATCAAAATTGAATGTCATAGTACGCTACCTTTTTGTGAACCTGTTTTCAGATGTTCATCGAGGTACAGGGACACAACCGGCGAACTGCAGGTTTTTTTAGGAGTAATCAATGGCTTTGCTTGAAATATGCTGTTATGGAATAGATTGTGCTGTCACTGCAGAACAAGCCGGCGCGGACAGAATTGAACTCTGCTCTGCGCCTAAAGAAGGAGGGCTGACGCCTTCCGCCGGCGTGCTTCGGCAGGTCAGACAAAAGGTGTCGATTCCCGTGCACCCGATTATTCGTCCGCGCGGCGGTGATTTTTGCTACACCGACGGTGAATTTGCCACCATGCTGGAAGATATCGCCTTCGTGCGCGAACTAGGCTTTCCGGGGCTGGTGATCGGGATGCTTGATGAGGACGGCAATATCGATCTGCCGCGAATGGAGCTGGTGATGCAGGCCGCCGAAGGGATGGCCGTGACGTTCCACCGCGCTTTTGATATGTGTCATCATCCGCTGCAGGCGTTCGAACAGCTGGCGGCGCTGGGCGTGGCGAGAATACTGACCTCCGGGCAGCAGCAAACGGCTGAAACGGGAATCTCACTTCTTCGGGAACTAAAACAGCATTCCCGTGCTCCAATCATTATGGCTGGCGCAGGCGTGCGTCTGAGCAACGTAAGCAAGTTTGTTGCAAACGGCATTGAAGAGCTTCACAGCTCCGCCGGGCGCTCGGTTCCTTCGCCGATGCGCTATCGCAAAGCTGGCGTGTCCATGAGCGCCGATGCCGAAGCCGATGAGTTTAATCGCTACTGCGTGGATGCAGACGTAGTGGCGGCAATGAAAAACGCGCTGTCGGTGACGAGCCCGTCGCGCTGAAAAGATTTTTACCGCGCATCATGTCGCCCAATATGATGCTTGCTCGTACCAGGCCCCGGCGGATTGCTGGGGCTTTTTTTATTTTGTAACCGGGGAAGCGTTGTGTAACTGGTTCTGCACTATTTGCACACATTGTTTAACATCGTTTGCCAGTCACTTACGTTACAAAACACCCCATTGTGAATAATCCTCTCCGACAACTATCAATGTTAGAGGGAATTAAAATGAAAAAAATAACTGCAACTGTAATCCTGGCTCTGTCATCCGTCTTTGCTTCTTCCGCTTTTGCTGCACCACTGCCTCAGGTGCTTAACGGCAGCGCCGTGGGTGAGGAGCAAATTGGCGTAGTGTCCATTCGCGGCGTGTCAGGCAGCACCGATGACGCCATCAACCAGCTTCAGGTAAAAGCCGAGAAAATTGGCGGCAGCAAAATTAACATTACCGGCCTTGGCACACCGGGCGACTCCAGCCTGTGGAGCGGTACCGCGCAGGTTTATCGCTAAGCGATAGCGAAGATAAAAAACCCGGCACTCAGCGCCGGGTTTTTTATTCGAGGATTATGGCTTACGAGCCACCAAAACGGCACGCAGCGGGGCAGGGTAGCCTTCTATGGTTTTGCTGCTGTCGTTAGGATCAAGGAAATCGCCCAGTGATTCGGTGGTCATCCACGACGTTCGGCGCTGCTCTTCCTGGGTGGTGAGGCAGTGATCGACAATCTTAACGTCGACAAAACCGCATTTCTCCAGCCAGTTTTTCAGCGCCAGCGCGGACGGAATGTAGTACACGTTACGCATCTGCGCATAGCGCTCACCGGGCACCAGCACGGTATTTTCATCCCCTTCCACAACCAGCGTTTCCAGCACCAGCTCACCTTCCTTGACCAGCTGATTCTTCAACTGCCAGAGATGGTCCAGCGGCGAACGACGGTGATAAAGCACCCCCATCGAGAACACGGTATCAAAGGCGTTCAGCTCCGGAAGCTGCTCTATGCCCAGCGGCAGAACGTGGGCGCGCTGATCGTTACCCAACAGCTTGCGTACGGCTTCGAACTGGCAAATAAACAGCTGCATCGGATCGATGCCAACCGCAAGCTGTGCGCCAGCGCCAATCATCCGCCACAGGTGATAGCCGCTGCCGCAGCCGACGTCCAAAATGGTGCGTCCTGCAAGTGGAGAGATGTGCGGCAGCACGCGATCCCACTTAAGATCCGAGCGCCATTCGGTATCGATGTCTACGCCATAGAGCGAATATGGCCCTTTACGCCACGGCATCAGGTTACGCAGCAGCTTTTCAATGCCCAGCTGCTGGCCTTCGCTCAGCGGCGCAGCCGACTCGGCCGTCACGCTGTGCAGCAGGTCGAGGCGGTGCGGGGTCATTTCCGGCAGGTAATTCACCGTGTTGTACCAGTGCTTAAACTGGCCGTGCAGGGATTCGCGCTGCCAGCTGGCAATCTGCGCAGGCAGCGTTTCCAGCCACGGGGCCAGGTGGTTTTTGGCGATCAGCTGATAAAAATTACCGAAATCAATCATGCGGTTTCTCCGGATTTGACGGCCACCAGAGAGCCAAAGTTAAAGCACTGGAACCACAGCTCGGCGTGCGCAAAGCCCGCCTGTTTAAGGCGTTTTTTATGGGTTTCAACCGAGTCGGTCAGCATCACGTTTTCCAGCATGCTGCGCTTTTGGCTGATTTCAAGTTCGCTGTAACCGTTTGCACGCTTGAAGTCGTGGTGCATGTTAAACAGCAGCTCGCCGACTTCGGCATCTTCAAAGCTGAATTTTTCCGAAAGCACCAGCGCGCCGCCCGGCTTCAGGCCTTGCCAGATTTTATTCAGCAGCAGTTGACGATCGTCGGGCTCTAGGAATTGCAGGGTGAAGTTCAGCACCACCATTGAGGCATTTTCAATGCTGATATGGCGAATATCGCCTTCGATGACCTCAACCGGGGTCTGCGCCTTAAACGCATCCAGATGGCGGCGGCATCGCTCGACCATGGCCGGAGAGTTATCAACGGCAATGATTTTGCAGCTATCGTGACGGATGTTACGACGCACCGATAACGTTGCCGCACCCAAAGAACAGCCAAGATCGTAAACCTGGCTGTGGGGCTGAACGAAGCGCTCCGCCAGCATGCCAATCATGGAGATGATATTGGAGTAACCGGGCACCGAGCGCTGGATCATATCGGGGAACACTTCGGCCACCCGTTCATCAAAGGTCCAGTCGCCTAGTTTGGCTATTGGGGCGGAAAACAGCGTATCGCGGTCAGACATAACGTTAAATCCGGAAATTCGAAAGGGGCGTATTTTGCGTTAATGGAGCGAGAAAACCAACTCCCACGGCATATACCATAAGTTAGCCAGCACCATCAGCAGCAGCGTACACCAGGTAGCGCCCATGCCGGAACGACGCCAGCGGATCAGTCGGTGATGGTATCCGTAGTAGTGCAGCAGGCGTCCGGCCAGCAGCATAAGACCGCAAATATGCACCATCCAGGTTTCGGCGCCGTCCATCTCCATCAGTAATAAAAGCAGGAGGGCGATAGGAATATATTCGACGGCATTGCCGTGAATACGTATCGCACTTTGGAGTTCGCTAAAGCCGCCGTCGCCGTAGGAAACGCGGTACTGCATGCGCAGGCGAACGACGTCGAATGAAAACTTAATTAACAGCAGAGCAGCCAGCACCGCATAAAGCGCGCTTACCATATGAACTCCATGTCGAAACAGTTACGGCTCACGCTATGATAGCTCGCAACCGGAGTGCTGTCGCTAGTGGTCAGAAAAGTGTGGCCTGCTGAGGGATTGCTGGTGCGGGGCCTAATTCAGGGAATGCCTGCTGCAGCGCGGGCCATAGCGTATGGACCAGCTCTGGTGCCTGGGCAATGTCCGGCGTATGAAGAAACAGATAGGGCGTGGTTTTCGTTGCCCATTCAGGCAGTTTTTTTAACCAGACGTCGAATAGCGCGGCGTTTTGCGCCATGTTATCGCTGCCGATAAAGCGCACTAGCGGGTTTGAAGCGGTCACGATGGCATGCACCGGGACTTTAGGCTTTTTACGCTGGGCCTCCCGCACCGCTTCGTTATGCGGCACGGCGCTATGAATAGGGCGGCTATCGAGAATAGCGCGGTTTACCAGACGTTCGTGCAGCCCGCGATTCAGCGCCTGCTCATCTGCCCCTTTGTTGAAAAAGGCCGGATGGCGCACTTCAACGCCATAGGTAAACTCAGCGGGTAAAGAGTCCAGAAAATGCCACAAAGCGGGAAGGTCGCCTGGCCCAAACGCTGCCGGTAGCTGAAGCCAGTATTGCCCGATGCGGCCAGCCAGCGGCGACATGCGGTCAAAAAACTCGGCGGTAAGATCGCCGCAGTTTCGCAGGGCAGCGTTATGGGAAATGGTGGCGGGAAATTTAAAACAGAAGCGAAAACTGTCGCCTGTCATCTCCCGCCAGCGCTGTACGGTTTCTGCTTTTGGCAGCGCGTACAGCGTGGTATTGCCTTCCACACAGTTAAAATGGCGGGCGTAATCTTCAAGCGAAGTGATGCCGAGCCGGTTCCATTTGGGGTGCTGCCATTGTGGAAGGCCTAGATAAATCATAGCGAGGCGATTATCTCATCGGTGCTGCGGACGCGGGCGATGCGCGGGAAGATAAACTTCAGGCTATGGTTATGCTGCTCGGCGGAGGACGCGCTGCAGGCGTCCTCCGCTAGAACCAGTGAGAAGCCCATTTCCCAGGCGTTGCGTGCGGTAGACTCGACGCCAATGTTGGTTGAAATACCGCACAGGACAATGGTGTCGATGCCGCGACGGCGCAGCTGTAACTCCAGATCGGTGCCGTAAAACGCGCCCCACTGGCGTTTAGTGACTTCGATGTCGCTGTCCTGTTTACCCAGCGCAGTAGGGTAGTTCCACCAGTTTTCTGGCAGGGTATGGCCCGGAGGTGCCGCATCAACCGGCTGTTTCAGGGCTTCGGCGTAGTCGGCTGACCAGCCTACTCGCACCATCACTACCGGTGAACCGTTGGCCCGGAATTTCTCCGCCAGGCGTGCTGCGCGTGCCACGACGTCATTGGCGCCGTGCGGACCGCCGGCAAACGGCAGAATGCCGTCCTGCAGGTCAATCACCACCAGGGCAGTACGAGATGCGTTGAGTTCTGTCATTGTGACTCCGGTAAAATGGGGGTTAAGGGTCAATACCTTACGCTGGAAGCCAGGTTGCTGAGTTTACAAATTTTGTTAATTTTTGTGAGAATCTGCAATACCGGCGCTGCGATTCGCGCCAGTCGGCGGTTTCGGGGTTATCGCCAGCCATTATTTCCAGTATAATAGCCCCCTTTTTTCATCCAGTTGTGACAGTCGAAATAGCTGCCACCAAAGCGCCTGCCGTCGCAGGTGGCGGGTCGCGTGCAGCTGATTAAGGGATATCTCATGCGTACAGTATATTGCGGGCAGCTCAATCAATCCCATGTGGGACAGCAAGTAACGCTTAGTGGGTGGGTTAATCGTCGCCGTGACCTCGGTAGCCTTATCTTTATTGATATGCGCGATCGTGAAGGCGTCGTGCAGGTGTTTTTCGACCCTGACCGTCAGGAAGCGTTCCAGCTCGCCTCTGAACTGCGTAATGAGTTCTGTATTCAGATTGTGGGCACCGTGCGTGCTCGCGACGAGCGCAACGTGAACAAAGATATGGCCACCGGTGAAGTAGAAGTGTTCGCCACCGAACTGACCATCATTAACCGCTCCGACGTGCTGCCGCTGGACTCCAATCACGTTAATACCGAAGAAGCGCGCCTGAAGTATCGCTACCTGGATCTTCGTCGCCCGGAAATGGCCCAGCGCCTGAAAACCCGCGCTAAAGTGACGAGCTTTGTCCGTCGCTTTATGGACGACCACGGTTTCCTTGACATTGAAACCCCGATGCTGACCAAAGCCACGCCTGAAGGCGCACGTGACTATCTGGTGCCTTCCCGCGTACACAAAGGCAAATTCTACGCGCTGCCTCAGTCTCCTCAGCTGTTCAAACAATTGCTGATGATGTCCGGCTTTGACCGCTACTATCAGATTGTTAAATGCTTCCGCGACGAAGACCTGCGCGCTGACCGTCAGCCAGAATTTACCCAGATCGACGTAGAAACTTCCTTCATGACCGCGCCGCAGGTGCGTGAAGTGATGGAAGACCTGGTGCGTAAACTGTGGATCGACATCATTAACGTTGACCTGGGCGACTTCCCGGTGATGACCTTCGCCGAAGCCGAGCGTCGCTACGGTTCCGATAAACCAGACCTGCGTAACCCGCTGGAGCTGGTGGACGTGGCCGATCTGGTGAAAGACGTGGAGTTTAAGGTCTTCTCCGGCCCGGCAAACGACGCGAAAGGCCGCGTTGCCGCGCTGCGTGTGCCGGGTGGCGCACAGATCAGCCGTAAACAGATTGACGACTACGGCAAGTTCATTGAAATTTACGGCGCTCGCGGCCTGGCGTACATCAAGGTTAACGAGCGTGCGAAAGGCATCGAAGGAATCACCAGCCCGGTGGCGAAATTCCTGAACGCGGACATCGTGGAAGGTATCCTGGCGCGCACCGGTGCGGCCGATGGCGACATGATCTTCTTCGGCGCGGACAGCAAGAAAGTCGTTGCCGATGCGCTGGGCGCACTGCGTCTGAAAATCGGTAAAGACCTGCAGATTACCGATGAGAAAAAATGGGCGCCGCTGTGGGTGGTTGACTTCCCAATGTTTGAAGATAACGGTGAAGGCGGCCTGACCGCGATGCACCACCCGTTCACCGCGCCGAAAGACATGACGCCGGAAGAACTGGCGGCGCAGCCGGAAACCGCGATTGCCAACGCCTACGATATGGTTATCAACGGCTACGAAGTGGGCGGCGGTTCCGTGCGTATTCACCGTAGCCAGATGCAGCAGACCGTGTTCGGCATTCTGGGCATTAACGAGCAGGAACAGCGCGAGAAGTTCGGCTTCCTGCTGGACGCGCTGAAGTACGGTACGCCGCCGCACGCAGGCCTGGCGTTTGGTCTGGATCGCCTGACCATGCTGCTGACCGGCACCGACAACATCCGTGACGTTATCGCCTTCCCGAAAACCACGGCTGCAGCCTGCCTGATGACCGAAGCACCAAGCTTCGCCAACCCGGCCTCGCTTGCCGAGCTGGGCATTGAAGTCATCAAAAAGGCTGAGAAGAACTGATGCCCTTTAAGCGTCCCGTTTCCGTTCTGGTGGTTATTTTCGCGCAGGATACTCAACGGGTGCTGATGTTACAGCGGCGCGACGATCCTGATTTCTGGCAGTCGGTTACCGGCAGCCTGGAGGAGGGGGAAAGCGCGCTGCATGCCGCTCAGCGTGAAGTAAAGGAAGAGGTCGCTATCGACGTGGTCAGTGAGCCGCTGCCGCTAGTTGACTGCCAGCGCTGCGTGGAGTTTGAGATATTTACTCATTTGCGTCATCGCTATGCGCCGGGGATTACGCGTAATACGGAATCGTGGTTCTGTCTTGCGCTGCCTCATGAACGCCAGATTACTATTACGGAACATCTGGCCTGGAAATGGGTGCCCGCCGAAGAGGCGGCCCTGATGACCAAGTCATGGAGTAACCGGCAGGCGATTGAAGAGTTTGTAATTGATGCCGCCTGATACAGGCGCTTTTGGAGATTGTTATGGCAGGTCATAGTAAGTGGGCCAACACGAAACACCGCAAAGCGGCACAGGATGCCAAGCGCGGTAAGATTTTCACCAAAATTATTCGCGAGCTGGTGACGGCTGCCCGTCTGGGCGGCGGTGACGCTGGGTCTAACCCGCGTCTGCGCGCGGCTATCGATAAAGCGCTGTCTAACAACATGACGCGCGACACCCTGAACCGTGCCATTGCACGCGGCGTGGGTGGCGATGATGACGCGAACATGGAAACCATCATTTATGAAGGTTACGGTCCTGGCGGGTCAGCCGTCATGGTTGAATGCCTGAGCGACAACCGCAACCGTACCGTGGCTGAAGTGCGCCACGCGTTCAACAAATGCGGCGGTAACCTGGGCACCGACGGCTCCGTCGCCTATCTGTTCAGCAAGAAAGGCATTATCTCCTTCGAAGCGGGCGATGAAGACCAGATCATGGAAGCGGCGCTGGAAGCCGGTGCTGAAGACGTTGTGACCTTCGACGACGGCGCAATTGACGTTTACACCGCGTGGGAAGAAATGGGCGCCGTGAGAGATGCTCTGGAAGCGGCCGGCCTGAAGGCTGACAACGCAGAAGTCTCGATGATCCCTTCGACCAAAGCAGACATGGATGCGGATACCGCGCCTAAGCTGATGCGCCTGATCGACATGCTGGAAGACTGCGACGACGTGCAGGAGGTTTACCACAATGGTGAGATCTCCGACGAGGTGGCGGCTCTCCTTTAATACCCGTCATTTTTCAGCCCACAGATGCGTTGGCTCTCCTCGCTTACCCCAGACACGTAGTTCATCTACGCTCCTGGGGATGCGCTGCGTCGCCGCCTTTCTGTGAGCTGAAATCTTTTAGGGTATCGTCTCTACCTGATTGAGAGGTTTAATGGCGATTATTCTCGGCATCGACCCGGGGTCACGCGTCACCGGTTATGGCGTTATTCGCCAAACCGGACGGCAGCTAACCTATCTTGGCAGCGGCTGTATCCGAACGCAGGTCGCCGACTTGCCCTCGCGCCTGAAGCTTATCTACGCGGGGGTGAGCGAAATCATTACCCAGTTCCAGCCCGAGTATTTTGCCATTGAGCAGGTATTTATGGCGAAAAACGCGGACTCCGCACTCAAGCTGGGCCAGGCGCGCGGGGCGGCGATTGTTGCCGCGGTGAACGCTGACCTGCCGGTATTTGAGTACGCGGCGCGTCAGGTAAAGCAAACCGTGGTGGGTATTGGCAGCGCGGAGAAAAGCCAGGTGCAGCACATGGTGCGCACGCTGCTTAAGCTCCCGGCCAACCCGCAGGCGGATGCGGCGGATGCACTGGCCATCGCCATTACGCACTGCCACGTCACGCAAAACGCGGCCCAGATGAGCGAATCGCGGCTCAATCTGGCGCGGGGACGATTAAAATAATTAAGGCTGGATATCTATCCAGCCTTTTTTATATCATAGGCTGAATTTTTCGCGCATCAACGCTAATACGCAGGAGCACAATGTGATAGGTCGACTCAGAGGCATCGTTCTGGAAAAGCAGCCCCCGCTGGTATTGCTGGAAACCAACGGCGTAGGCTACGAGGTTTATATGCCAATGACCTGCTTCTACGAGCTGCCGGAAATCGGCAAAGAGGCGGTGGTGTTCACCCAATTTGTGGTGCGTGAAGACGCTCAGCTGCTCTACGGTTTTAACAACAAGCAGGAGCGTACGCTGTTCCGCGAGTTGATTAAAGTCAACGGCGTTGGGCCAAAACTGGCGCTGGCTATTCTTTCAGGCATGTCTGCCCAGCAGTTTGTTAACGCGGTTGAGCGCGAAGAAATAGGCTCCCTCATCAAGCTGCCGGGCGTGGGTAAGAAAACCGCAGAACGCCTGATAGTTGAGATGAAAGACCGCTTCAAAGGAATGCATGGCGACCTGTTTACGCCGGCGGCCGATCTCGTGCTGACCTCCCCGGATAACGGGCAGGCAGACGACGCGGAGCAGGAAGCCGTTGCTGCCCTCGTGTCTCTGGGCTATAAACCACAGGAAGCCAGCCGCATGGTCAGCAAAGTGGGCCGTGCCGGTGCAGACAGTGAAACCCTGATCCGCGAAGCGCTGCGCGCGGCGCTATGAGGTAGAGGATGATTGAAGCAGACCGCCTGGTATCGCCAGGAAATATTACCCCGGACGAGTTAATCGATCGTGCGATCCGCCCTAAGCTGCTCGAAGAGTATGTCGGGCAGCCGCACGTGCGTTCGCAGATGGAAATCTTCATCCAGGCGGCCAAGCTGCGCGGCGACGCGCTCGATCACCTGTTGATTTTCGGGCCTCCGGGGCTGGGTAAAACCACCCTGGCTAACATCGTTGCCAACGAAATGGGCGTTAACCTGCGCACCACGTCAGGCCCGGTGCTGGAAAAAGCCGGTGATCTGGCGGCAATGCTGACCAACCTTGAGCCTCACGACGTGCTGTTTATCGATGAGATTCACCGTCTTTCTCCGGTGGTGGAAGAGGTGCTGTATCCGGCGATGGAAGACTATCAGCTCGATATCATGATTGGCGAAGGTCCGGCTGCGCGTTCGATCAAAATCGATCTGCCGCCGTTTACCCTGATTGGTGCCACCACGCGAGCGGGTTCATTGACCTCGCCGCTGCGCGACCGTTTCGGCATTGTGCAGCGGCTGGAGTTTTATCAGGTTGCCGATCTGCAGCATATCGTCGGGCGCAGCGCCAGCGTGTTGGGGCTGGAGATGAGCGACGAGGGGGCGCTGGAAGTTGCCCGCCGCGCTCGCGGTACGCCTCGTATTGCAAACCGCCTGCTGCGCCGCGTGCGTGACTTTGCCGAAGTGAAACACGACGGCGCGATTACGGCAGAAATAGCGGCGCAGGCGCTGGATATGCTTAACGTCGACAGCGAAGGTTTCGACTACATGGACCGCAAGCTTCTGCTGGCGGTTATCGACAAATTCCTTGGTGGCCCGGTTGGGCTGGACAACCTTGCCGCAGCCATCGGTGAGGAGCGTGAGACGATTGAAGACGTGCTGGAACCGTTCCTGATCCAGCAGGGCTTCTTGCAGCGTACGCCACGCGGGCGTATTGCCACGCCACGCGCCTGGACGCACTTTGGCATTGTGCCACCGGCTCAGCCGTGAATATTCCGCATTAAAAAAGGCGCCTTCGGGCGCCTTTTTCGTGTCTACATGAAGGTTAAGCCGGCTGTTTCTTTGCCATGCTGAGAATAAACAATACCGCAGCAGCCAGCACAACGGACGGGCCCGCCGGGGTATCGTAAAGTGCGGAGAAAGCGAGCCCACCGGTAACGGCAATCATACCAATAAGGACCGCAAAGCCGGCCATTTGCTCAGGCGTACGCGCGAAACGACGTGCCGTTGCCGCCGGGATAATCAGTAGAGAGGTAATGATCAGCGCCCCGACAAACTTCATTGCAACGCCGATGGTTAACGCCGTCACCAGCATCAGCAGCATTTTCACGCGCTGCAGATTCACGCCGTCGACGTGGGCGAGGTCCGGGCTGATGGTCATCGCCAGCAGACTGCGCCACTGCCACGCCAGCACGCCAAGCACCACGACCACGCCTGCAGCGATGGACACAATGTCCGGCAGCGTGACCGACAGTAAATCGCCAAAGAGGTAGGCCATCAGGTCAACGCGCACGTTCGACATCAGGCTGACCACCACCAGACCGAGCGACAGGGCGCTGTGCGCCATAATACCGAGCAGGGTATCAATGGCGAGGTGAGGGCGTTTTTCCAGCCATACCAGGCCAACCGCAAGCAGTAAGGTTACCGCGATAACGGCATAGAACGGATTAACGTTAAGCAGCAGGCCAAACGCTACGCCCAGCAGTGAAGCATGTGCCAGCGTGTCGCCGAAGTAGGACATACGGCGCCAGACCACAAACGAACCCAGTGGCCCCGCCGCACAGGCGAGCAAAATCCCGGCCAGCCAGCCGGGTAACAACAATTCAAGCATTACTGTCCATTCCCTCTGCGCAGAACGATGCGACCCTGCAGATCGTGCCGATGATTATGGTGGTGGCGATAAATGCCTAACTGCTCGGCGCCGATTGGGCCAAACATTGAAATAAATTCAGGGTGGGTGGAGACCACCTCCGGCGTGCCGGAACAGCAGATGTGGTGGTTCAGGCACAGCACTTCATCGGTTTTCGCCATCACCAGGTGGAGGTCGTGAGAAACCATCAGCACCGCGCAGTTCAGCTCCTGGCGAAGCTGGTCGATCAAATTGTAAAGCGCCAGCTGGCCGTTAACGTCCACGCCCTGGGTGGGTTCATCCAGCACCAGCAGATGAGGTTCATTGAGCAACGCTCGCGCCAGCAGAACGCGCTGATTTTCACCGCCGGAAAGCTTCTGCATCGGCGCATCCACCAAATGGGCAGCCTGCACACGTTTAAGCGCCGGGAGTATGTCTGCTTTTTTTACGCCGGGACGCAGGCGCAGAAAACGGCTCACCGTCAGCGGCAGCGTGGCATCCAGGTGTAATTTTTGCGGCACATAGCCGATGCGCAGATGCTGGTCGCGCTTGATGATGCCGTTGTCCGGCGTGACCAGGCCGAGCACCACGCGTACCAGCGTCGATTTACCGGCGCCGTTTGGCCCCAACAGCGTAAGAATACGGCCTGGCTTTAGCGCCAGTGAGATATCGGACAGCACGCGACGCTGGCCGAAAGAGACCGAGATATTTTCTAGTTCAACCAAATTTGTCATGACAATTTCAGGGGTTGCATAAGTTAGCGGATGTTATAATATCACAATTATTCTGATTATCACGATGATAAGTTGCATTATGTTACATAAAAAGACACTTCTTTTCGCTGCATTTTCCGCCGCCCTTTGTGGTTCTGCCGCTACCGGCGCCCAGGCCGCCGTCGTGGCTTCCATCAAACCTCTGGGCTTTATCGCCTCCGCGATTGCCGACGGGGTGACTGGCACAGAAGTATTGCTGCCTGATGGCGCCTCTGAACACGATTACGCGCTGCGTCCGTCCGATGTAAAACGCTTACAGGGCGCGGACTTAGTTGTTTGGGTTGGGCCGGAAATGGAAGCCTTCATGCAGAAGTCTGTCCGTCAACTTCCTGAGAAAAAACAGCTCGAGCTGGCGGCGCTTGCCGGCGTGAAACCGCTGCTGATGAAAGGCGGTGACGATGACGATCATGAGCACGGCGAAGAACACGCTCCTGGCGCAAAGAGTGACGAAGATCACCATCACGGCGAATACAACTTGCATATTTGGCTCTCCCCAGACGTAGCGCGGCTGTCAGCGGTTGCAATCCACGATAAATTAGTGGAACTTATGCCCGAAAATCGAGCCAAACTTGACGCCAACCTGAAAGATTTCGAGTCAGGCTTAGCCGACGCCGATAAGCAGGTTGGTTCCGTGCTGTCACCGCTGAAAGGAAAAGGGTATTTCGTTTTTCATGATGCCTATGGCTACTTTGAAAAACACTACGGTTTAACGCCGCTTGGCCACTTTACCGTGAACCCTGAAATACAGCCTGGTGCGCAGCGTTTACATGAAATCAGAACACAGTTGGTTGAGCATAAAGCGGTTTGCGTTTTTGCTGAGCCACAATTCAGGCCAGCGGTAATTAACGCCGTTGCCAGAGGCACTAACGTTCGCTCCGGCACCTTAGATCCTCTGGGAATTGAAGTCGCATTGGGTAAAAACAGCTATATGCAGTTTATGACCAGCCTTGCGAATCAGTATGCGAGCTGCCTGAAAGGAGATTAACGAGGAAGTGAATACGTGCAACAGATAGCCCGCTCTGTCGCCATGGCATTTGACAATCTTTCACGACCCCATCGCGTAATGCTGGGGTCGCTTACGGTTCTCACTCTGGCGGTCGCAGTATGGCGACCGTCCATTTACCATCCGCATTCCAGCCCGATAATCAAGACCATCGAGCTTGAAAAAAGCGAAATTCATTCGCTGCTG
The DNA here is from genome assembly GCF_042138895.1 of Cedecea selenatireducens. NCBI lineage: Bacteria > Pseudomonadati > Pseudomonadota > Gammaproteobacteria > Enterobacterales > Enterobacteriaceae > Cedecea > Cedecea selenatireducens. The sequence continues at coordinate 270,251 of NZ_JBHIKW010000001.1, read as the reverse complement.
CCCGAGGCCAGCGAGCCGCTTGACCTATCCCCGGACGCTGAAGATGACACCATCCCTCAGGATGAGCTGGATGATAAAACATCCGGTGAAGCTGGCGTTCATGAATATGTTGTCTCCACCGGCGATACGCTGAGCAGTATTCTTAATCAGTACGGTATCGAGATGGGCGATATCAGCCAGCTCGCTTCCGCTGATAAAGACCTGCGAAACATGAAAATTGGTCAGCAGCTTTCCTGGACGCTTAACGCAGACGGTGATTTGCAGCGACTGACCTGGGAAATGTCGCGCCGCGAAACGCGCACCTACGATCGCGCTGATAACGGTTTCAAAATGACCAGCGAAACCCAGCAGGGCGATTGGGTTAACAGCGTGCTGAAGGGCACAGTGGGCGCAAGTTTTGTTTCCAGCGCGCGTGATGCGGGCTTAACCAGCGCTGAAATTAGCTCGGTTATCAAAGCGATGCAGTGGCAGATGGACTTCCGGAAGCTGAAAAAAGGCGATGAGTTCTCCGTGCTGATGTCCCGCGAAATGCTGGCCGGCAAGCGTGAGCAAAGCCAGCTGGTGGGCGTACGCCTGCGCAGCGACGGCAAAGATTACTACGCCATCCGCGCCGAAGACGGTAAATTCTACGATCGCAGCGGCTCGGGCCTCGCGAAAGGCTTTATGCGTTTCCCAACCGTGAAGCAGTTCCGCGTTTCGTCGAACTTCAATCCTCGTCGCCTCAATCCGGTTACCGGCCGCGTCGCGCCGCATAAAGGCGTTGATTTCGCTATGCCGCAGGGGACGCCTGTGCTGTCGGTCGGTGACGGTGAAGTCGTGATGGCTAAGCGTAGCGGTGCGGCAGGTTTCTTTGTTGCCATCCGCCACGGCCGGACCTATACCACCCGCTACATGCACCTTAAGAAGCTGCTGGTGAAACCCGGTCAGAAAGTGAAGCGCGGCGATCGCATTGCGCTCTCCGGTAATACCGGGCGTTCTACTGGCCCACACCTGCACTACGAAGTGTGGATTAACCAGCAGGCGGTTAACCCGCTGACGGCTAAACTGCCGCGTTCTGAAGGTCTGACCGGGTCCGATCGCCGTGATTACCTGGCACAGGTGAAAGAGGTTCTTCCGCAGCTGCGCATTGACTGATTTAGCCTCAATATGAAAAGCCGGTACTCGTGACCGGCTTTTTCTTTTGTCTGTCGCCCGTCGCCCCGCTAAAATAACGATAAATTCGTCTCGCCAGGCCGCTGGCGAACTATTGAGAGTCGCATGGAAAAAGCAAAAAAAAACCACAGTGAGTTTATCCCTGAATTTCAAAAAGCCTTTTTGCACCCGCGCTACTGGGGAGCATGGCTTGGCGTGGGCGCTTTTGCCGGGCTGGCGCTTCTGCCTCCGGGACTCCGTGATCCTTTGCTGGGTAAACTTGGGCGTTTAGCGGGCCGTTTGGGCAAAAGCGCCAGACGCCGTGCGCAAATCAACCTGCTTTACTGCTTCCCTGATATGCCGGAAGAGCAGCGCGAGGCCATCATCGACCGTATGTTTGCCACCGCGCCACAGGCAATGGTGCTGATGGCTGAATTGGGCCTACGCGATCCAAAGAAAGTGATGGCACGTGTGGACTGGCACGGCAAAGAAATCGTGGATGAGTTCCGTGCGAAAGGGGAGAACGTGATTTTCCTGGTGCCGCACGGCTGGGCGGTGGATATTCCGGCGATGCTGATGGCCTCCGAAGGTCAGAAAATGGCGGCGATGTTCCACAATCAGGGCAACCAGCTGTTCGATTATGTCTGGAATACCGTCCGTCGCCGCTTTGGGGGCCGTATGCATGCCCGCAACGACGGCATCAAACCGTTTATCAGTTCGGTGCGTCAGGGCTATTGGGGCTACTATCTTCCGGACCAGGATCACGGGCCTGAACACAGCGAATTCGTTGATTTCTTTGCCACCTATAAGGCGACGCTGCCGGCAATTGGCCGGCTGATGAAAGTGTGTCGTGCGCGAGTCGTCCCGCTGTTCCCGGTCTATAACAGCGACACGCACCGGCTGGATATTTTTATCCGCCCACCGATGGATGACCTGCTTGAAGCCGATGACCATACCATCGCCCGCAGGATGAACGAAGAGGTGGAGCTGCTGGTTGGCCCGCATCCGGAACAGTACACCTGGATCCTGAAGCTCTTAAAGACACGCCAAGAGGGTGAGACAGAGCCTTACTGCCGGGATGAACTGTACCCGAAGAAGAAGTAGCTTACTCTCCTCAAACCAAAAAACCGCGCCACTGCATAGCTGGCGCGGTTTTTTTCAGGATTTTACCAGCACCGGTTCTTTGCTCCACAGCGCGGGGAACAGTTGTTTAAGCTGCTCAACCTTAGGAAGATCGTTGATAACGATGTAAGGGTAGTTCGGGTTGTCGTTCAGGAAATTTTGGTGGTATTTCTCCGCCGGGTAGAAGCGGGCATGTTCTTCCACAGTAGTGACCAGCGGCGTACTAAATTTATGGCTGGCATTAAGCTGCGCAATATACGCTTTGGCAACCTTTGCCTGAGCGTCGCTGAGCGGGAAAACGGTCGAACGATATTGCGTGCCGTAATCCGGCCCCTGGCGATTCAGCTCCGTTGGGTTATGCGCCACGGAAAAGTAAACCTGCAGCAGCTGGCCATAGGTGACTTGCGCCGGGTCGAAGACAACCTGTACGGACTCGGCGTGCCCGGTCATCCCCATGCTCACCGTCTCATAATTCGCCGTACGCGCCTTGCCGCCGGTATATCCGGATATTGCGCTGGTCACGCCTTTAACATGCTGAAAAACGCCCTGAACGCCCCAGAAACAGCCGCCGGCAAAGACGGCGGTTTCGAGGTGTGCGCCCGTCGTGGGTGCCTCATCCTGCAAAGGCGCAGGAATAGCAACGGCAGGCTCTGCCTCAGACCATGCGGTGTTCTGGAAAACCAGCGCGGCGATAACCAGAACAGGCGCGCTGAATAACGCTATGCGGCGCTTAGCGGAGGAAACAATAGTGGTTTTCATTTCAAATCTCCTGGTTAACCGAACGTAAAGGCATAGGCGTTGACGCCGGCATCTTCAAATTCAATGCTGAAGGTGTGCTCGCCGCCGCCGCTTGACTGACGAATAAGCTGATACAGGCGCTGTTCTGTCACCGTACCGCTGCCGTCTGGCGCGACGTCTGAGCCGTGAACACTGCCCGGTGCCTGACCGTCGACAGTGACCTTAAAACGAACCGGTTTACCTTCAGCCCCCGGGCCGAGGACCAGGTGTAAATCGCGGGCATGGAATTGATAGAAAATACGGCCATTGGCGCGATTAAGCGTGATGTTCTCCCCGCCAACGGTCCAGTTCCCCTCGAGCCCCCAGCTATCAAGCGGCAGCGCGGTAGGCTTACTGTAGTCTGCCGGTTTATCGCCGGTGACCTCGCCGGAGGCGAAGTTTTGTGCCCGCATATAGCCGAGGTAGGTTTCTGGAGAGATATCATTCTGGCCGCTGGCCGCCTGTTCTACGCCGCTGGCGGACACCGTGCTTATGCCGCGAGTGACGTTTTTGGCTCCGGCCTGGCGCAGCAGTTCCTGAATGACGCGCTCGGACTGTGCATAATCCCCTTCGCCAAAGTGCTCATAGCGAATGTGCCCGCTGGCATCAATAAAGTAGTGCGCCGGCCAGTACTGGTTATTGAAGGCCCGCCAGATGCTGTAATCGTTATCAATAGCGATGGGGTAGGTCACGCCCAGTTTTTTCGCTTCTTTGGCGACGTTGCCCGGATCGCGCTCAAAGGCAAACTCTGGCGCGTGAACGCCAATGACAACCAAACCCTGGTCGCGATATTTCTCGGCCCAGGCTTTCACATAAGGCAACGAGCGCAGGCAGTTAATGCAGGAGTATGTCCAGAAATCGACCAGCACGACTTTGCCTTTCAGCGATTCTGCGGTGAGAGGCGGCGAGTTTAGCCACTGCGTTGCGCCGTTAAGCGAAGGCATTGCGCCTGCATCGGTCAGCGTGGGGATCGCGTCATCGTCAGACGTTTTCACCACGGAGGCCGGCGAGGGGGCGTTCGCTGTCGTACTGTCCGGGGAAAGACGCTTAACCAGAGCCTGTTCAATCCCGCCGGTGGAGGCCGTAGACAGGCGAGCCAGCACGCCGGTATCTAAGCCAAAGGTAATCGCGACCACGCCAAGCAGCATGCCGGCCCCCAGGATACGGCGGATCCATTCCCCCACGCCAAGAGAGCTTTTCATCGCGCTAAAGACCTTCCCGCCAATCAGCAACGCAAGTGCGAGCGAGGTGGCTGCGCCAGCGGCATAGGCTAACAGCAGCAGCGTGGAGCCGACATTTGCTCCCTGCAAGGCGGCACCGGTGAGCACCAGCCCTAAAATCGGGCCTGCACAGGGTGCCCAAAGCAGCCCGGTAGCGATACCGACTAAAAACGAACCACCTGGTCCCGCAGGCTGGCCCGGAGCCACCCGGTTAGACAGAGAATTACCGGCGGTAACCAGAGGGTGCATCACGCGCTCGGCCAGGCGAGGAAACAGCAGCGTAATGCCAAACAGCGCCATCAGTACTAACGCCACGCCGCGGCCATACTGATTAGCCGCTACCACCCAGCCGCCGCCCACGGCCGCAAGGGTAGCAAACAGCGTAAAAGTTAATGCCATACCGGCCAGCAGCGGCAGCCCGGTACGGGCAAAAGGCTGGTCGGAGCGGGCAAATACAAATGGCAGCACCGGCAGGATGCAAGGGCTGGCAATGGTTAACAGGCCGCCCAGATAAGCAAGGATAATTACCAGCATCGTCAATGTCCCTGTGAGGGTGAGTGAACGTAAAGCCGGCTAAAATTGACCGGGCTCTGCATGAACATATGCCTGTACTTTATAAAGAGAATACTCACTAAATCCTCTTCAAGAGTTAACAATTTCGTGACAACTATCAGGGCGGCAGCGTAAGTGCCCAGGGGAAAGCGCAGTCAGGCCGGAGCCTTTCTGCGCGGGGAGTTAAGGCCGGGGGCGACGGCGAAGAGTTAAAAGAAATACCGGCACGCCGATAAGCGCCGTGATGACGCCGGGAGGAAGTTCTCTGGGGGCAAATAGCGTACGAGCCAGCGTATCGGACACTAGCGTCAGCATTGCACCGCAGAGAATGCTGGCGGGCAAAGTCCATTGGTGACGATTGCCGATTATCATTTTTGCCAGGTGGGGGACGGTCAGTCCGACAAAGCCAATTGCGCCGCAAAACGACACCAGGGTAGCGGTGAGCAGCGTGATGGCCAGGTAGAGTGATATTTGCAGGGCGAAAACGTTAACGCCCAGGCCCTTAGCGGCAAAATTGCCCAGCGCCATAACATTCAACGTTGGGGACATCGCCAGGCAAAGCGTCCCCGCAAAGAATAGCGCGGCGGCACAGATAGCCACCTGTGGCCATGTTGCTTGTCCAAACGCACCCAGTAGCCAGAAGGTAAAGCCACGCGAGGTTGTCGCATCGGTTTGCCAGAAGACGATTAATGAGGTTATTGCGCTGAGCAATTGCCCAATCGCCACGCCGGCGAGCATAAACCGGGCCGGCTGCATAATGGTGCGTCCGGCGAGCAGCAAAACCAGCCCAAAAGCTGCCAGAGCCCCGATAAAAGCCCCGCCGGGCATGGCCGTTAGCAGCGGCTGAACGCCAAGGGCGATAATGGTGACAGCCCCCAGGCCCGCCCCGGAAGAAATACCCAGCAGCCACGGGTCGGCCAGCGGATTTCGGGTTAGGGTCTGAAGCACGGCGCCTGCCAGCGCCAGGCCGCCGCCGCAGACCATCGCCAGCAGCGCTCTGGGCAAGCGTAGTGACCAGACTATCTTCTGGTATAGCGCCAGGCGGGGTTCTTCAACGGGAGCAGGATGCAGAAGCTGAATGACTTCGCTCAGGGACAGCGTCACGGCCCCAAAGCGCAGGCTGTAAATCAGCCCAAGCAGAGTTACTACCCCGCACAGCAGCAGGCGCAATGGCAGCACGTGCTTATTTCCAACCGGCAATCAGGTAATCGTCCATGAGCTGCCACAGCGTACCGGTTTCGCTGAAACCGGCCTGGCTGAGGCTTGCCAGCTGAAAGGCCAGCGTCGTTGAGGGAGGTACCGGGCGGCCTGCGAATACGGCTTCACGGGCAGGGATCAGGTCGGCAATTTCCGGTATTTCTTTAGCAAGGGTGAACCAGCTGTCCCAGTCAACCACGCCTTTATCCCATGCCTGTTGTTGAGTCCGGGCATCATGACGCTCGCTGATGGCTTTTTTATTGCCGTCTGCCGGGTTAAAGCGCTGGTGGTCGGCGTTGAGAAATATGCCGTTATCGGCAAGCAATTTCAGGATCTCACCGTGCAGGATGTGCTGTCTGTCCGGCATCAGCCAGTGCAGCGCCGTACTCGAGACGATGGCATCCGGGCGAGGACCGATTATTTTTTCCTGCCAGGCTGGGGTAGCCAGGTCGGCAGAAAGAATACGCACTCGATCGCCATAACCGGTAAGCGTTTCGCGGGCGATGGCCAACATCACGGGATCAACATCCATGGCGGTAACGTGTGCTGCAGGAAACCTTTCAAGAAGGCGTTTTGTAAGGGAGCCTGGCCCACAGCCAAGCTCGATCAGCGAGAATTCCCCCTTGAACTGTAAGGCCAGCGTGTCCATCAGGGCGTCGAAGCGAGCTTCCCTGCTGGCAATATAAGCGCTTTGCTGCTGGTCCCAGAGGGTGACGAGAGTATTCCATGTGGCGTCAGTCATGATTTTTCCTGGTAGAAAGTGAGGTGATAAGCCTGTCCAGTGCGTCCACTGAGCGGATGGAGGGATCCATGTCATAGCCGGGCAGGATGATAAATTTTTTTTCTTTCACGGCGCGAAGGCCCGAGGTCAGGGGAAAGTGTTCGAGGAAGGCTATTTTATCTTTAGCGCTGTCGCCGGTGCTGCCGCGGGGCAAATCGGCCAGCACCAGAATATCCGGGTCCCGACGGGCTATTTCTTCCCAGGCGACGTTTGGCCATAGCGCAGAGATGTCCGAGAAAATATTGCGGTTGCCGCTTTCTTTGCTCAGCATGTCCGGCACGCCACAGCAGCCTGCAACGTACGGCGAGTCGGTGCCGGAATACCACCAGAGCAGGCGAGCCGGAGCCAATTCGCCAGCGTGTTGGCGCAGGGCTGCAAGGTGTTCTTCTTCCCGGCTAACCAGCGCCAGTCCCCGATCCTCAAGATGCATAATTTTGGCCAGATCTTGTATTTCCCGAAACAGAACGGCGAAGCTGATTCTTTCCTTCGGAGCGCTCTGCTGGCCGCTGCAGGCGCCGGGAGAGAGCCAGCTTGATATTCCCCAGGCTGTGATTTGATCCCGGCTTGCCCCTTCCGGCGACCAGAACCAGTACCAGCTTGAGGAGTAGATCATTTCGGGGCGCAGCAGCAGCAGCGCCTCGGCGGAGATAAGCCCGGTTCGGGCAACGACGGGCAATGAGAGGGCATTACGCGCAGAAAAGCCCATAGGATCTCTGGACGGGTCATAGCCCACGACGGCAACAATTTCCTGGCGTATGCCCAGTGCCAGAAGGTTTTCCAGAGCAGGGTTGCCATAAACGACGATGCGCGTGGGTACCGAGGTCATTGTTTGCGGCACACCGCAATTGGTCACCGTGACGGCCGAAGAACCAGATGAAAAGAGAAGGCCCGCTGCCGCAAACATAAAAGCCTTCAGCATTAGAACCATACCGTTATCCAGCCTTCCCAGGTGCGTGAAGGGGCGATCAGGGCCTGGCCGTCGTAAGTGCGCTGATAGGAGTAGAAGGTATCGGTCAGGTTGCGAACCCGCGTTCCCAGGCTAACTTTGGGCGTCAGCTGATATTCTGCCGCCAGATCCAGCGTGATGTAGTCGTCCATCTTTTTAGCATTGCGGCTGTCGTTGTAGCTGCTGCCGACGTAGCGTAAATCACTCCTCAAGCTGAGCGGAGCGAGGGGATGCCAGATCAGCGCCAGATTGCTGGTCCAGGTAGGGACGTAAGCGGGCTGGTTGCCGTCCAGATTTTCAGGTGGGGAGCCTGCACTAAAGCTATCGAACCTTGCATGAGTCCATGCCACGTTGCCCGTCACCTCCCAGCGATCGGTTGGCCGGGCCGTGGCTGACAGCTCAATACCCCGTGAAGTTTGTTGCCCTATAGCGAGGAGTTCGCCCGGCGTGGTGGCAGAAGGGGTAAAGAGATTATTTTTGCGCAGCTGGTAGAGGGCAAGATTAACGGATGCTTTACTATCCCAGAACAGACTCTTAATGCCGGTTTCCCATTGTTGTGACTGGGTGAGCGGCAGGTGAGTTTGATCTGCACTGAGGAAGAAAATGTCGCCGCCAGCTTCCTTGCCGTTGGCGTAGCTGGCATAGAGCGTTGTGCCGTCGCTGATATCCCAGTTCAGGCCGACACCGGCGTTAATGAAGCTGCGATTTTGACTTTCGCTGCGAGCCGGAGCGAAGTAATGCCAGTCCATATCCAGTCGCGTAAACCGCAGCTGGTTGAGCAGGCTGAGGCTGTCGGTCAGTTGCAGGCTGTCTTCTATAAAGACCGCATACTGGCGCTGGGTGACCCTGCTCCATGGGGCGCGGGTAATACTTGTTTCGGCGCTAAATGGGTCACGTGGCGGGTTGAGTAAAGGAACATCCTGCGAGCCGGGGAATCCGTTTTTTTGATAGTCGAAACGGCTGGTTTGCAGCTCAATTCCGCCAACCATTCGGTTATCAAGGCCCAGTAAAGTGTGGTCTATTGAGACGCTTGAGCGGTTGGCCAGCAGCGTATTTTTATGGCTTAAGTCACCCCAGGAGTCACGATTGACGGCGTCCGGAGAGGCTGCATTGTAGCGATAGCGCTCAACGTTATGCCAGAAGCGATAGCCATTGTAATACCAGGTGTGGTTATTAAAGGTTATGCCTGGGGCGAGAGTCGTGTCGAGCACAGCCTGCAATGCAGTGGCATGGCTGGCAATTCTGGCATCGGTCAGATTGTTATAGTTAATACCGCGCAGCTGTGCCTGCACCTTGCCTTCAATCAGCGGCGTTCCGAAGTAAGGGTTGTCGCTGCTATTGTTCATTCTGTCGCCGTAAAGCGTCAGAGTGGTTTCGTCAGTCAGGCGGAACAGCAGCGAGCCGCTGACTCTGGACTGCCGGTTGCGTTCATGCTGTACCTGGCTGTGCCCTTCGCTACCCGAAGCATCTAGCCGCCAGGCTACCTTGTCTTCAATCAGCGTCCCCCCCGCTCCGCCCTGCAAGGACTGGGTACTGTAACTACCCGCCTGGTAGCGGAGCATGGCGGGGGAGTCAACAAAGCTGGGTTGATGTGACACAAGGTTGACGCTACCGGCGGTGGCGGTCAGGCCATTCAGCGCGGAGCCTGGGCCGTGCAAAATATCCACCTGCTGGTAGTGGGCTGGATTGCCAAGTTGCAGCGTACTGCCGGGCATTTCCAGCCCGTCCAGCAGCCAGCTTACGGGCATAAAACCACGCAGAGAAAAGCTGTTGGAAAGCGTAGGGGAGGCCACGCCGGACATCCCGGTAGCATGACTGACCGTTTCGGCAAGCGTGCGGTCACCCTGCGCGACGATCTGTTTTTGTGCAAAGGTTTCCACATACCGCGGCGTTTCTTTATCAGTCAGGCCCAGGCGTGAGGCCGTGCCGCTGGCGGGTGGCCGCTCCGCAGGGGCCTGGCTTACTACCGTGATGTTTTCCTCACAGGATGTCGTGTTGCAGTCTGCGGCAAAAAGCGGTTGAGAAATAAGCGCCAGAAACACGCCAGCATATAAGAGGTTGCGTTTGATTTTCATCATGTCTGTGGGGACTCAAAATGAACGTGCCTGTTCAGAAATTGGCGATATATAAGGTCTGATTACGCCATGTAAATTGTTATGTTATAACGTATCATTTAAATGGGCTATAAATTTAAAACGATGAACTCAGTGTGGATATACCGGCAGGCGTCGGTGCGGGAAATTAAAAAGCCGCAACGGGATGTCGCGGCTTTGTCGGGTTTACCCGGTTAGGGTGTGCGTAGATTATTCAACGCAGAGGATGCGGGTAGTGTTGGTGGTGCCGATGGTGCTCATCACGTCGCCCTGGGTCACGATGACCAGGTCGCCGGAGATCAGATAGCCCTTATCGCGCAGCAGGTTTACCGCATCGCTTGCGGCGACAACGCCTTCGTTCACGCTATCAAAGTAGACCGGCGTTACGCCGCGGTACAGCGAGGTCAGGTTCAGCGTACGTTCGTGACGGGACAGCGCAAAGATAGGCAGGCCGGAGCTGATACGAGACGTCATCAGCGCGGTACGCCCGGACTCCGTCATCGAGATGATAGCGGTAACCCCTTTCAGGTGGTTAGCGGCATACATCGCGGACATCGCAATGGCTTCTTCCACGTTATCGAACTGCACGTCCAGGCGGTGTTTAGACACGTTGATGCTTGGGATTTTTTCCGCACCCAGGCAAACGCGCGCCATAGCCGCGACCGTTTCAGCCGGGTACTGGCCAGCGGCGGTTTCCGCCGACAGCATCACCGCATCGGTACCGTCAAGTACGGCGTTTGCCACGTCCATGACTTCTGCACGGGTTGGCATTGGGTTGGTTATCATCGACTCCATCATCTGGGTCGCAGTGATCACGGCGCGGTTCAGCTTACGGGCGCGGCGAATCAGGGTCTTCTGGATACCGACCAGCTCCGGGTCACCGATCTCTACGCCCAGGTCACCACGTGCAACCATGACCACGTCAGAGGCGAGAATAATGTCGTCCATTGCTGCTTCATCGCAAACGGCTTCCGCGCGTTCTACTTTAGCAACAATTTTTGCATCACAGCCCGCGTCACGCGCCAGGCGGCGAGCGTAGTTCAGGTCTTCGCCGCAGCGAGGGAAGGAGACAGCAAGGTAATCAACGCCGATTTTGGCGGCGGTCACGATGTCCGCTTTGTCTTTATCCGTCAGCGCTTCGGCCGACAGGCCGCCGCCCAGCTTGTTGATCCCTTTGTTGTTGGACAGTGGGCCGCCTACGGTCACTTCGGTAAACACTTTCAGGCCATGAACTTCCAACACTTTGAGCTGAACGCGGCCATCATCAAGCAGCAGAATATCGCCAGGCACGACGTCGGCCGGCAGGCCTTTATAGTCGATACCGACTTTCTCTTTGTCGCCTTCACCTTTACCCAGGTTGGCATCCAGCAGGAATTTGTCGCCCAGGTTAAGGAAAACTTTGCCTTCTTTGAAGGTAGATACGCGAATTTTTGGCCCCTGCAAATCACCGAGAATCGCCACGTGGCGCCCCAGTTTTGCGGCAATCTCACGCACTTTATCCGCACGCAGCAGGTGATCTTCGGGTGAACCGTGGGAGAAGTTCATGCGCACCACGTTAGCGCCGGCGGCAATAATCTTTTCTAAATTATTATCGCGGTCGGTTGCCGGGCCTAAAGTGGTAACGATTTTGGTTCTACGTAGCCGTCTGGACATGTATTACTCCGTTGACTGAAACAACTTGGTGTTGCGTGAACAAAACTCGGTAGGTCAGGGTGTGCTGTGAGCCCCCATGACAACGTAACCGAACAGCCTAATAAGTTACAACTTTGTTATCAAAAATTAATGTTCATCGCCTGAGAGATGGCGTTGTTTATCAAAGCGCGATTCTTTGAGCGCTTCCTTGACTCGCTTCAAGTTATCCCTGAATTTTGCCCCTCTGCGCAAAGTAAAGCCCGTTGCCAGCACGTCAATAACGGTTAACTGCGCGAGACGAGACACCATTGGCATATAGATATCGGTGTCTTCAGGCACATCAAGCAGCAGCGAAAGCGTGGCCTCGCGGGCAAGGGGGCTCCCCTCAGAGGTGATGGCGAGCACAATGGCATCGTTTTCACGGGCTAGCTGGGCGAGTTCGACCAGGTTTTTAGTCCGCCCGGTGTGGGATATCAGCACCACAACGTCCTGTTCAGTACAATTCATACAGCTCATACGTTGCATAACAACGTCATCTGAGTAAATTACCGGTACGTTGAAGCGGAAGAATTTATTGGTGGCGTCGTGGGCGACGGCGGCAGAAGATCCAAGCCCAAAGAAGGCGATTTTCTTTGCCTGGGTCAGCAGATCGACGGCGCGATTAACGGCTGACATATCCAGCGACTGGCGAACCCTGTCAAGTCCTGCCATCGCGGACTCAAATATCTTACCGGTGTAGGACTCGACGCTATCATCTTCATCAACATTCCGGTTTACATACGGCGTGCCATTCGCCAGACTCTGGGCTAAATGCAGTTTAAAATCCGGGAAGCCTTTGGTTTCCAGGCGGCGGCAGAAGCGGTTTACTGTGGGTTCACTGACGTCTGCACTGCGGGCGAGCGTGGCGATGCTTGAGTGAATGGCATCCTGAGGTGTGGCGAGAATCACTTCTGCGACTTTGCGTTCCGATTTGCTAAGGTGTTCCAGCTGTGACTGGATTTTTTCCAGCATATTCATAAAGGCGGGCACTCATGGGTTTTAGCGATTTCAGTAAAAGAAGAAATCGTGGGCCGATTTAGCAAGAATATACTCTGGCTAAAATGTGAAAGGGCGAGTTGCTCGGGTAATGTTGTTGTTTTTTTTCATTACATGATCGGTGTCTAACTTTGGCAACGGTTACATTGTGTAAAAAAACGCCATTGAATGACGCTTTAGTGCGGCATTGTGGGAAAAGTTAGCAATTGAGGCGGTCAAACCGGGGTTAACGGTTGTCCTCAATTCAGCAAAAGCAGTACATTGCAGCGTAATAAAATTACAAGACTTGCCTGGCTTAATGCTATCCGCGCCCCCGAGGGCCGGTAAAAGCCGGGATATCCGAAACGAGGAGACAAACATGGCGGTAACGCAAACGGCCCAGGCGTGCGATCTGGTCATTTTCGGTGCAAAAGGCGACCTGGCGCGCCGAAAACTGTTGCCATCCCTGTATCAGCTGGAAAAAGCAGGTCAAATCCACCCGGAAACCCGCATTCTTGGTGTTGGCCGTGCAGACTGGGATAAAGAGGCATACACCAAAGTGGTGCGCGAAGCCCTCGAAACCTTCATGAAAGAGAAGATTGACGAGAGCCTGTGGGAAAAACTGAGCGGTCGTCTGGATTTCTGTAACCTGGACGTTAACGATACCTCTGCTTTCACCAAGCTGGGCAAAATGCTGGACCAGCAGAACCGCGTCACCATCAACTACTTCGCGATGCCGCCAAGCACCTTCGGCGCTATCTGCAAAGGGTTAGGCAAGGCGAAGCTGAATGCAAAACCTGCTCGCGTGGTGATGGAAAAACCGCTGGGGACCTCCCTCGAAACTTCTCAGGAAATCAATGACCAGGTCGGCGAGTTCTTCGAAGAGTGCCAGGTTTACCGCATCGACCACTATCTGGGTAAAGAAACCGTTCTTAACCTGCTGGCGCTGCGTTTTGCCAACTCCCTGTTTGCCAACAACTGGGATAACCGCACCATCGATCACGTAGAAATCACCGTGGCCGAGGAAGTGGGGATTGAAGGGCGTTGGGGTTACTTCGATCAGGCCGGGCAGATGCGCGACATGATCCAGAACCACCTGTTGCAGATCCTGTGCATGATTGCCATGTCTCCACCGTCTGACCTGACCGCGGACCACATCCGCGATGAGAAGGTGAAGGTTCTGCAGTCGCTGCGCCGCATTGACCGCACCAACGTGCGTGACAAAACCGTGCGTGGTCAGTACACCGCGGGCTTCGCGCAGGGCAAAAAAGTGCCAGGCTACCTCGAAGAAGAGGGCGCTAACAAAGCCAGCGCAACGGAAACCTTCGTGGCTATCCGCGTGGATATCGATAACTGGCGCTGGGCCGGCGTGCCGTTCTACCTGCGTACCGGGAAACGTCTGCCAACCAAATGCTCTGAAGTCGTGGTTTATTTCAAAAACCCTGCGCTGAATCTGTTTAAAGACTCCTGGCAGGAATTGCCGCAGAACAAGCTGACCATTCGTCTGCAGCCGGACGAAGGCGTGGATATCCAGATCCTGAACAAAGTTCCGGGCCTGGAGCATAAGCATAACCTGCAGACGACCAAACTTGATCTGAGCTATTCCGAGACCTTCAACGAATCTCATCTGGCGGATGCCTATGAACGCCTGCTGCTGGAAACCATGCGGGGCATTCAGGCGCTGTTCGTTCGCCGCGATGAAGTGGAAGAGGCGTGGAAATGGGTCGACTCCATCACCGAAGCCTGGGCTGCGGATAACGACGCCCCGAAACCTTATCAGGCAGGAACCTGGGGGCCGGTGGCTTCCGTGGCGATGATTACCCGTGACGGGCACTCCTGGAACGAATTTGAGTAACATCTGGAGCGCGTTGCCGGTAAAAAGGTGATAACAAACACATCTCATTTTACCGGTAACATGATCTAACACAGAAGTGGCATAGTTTTTTATGAATAATAGCCCCGCGTGGATTCACCCGCGGGGCTTTTTTATTTACACTAGCTGAAGCGATTTTGCTCCCGACAGTCAAGATTGATGGGCTACAAGGCTATTTTCAGCTGCCCGGAACATGATGATAGTAGCGCGGGGGAACAGCCACTTTCTGAGGAATTTCTATGCATCCAAATTTGTTACGGGTAACATCGCGTATTATCGAACGCTCCCGCCCAACGCGCGAAGCCTATCTGGCACGCATTGAGAAAGCCAGGAGCAACACGGTTCACCGCTCGGAACTTGCCTGCGGTAACCTGGCGCATGGTTTCGCTGCCTGCCAGCCGGACGATAAGGCGGCGCTGAAAAGCATGTTGCGTAACAATATTGCGATCGTTACCTCCTACAACGACATGCTGTCCGCGCATCAGCCGTATGAGCATTATCCTGAGCAAATCCGCAAAGCGCTGCACTCCGTGGGCGCCGTGGGGCAGGTTGCGGGCGGCGTACCGGCGATGTGCGACGGGGTCACTCAAGGGCAGGATGGTATGGAGCTTTCCTTGCTGAGCCGCGAAGTGATTGCCATGTCTACCGCCGTTGGCCTTTCCCATAACATGTTTGACGGTGCACTTTACCTCGGCGTATGCGACAAAATTGTTCCGGGGCTGACCATGGCCGCGCTGTCGTTTGGTCATTTACCTGCGCTTTTCGTGCCATCAGGCCCGATGGCCAGCGGCCTGCCGAATAAAGAAAAGGTCCGCATTCGCCAGCTTTATGCCGAAGGCAAAGTGGACAGGCTGGCGCTGCTGGAGGCGGAAGCCGCTTCTTACCATGCGCCGGGAACCTGTACCTTCTACGGCACGGCGAATACCAACCAGATGGTGGTTGAGTTCATGGGCATGCAGCTGCCGGGTTCTTCCTTTGTTCAGCCTGATGCCGAACTGCGCCACGCGCTGACGGATGCTGCCGCCCGCCAGGTGACTCGCCTGACCGGCAACGGCAACGAATGGATGCCTCTTGGGAAGATGATCGATGAGAAGGTGGTGGTGAACGGCATTGTTGCGCTGCTGGCTACCGGCGGCTCGACGAACCACACCATGCACCTCGTGGCGATGGCTCGAGCTGCGGGGATCGTCATCAACTGGGATGACTTCTCCGACATCTCCGAAATTGTGCCGCTGTTGGCGCGCTTATACCCGAACGGCCCGGCGGACATTAACCACTTCCAGGCGGCGGGCGGCGTACCGGTGCTGATGCGCGAGTTGCTGAAAGGCGGCCTGCTGCACGAAGACGTTAATACCGTGGCCGGTTTTGGCCTGCACCATTACACCATGGAGCCGTGGCTCGACAACGGCCAGCTTGCCTGGCGTGAAGGTGCCAGTGAGCCGCTGGACGCCGACGTTATCGCCACCATGGAAAAACCATTCTCCCGTCACGGCGGGACCAAGGTGCTGAGCGGGAACCTGGGCCGTGCGGTGATGAAAACCTCAGCGGTGCCGGTAGAAAACCAGGTGATCGAGGCGCCTGCGGTTATTTTTGAAAGCCAGCACGACGTCTTACCGGCGTTTGAAGCCGGCAAGCTGGACCGTGACTGCGTAGTTGTGGTGCGCCATCAGGGGCCAAAAGCGAACGGCATGCCAGAATTGCATAAACTTATGCCGCCGCTTGGAGTATTATTGGACCGCTGTTTCAAAATTGCTCTGGTGACGGACGGAAGACTGTCCGGCGCCTCAGGTAAGGTTCCTTCTGCAATCCACGTCACCCCGGAAGCGTACGATGGCGGGCTGCTGGCGAAGGTGCAGGACGGTGACATTATTCGCGTTAACGGCCAAACCGGCGAGCTGACGCTGCTGGTGGATGACGCCGTACTTGCGGCGCGCACCGCTTATCACCCGGATCTCAGCGCCGAGCGTGTAGGGACCGGACGTGAGCTATTTGGCGCCCTGCGCGAACAGCTTTCGGGCGCTGAACAAGGCGCAACCTGCATTAAATTTTAAGCCCGTGGCGGCAATGCCCCACGGAAAACAGATTAAAACTGGCTAAGAGGCGCTCAGATGAAAAATTGGAAAACAACAGCAGAACAGATCCTGAAAACTGGCCCGGTCGTGCCGGTTATCGTCATTAACAAGCTGGAACATGCCGTGCCGATGGCAAAAGCGTTGGTTGCAGGTGGCGTTCGCGTGCTGGAAGTTACGCTGCGTACCGCCTGCGCTATCGAGGCCATTCGCGCGATTGCGAAAGAAGTGCCTGACGCGATTATCGGGGCGGGTACCGTGCTGAACCCACAGCAGCTGGCAGAAGTGACCGAAGCGGGCGCGCAGTTCGCCATCAGCCCGGGCCTGACCGAGCCGCTGCTGAAAGCCGCTACCGAAGGCAGCATTCCGCTGATCCCGGGTATCAGCACCGTTTCTGAACTGATGCTGGGTATGGACTACGGCCTGAAAGAGTTTAAATTCTTCCCTGCGGAAGCCAACGGCGGCACCAAAGCGCTGCAGGCTATTGCTGGCCCGTTCTCTCAGGTACGTTTCTGCCCAACCGGCGGTATCTCACCGGCTAACTACCGTGACTACCTGGCGCTGAAAAGCGTGCTGTGCATCGGCGGCTCCTGGCTGGTGCCGGCAGACGCGCTTGAAGCTGGCGACTATGATCGCATCACTAAGCTTGCCCGCGAAGCCGTGGAAGGCGCTAAGCTGTAAGCCATAAAAAAGCCCCGTGTTTAGCGGGGCTCAATGATTAAATCGCTCTCACCTGGGGGCGATTTTTTTTTAGCCTTCTACCTTCACCTGCGCGGCAGATGCCACGGCGCGGGCGATAGCTTCATCGACGTTGTTCCCGGTTGCCAGCGCCACGCCCATACGGCGTTTACCGGCGATTTCCGGCTTGCCAAACAGGCGAACCTGTAAACCCCCGCCCAGCGCAGCGCCCACGTTGCTGAACTTAACGTTGTCGCTATGCAGTTCGGGCAGGATCACCGCCGACGCAGCCGGACTATACTGGCGAATCTCTCCGACGGGCAGGCCGAGGAAGGCGCGAACGTGCAGGGCAAACTCAGAGAGATCCTGCGAAATCAGCGTCACCATGCCGGTATCGTGCGGGCGAGGGGAGACTTCGCTGAAAATCACCTCATCACCGCAAACGAACAGCTCAACGCCAAACAGACCGTGGCCGCCCAGCGCGGTGACCACTTTCTCCGCAATCTCTTTCGATCTTGCCAGCGCGATATCGCTCATCTGCTGTGGCTGCCATGACTCGCGGTAGTCGCCCTCTTCCTGTCGATGGCCAATTGGCGCGCAGAAATGCACGCCGTCGACGGCGCTGATGGTCAGCAGGGTGATTTCAAAATCAAAATTGACCACGCCTTCAACGATCACGCGGCCTTTACCGGCGCGCCCGCCAAGCTGCGCGTACTCCCATGCTTTCGCCAACTGGTCGGCGGTGCGAATAAAGCTTTGGCCTTTACCGGATGAACTCATCACCGGTTTGACAATACAAGGCAGGCCAATCTCCTGGACGGCCTGCTGGAAAGCCTCTTCGCTATCGGCAAAGCGGTAGGAGGAGGTTGGCAGCTGAAGCTCTTCTGCGGCCAGGCGGCGAATACCTTCGCGGTTCATGGTCAGCTTAGTCGCACGAGCGCAGGGCACCACGCGCTGACCCTGCGCTTCAAGTTCCAGCAGGGCATCGGTGGCAATGGCTTCAATTTCAGGAACGATAAAGTCGGGCATTTCGGCGGCGACGAGCGCTTTTAATGCAGCGGCATCCAGCATATTGATGACATGGCTGCGGTGCGCAACGTGCATCGCAGGGGCATTCGCATAGCGGTCAACGGCGATAACCTCAACCCCGAGACGCTGACATTCAATGGCCACTTCTTTACCCAATTCACCGGAACCCAGCAGCATAACTCGCGTAGCTGCCGGGCGCAGAGCTGTTCCCAACGTTGACATGTGATTTAGCCTTAACAAAGAAAAAGACCGCGGCAGTATAAACGAAAACGTTTGCGTTGGCAGCGGCTTTACGGCTTGTGTGATAAAATGATTGGCGATATACTGGATAAATAAACAGGTGAAACGGAGCTGCAAAATGGCGGTCGAGATTAAATACGTGGTGGTGAGAGAGGGACAAGAAAAAATGGCCTTTGCCAGTAAAAAGGACGCTGACGCTTACGACAAAATGCTGGATCTGGCCGAAGTGCTTGGCGAATGGCTGCAGCAAAGCCCGCTTACGCTTGAGGAAGGACAAAGCGATACCCTGGCAATGTGGATGGCGGAAAACAAGGATCTGCTGGCGGGCGTGCTGAAAAACGGCAAGCTACCGGAGCCACAGTTAAATCCGGCTGAGCCTGAAACAGAAGCTACTGAGGCTGAGCAAGCGCCGGCTGCGGAAGATAACGTCAGCGAACACCCTGGACGTAAACGGACTAAAGCAGCGTAATTTTTGCTGCATGCGCCGGGCCGCCGGCGCTATTCTTTTCCCATCTTTAGCGCTGACCGACGTTTCTTGACGTCCCGTGACCTACTCTCGACGAGTTAAGCCAACAAAAGGTACCCGTCATGAATAACTGGTTACAGCAGCTTCAGTCTTTACTGGGGCAATCTACCTCCTCCCAACACTCTTCGCAGCCTGCGGCCGGTGCTGGCCCGGAAGGGCTTAGCAAGCTTCTGGTGCCGGGGGCGCTGGGCGGATTAGCCGGGTTACTGCTGGCAAGCAAATCCTCGCGCAAACTGCTAACTAAATACGGCACCAGCGCCTTATTGGTTGGCGGCGGGGCCGTCGCCGGTAGCGTGCTATGGAACAAATACAAAGAGCGGGTTCGCCAGAATCAGCCTGCTACTGCGGCTTATAGCGAGCCGCACTCGTCGGTTGATGTTCGAACTGAACGGCTGATCACGGCTTTGGTCTTTGCCGCCAAAAGCGACGGCCATATTGACGCGAAGGAGCGTCAGTTTATCGAACAGCAGCTGCGTGAAGTGGGCATCGAGGGTGAAGGCAAAGCGCTGGTCGAGCGGGCCATCGACAGGCCTTTAGATCCACAGCTGCTTGCTCAGGGCGTTAGAAACGAGGAAGAGGCGCTGGAGATTTATTACCTGAGCTGCACCGCCATCGATATCGATCACTTTATGGAGCGCAGCTATCTGAGCGCGTTGGGTGATGCGTTAAACATTCCTCAGGATGTCCGGGCAGGCATCGAGCAGGATCTTCAGCAGCAAAAACAGGCGCTCCCGGTTTAATCCCTCTGATTCCCAATCTGCCGGGTTCTGCCCGGCTTTTTCTTTTAATCCTTCAGGTTCCGCTTGCAAGCTCGGCTGAATTTGCCACCCTTACGGGGTGTTAAACGGAAAATGTTGAAAGTGATGCCACCCAAAGCCAAAAAAATTCCTCACGCTATGACGCTTCATGGCGATACCCGCCTGGATAACTACTATTGGCTACGTGATGATGACCGTGCCGATCCCGAAGTCCTGGCGTACCTCGAACTGGAAAACGACTACGGCAAAAAAATCATGGAGAGCCAGCGAGCCCTGCAGGATCAATTGCTCAAAGAGATGATCGCTCGTGTTCCACCTCACGATGTTTCTGCGCCCTATGTGAAAAACGGCTTCCGCTACCGTCAGGTTTACGAGAAGGGAAATGAGTACGCGATTTATCAACGGCAGTCTGCGGTTCGCGAAGAGTGGGAGGGCTGGGAAGTTCTGCTGGATGCCAACCAGCGCGCCGCCCACAGCGAGTTCTACACCATGGGCGGGCTTGCTATCACGCCGGATAATACCGTTATGGCGCTGGCGGAGGATTACCTGTCTCGCCGCCAGTTTGGTCTGCGCCTGCGCAATTTAAAAACCGGAAACTGGTATCCTGAGCTGCTTGAAAACGTCTCGACCAGTTTTGTCTGGGCAAATGACTCCGTCACGCTTTACTACGTGCGAAAACACCCCAAAACCTTGCTGCCTTATCAGGTCTGGCGGCACACGCCTGGCCACCCGGTTGCCGACGATCAACTGGTGTATGAAGAGAAAGATGACGCTTTTTACGTCAGCCTGCATAAAACGACCTCGCAGCATTTTGTTGTCATCCATCTTGCCAGCGCGACGACGAGTGAGGTTTTGTTGCTGGATGCAGAGCTTGCTGACGCCGAGCCTCACGTGTTTACGCCTCGCCGGAAAGATCATGAATATACGGTCGATCACTATCAGCACGGTTTCTACATTCGCTCTAACAAAGACGGCAAAAATTTCGGTCTTTATCGCAGCACCGTCCGGGATGAGAAGCAGTGGGAAACGCTGATTGCCGCGCGGGAGCAGGTCATGCTCGAGGACTTCACGCTGTTTCGCGACTGGCTGGTGGTTGAAGAGCGACAGCAGGGGCTAACCAGCCTGCGCCAGATTAATCGCCATACGCGCGAGTCCACCGGTATTGCTTTTGACGATCCGGCCTATGTCACCTGGCTTGGCTACAATCCCGAGCCCGAAACTTCTCACTTGCGTTACGGCTACTCCTCAATGACTACGCCGGATACACTCTTCGAGCTGGATATGGACAGCGGTGAACGGAAGGTCATCAAACAAACCCATGTTGCCGGTTTTGAGGCCAGCAACTACCGCAGTGAACATCTGTGGGTGACGGCGAGGGATGGCGTGCAGGTGCCGGTTTCGCTGGTTTACCACCGCAAGCATTTCCGCCGGGGGAAAAGTCCTCTGCTGGTCTATGGCTACGGGTCTTACGGCAGCAGCATGGATGCGGATTTCAGCGGCAGCCGTTTGAGCCTGCTGGACAGAGGTTTTGTGTTTGCGATAGCCCACGTTCGCGGCGGCGGCGAACTGGGGCAACAGTGGTACGAAGACGGTAAGTACCTGAAAAAAAATAACACCTTTAACGACTACCTGGACGTGTGTGACGAGCTGCTTAAGCAGGGCTATGGCGATGCGAAATTGCTTTATGGCATGGGCGGGAGCGCAGGCGGCCTGCTGATGGGGGCGGCAATCAATCTGCGTCCTGAATTATTCCATGGCGTGGTGGCTCAGGTGCCGTTTGTCGACGTCGTGACGACGATGCTTGATGAGTCGATCCCGCTCACAACCGGTGAATTTGAAGAGTGGGGCAATCCTCAGGACGAAGAGTATTATCACTACATGAAGCAATACAGCCCTTACGACCAGGTTCACGAGCAGGCTTATCCTCATCTGCTGGTGACGACCGGGCTGCATGATTCACAGGTGCAGTACTGGGAGCCCGCGAAGTGGGTCGCCAAATTGCGAGACTACAAGCGGGGCGATACGCTATTGCTGCTTTGCACGGACATGGACTCCGGGCACGGCGGCAAGTCGGGGCGCTTTAAAGCTTACGAAGGCGTGGCGCTGGAGTTTGCTTTCCTGATAGCCCTGGCGCAGGGGACGCTGCCAGGGCGGGCACACTAGTCAGCCGCGTTGGCGGCAAGATAATGTTTTAAGGTCATACGAAGATCCGGCGTTAGCTCCTTGATGTTGTTGAGCATCCAGCGCAGATAACCCGGATCGTCTTCGGCGATTTCCGCGATAGGCTTACCGCGGTATTTACCAAACATCATGGTGGTCACCAGCGCCGGACGGCCGGTTATCGTGACCATTTCTTCCGGCGTCCAGCCGGACACGTCCATAATTCTTAACAACAGGGCCGCGGTGATATAGCAGTCGAACAACGCTCGGTGATGATGCAGCCCGGCGGGCGTGTCCACGTGCAGCTTCAGCGACTTATACAGGCCCATGTTGCTGTATTTAATGCCCGGCCAAAGGCGACGCGCCAGCTTCACGGTACAAATCCAGTCTCCCTGCATTTCAGGCAGCATGCGGCTATCAAAGCTGGCGTTGTGCGCAACATAATAACGGCTACCGTGATAGCGGGGGATCACGTCTTCAATCCAGGGTTTATCGGCCACCATCTCTTCGGTAATTTTATGGATGGCCATCGCCTGATGGCTAATCGGGCGGTCTGGGCGAACAAGGTCGCTCATCGGGTTCACAATCTGGCCGTCGAGGATATCGACCGACGCCACTTCCACCACGCCACCCTGCAATCCACAGGTTTCCGTATCTATAATGCGCAGCATTTCGGGCTCCGTTAACAGGCTTCAGGCACTAGCGTAAAGCAATGAACTTGTCATGCCAACCTCTTGTTCCGACGGATGGGCTAAAGCTAGTGGTGAACTGAGCAGGAATTACTTTTATAAGCAGCGAGGGCAATATTAAGCTTTTATTTTTGCTTCGGTTCGTACGGCAAGCGGGATAAATTTACCGACGCCAGACGATGGGCAATCAGCCTTTCACGAAACCAGCCGCGAAGATGCTCCGGCTGTTCACGCTCTACCATTTCAGCCACGACGGGCATGTTATAGCGCTCTTTAAACGCAACCCCGGCGGCGGCGAGATCGACGTTAACTTTATCCATTTCTTCCTGGGGTAAATCGGCGAGATTGTAGCTCATCATATCCTCCTGCAATGTCAGCGCAGAAGTTACTGTTTTGCGCCCCGGATGACAAGTAACAATAGCTTTTCCCGTCTCGACTTGATAACGGGCCGGGGTTATCCTTTCCGCCTTATCACATAACAAAAAGGAATAGTTAATATGGCGTTCATCTCCTCCCGCATCGCAACCGTCGCGGCATTTGTCGCTGCTATGGCCGTTTCTCCAGCCGTTTTCGCTCACGCCCACCTGAAGCAACAGTCTCCGGCCGCTGATTCTGCCGTGACCACGTCCCCGCAGGCGCTGACCCTGAGCTTCTCCGAAGGCGTTGAGCCTGGCTTCAGCGGCGTGGCCGTGACTGGCCCGCAGAAATCAGCGGTGAAGACCGGGAAAGTGAAGGTTGCCGAAGCCGACAATAAACAGCTGATTGTGCCGGTAGAAGAGGCCTTAAAGCCGGGTGACTATTCTGTTGACTGGCATGTCGTGTCGGTCGACGGGCACAAAACCAAGGGTAACTATCACTTCTCCGTGAAGTAAGCGCCATGCTGTCGGCGTTTTACATCGCGCTGCGTTTTGTCCATTTCACCGCATTGATGGTGCTGCTTGGCAGCGCCATCTGCTGTTCACTGCTGGCTCCGCAACGATTTAAACCCATTCTTGTACGCCGACTCAGGGCGCAGTGGCGGCCTGCCGTTTGGCTGTCGCTGGTCAGCGCTTGCCTGCTGTTTATGGCCCAGGCCGGGCTAATGGGCGACGGCTGGCGCGACGTGATTTCCCCGGACGTATGGCAGGCTGTACTGTCCACCCGCTTTGGATCCGTCTGGATATGGCAGCTGTTGCTGGCCGTGGTGACGCTGGCGGTGGTGCTTATTGGGCCACGCGCGATGCAGGGATTGCTGCTGCTGTTTGCCGCCGCACAGCTGATCGTTCTGGCCGGAGTAGGGCACGCCGCGATGCATGATGGCGCCCTTGGCGCGTTCCAGCGTATCAACCACGCCATTCACCTGCTGAGCGCGGCCTGGTGGGTTGGGGGCCTGCTTCCGCTGTTGGTGTGTATGCATATGGCGCACAAGCCGCGCTGGCGCGGCCCGGCAATTACGGCGATGATGCGCTTTTCACGCTACGGGCACCTTGCCGTGGCGGTGGTGCTGGTGACCGGGGTTGTTAACAGCCTGCTGATTCTGGGCTGGTCGCTGCCGCTGGAAAGCGGCTATTTACGATTACTGGCGCTGAAGGCTGGGCTGGTGCTGGTGATGGTGACGCTGGCGCTTATAAACCGCTATATGCTGGTACCTCGTTTTGACGCTGCGCAAGCCGGGGCGCAGCGGCGCTTTATTCAGCTGACCTGGCTGGAAGTGATTTTGTCGGTAGCGGTACTGCTGCTTGTCAGCATATTCGCCACCTGGGAGCCGTTCTGACGGCACAAATTGGTTATATGAGAGACTCATGAAAAAGAGCATTTTGACTTTACTGCTGCTGGCCTGCGCGGGCTCTGCGCTTGCTGCCCCGCAAATTATCACCGTTAGTCGGTTTGAGGTGGGTAAAGACAATTGGGCATTCAACCGTGAAGAGGTGATGCTGAGCTGCAGGGCGGGGAATGCGCTGTTTGCCATCAACCCAAGCACCCTGATGCAGTATCCGTTGAACGCCATTGCCGAACAGCAGATTAAGAGCGGTAAAACGAGCGGGCAGCCTATTAGCGTGATTCAGGTCGACGATCCGCAGCATCCTGGCCAGAAGATGAGTCTCGAACCCTTCATTGAACGTGCGCAAAAGCTGTGTAGCGAATAAAAACCACACAAATTTTTATCATAAAAAAACAGCAATAGCCTCAACGGGATATTGCTGTTTTTGCATAAACAGTCACCTGAAACGCGGCTTTTTTCTGACCACTTTTGTTGCGGACTGGAAAACCTGCGTCGGTAATCTATTCTTAAGAGGCAAGGCGACTTAGCCTGCATTAATGCCAACTTTTAGCGCACGGCTCTCTCCCAAGAGCCATTTCCCTGGACCGAATACAGGAATCGTGTTCGGTCTTTTTTTTATTCGGGAACCCGTCAGCCCGTAAAGCGTTTCCCATAACGCTTTGGCTCGACCAGTGCGCTAAAACCATACCACACCTTGATAGCTCGCCGTCCAGCGTTTTTTGCTTAATTTGTTAATTATTTGTTGCGCAAACGACGGGGTCAGGCCATGGCTGGCCTGTAACAGGTGATGTCGGTCACAAAAATTCGCATCAGTATGGCGACAAGGCTACAATTCCGGCCTCTTTGACCGCGTTCCGTGAGAGACGCGGCATCCATGACAATAAGCCTGCATCCACTATGACAAATCAAACCGAGCCTGCCGCTCAACATGCCCACGAGAATAGCCTGCGCGCCGTGCTCCGTTCACCGCGGCTGTTTCAGCGCGAAGTGCTTGCCGGGGTCGTAACCGCGCTGGCGCTGATCCCCGAAGTTATCTCCTTTTCGCTGATTGCGGGCGTCGACCCGAAAGTCAGCCTGATCGCCTCCATCGTGCTCTGCCTGGCCATGTCTGTCCTGGGCGGCCGCCCGGCGATGGTCACCGCCGCGGCAGGATCGGTAGCTTTGGTGATTGGGCCGATGGTTCACCAGTACGGCATCGGCTATATCCTGCCTGCGGTGGTGCTGGCCGGGGGGATCCAAATCCTGTTCGGCGTGACCGGGCTGGCGCGCATGATGCGTTATATACCGCTTTCGGTTATGACCGGTTTTGTTAACGCCCTGGGCATACTTATTTTCTTCGCTCAGGTGCCTCATGTCTGGGGGCAATCGCCGTTGGTTTGGGGGCTGTTTGTCGTGACGCTTAGCGTGGTGCTGCTGCTGCCGAAGGTGCTGAAATCAGTGCCTTCACCGCTGGTGGCTATCGTGCTGGTGACCGGCCTGAGTGCTGCCATGGGCTGGACGTTGCCGACGGTCGGCGACAGTGGGCCAATGAAGGCAGGGTTGCCTGGATTAACGGAGCTAATGGTGCCGCTGAACCTTGAGACGCTGCAAATTATCTGGCCCTGTGCGCTGAGTATTGCCTTCGTTGGGCTGATGGAATCGCTGCTGACCGCGAAGCTGGTGGATGACCTGACCGACACGCCGTCCAGTAAGCGCCGTGAGTGCTGGGGGCTTGGCGTTTCAAATATCTTCGCCGGTTTTTATGGCGGTATTGCCGGCTGCGCAATGATCGGGCAAACCATCGTCAACGTCGAGCTGGGAAGAGGGCGTACGCGGCTTTCGACGGTGGCGGCTGCGCTGGTGTTATTGCTATTGGTGACCGCGCTGAGCGAGGTGATGGCCAAAATCCCAATGGTGGTGCTGGCCGGGATTATGATGATTGTGGCGGTGAAAACGTTGAACTGGCACAGCATCTCGCCCGCCACGCTGCGACGCATGCCGCTTCCGGAAACGCTGGTGATGCTCACCACCGTCGCCGTAACGGTTTATACCGATAACCTGGCGCTTGGCGTGCTCGGCGGCGCTATCTTCGCGATGATGCTGTTTGCTCGCCGCATTGCCCACGTAGTGCGCGCCGAACGGCAGCTTGCTGAGAATGGGAGCGAAGTGACTTACCGGGTGCGCGGGCCGCTGTTCTTCGCCAGCAGTAATGACCTCGTGGAACATTTTCACTATGCCGACGATCCGCCGCGGGTGATTATCGATCTTACCTATGCGCAAATTTGGGATGCCTCCACCGTTGCCGTGCTCGACGCCATTGAAACGCGTTATCAACGTTACCAGACGCGCGTTGAGATTGTTGGCCTGGATACCCACAGCGCGGATTTCCATCAACGATTGAGCGGCAAACTTTAGTCTTTTTTCCGGCAGCGTCAGGCTGCCGGCTACTGCCGATCTCTCTCAGCATGAAATGCCGCTTTTTGAGCGCGCGATCACAATTTCCCACTACTTTACGCTGCCCGGCTGGCTGTTTAAATTATAAGCTGGGGAAATAAACATTTCTGCAACATTTCCGTTGCCAGCCATTACGGAATAACTTATTACTATTTAACCGCTTAGTGATATTAAGCGGCCCCGCCTCCACAATAACGATAAATAACAGGACACTTTATGACGACAAACGATGCCGTCCGGGAGGACGATGCGCGCGGCTTTTGGCCGACGGTCAAAACCTTCCCGGCGACGGTGATTGCGCTACTGTTTTTCACCCTGGTCATCCGCTTCAGCTATTTTATGGCCTGGCCGTTTATGACGGTGATCATGACCCGTAATTACCATCTTTCGCCCATCTCGGTTGGGATAGCGATGACCAGTAGCGCGCTTTTAGCCGTAATGCTGGGGATGTATGGCGGACAGCTGTCGGATAAATTAGGCCGCCGGGGCGTGCTTTCCCTTGGCTGTGCGCTGTCGTTCGTGGGATATGCGCTGCTCGGGCTGGCGACAGGAATGACGTTGTTTATCATTGGCCTGATGATCGTTGGCGTCTGTTTTGCGTGGGTTGAGCCGCCAACTCGTGCCCTGATGAGTGACCTCCTGGGCGATCGCCGTCGCCGCGCCCTGGCGCTGCAGATTCGTTACTATCTGGTGAACGTCGCGGCGGTTACCGGGCCGGTGGTCGGCATTGCTTTTGGGCTGACGTCGCAAAAAGGGACGTTCGTGATAACCGCCATCAGCTATTTGCCGCTGCTGGTTTATACCTTACTGTTTATTCCTGCCGGAAAGCTGGTGGCCAATGGAAGCGAACATAAATCGGCAGTGAGATTGCGCGACGTTATGCTGATTATCGCTCGCGATAAACTGTTTGTCGCGGCACTGTTGTGCAGCACGTTGTGCGCCGTGGTCTTCGTTCATTATGAATCCGTGGTGCCGCTTTATTTGCTGACCCTGGACGCGGAAGCCGCGGTGAAACTGATTACGCTGATTCTGGTGTCCAACGCCTGTACGGTGTTGATAGCCCAGCTGTTCCTGGTTCGCTTTCTGGCGCAGGTTAGCCTGCCTGACCGTATTTTGCTGGGTGGCGCTATTTTTGCGATTTCACAGCTTCTGTTCTGGTCCGTGCGGACGCCGGATGCGCTGCTGTGGGTGAGCGTCACGATTATTTTCAGCATCGGTGAGGCGATTCTGTTGCCTAACCTGAATATCCTGTTGGATCAGCTTGCGCCGGATGAGCACCGGGGAGCTTATCTTGGGGCTTCTACGCTGACCACGCTGGGCGTTGCGCTGGGGCCGCTGATTGGCGGCGTAATGCTGACCCTGACGGGAGCCGGCGTCTTTTTGGCCACAATGCTGTTTAGCCTGCTGCTGTGCGCTATTATCTACGCCTGCAAATCCGGCCTTACACAACGATTACAAGAGTAAAACTGAGCGGAGTCATGATGGTTACTGAAGCACCACGCCTTGAAACGGAACGCCTCGTTCTGCGCCACTTCACGCTGAGCGACTACGAGGCGCTGGTCGCCTGCTGGGCCGATCCGGAAATGGTCAAATTTATCGGCGGCGGGAAGCCGCAGGACGGCGAGATGAGCTGGGGACGGCTGATGCGCTACATCGGTCACTGGCAGGCGCTGGGCTATGGCTACTGGGCTTTGTTTGAGAAACAGAGTGGGCGGTTTGTCGGTTCGTTCGGTTTCCAGGAAGCTAAACGCAACCTCACGCCAGCGCTGGTGCACCCTGAGGCGGGCTGGTCGCTGATTCCGGCCGTACACGGTAAAGGGTATGCGGCTGAAGCGCTCAGCGCTGTTTTAGGCTGGGCGGATGAAAACTTCGACGGGCCGGTGTGCTGCATTATTGACGACGATAATCAACGTTCTATTGGGCTGGCGGAACGTTTCGGCTTTGTTTTCCAGCACTATGTGGAGTACCACGGTAAACTGATCAGAATGTTGGTGCGCCCGCTTAGCCGCTAGTCTTCACTGGCTCCTGCTCAGAAGTCGCTGTACTGCCGGGCAGGCTGCCAGAACCCATCGATAAAATCTTCTACCGGGTAACATCCACCGTGGCGCATGCGCTGTTCACTCATCGCACTCAGGCACTGGCGTTCGCTGGTAAACACCTCAAGCACCAAATCGTCGCAGCCGCCGTCCAGGTAACAAACAAATAAAACCAAAGCAAACATTAGCGCCTCAGAACCGCTTCGTTTGGTTTAAGTGTAGGGGAGCAAAAGGGAGTGGGGGAAATAAATAATCCGTCCCGTGGACGGAGAACGTGCTGGCAAAAATCATTGATTTAAATAATGCACTTTGGTCTAAGAAAACAATGAATGATGTTCTCTGGTTTACTCCAAACAGCTGAAAACCACGTTTTTCGGCTGTTTGTCATCTATGTAACCCGTCTCGTGGACGGGTTCATCTTGAGTTATGCAAGACGCATCACCCAGGCATCACGGTGCTGGTCGTAATGTTGTAGGTAAAGGACGGAGTGTTCGCCGTCCAGCACGGCGGGAATCGAGGTTTCGTCATCCCAGGCATCAAGCTGCATGCACAGGTCAGGGTCGGACTTGCAGGGGATGCTTAACGTTCGATCCCCCTGTTGTTCACCGTGTAATTCGGCATCGTCAATTTCGAAGATGCCGATCCGGACGTTGGTTTTTGTCATCTTTGGCTCCTTGTTATCTGCGGCAGGTGGTATGACCAGTAAGTCACCCCATTTTCAGCGTAGTCAAGGCAGCACAAATTGCCAACTTAAAACGTGCTTATTTCTTCAGCCAGCCTGCGGCGCGGCGAAAAGCTTGCCGTCACGGACCAGCTCTCTCGGATAGCTGTTCTTCAGGCGTGAGCCGACTTTACGCGCGAGGCCAAGCGGTTGCCCCTGGAAAGTGACAACAACCTCATCACGTGACGGTGTCACTTCTGGGTAGATATCTCGCCCACGGTACCACTCTTCGGCCTCTGCTTCGCTCAGCGGGAAACAAAGCGAGTTGTCACTTTTTACCAACGCGACCACGGCTTCATGCTGCCAGCGGAAGCCTTTGTTGTGCTGTTCGGCAAGCTTCAGGCCAATACGGGAGAAACGAACTTTGCCGATAAGGGGTTCTATTTCGGTCGGGAACAGCCAGATTTCTTTATCACGCAGCCACAGACGGAGTTCATCGCCCCAGGTAAGACCCGATTTTTCCGCGGCGGCGGTGACTTCTGCCGCCGATTTTCCCTTCATAGGCACGAAGGGGAATTTTCCCACTTTATAGCCGGGAGCCGGAAGCGGCTCGATGGAGGCCGTTTTGCGTAAACGTGCGACGAAAAAGCCTTCACAGTCGTAAATCTGCGGGAAGACGTGCAGGAAGCCTTCCGGCGTCAGCGCGCGAGCTGCTTCAGGGAAAAGCTCGTCGAGAGGCGCAATTTCTACCGCGTCCGGCCAGGTATCCAGCAGCCACTGGCAGATTTCCTGATTTTCCTGGCGATTAAGCGTGCAGGTTGAGTAGACCAGGGTGCCGCCTGGGCGCAGAGCGTGAAAAGCGCTTTCGATCAGTTCACGTTGGGTATTGGCTATCTCAGCCGTGCTTTCAGGTGACCAGTTGCGCAGGGCGTCCGGATCTTTACGCACCACGCCTTCGCCCGAGCAGGGAGCATCCAGCAGAATGGCGTCGAAGGATTCCGGCAGGGCGGCACCAAATACGCGGCCGTCAAAATGGGTAAGTGCCACGTTGCTGATACCGCAACGGCTGATGTTTGCGTGCAGGACTTTCACCCGGCTGGCAGAGTATTCGTTCGCCAGAATTGCGCCAGTATTACCCATACGAGCGGCTATCTGGGTCGTTTTTGAGCCTGGGGCGGCGGCGACGTCCATCACGCGCTGCGGTTCATTGCCGTCGGCAAACAGGGCGGCGACGGGCAGCATCGAGCTGGCTTCCTGAATGTAGAACAGGCCGCTCAGGTGTTCGGCCGTACTGCCCAGCGGCAGGGTTTCTTCATCATCTCGCTCAATCCAGAAACCTTCTGCACACCACGGCACCGGCGTCAGGCGCCAGTGATAAGGGGCGACGAGCGTGAGAAACTCGGCCACGGAGATCTTCAGCGTATTTACGCGCAGGCTGCGGCGCAGCGGCAGCTGGCAGTATTCGATAAAGCTTTCCAGCGTCTGGTCTGCGGGAAGCGCATCGCGAATAGCGTCGAGGAAAGGTTGCGGAAGATAAACGGCAGTAGATTGAGCCATGAAAAACGCCCCTGGAAAAATTAAGGGGCGCAGTTTAACACGGAATTGCCCGGGCGGCGCACCGCTCCGGGCTTGAGGGTTAGCGTGGCAGGGCGGTTCCCCACTGGCGCCACTCTTTCGGCTCGCTTTCCAGCAGCAGGAAGTGTTTGCCCGTTTCGGCCTTCGGCGAGAGCGGGATCCCCGGTGGGGTGGCAAACGCAATGCCGCCGCGAATAAACTGGTTAAAGGTCCCGGTTTTGACCACGCCACCGGTTAAGCCAAAGTCCAGGCTGTAGCCGGAAGCCAGCCAGAATACCGAACTCTCACGCACCAGATGCTGGTAGCGCTTGCTGATGCGCAGGCCAACCATTACGCGATCTGAGAGGTTGCCAAGCGTCATGCCGGTCACCGTACCAACTTCAATCCCTCGGAACAGCACCGGAGTGCCGATGCTCAGAGAACCGGCTTCCGGCACCTCGAGCACGATGTTCAGGCCGTCGGAATAACGGGAGTCGGTGATTGACGCCTCCTGTAGCTCGAAATCACGGCGTGGGTTGCCGTTGCCTGGCTCAACGTTGATGTAAGGCTGGAAAATCGTATCAAGATGATCGACGCCCGCCGCCGAGATTTGCGGCGTCACAACGGAGAAGCGGGTGCCGCCCCGTGCAAAGGTGGAAACATATTCCGGGTACAGGACCGCCTTCGCCTCAACTTCGTTACGCGACTGCGTCAGGTTCAGCGACTCAAGCTGACCAATATCGATACCCAGATAGCGGATTGGCATGCCTGCTGAAAGCTTCCCGGCATCAAACGTGTGCAGCGTTATCTGGCTGCCTACCGCCCGCGCTGCGGTTTCTGAAGCATAAAGTACGCGTTTTTCGCCTTTGACCTGGCCCACGCTCGCACCGCTCATATTGTCAAAGCTGATGGCACCTTTCAGGGCACGAGAAAGCGGAGAAGCCTGAACGGTAAGCCCGCTGCCGTTAAGCTGCACGCGCGCACCGCCTTCAGCCCAGAACACGGTGTTTGGCGTCAGCAGCTTGCGGTATTCCGGCTTGATATGTACATCAATATCAAAGTTATTGGCGCGAGGGCGAATGGAGATAATTTCCCCCACCTGGAATTTGCGGTACAGCACCACGGAGCCTGTCTGGATATCGGGCAGGCTGGAGGCGGTGAGCGTTAAGGTGGTGGTGGGGATGTCGCTCAGGCTGTTTTCGATGGCCTTTTCCATGTTGGCGTAAAGCGGATAGCTGCTTTTCATCTCGCCTTTGCTGCCCGGCAACACGCGGATACCGCCGTTTACCCATTCACTGGCGCTGGCACCAAGTAACTCAACGCCGTCCATGCCGAGCTTCACGTCAATGCGGCTGTTGACGACAAACTTGCTGTCGCCCTGCAGCAGGTGGCGATACTGCGGTTCAATGGCAACGGAGAAGGTGACACCCTTCGCCGACAGATTGCGCTCGACCACCTGGCCGATTTGTATTCCGTGCAGGATAATGGGCTGCCCGGCGTCGATGCCGTAGCTCTCCGGCGCGCTCAGGGAAAGCGTCAGCACGTCAGGCTGCTGTAGCGGCGTTTTGTCGCTTGGTACTACGGTAAATTTAGCCTGCGGCTCGCCCTCGCCTGGAACGAGCTCAAAAGTGCTGCCCGTCAGCAGGCTACTGATGCTCGGATTATCGAGCGAGATTTTAGGGCTGCGTAGCTCGATACGCGTTCCGCTGCGCATCAGGCTAACAACGCCAGGGTCTACGGTCATCTCACCGGTGACGGCGCCGCCTGGGTTAAGGTTTAGCTTAGTTAATGAGCCAACTTCCAGCCCCTGATACATCAGCTTTGTCGAGCCAGCCTTGAGGCCATCGCCGCTCGGGAGGTCAAGATTAATGATGACGCCGCGCTGGCTGTGGGCCAGGTCTTCATACAGCCCAAATTCGTCATCCGCTTTTGCGGGGGCAGAGTTATCGGGGGAGTCGAAGGCTATCGCGCCATTCACCAGGGCTGCCAGGCTTTCAAGCTGAACTTTCGCCCCGCTCAGGCCTACATCCGCCTTAACGCCGGACACGTTCCAGAAGCGGCTGCCTTTTTTCACCAGGTTCGTGAAGCGGCGATCGATCAGCACGTCGACGGTCACGCCCTGTTTGTTCTGATTGATGGCGTAGTCGTACACGCGGCCAACCGGAATCTTACGGAAATAGACCAGCGAACCGCTGTTCAACGAGCCCAGATCCGGGGCATGCAGGTGTATCATCAACTCGCCGTTATCAAGGCGATATTTAGGCTGGGTATCGAGCGCGGTGAAATGATCGCTCGGCTCGCCTTTGCCCGGCATCATGCCGATATAGTTCCCGCCAACCAGTGCATCAAGCCCGGATACGCCGGCGAGAGAGGCCTTCGGCGTGACCAGCCAGAACTGAGTATCCTCCCGCAAAGCGTCCTTCATGTCGCTTTTGATGCTGACTTTGACTTCGATTTTACGCAGATCGTCGCTCAGGCTAATGTTCTGCACGGTACCGACTTCAACCCCCTGGTAACGCACGGGCGTACGGCCGGCAACAATGCCGTCGGCAGAGATAAAATCGATGGTAACGGTGTTACCGCGCTCCTGATAAGTCGTCCAGATCAGCCAGCCGGCGATCAGCAACGCAATAATAGGTAACAGCCAGAAAGGGGAGATCCGGCGTTTTGTTTTAATTCGCGCCTCAGTCGGTGAAGCGGGCGTTTCCTGACTCATGTGCGTCCCAAAGTAGTCGGCTATCCAGCCATTCGACGGCAAGAATAGTTAATATAACCGCCGCGCCAAAGAAGACCGCGGCGGGACCCATCGTAAAAGCTAACAGCTGGTCACGATTAACCAGTGACATCATCAATGCAATGACAAACAGATCGAGCATAGACCAGCGGCCAATCCAGGTGACAAAGCGCAGCAGCAAAATACGGGTTCTTAGTCCCTGCTGGCATTTGAAATGAATGCTGATAAGAAGCGTAATCAATACAATAACTTTAGTAAACGGCACCAGGATACTGGCAATAAATACCACCGCGGCGACGGCAATATTGCTGTGCGCCAGAGAGATAATGCCCGACATAATGGTGTCTTCCTGGCGTGCTCCGTTCACGTAGATAATCGAAATAGGCAGCAGGTTAGCCGGCAGCAGAAAGACCAGGGAAGCAATCAGCGCCGCCCAGGATTTTTGTAAGCTTTGTTTACGGCGATGGTACAGCGGCACGTGGCAACGAGGGCAGCGGCCTCGCTCGTCCGGCACGCCGGTGAAATGGCAGCCGAGGCAAACTCGCAGCTGGGCGTTAAAGGCGCGCGCCGGGCGCTGCGGATAGAAACGCTCCCAAAGCTGCTCAATATTCAGGTGGATCATCGTCAGCAGGCTCAGGACCACCAGAACGATAAAGGCGATGAGGCCTGGACCTGGCTGTATAAAAGCGTACTCGCGAACCTTAATACAGGCCACGCCAATCCCCACCAGGTAGATATCCAGCATTACCCATTCTTTGAGCTTATCCAGCATCAGCAGCACCGGGCGAAGGTTCATCCCCAGAATGTTGCCAAAACAAAGGTAAGCGATAGCCGCGACCAGCGTCGCCGGGGCGCCGACAACGCAGAAGAGCACCACGGCGGCGGTAAGCACGTCCCCCTGGCTCGCCATCTGCCAGATCCCCTGCATAACGTTCGCGTCAATCTTTGAACCCAGCAGGTAAATGCGCAGCAGCGGATCGGAGAAGGCGACCGGCATCAGCACCAGCATCGCCACGGCCATTGCCCCCAGGCGAGTTAATGACCAGTCGCGGCCATTGTGTACTTTTGCCTCACAGCAGGGGCAGTAGGCGCTTTGTGTCGATTTGACCGGCGGCAGTGAGAAAAGGGTATCGCATTGGGGACAACGCTGATAACGTGCCTGAGGCAGGGCCTGACTAATGGCGTGTATTTTCATAGTGCGTCGTAAGCCGGGAGCGTTGTTATCTGAATTATTCATTTAGCCTATCGTAATTCATAAAATGATACACCTTGTGGCACGGCGCATTTAATGCTTATTTTAGTATGCTACGAAGTAAAGTAAGACAACATAACGGTTATTTAATGAACAAAGAACAATTTTACGCGGATCTCAACCGCGATTTTAGTGCGTTAATGGCAGGTGAAACCAGCTTCCTCGCAACGCTGGCAAATACCAGTGCTTTGCTGTTTGAACGTCTGGACGGTGTTAACTGGGCAGGATTCTATCTTCTTGAGGCACAAACGCTAGTCCTGGGACCCTTCCAGGGCAAAATTGCCTGCGTGCGTATTCCTGTAGGTAAGGGCGTATGCGGTACTGCTGTCTCCACAGGAACGATTCAACGTGTCGAAGACGTGCACGCCTTTGATGGGCATATCGCCTGCGATGCAGCCAGCAATTCTGAAATCGTTCTGCCGTTGACGGTTGATGGTCAGACGATCGGCGTCCTGGATATCGACAGCACCGAGTACGGCCGTTTTTCAGAAGAAGACGAAATCGGTTTAAAAACCTTGGTTTCGCGGCTTTCAGACGTGCTAAGCGGCACTGATTTTAAAAAATTCTTCCCTCGATAGCATGATAAGCAACGGATAACGTGGCATTTAGCGATGGCGTCATTATAATGTCGCCTGTTCATGCCTGCGACTTATTGGCAACTCCGTTGTAATCAGGAAATTTCATGGAAAATCAACCTAAGTTGAATAGTAGTAAAGAAGTCATCGCATTTTTGGCCGAGCGTTTTCCACGCTGTTTTAGCGCTGAAGGTGAAGCCCGTCCGTTGAAGATTGGTATCTTCCAGGATTTAGTTTCTCGTGTTGAAGGCGAAATGAGCCTCAGCAAAACTCAGCTTCGCTCGGCATTACGCCTTTATACATCAAGCTGGCGTTACCTGTACGGCATCAAAGCTGGCGCGACTCGCGTAGATCTTGATGGCAACCCGTGCGGTGAGCTGGACGAACAGCATGTAGAACATGCTCGCCAGCAGCTTGAGGAAGCAAAAGCCCGCGTTCAGGCCCAGCGCGCTGAACAGCAGGCGAAGAAACGCGAAGCAGCCGCCGCCGCTGGCGGAACGGAAGAGGCTCCGCGCCGCGAACGTAAACCTCGCCCGGCCGCAGCACCTCGTCGTAAAGAAGCCGCTGAGCGCAAACCTCGGACGGAAAAACCGGCACCTAAGGCACCTCGCGAAGAGCGTCGTACCCCGGTAACGGATATTACCGCTCTGCAGGTTGGACAGGCCATTAAAGTTAAAGCCGGTAACAACGCAATGGATGCTACCGTACTGGAAATTACCAAAGATGGCGTCCGTGTACAGCTGACTTCTGGTATGGCAATGATCGTACGCGCAGAACACTTGCAGTTCTGAAACGGAGGCCTGACTCAGGCATGAACAAACTCTTTAAGCTTACGGCTATCGCCAGCCTGCTGTTCGTGGCAGGCAGTGCCCTGGCCCTGGACAACATTACTCGTGCTGACCAGATTCCGCAGTTGAAGGAAGAAGCTCAGCACGCAACCGTAAGCGAGCGCGTGACGTCTCGCTTTACGCGCTCGCACTACCGTCAGTTCGATCTTGACGCTAACTTCTCGGCAAAAATCTTCGATCGCTACCTGAACCTGCTGGACTACAGCCATAACGTGCTGCTGGCAAGTGACGTTGCGCAATTTGCCGCGAAGAAAGGGCAGATTGGTGACGAGCTGCGTAGCGGTAAGCTCGACGTATTTTATGATTTATACAATCTGGGTCAGAAGCGCCGTTTTGAACGCTATCAGTACGCGTTGAAGGTGCTGGCGAAGCCAATGGACTTCACCGGCAACGACACCATTAATCTGGATCGCAGCAAGTCGCCGTGGCCGACAAGCGTTGATGAGCTGGACAAGCTCTGGGACGCAAAAGTTAAGTACGACGAGCTGAGCCTGAAGCTGGCCGGTAAAACCGAGCAGGAAATTCGTGAAACGCTGACCAAACGCTATCAGTTTGCGATCCGCCGTCTGGCGCAAAGCAACAGCGAAGATGTGTTCTCGCTGGCGATGACCGCGTTTGCGCATGAGATAGATCCTCACACCAACTATCTTTCCCCGCGCAGCACCGAACAGTTCAACACCGAAATGAGCCTTTCTCTGGAAGGCATCGGCGCGGTTCTGCAGATGGACGATGACTACACGCTGATCAATTCGATGGTTGCGGGCGGTCCTGCGGCGAAAAGCAAGGCCATTACCGTAGGCGATCGCATC
The DNA here is from genome assembly GCF_042138895.1 of Cedecea selenatireducens. NCBI lineage: Bacteria > Pseudomonadati > Pseudomonadota > Gammaproteobacteria > Enterobacterales > Enterobacteriaceae > Cedecea > Cedecea selenatireducens. Next base: position 233,100 of record NZ_JBHIKW010000001.1, on the reverse strand, counting down.
GTTGGTGTAGGCCAGACGGGCAAACCGATGGTTGACGTTATCGGCTGGCGTCTGGACGACGTCGTGGCGCTGATTAAAGGGCCAAAAGGCAGCAAAGTTCGCCTTGAGATCCTGCCTGCTGGCAAAGGGACCAAAACGCGTACCGTGACGCTGACCCGTGAGCGTATCCGTCTGGAAGACCGTGCGGTCAAAATGTCGGTGAAAACGGTCGGTAAAGATAAAGTCGGCGTGCTGGATATTCCTGGCTTCTACGTTGGCCTCACCGATGACGTGAAGGTTCAGCTGCAGAAGCTGGAAAAACAGAACGTCAAGAGCGTAATTATAGATCTGCGTTCTAACGGCGGCGGCGCGTTGACCGAAGCGGTTTCTCTGTCCGGCCTGTTTATCCCAAGTGGTCCGGTAGTTCAAGTTCGCGACAACAACGGTAAAGTCCGTGAAGATAGCGATACCGACGGCGTGGTTTACTACAAAGGCCCGCTGGTCGTGCTGGTCGACCGCTTTAGCGCCTCGGCCTCTGAAATCTTTGCTGCGGCAATGCAGGATTACGGCCGTGCGCTGATTGTCGGCGAGCCGACCTTCGGGAAAGGCACCGTCCAGCAGTATCGCTCTTTGAACCGCATCTACGATCAGATGCTGCGCCCTGAGTGGCCAGCGCTGGGGTCCGTGCAGTACACCATTCAGAAGTTCTACCGCATCAACGGCGGCAGTACCCAGCGTAAAGGTGTAACTCCAGACATCATGATGCCGACCGGGACAGAGCAAACGGAAACCGGCGAGAAGTTCGAAGACAATGCGTTGCCTTGGGACAGCATCAATGCGGCGACCTACGTGAAGACCGGTGATTTAACGCCGTTCGAGCCGGAGCTGCTGAAGCTGCATCAGGAGCGCATCGCAAAAGATCCGGAGTTCCAGTACATCATGAAGGACATTGCGCGTTTCAATGCCCTGAAAGAAAAACGTAATATCGTTTCCCTCAATTACGCCCAGCGCGAAAAAGAGAATCAGGAAGATGATGCTACGCGCCTGGCCCGAATCAACGATCGCTTCAAACGTGAAGGCAAAGCGCCGATTAAGAAACTCGACGACCTGCCGAAGGACTATCAGGAAGCCGATCCGTATCTGGACGAGACGGTTCACATTGCCGTCGACCTGGCCGGCATAGAGCAGGACAGGCCGGCGGAGCAGCCGGCTCCGGCGAAATAACTCTCCCGGATGGGCACCCGAAACGGTGCCCATTTTTTTACCTGTCTCCAGCGATGTAAGACAAATGCATACAAAATGTAAAGTTATGTATTATTAATCACTTGGCGGCGTCAGATGCTTGAAAATAGGCGGCGCGCCCCTACGATGTTGTGGAGCGCAAAGAGCGTGTTTTTAACCGAGGTAAAAAGAAAATTATGATGCGTATCGGGCTTTTCCTGCTGACCAACCTTGCGGTAATGGTCGTTTTCGGGCTGGTGCTAAGCCTGACGGGGATCCAGTCAAGCAGCGTTCAGGGTCTGATGATCATGGCGGTGCTGTTTGGCTTTGGCGGCTCAATTATTTCCCTGCTGATGTCAAAATGGATGGCGTTACGTTCAGTAGGCGGTGAGGTGATTGAGCAGCCTCGTAACGAAACTGAGCGCTGGTTAATCGAAACCGTGCGCCAGCAGTCGCAGCAGGCGGGGATCGCGATGCCGCAGGTGGCGATTTATCATGCGCCGGACATCAATGCGTTTGCTACCGGGGCGCGACGTAACGCTTCTCTGGTGGCGGTCAGCACGGGTCTGTTGCAGAACATGAGCCGTGACGAAGCCGAAGCGGTTATCGCCCACGAAATTAGCCACATCGCCAACGGCGACATGGTGACGATGACCCTGATTCAGGGCGTGGTGAACACCTTCGTTATCTTTATTTCCCGCATCATCGCTCAGGTAGCTTCCGGCTTCCTGTCCGGGAACCGTGATGAAAACGAAAGCAGCAACGGTAACCCGCTGATTTACTTTGCGGTCGCTACGGTGCTGGAGCTGGTGTTTGGTATTCTGGCGAGCATCATCACCATGTGGTTCTCACGTCACCGTGAATTCCACGCCGATGCCGGTTCTGCGAAACTGGTGGGTCGCGAGAAGATGATTGCTGCGCTGCAGCGTTTGAAAACCAGCTATGAGCCGCAGGAAGCCAGCAGCATGATGGCGTTTTGCATCAACGGGAAGGCTAAGTCAATGAGCGAACTGTTCATGACCCACCCGCCGCTGGACAAACGTATCGAAGCGCTGCGCAGCGGTGAATACCTGAAGTAACGGAAACATTGAACTGAAAAAGCGTGCCCTGGCGGCACGCTTTTTTTATGCCTGCGCCCGAGGCTGGGACATTCTGAGCCCGCTGACGACGGCGGCCACGGTGGCAAAGATCCCCGCCAGTATCAGCGAGGCATGGGTGCCGCTCGCGCCAAACAGGTTAAACATTAGCGCCACCAGCGCGGCCCCGCAGCTTTGGCCCAGCAGGCGGGCGGTGCCCAACATGCCGCTGGCACCTCCGCTGCGATGACGGGGCGCGGATGAAATAATGGTGTGGTTGTTTGGCGACTGGAAAAGGCCAAAGCCTGCGCCACAAAGCACCATACGCCAGATGATGTTGATATCGGACGGATCGTGCGGCAGCATTGCCAAAGCAAAAAGGCCGCAGGCCATCACGAAAAGCCCCACGGCACCCATCAGGCCGGCGTGAACCCGCTCGATCAGGTAGCCCGCCAGCGGAGCCATCACCATGGTCGCCAGCGGCCACGGCGTTAACAGCAGCCCGGTTTCAACTTCACTCCGCCCCAGCACGGTTTGCATAAAAAAGGGCAGGGAGACCAGCGCCAGCATCTGGGCGCCAAACGAGCATATTGAGGTGCCGATAGACAGCGAAAAAATCGGGATCCTCAGCAGGTCAACCGGCAGCAGCGGGAACGGAAGGCGCAGCTGGCGACGAATAAAGAAATAGCCGATTATCACCAGCGCGGCCAGCTCACCAATGATGACTGAGCCAGGCTGGCCTTGTGAAAAGCCGCTGATAGCCGAAATCAGCAGGCCGAAGGTCAGGGCGTTCATTATCGCGCTCGGAATATCAAAACGCTGACCCTGAGATTTCTGCTGATTAGGCGGCAAATAGCGCAGGGCCAAAACCAGCGAAACAATGCCAATCGGCACGTTGATCAAAAACAGCCATTGCCAGGAAGCGACGGAAAGGATCGCCGCGGCAACCGTAGGACCCGCGGCCGAGGACACGGCCACGATAAACGAATTGACGCCCATACCTCGGCCAAGAAAACGCTGAGGGTAAATAAGGCGAATCAACGCGGTGTTGACGCTCATCAGCGCCGCACCGCCAAACCCCTGCAGCACACGGGCAAACGTCAGCATTGGCAGCGAGGTTGAGGTGGCGCAAAACAGCGACGTCAGGCAGAACAGCACCAGGCCGCACTGATAGATACGACGGTAGCCAAAAATATCGCCGAGAAATGAAAGTGACAGCAGCGAAACGATGATCGCTATCTGATAGGCGTTAACCACCCAAATAGACTCCGCCGGGCTGGCGTTTAAATCATGAGCAATGGTAGGCAGGGCGACGTTAGCGATAGCGCCGTCCAGAACGGCCATCATAATGCCGAGCGCGATGGTGAGAATGGCACCATAACGTTGAGGCGCAGGTAAGCCGTCGGACACGAATTTATCCATACTTGAAATGTGCTGTCTGAAGTCGTTAGGAGGGTAATGATTTTATCATCAATTAATCTCGTGAATGCCGCAGATTTGTAACGAATCAGCAGGCTTTAATTGCGGCTCCCGCGGGGCATCCATATACTAAAAAGCAGTTCCGATTTTTATAAAACAACAACGCCCGAGGTGATACATGGCACTCTCAGATCCCGATAAACAACCCGATTCAGTTTCTTCCGTGCTGAAAGTTTTCGGCATCTTGCAGGCGCTTGGTGAGGAAAAAGAAATTGGAATAACCGAACTGTCTCAGCGAGTGATGATGTCCAAAAGCACCGTGTATCGCTTTTTGCAGACCATGAAATCCTTAGGCTATGTTTCTCAGGAAGAGGAGTCGGAAAAATATGCGCTCACGCTGAAGCTTTTTGAGCTGGGCAGCGGCGCGCTGCAAAACGTCGACCTCATCCGTAGCGCGGATTTACAGATGCGCGAACTGTCCCGGCTGACCAGAGAAGCCATTCACCTCGGCGCGCTGGACGAAAGCAGCATTGTTTATATTCATAAAATTGACTCGCTCTATAATCTGAGAATGTACTCCCGCGTAGGGCGTCGCAATCCGCTTTACAGCACGGCTATTGGCAAGGTATTGCTGGCGTGGCGGGAGCGCGGGGAGGTTCTGGATATTCTCGGCGACGTTGAATACGTCCGCAGCACGGAACGCACTATCGTCAGCACTGAAGCGCTTCTCCCGGTGCTTGAGCAGGTTCGTAAACAGGGTTACGGGGAAGATAACGAAGAGCAGGAAGAGGGCATCCGCTGCGTAGCGGTGCCGGTGTTCGATCGTTTTGGTGTGGTCATTGCTGGAATGAGCATTTCATTCCCAACGTTACGCTACACTGAGGAAGGGCTGGCTGAATACGTGAAGATTCTGCATGAGGCAGCCCGCACGCTGTCACGGCAGATGGGCTACCATCACTATCCTTTCTGATTCGTGAAAGCGGGCCGCGTAAAGCCGCGGCCAGGTCTGTCTACCCATTATCAATAGTTTTATCGACTTTACGCAGCAGCGGGCAGTCGGTCAGGCCAATAATCCCGCTGTCGGTATGAATAAACTGTGCGGTCACGGTATTACGTGCCGTGAGGTACTTACACTGCAGTCCTAGCCCGGCTGCATTTTCTTTGCTGCCAATCAACACGCCGTACCCGGAGAGCAATAAGCCTGTCCAGACGATGGCGATAACAATTACCGTACGAATAATCACGCGCATACTTACCTCAAACATCAATCAATCTTTGTAGCAAGCTTATCCTGGATTACAGATGTCACAATCTGATGATTCTGAAATGAAAAAGCAGGAAACGTTACTTATGGTTTAGTTGGATAGTGGTAAATTATCGAAATTCTATGGTCAAGAGGTGGCGTTGTAGTGAGAAAGTACAGATGGGTGATTGTTTTAGTGATTGTGGTTACCTGCCTGCTGTTATGGACTCAAATGATAAATGTGATGTGCGACCAGGATGTGCAATTTTTCAGCGGCATTTGTACCATTAATAAATTTATCCCCTGGTAGTGATGCTTCTCTCTCTGCCTCAGGTGTAGAATGCATTTTTTTTGAGGTGGTAAGATGAACGAAATGGGTTTTAGCGCTCTGAATATCATGCCGCTGGCTATCTCGCTGGTGACGTTGATTGTGGGCCTTGTATTGTGGTTTTTTGTGAACCGTTCCAGCAGCCGTGCAAACGATCAGATTGCCTTGCTTGAAGAGCTGGTGGATTTACAAAAGCGTCAAAACGCTTTGCTGCGCCGTCTGTGTGAAGCAAACGAACCGGAGTCGGAGCAAAAACCGGCTGTGGCTGCGCAAGAAGATAATGATGACGACTTTGTGCGTCTGGTAGCTGAACGCTAAACAGGCTGGAGGTGGGATGAGCTGGAAAAACCCCTGGTATAACCCGCAATTATCCCACCATCTGCCCGACGGGTTTCGCAATGCGGAACCGGCTGTACGGCAGCCCGGCGACGTCAAACGGTGGCGTCAGGAGCGTAAAGCGCAGCAGCTCCCGCATCCTCCCGTCGAAGGGTATTCCACGTTTATTGAACGCTGGTGGCAGCGCGCAGACCTGAGCGGCAGCGATGACCGCGTGTGGTGGCTGGGGCATGCCAGTTTGTTACTGCGGCTCAATGGCTACTTTTTACTGACCGACCCCGTTTTTTCTCGCCGTGCATCCCCCGTTTCTTTTGCTGGGCCCTCCCGGCGCACCGAAGTGCCAATCGATCTTAAACAGCTCCCCCGGCTGGATGCGGTACTTATTTCACATAACCATTACGACCATCTGGACAGCAAAACCGTACGCAGGTTGGTCAAACGTTTCCCGGACGTGCATTTTTTCGTGCCGCTTGGCCTGAAGGCGTGGTTCAGCAAGCGTGGAATAGAGCAGGTGACGGAGCTGGACTGGTGGCAAAGCTTTAACTGGTGCGGCATGGTTTTCACCGCCGTGCCGGCCCGCCACTGGAGTATGCGAACTTTTTGGGATCGTAATCGCTCGCTGTGGTGCGGCTGGGTTGTCGAGCACGGCCCGCTGCGCTTTTGGTTCAGCGGCGATTCCGGTTACACCGAGTCTCTGGCAGAGATCTTCCGGCGATTAGGTCCGTTTGATATGGCGGCATTGCCTATCGGCGCCTATGAACCTCGCTGGTTTATGGGGGATCACCATATGGATCCTCAGCAGGCCGTTGCGCTATGGCAAAAGATGGGCAAACCCACGACGATTCCTATTCACTGGGGAGTATTTGAACTTGCCGATGAGCCGCTCGATAAACCGCCCCGGGAATTGCGTGAGGCATTGGATGAGCAGGGGGAAAGCGATGATGTGTTTTCTCCGCTGCGTATTGGTCAAAGTTTGCCCTTAACGAAAAAATAAGAATTTATTATTATCACTTCTTGTGATGATTCTATTTCTATTTGTGCCCATTAAATCAGCGGTCAGTCTCTCTTTTAATTCATCGAAACGTTTTTATTGCCTTATCCTGGGGCAATTTGTCATTAAACTTTCATTATTTTGGTGCATTATAATCGGTCTGCTGTACAAGCTTTATTCTGCAGTGCATTTAAAAGGCAATGGCGAAAGCCGTTATCCTGACGTCCTGACTGGCCTTAGGTTAATTTGTGCATAGATATGCATAAAAAATCATAAAGATATATCCTCAAAAGTGGATTTTATTAAACGGATATCTGGACGAAAAGTAAGGTTTACGCTAAGGTTCCAAAGTTGCCGGAATGTTGTTGAAACACAATCTCTTGCGGTAACTTTACGTGGCGAAAATTTACGTCAATAAGCGCAGATTACTTTCTTAAAGTAATCGTGTAATTTTCTGAATCTGTGCGGCAGATCGACACATGCTTAAAAATGGCTTGCCATTGTTTACGTTGTGTGTGATAACACGTTGGGTTAAACGAGGTACAGTTCTGTTTATGTGTGGCATTTTCAGTAAAGAAGACCTGAGTAAACACGTTGTCGTTGAATACCGCTTCTCTGCCGAGCCTTATATTAGTGCCTCATGCAGTAATGTCTCTGTTTTATCTAAGTTATGCCTGCGGGCGAAGAATACAATCTAAGGAATTTGCAAAATGGCAAAGATTAAAGGTCAAGTTAAGTGGTTCAACGAGTCTAAAGGTTTTGGTTTCATTACTCCAGCTGACGGCAGCAAAGATGTATTCGTACACTTCTCTGCAATCCAGGGTAACGGCTTCAAAACTCTGGCTGAAGGCCAGAACGTTGAATTCGAAATCCAGGACGGCCAGAAAGGCCCTGCTGCAGTTAACGTGACTGCCATCTAATTCTTCTGGATTAGAGCTCAGGCGCGAATAACGCCGAATTGAGATAAAAGCCCCGTTTCGACGGGGCTTTTTCATGTCTGTTGCTAACCTGCTGTTTTTCAAATTATTAACAGACTGAATCATTTGTTGCCTCTTGTTGCAAAGCTGCGAAGGTTTTAGCACTGTTACTCCCGGTAAGGATGGCCGAATCTGGTTAAATCTTTCAATCGCTTAGGCCGTGCAAGGAGTGGTTGTGAAGAAGGGTGTTTCCGCATTAACCGGTAATTTTATCCAGTGGCGTTTTGCGCTGCTGTGCCTGGCCATCACCGGAAGCCTGGTTTTTTTGCTTGGGCGCATTGCCTGGCTGCAAATCATCTCTCCGGATAACCTGGTTAAGCAGGAGGATATGCGCTCCCTGCGCGAAGAGCCGATTGACGTTCCTCGCGGAATGATTGAAGACCGTAACGGCAAACCGCTGGCGGTCAGCGTACCCGTTGAGGCGGTGTGGGCCGACCCCAAAACGGTGATGGAAAAGGGCGGCGTGCTGGTTAACAGCCGCTGGCAGGCGCTGGCTGCCGCGCTTCATGTGCCACTCAGCGAAATTGCCGCTCGTATTCACAGCAACGAACGCGGCCGTTTTATCTATCTCGCTCGCCAGCTGGATCCCCAACAGGCACAGTACATCGACAAACTGAATATTCCCGGCATCGCGCTGCGCGATGAATCACGTCGTTTTTATCCTGCCGGGCGGGTGGGTGCCAACCTGATTGGCTTCACCAACATTGACGATCAGGGTATTGAGGGCATCGAGAAAAGCTTTAACCAGCAGCTCACCGGCAAAGAAGGTGAACGTCTGGTGCGTAAAGACCGCTATGGTCATGTGGTAGAAAATATTACCGAGAACCCGGCCAGTCCCGCGCACAATATTCAACTCAGTATCGATGAACGGCTGCAAACCGTCACCGAAGACGCGCTGAGCAACGCCGTGTCGTGGAACAAAGCAGAATCCGGTGCGGCGGTGGTTATCGACGTACAAACCGGTGAAGTGCTGGCGATGGCCAACTATCCCACCTTTAACCCGAACAATCGTGAGGATGCCACGCTTGATGACTTCCGTAACCGTGCAATAAGCGACACCTTCGAACCCGGCTCTACGGTAAAACCGATGGTGGTGATGACGGCTCTGCAGCAGGGAATAGTCCGGCCGGACAGCGTGATTGATACCCATCCGTTTACGCTTGACGGGCACCATATCCGCGACGTTGGTTTTTATCCGCAGCTGACGCTGACCGGGGTGCTGCAAAAATCAAGCGATACCGGGGTTTCACGCCTTTCGCTGGCGATGCCAGTCCAGCATATATGGGATACCTACCATAAATTTGGTTTCGGCGTGCCCACGTCAATTGGGCTGACGGGGGAAAGTCGTGGCCTGCTGCCGGTACGTCAGCGCTGGGGCGAGCTGGACAGAGCGACTTTTGCATTTGGCTATGGCCTGATGGTAACGCCGCTCCAGCTTGCTCACGTCTATGCGACTATCGGCAGCTTTGGTATTTCCCGCCCGCTCTCCATCACGCGTGTTGATCCGCCGGTCGAAGGGCAGAGAGTCATGCCGGAAGAGATTGTTCATGAAGTGGAACACATGATGGAAAGCGTCGCGCTGCCCGGCGGCGGCGGCGTTAAGGCTGCGGTGCATGGCTACCGCGTGGCGGTGAAAACAGGGACGGCGAAAAAAATCGGCCCGGATGGTAAATATGTCGATCAGTACATTGCCTATACGGCAGGCGTGGCCCCGGCCAGCAATCCTCGCTATGCGCTGGTGGTGGTGATTAACGATCCTTCAAACGGTAAATACTACGGCGGTGCGGTGTCGGCCCCCGTGTTCAGCCAGATCATGGGAGATGTTTTACGCCTCGAAAATATTGAGCCCGACGGGCTGCCGGCCGGAGACAACAGCATGATGGTGTTGAACAAAATGGAGAATGACCACGCCGCCATGTAGCGGTTTCGCAAAAGGGGCGTTTGGCGTTACACTTGCGCCCTTTATTGCCTCCGGAGTTCTCTATGTCCTGGCTTTGCCCACTCTGCCATACCGTGCTTGCCGCTGGCGCGAACGGTTATCGCTGCCCCCAGGGGCATCAATTTGATGTAGCCAAAGAAGGCTATGTTAATTTGCTGCCCGTTCAGCATAAACGTTCGAAAGATCCGGGTGACAGCGCGGAAATGATGCAGGCTCGCCGGGCTTTTCTCGACGCCGGGCACTACCAGCCTCTGCGGGATGCTATTTGCCAGATTTTAAAGACGATAACGCCTTCTGCATTACTGGATATTGGCTGTGGTGAGGGCTATTACACGGCGGGATTTGCTGGCGTGGTGGCAGAGAAGGGCGGAGAGACCTGGGGGCTGGATGTTTCAAAAGTCGCTATTCGCTACGCGGCGAAACGCTACCGTGAAGTTAAATTCTGCGTGGCATCCAGCCACCGCCTGCCGTTTGCCGATGAAAGCATGGATGCGATTGTGCGCATTTTTGCTCCCTGCAAGGCCGAAGAGTTGGCGAGAGTGGTGAAGCATGGCGGCGTGGTGATTACCGCCACGCCTGGACCACGCCATTTGATGCAGCTCAAAGGGCTGATTTACCAGGATATCGTATTACACAGCGAAGAAGTGGAAGCTATGCCGGGCTTTACCCTGCAGCAAACGCTGCGGCCGGGCTGGACAATGAGCCTGCGCGGCGATGAAGCCGCAGCCCTGCTGCAAATGACGCCGTTCGCCTGGCGCGCCCGCCCGGAAGTATGGGAAGCGTTGAAGGCAGAAACGGCGTTTAGCTGTGAAACAGATTTTGTAGTACGGGTCTGGCAGCGCGATTAATCAGTTAAACGCGGTGAAATGGCTGTACATAATCTGGCAGCCAATGCCTATCAGGACAATACCGCCGAGGATCTCGGCGCGTTTCCCCAGTATCGGGCCGATAAAGCGGCCTACCATAATACCCAACGTTGACATGATTGCCGTCGCGCAGCCGATGGCTAACGCCGTCTGAATAATATTGACCTGCAGGAAGGCAAGGCCGACGCCCACGGCCATCGCATCGAGGCTGGTGGCAATCGCAGTGGTGACCAGCAGCCAGAAGCCGTGGCGATGAATTTTTGGCGCTTCTTCCTGCCCTGCGCCACGGAAGCCTTCCAGCACCATACGCCCGCCGAGGAACACCAGCAGGATAAATGCGACCCAGTGGTTCCATTCCAGCACGACCTGGCTTGCCAGCAGACCAAGTCCCCAGCCGATGAGCGGAGTAATCGCTTCGATAACGCCAAAAATAAGGCCGATACGAAGGGCTTCGGAAAATTTAGGTTTATGGAGCGTGGCACCTTTACCGATGGAAGCGGCGAAAGCATCCATGGACATGCCGAAAGCAAGAAGAATAGTGGCGGAGAGATTCATCATATTGCCTCAGTTGGGGATATCCATATACACGCAAACCATCCCCAACTTTACGATGGCGCGTGCCTATGGTCTCGCCTACTCATAACTCTGAGGCGTACATGCCACGTTAATCTCAAGGACGGATATAACGAGTATGTTGACATGTACATTTCTGCCTATGGCAGAAATCGGCTACTCCCCAACGACGGGCGCAACCTTAACATATTTTTTTAAATTAAAACAATCTTTGAATTCTATTTTTTATCGTCATTTATTGATAACGATTTGCATTTAACTGCATATGCAAAGGAAACGTTAAAATAAAGCCGCACAAATCTTAAGAAATAGCAAAGGCTATGTTTTTAATGGCGAAAAATAAGCCACAAATATAGACATTGCTATAATTGTAAGTTACTGAGTTGCAACCATTAGCTTGTAGATTTTTTCAAGGTCATCAATATTCTTTACCCGAATCAATAAGCGCCGCTGTTCTAATTGCAGCACCAGCACGCCGTCCTCGGATAAATTCATCTCTTTAATACGGTTATATTCCACCCAAACATTGGCGAAGAAAAAACCATGGCTTTTGAACAAAATCTTAGGCTGCCTGAACCACGACAGATAAATGGCCATCAATGCCAGAGCAGATAATAACCATGTGGTCAGCGGGGTACCGTGAGAGGTGATGTTGTTGTAGATGAGGATGCCGATGAGAAAGACAAAGATGGCGCTGTCGACACGGTTGCGGCGAAGCAGGGGGATTTTTAGCAGGGTTTTGCCCTTCAGCTTGTCCATCAAGAACTCATCGTAAACAGCAAAAGCCAGCAGCAGCGCGATGAAAACAACCAGCACGACATCCGTCAGCGTCATGAAACCTCCCGTTAAAGATAAAAAAACCGGGGGCTAAGTGCCCCCGGTTATCAGAACAAATTACAGGCCCAGCAGGCCGATAGCGTAACCCACAATACCGATGACGAAGAAGCCCATGATTATCCACAGCGCGTTGACCTTTTTGCGCAGCAGCCACATACAGGCGAAGGTCAGCAGCAGCGGGACCAGGCCCGGCATTAGCTGGTCAAGGATAGTCTGTACGGTAGTAACCTTAACGGCCCCGGTCTGGTCGGTGATTTTTGACACCACCAGCGGGATGTTAACGTGCGTCCACTTGTTAACCAGTGCCCCCATGACAAAGAGGCCGAGAATGGACGCCCCTTCCGTCAGTTTCTGCAGGAAGCCGCCGCCCATATCCTTAACGATATCGACCCCTTTGCGATAGCCATAGGCCACGCCATAGTAGCGGGTCAGCAGGCGCACGGCGTTGAACAGGATGAAGAACAGCAGTGGCCCAAGCAGGCTACCGCTCATCGCGATACCCGCGCCCAGGGCAGCAAAGACCGGACGTACGGTACCCCAGAAAATAGGGTCACCCACGCCTGCCAGCGGCCCCATCAGGCCAACCTTGATGCCGTTTATCGCACCGTCGTCAATCGCTGCGCCGTTAGCACGCTGCTCTTCCATCGCCAGCGTAACGCCAAGCACCGGGGCGGCAACGTAAGGGTGGGTGTTAAAGAACTCCAGGTGACGCTTGATGGCCTGACGGCGTTCTTCGTTGTTTTCCGGGTACAGTCGTTTGATAACCGGCACCATACAGAAACAGAAGCCTAACGCCTGCATACGCTCGAAGTTCCATGAACCCTGGAACAGGTTAGAACGCAGGAATACGCCACGGATATCACTCTGGGTGATTTTCTTCTCAGTCGCTAATTTAGTGGAATCAACCATTTCGCTCACCTGTTAGTCCAGTTCGTTATCAAGATCGTTAGCGGCAGAAGCCTGGGCCGGCGCGCCAGCGCTACGGTTATATTTAGGGCTCAGCTGGATGTAGAGGATGGCCATAACTGCGCCAATCACGCCCAGTGCCACCAGGTTGAAGTTGGTGAACGCCGCGGTAACGAAACCGAGGTAGAAGAACGGCATCAGGTAGCCCGCACGCATCATGTTGATGACCATTGCGTAACCCACTACCACGATCATGCCGCCGGCGATGTTCAGGCCGCTGGTGACCACTTCAGGAATGGCGTTCAGCATGTTCTGAACTTCACTGGTGCCTACGGAGATGGCGACGATAACCGCTGGAATCGCGATACGCATTGCCTGCAGGAACAGGGAAGAAACGTGGATCCAGGACAGCGCCGTCAGGTTGCCGTTGTTGGCGGCCTTATCCGCTGCGTGCTGGAAGCCCACGGTAATGGTACGAACGATAATGGTCAGTACCTGGCCCGCGGCGGCAAGTGGAATCGCCAGCGCGATACCCGCCCCGATGCTTTGGTGCCCGGCGATAACCAGGATGGTAGAGATAATTGAGGCGAGGGCGGCATCAGGCGCCACGGCGGCACCGATGTTCATCCAGCCCAGGGCAATCATTTCCAGCGTACCGCCGATGATGATGCCGGTTTTCATGTCGCCGAGTACGGCGCCGATTAAAGTACAGGCGATAAGCGGACGGTGGAACTGAAATTCATCGAGCACCGACTCCATACCGGCGATACAGGCTACGACAAACACCAGCACAATCTGAAGAGTGGTAATCTCCATTGTACTTCTCCTATTGACGATGACTTATGTGTGAAATCTGAGCAATATTATTAGTGATGACAATCATTTAACTTTAGCGATCAGATCCATCATTTTCAGTTTTTGATCGGTAGACACTTTCCGCGCTTCGAGCTCAATACCGCGGTCATTCAGTTTTTTGAAAGCTTCGATATCTTTTTCATCTACGGAAATAGCGTTGTTGACCTGGGTTTTGCCCTGGCGGAACGCCATACCGCCGATGTTAACGGAGGTGATTTTTACGCCGCCTTCGACGATACGCTCCACGTCGGTTGGGTTGGTGAACAGCAACATCACGCGGTCGCCGGCATATTTAGGGTTGTTGTAAACGCGGATCATTTTCGCGACATCCACGACGTGTGCGGTAACGCCCGGCGGTGCGACCTGAGTCAGCAGAGTTTTACGGACCGTGTCTGCCGCCACTTCGTCGCTAACGACGATGATGCGGGTGACGTTGGTTTCTTTCGTCCAGCGGGTAGCAACCTGGCCATGAATTAAGCGGTCGTCGATACGTGCCAGACCGATATTCATGTAGTCGTTTGGCCCCATCGGTTTGGCCGGTGCTGCGGCTTTCGGCGCGGCGGCGACAGCAGGTGCTGCTTTTTCTACCGGTTTGGCCTTCAGCGCTTTCACGCCTTCACGGCCGGTTTCTACCGCGTGTGCGACCAGATCGTCGAAGGTAGGGTTGTCGTCACGCGACATCAGGGTTTCGACCAGCATCGGGATATTGACCCCGGCGACCACTTCGTAATGTTCTTTATCTACAACGATACGGCTTGCTGCATTGAATGGACTGCCACCCCAGGTATCCACGAGGAATAACACGCCTTTGCTGGTGTCCAGTTTCTCCAACTGTGCGTTATATTTCTCGATCAGGGTTTCAGCATTTTCACCCGGGACGAAATCTATCCAGCCAACGTTTTCTTGTTCGCCTAATAGCATTTCGGCGGTTTTCAGCAATTGTTCCGCTGCCCAGCCATGTGTGCCTATGACAATAGCAATAGTCACTTGCTACCTCCTGTTTTTGTCATTACAACACCCCTCGAAGGGTGCGGTGGTGTATCGGTCTCGGTTTTAGCGAATCGATTCAGATAACACGTTCAAAGTAGAACAAACTATTTGCCGGAATTATTTTAGACAGTGAAAAAATAATTTATGTGATGAAGATCCGTAATTTAACTTTGTCACTAATTCAAACAATTACGCTGTAAAATATGGTCATCGGAAGTTGCAAAAAAATTGCAAAGTCAGGTAAATCTTTGCCAAAGCCCGGTTTCCTTTGATAATGTTAGCGTCCGATTCACTTTCAGGAGTAGCGGGCAGTAGCCCACCCTATGGACCGTCACCGACGTCTTTTCACTGCCGGGATGCCTAAATCCCCCCTTCTCAGCGGCGTTTCGCACCCGCAAATACGATTCACTAGCTATTTTGCGTCCGTTACTCACGGAATGCAGATTTTCTGCGCCCAGGACGGGAGTCTGACATGGAACTGTTAATGGACCCGCAAATCTGGGCGGGTTTACTCACGCTTGTGGTGCTGGAAATCGTACTGGGTATTGATAACCTGGTCTTTATTGCCATTCTGGCGGACAAACTGCCGCCGAAACAGCGCGATAAGGCTCGACTGATCGGCCTGTCGCTGGCGCTGATTATGCGACTGGCGCTGCTGTCGCTGATCTCATGGCTTGTCACGCTCACGGCGCCGCTGTTCAGCGTTGCTGACTTCACGTTCTCGGGCCGCGACCTGATTATGCTGCTGGGGGGTATCTTCCTGCTGTTTAAAGCCACAACGGAGCTGCACGAGCGCCTTGAAAACCGCCAGCACGACGACGGGCACGGTAAAGGCTATGCCAGCTTCTGGGTGGTGGTACTGCAGATTGTAGTGCTGGACGCCGTGTTCTCGCTGGATGCGGTAATTACCGCCGTGGGGATGGTAAACCATCTGCCTGTCATGATGGCTGCGGTCGTCATTGCAATGGGCGTTATGCTGCTGGCCTCCAAGCCGCTGACCAATTTTGTCAACCAGCATCCGACGGTGGTTGTGCTCTGTCTGAGCTTCCTGCTGATGATTGGTTTGAGCCTGGTCGCGGAAGGTTTTGGCTTCCACATTCCGAAAGGCTACCTGTACGCGGCCATTGGTTTCTCGATAATCATCGAGCTGTTTAACCAGATCGCCCGTCGTAACTTTATTCGTCATCAGTCTCGCCAGCCGCTACGCGCCCGTACCGCCGATGCGATTCTGCGCATGATGAGCGGCAAACGTCAGGAGCGTACGCAGCACAGCGAAGACAGCAAAGCGATGAGGCCTATTGAGGCCGAATCTTTCGCCGAAGAAGAGCGCTACATGATTAACGGCGTGCTGACCCTGGCGTCACGTTCACTGCGCAGCATCATGACTCCACGCGGGGAGATTTCCTGGGTTGATGCCATGAAAAGCGTCTCTGAGATCCGCGCGCAGCTGCTGGAGTCCCCGCACAGCCTGTTCCCGGTATGCCGTGGTGAACTGGATGAAATCATCGGCGTAGTGCGTGCGAAAGAGCTGCTGGTGGCGCTGGACGAAGGCGCTGACGTGGCGGCGATTGCCGCGCAGTCTCCGGCCATTGTGGTGCCGGAAACGCTGGACCCGATCAACCTGCTTGGCGTGCTGCGTCGGGCCCGCGGCAGCTTCGTTATCGTGAACAACGAATTTGGCGTGGTACAGGGCCTGGTCACGCCGCTGGACGTGCTGGAAGCGATTGCCGGTGAATTCCCGGATGCGGACGAAACCCCTGAGATAGTGCGTGACGGTGAAGGCTGGCTGGTGAAAGGTTCCACCGATCTTCATGCGCTTCAGCAGCGTCTGGACATTCATCGCCTGATGCACGACGAACAGGATATCGCCTCTATTGCGGGCCTGGTGATTTCGGTGAACGGCCATATCCCTAAAGTGGGAGACGTTATCGAAGTGCCGCCGCTGCGTATTCAGATAGTTGAAGCGAATGATTACCGGGTCGATTTGGTTCGCGTGGAGAAAGAACGCTCTCCACACGAGGACGAAGAAGAGTAATTCAGCGCGCAGGGAAGACCGGGATAGCCCGGTCTTCATGGCGAGGGGGCGGCGGCATGTTGCCCTCGAGCCAGTGAGCAAAATCCCTCAGCGGCATGGGTTTTGCGTATAAAAAGCCCTGCAACACCGCCACACCGTTACGCCTCAGATACTCTGCCTGCTCCTGCGTTTCCACCCCTTCAGCCACCAGATCGATATCCAGCCTTTGCCCAAGGGCAATAATAATATCCGTCACCGTCGAGTTAACCGCATCGGTACCGATAGCGGCGGTAAAGGATTTGTCTATTTTCAGCACATTGGGATTCAGCGTCTCGAGATAGGCGAGCGAGCTGTGGCCGGTGCCGAAATCATCGATAGCCAGGTCGATACCGAGCCTGTGCAGCTCCTGAACCACGCTGTGATCCATCGCGGGCAGGGCGTTACGCTCGGTGAGCTCAAGCGTCAGTTTTTGCTTCGGCGTCGCCGGGAACCAGTAGCGTTTCAGGTCGCGAATAATCGCGCCGTCGTGGAAGTGGCTGGCGGCAACGTTCAGGCCAATGTGAAACCCTGGCGTTTTAGGGAATATCTCAAGGTGACGCACGGTTTCATCCAGCACAAATCGCGTGAGCGGGGCGATTTGCTGCTGCTGCTCCGCCAGGGGAATAAATACTTCCGGTGAAATCCAGCCCTGTCTCGGGTTATTCCAGCGCAGCAGCAGCTCCACGCCAACGCATTCTAAATTTCGGGCGCTGACCAGCGGCTGGCAAAAGACTTCAAATTCCCGGGCGGCAAGGCCGAGGTTGATTTCCCAGGAGAAGCTCATGCGGTTGGCGGTGGCGAGCCAGGCAATGTAGCCCACCAGCATGCTGAGCAGTAAGGCCAGCGGGAGCTGGGACGGCAGGTTTTGCAGCGTCAGCTGGTCGGCGGAAGGCCCGATTGCGGTGATAGAATAGGGGTAAAGTTTTGAAGCCGTTTGCTGAGAAACCTGATCCTCATCCGGAACGATCTTAGCCTGCAGGCCCGAGCCGTATTCCAGATGATCGTTGCCAACGTTAAGCACCGCGCGTGTCACCCAGGGGTGCTCCGGTTTTAGCAACAGGCTGGTCAGCATCTGGATATTAATAATCTGCATAACGCCATCACGCGTTTCGCCTGGCTGCGGGCGCCAGAAAATCAGTACCGGAGTGCCTTTTAACAGCGAGCTGTCACGCGATAAAAAGAGCAAAGGGTCGGGCGACGGCAGGCGAGTATGGAGCTGATGTATTCCCACATCGCGGCTGCCATAAATACTGGAGCAATAAAGAACGCCGTCCTGGATTAAGCCAATGGCGCGCACCGTTTGCATTTTTGCCGCGTGCTCGCGGATTTTTAATTGGGCATCGGCACATGAAGTGCCGATAAGCTGCATGATGTCGTCGCTGACGGTATTAAGCGGGGCGAGAAGGGTATCAAGGGTATTTATAACTCTTTGATTAAACTGAGCTACGCGTTGTTCGTTAAGGTTGCGTTCGGTCGTGTACCTGACGCTAAGCGTGACGATTAAAACTAAAATGGCGAGTACGGCGCAGACAATAACTCGCCTGCGGCGATAGTCAGAAATAATCCGCTGTGCCGTTTGCATCCCTGTTTCCCTGTTTCTCGCCGCAAGAAGTGAGGCGTAACGTTATCATCAAAGTGTAGTGGGATATCAGGATGGCAAAAAAATAAAAAAAGATAAGATAAAAAAGCGCCGCATAAGCGGCGCCGAATGTGGCTTATATCTCTGATTTAAGGCTGGATGAGGGGGAGTCCTGGTCTCTTGCTCCCCCGACTTTCTGGCAACTTATTCTTAATCACACTGAACCTTAATTGCCAGGCCGCCTCGCGATGTTTCGCGGTATTTGGCGTTCATGTCTTTGCCTGTCTCATACATCGTTTCAATGACTTTATCGAGCGAAACGCGTGGCGCGCTCGTACGGCGCATCGCCATGCGGGTAGCGTTGATTGCTTTAACCGAGGCAATGGCATTACGTTCGATACAAGGCACCTGAACCTGCCCGGCGACCGGGTCACAGGTCAGGCCAAGGTTGTGCTCCATGCCGATTTCCGCAGCGATGCAAACCTGCTCAGGGGCCGCGCCCATAATTTCCGCAAGGCCCGCGGCCGCCATCGAACAGGCAACGCCAACTTCGCCCTGGCAGCCGACTTCCGCCCCGGAGATTGAGGCGTTCATTTTGTAGAGCACGCCGATGGCACCGGAAGCCAGGAAATAACGAATCCAGGTGTCTGGCGTGACCGGCTCGATAAAGTGGTCGTAGTAGGCCAATACTGCCGGAACAATCCCGCAGGCGCCGTTGGTTGGGGCCGTAACGACGCGCCCACCGGCGGCGTTCTCTTCGTTCACCGCCAGCGCAAACATGTTCACCCAGTCAACCACGTTCATCGGGTCGCTGGAGAGCTTGTCGCTGGACACCAGCATACGGCGCAGGGCAGATGCACGACGCGGCACTCGCAGCGGGCCAGGCAGCACGCCTTCGGTGTTTACGCCCCGATCGATACAGGCGCGCATGGTCTGCCAGATGTTGGCGAAGTAATCTTCGATTTCCTGGCGGCTGTGCAGCGCCAGTTCGTTCTGCATCACCATGCCGGACACGGACAGCCCGGTATCCTTACAGTGCTGCAGCATTTCCTGGGCGGAGTTGAACGGATAAGGCACGGAAACTTCGTTTACCGAATCTTTCCCGAAATGCTCTTCGTCAACGATAAAACCGCCGCCGATGGAGTAGTAGGTTTTGCTGTAGATCTCTTTGTCGCCGTTATAGGCGTGGATCTGCATGCCGTTTTCATGCAGCGGCAGGTTATCGCTGCGAAAACGCATGCCGTTATCCTGCGGGAAATCGACTTCATGGCGGCCCTGAGCGATAAGCAGACGACCACGAGTTTCTACGTCGCGGATAAAGGCTGGAATGGCATCGATATCAACGTTATCCGGCTGGTTGCCCGCCAGACCCATGATAATCGCGATATCGGTGTGGTGGCCTTTCCCCGTCAGGGAAAGGGAACCGTAGACGTCCACCGCAATACGGGTGGTGCTGTCCAGCAGCCCTTGTTCGATCAGTGCGTCGACAAACTGTTTCCCGGCCTTCATTGGCCCGACGGTATGGGAGCTGGATGGCCCGATGCCGACCTTGAACATGTCGAATATGCTAATCACGCTAAAACTCCTCTGATAGCACCCTGTTTCATGGAACATGATGCTTTGAAATGGCTAAGCGCTAGTTTAAAAATTTATTGGTTCCACCAGGAAACTATTCACATGAATTAAACTAATGCTTAACCATAAACCACCTAATAGCAGATGATTTATGGCCTTTATGGTTATTAAATATAGCCATTTTCAGCGTTTTAAACTGTCGTCTGGATCGCTATCTACCTGTAAAGAAAGTTCCCGAATGATGCCCGCCGTCATACCCCAGACAAAATAACGTTGATACCAGGATAGCCACACGCGGTGCGCGTTGCCGCGGCGATGGATGTCTAAAGGATGGTAGCGTCCGAGGCGAAGCGCTTCGGCAAGCGGCATCTCAAAGACCGCCGACACTTCATCTTCGCTGGCGCGCCACGGTAAATCGGGTGGAATAATGCCGACAATGGGCGTTACCTGGAAACCGGTCACGCTGTCCACCGGGGGAAGGGTGCCGATAACGTCGACACACTCTGGCGGAATGGCGACTTCTTCCTGAGCCTCGCGCAATGCGGCGGCAATCAGCGAACTGTCGGTGTCGTCTACCGCCCCGCCGGGGAAGGCCACCTGGCCCGCGTGTTTACGCAGCATGATGGAACGCTGGGTGAGTAAAAGCCCCGGCTGAGGCCGACGCACTATCGGTACCAGTACCGCCGCCTGACGTTTGTTGCTGACAGGGCCGCTTTCAGTAGGGCGCAGCAGTTGAAAGCGGGTGAGGAAATCATTCAGCGTCAGGGACGAACCGACCATGCATTAACTCTCCAGTAGGGGCAAAATACGATTAACTTTGTCAAAAGTTTCCTGATATTCCGCCGCTTCGTTACTGTCGGCGACGATCCCGCCGCCGGCAGAACAGTATAATTTTCCGCCTTCAGCGGTCAGCGTGCGGATGGTGATGCTGGTATCCATATTGCCGCAGAAGCTAATGTAGCCGATACTGCCGCACCATGCGTTGCGCCTCTGTGGCTCCAGCTCTTCGATAATCTCCATTGCCCGCACTTTGGGCGCGCCGGTAATCGACCCCCCGGGGAAGGTAGCCTGCAGGAGATCGCAGGCGCTGAGGGTTTCGGGAAGCTCAGCGGTAATCGTGCTCACCAGATGATGAACCGCAGGGAACGGCTCGACCACGAAAAGCTCAGGCACTTTGACGCTGCCCGGTACCGCCACGCGGCCAATATCGTTGCGCAGCAAATCAACAATCATCAGATTTTCGGCGCGGTCTTTAGCTGAGTTTGCCAGCCGGTTTGCCTGTGCGGCATCGGCTTCAGGCGTTGCCAGACGCGGCAGGGTGCCCTTAATCGGGCGGGTCTGGATTTGCTTGCCTTCAAGCAGCACGAAGCGTTCCGGGGAAAGGCTAAGAATGCAGCTTTCAGGCAGTCTGAGGAAGGCGCTGAACGGCGCGCGGTTTGCCTGATTAAGCCGCTCGAATGCCTGCCATTCATCACCTTCATAGCTGGCGCTGAAGCGCTGGGCAAGATTGACCTGGTAACAGTCTCCACTGCTTAAATAAGCCTGAATCTGGCGGAATTTCTCACCGTAAGCTTCGCGCGACATATTGGAATGCCATTCGCTGGTGAGCCTGAAAGGTTGGGCAGGCTGGCGTGGTTTCAACGCCTCAAGCCAGGCCAGACGAGACTCGATGTCTCCGCAGCAGACCAGCGTCAGGCGCTCAAGCTGATGGTCTGCAATCAGCGCCCAGTCATAAATACCCACGGCCATATCCGGGGTGGTTAAATCCTGCTCCGTCGTCACGGGTAATGTTTCAAAACGTCGCCCCAAATCGTAGCCAAATAAACCCAGCGCGCCGCCGCAGAAGGGGAAATCAGATTGGGACTGTGCGAGAAAACCAAAGCTGTTCAGCGTATTTTGTAGCAGCTCAAGCGGGCAATCTTCGTGATGCGACAGATTGCCGTCGCGCTCAATAATCGTTTCCTGCCCGCGCGTGACCAGCGTAGCCAGCGGATTGGCGACCATAATGTCGAAACGGTTATGAGGGTGATCGGCAAACCCGGAATGGAGCAGCATGGCCCAGGGCTGGCCCGAAACAGGGCGAAAATAGTGCTGAACGGCATCGGGCTGCCAGCTGAGTTCGTAAAAATCGGGGGTAGCTATAACATTCATCTTGGTAGCATCGTCTGGAGCAGAGTAAAGTAGCGGCTCCAGCACTGTAACAGGAGTTCGATATGATTTCAGGATTACCGGCGCTTAGCCACGAGCAGCAGCAGCAGGCCGTCGAGCGTATTCACGAACTGATGGCAAACGGCATGAGCAGCGGCGAAGCCATCGCCCTGGTGGCCAGTGAGATCCGTGCCTCGCACACCGGCGGTAACATCGTCGCACGCTTTGAAGATGAAGACGACGAAGAAGAAGACCCGCAGGACTAGCCGGGCCTCAACGGCTTTGCGTTACACGGCGGCGATGATTTTGATTTCCACTTTGTAACGCGGGTTCATCAGTTTAGCCTGTACGGTGCAGCGTACCGGCGCTTTACCCGCCACAACCCACTCATCCCACGCTTTATTCATTGCCGCAAAATCCTCGCCGTCCGGCAGGAAAATAGTCGCATCCAGAATGCGGGTCTTATCGCTGCCAAGCTCGGCCAGCAGGGTGTCAATTTGCTCAAGGGTATTTGCCGTCTGCTGGTAAGCGTCGGCATCCAGGTTTTCAGGCACGCCGGTGTAGTACACGCTCTGGTTATGGATAACAGCATCAGACCAGCGAGCTTCGGGTTTAATACGCGCAATACTCATGACAACTCCTTAACAACAAACGATATGTGCGGCACAGACTGCCATAATCCGCTGCCCGGTTCCACCGGCTTGCTGGATAAACCTGGCCAGGGCTGACATAATCACTGGCAATTTAACCAGGGGGTAACGTGACGGACGATTTTGCAGCAGACGGCCAACTGGCTCAGGTCATTCCCGGTTTCAGGCCGCGTGAGGCGCAGCGTGAAATGGCAGAGGCGGTCACCAGGGCCATTAAAGCCGGCGGCGAGCTGGTGGTAGAAGCCGGTACCGGTACGGGGAAAACGTATGCCTACCTTGCCCCCGCCCTGCGTTCGGGCAAAAAAGTGATTATCTCTACCGGCTCAAAGGCGCTGCAGGATCAGCTGTTTTCCCGCGATCTGCCGACTATCTCCCGGGCGCTGAAATTTACCGGCCGCGTGGCGCTGCTGAAGGGACGCTCTAACTACCTTTGCCTGGAAAGACTTGAACAGCAGTCGCTGGCCGGTGGCGACTTGCCCGTGCAGGCACTAAGCGACGTGGTACATCTGCGCGGCTGGGCCAGCGAAACCGTCGACGGTGATATCAGCACCTGTGCTTCTGTCGCCGAAGACTCCACCGTCTGGCCGATGGTTACCAGCACCAACGACAACTGTCTGGGCCAGGATTGCCCGCAGTATCAGGACTGTTTCGTGGTGAAAGCGCGTAAAAAGGCAATGGATGCTGACGTGGTGGTGGTGAACCATCATCTCTATCTGGCCGATATGGTGGTGAAAGAGAGTGGCTTCGCGGAGCTGATCCCAGAGGCCGAAGTGACGATTTTCGATGAAGCTCATCAGATCCCCGATATCGCCAGCCAGTATTTTGGTCAGTCTATCTCCAGCCGCCAACTGCTCGACCTCGCCAAAGACATCTCTATTGCTTACCGGACAGAAGTTCGGGATGTGCAACAGCTGCAAAAAAGCGCCGACAGCCTCGCTCAGCGCACGCAGGATTTTCGCCTGCAAATAGGCGACCCGGGCTACCGTGGCAACCTGCGTGAGCTGCTCGCGGACGCCAATATTCAGCGTTCTTTGCTGCTGCTCGATGACGCGCTGGAGCTGTGTTACGACGTGGCGAAGCTTTCCCTTGGGCGCTCTGCGCTTTTGGACGCTGCTTTTGAACGGGCGGTGATTTACCGTGGACGCATCAAGCGGCTGAAAGAGATCAATCAGCCGGGGTACAGCTACTGGTACGAATGTAACGCCCGCCATTTCACACTAGCCCTGACGCCGCTGTCCGTGGCAGACAAGTTTAAGGAAGCTATCCGTGAAAAAGCGGGCTGCTGGGTCTTCACCTCGGCGACCCTCGCGGTGAATGACAAAATGAGCCATTTCACCGAACGGCTGGGCATCGACGAGGCAGAAACGCTGCTGCTGGCAAGCCCGTTTGACTACGCTAAGCAGGCGCTGCTCTGCGTGCCGCGAGGGCTGCCAACGCCGAATCAACCCCACGCTGGCCGCCATCTGGCCAATCTGCTGCGTCCTCTCATTGAAGCCAATAACGGGCGCTGCTTTATGCTTTGTACCTCCCACGCCATGATGCGCGACCTGGCCGAGCAGTTCCGCGCCACCATGACGCTCCCGGTGCTGCTGCAGGGCGAAACCAGCAAAGGCCAGCTGTTGCAGCAGTTTGTTGAGGCCGGTAATGCCCTGCTGGTGGCGACCAGCAGCTTCTGGGAAGGCGTTGACGTTCGGGGCGATACGCTCTCACTGGTCATCATCGACAAGCTGCCCTTTACCTCACCGGACGATCCGCTGCTGAAGGCTCGAATGGAAGATTGCCGCATTCGTGGCGGCGATCCGTTTGACGATGTCCAGCTGCCGGATGCGGTCATCACCCTCAAGCAGGGCGTCGGCCGACTCATTCGCGACGTGGAGGACCGGGGCGTGCTGGTTATCTGTGATAACCGGCTGGTGATGCGGCCTTATGGCGCTGTTTTCCTGAACAGCCTGCCGCCAACGCCGCGTACCCGGGATATAAATCGGGCAGTTGAGTTCCTCAGCGCCTCTGGCGCGCAGTAATTTGTGCCAGGCTATGGTATGATGCGCGCCGTTTTTTGACCTTATCTCCGCCAGAGGTTGGCAAGTCCATGCGAATTTTAGCCATCGATACCGCAACAGAAGCCTGTTCTGTTGCTCTGCAAAACGACGAGGCGTCCTACGCCCATTTCGAACTCTGCCCGCGCGAGCATACGCAAAGAATTTTGCCCATGGTGAGGGACATCCTGAACCAGGGCGAAATTACTTTGTCTGATGTGAACGCACTCGCCTACGGGCGTGGGCCGGGCAGTTTTACCGGCGTGCGAATTGGTATCGGCATTGCACAAGGGCTGGCGCTGGGCGCTGAGCTGCCGATGATTGGTATCTCAACGCTTGCGACGATGGCGCAGGGCGCATGGCGCCGTACCGGGGCAACCCGGGTTCTGGCCGCCATAGATGCTCGCATGGGCGAAGTCTACTGGGCCGAATATCAGCGTGACGAGCAGGGCGTGTGGCACGGCGAAGAAAGCGAAGCCGTCCTCAAGCCGGAAGACGTTGCCGGTCGGTTGAAACAGCTTAGCGGCAGCTGGGCTACAGTCGGTACAGGCTGGCAGGCCTGGCCTGATATGGCGCAGGATAGCGGACTTCTGTTGCAGGACGGTGAAACCACGCTGCCCGAAGCAGAAGACATGCTGCCGCTGGCGCTGCAGGCTTTTAACGCCGGAAAAACCGTCGCCGTGGAACACGCCGAACCGGTCTACCTGCGCAATGAAGTGACCTGGAAAAAGCTTCCTGGCAGAGAGTAATACCCACCGCTCCGAACGGAGTGGAGGTTAAGGAGATGAGGTATGGCTGTTTGTAATGTCAAAAAATGCAGCTGGCTGCTTGCAGCCGCCGCGGCGTTGGTGCTGAGCGGCTGCGTGAGCGTGCCGGACGCCATCAAAGGAACCTCGGCGACGCCGCAGCAGGATCTGACGGTCGTCATGAATGCTCCCCAGCTTTACGTTGGGCAGGAAGCACGTTTTGGCGGCCGGGTGGTGAACGTGGATAACCTGAAGGGGAAAACCCGGCTGGAAATTGCCACCGTCAGCCTGGATGAAGGTGCCCGCCCGGCGCTGAATGAACCTTCTCACGGGCGTATTTATGCCGACGTGAACGGTTTCCTGGACCCGGTTGATTTTCGTAATCAGCTGGTCACCGTTGTGGGGCCAATCACCGGCACCGCAGAAGGTAAAATTGGCCAGACGCCGTATAAATTCATGACCATGCAGGCGACAGGGTATAAGCGCTGGAACGTGGTTCAGCAGGTTGTGATGCCACCGCAGCCCATAGATCCGTGGTTCTGGGGCGGCCCATACCCGTACCGTCATCATTATGATATGTGGGGCGGCTGGTATAATCCGGGGCCCGCACAGGTACAAACCGTCGTAACCGAATAATCTGTTGTTTTTAAATATTTTCAAACAGCGGCCTGGCCGCTGTTTGTTTTTATCCAGGACGGATGAAAAAATTTAGTGATGCGCTTCGCAACCTTTAATCAGGCTAATTAATAAACTGGTACGCTGAGTTAATATTATGTTAACGAAATGTGTAGCCTGGGGTTGTGATGACGACAAATAATAATTTCAGAGGTGGATCCTTGAATAAGGTTTGGCTTAACCGCTACCCGGCCGACGTTGCGGCTGAAATAAATCCCGATCGCTATCAATCCCTGGTTGATATGTTTGAACAGGCCGTCACTCGCTATGCCGACAAGCCTGCGTTTATCAATATGGGGGAGGTGATGACCTTCCGTAAGCTGGAAGAGCGCAGCCGTGCATTCGCCGCTTACCTCCAGCAGGGCCTGGGGCTGAAAAAAGGCGACCGCGTTGCGCTGATGATGCCCAACCTGCTGCAGTACCCGGTGGCGCTCTTTGGCATACTGCGTGCCGGAATGGTGGTGGTTAACGTTAACCCGCTTTATACCCCACGCGAGCTGGAGCACCAGCTGAACGACAGCGGCGCCAGCGCGATTGTCATCGTGTCGAACTTTGCCCACACGCTGGAAAAAGTGGTCGATAAAACCCAGGTGAAGCACGTGATCCTGACCCGCCTGGGAGACCAGATCTCCGGCCCGAAAGGCACGCTGGTTAACTTTGTCGTCAAATACATCAAGCGGCTGGTGCCTAAATACCATTTGCCAAACGCTATCTCCTTCCGCCGCGCGCTGCAAAGCGGCTACCGCATGCAGTATATCAAGCCTGAAATTATCAACGACGATTTGGCCTTCCTGCAGTATACCGGCGGCACGACCGGCGTGGCGAAGGGCGCGATGCTGACGCACCGCAACATGCTGGCCAACCTTGAGCAGGTGAGGGCGGCCTATAGCCCGCTGCTGCATGAAGGCAAGGAGCTGGTGGTCACCCCGCTGCCGCTCTATCATATTTTTGCCCTGACCATTAACTGCCTGCTGTTTATCGATATGGGCGGTCAGAACCTGCTGATTACCAACCCGCGCGACATTCCGGGCCTGGTAAAGGAACTGGCGAAATATCCTTTCACCGCCATGACCGCCGTGAACACGCTGTTTAACGCCTTGCTGAACAACAAAGAGTTTCAGCAGCTGGACTTCTCAAGCCTGCACCTCTCCGCGGGCGGCGGCATGCCGGTTCAGCACGCCGTGGCTGAACGTTGGGAAAAATTAACCGGGCGCTTCCTGCTGGAAGGCTACGGCCTGACGGAGTGCGCGCCGCTGGTCAGCGCGAATCCGCATGACATGGATTACCACAGCGGCTCTATTGGCCTGCCGGTGCCGTCTACCGATGTGAAGCTGATTGATGATGAAGGCAATGAGGTTCCTCCTGGCGAGCCCGGTGAGCTTTGCGTTAAAGGGCCTCAGGTGATGCTGGGCTACTGGCAGCGCCCGAAAGAGACCGATGAAATTCTGAAAGACGGCTGGCTGCGCACCGGCGACATTGCGGTGATGAACGACGAAGGCTTTATGAACATCGTTGACCGTAAAAAAGACATGATCCTCGTTTCCGGTTTTAACGTTTATCCCAACGAAATTGAAGACGTGGTGATGCAGAACGAAGGCGTGCTGGAAGTTGCGGCGGTTGGTGTGCCTGCCGGCGTAAGCGGTGAGCACGTCAAAATCTTCGTCGTGAAGAAGGACCCGGCCCTGACGGAAGAAGCGCTTATTGCCTTCTGCCGCCGCCAGTTAACCGGCTATAAAGTGCCGAAACTGATAGAATTCCGCACGGAATTGCCAAAATCCAACGTCGGGAAAATTTTACGACGAGAACTGCGTGACGAAGCGGGCAAGACAGGCAACAATAACGCCTGAGCTCCAAGTCACTCGTCCTGATGCCGGTTCGCCGGCATTTTTTATGGGCGCAACCTAAGAGAACTGAATTTGACTTACCAGATGATTACTACCGATGAAGGGCTGGCCGCAGTTTGCCAGGCCGCTCGTCAGTTCCCCGCGCTGGCGCTGGACACCGAATTTGTCCGTACGCGAACCTATTACCCGCAACTGGGGCTGATCCAGCTTTATGATGGCCAGCAGGCCTCGTTGATAGACCCGTTAGCTATTAGCGACTGGTCGCCGTTTAAAGCGCTGCTGCAGGACCCTGATACGGTTAAATACCTGCATGCCGGCAGCGAAGACCTCGAAGTCTTCCTGAACGCCTTTGGCATGCTGCCAGACCCGTTTATCGATACCCAAATTCTTGCGTCATTCACCGGGCGTCCGCTCTCCTGCGGCTTTGCGACTATCGTGGAGTCCTATACCGGCATCGCGCTGGATAAAAGCGAATCCCGCACTGACTGGCTGGCACGTCCGTTAACAGAGCGGCAGTGCGATTATGCGGCTGCAGACGTGCTCTATCTGCTGCCCATCGCTGAGAAGCTCATGTCCGAAACCGAAGCGGCCGGCTGGATCAACGCAGCTCTCGACGAGTGCCAGCTGATGTGTGCCCGTCGCCGTGACCAGCTTGACCCGGAAGAAGCCTGGCGCGAAATTGGCAATGCATGGCAGCTTCGTACCCGCCAGCTGGCCTGCCTCAAGAAGCTGGCCTCGTGGCGCCTGCGTAAAGCGCGTGAGCGGGATATGGCGGTAAATTTTGTCGTGCGCGAAGAGAACCTCTGGCAGGTGGCTCGCTATATGCCGGGATCGCTCGGGGAACTGGACGCTCTTGGTCTGAGCGGCAGCGAAATTCGTTTCCACGGTAAAGCGCTTATCGCGCTGGTCGCGGAGGCGCAGGCATTGCCTGAGAGCGAGCTGCCGCAGCCGCTGCAGAACCTGGTGGATATGCCGGGCTACCGCAAAGTCTTTAAGGCGATTAAAGCGCTGGTGCAGGAAGTGAGTGAGGCAAAAGGGCTGAGTGCAGAATTACTGGCATCGCGTCGCCAAATAAACCAGCTGTTAAACTGGCACTGGAAATTGAAACCTCAGCACGTTGAGCCGGAATTAATTAGCGGCTGGCGCGCCGAATTAATGGCAGAGGCGTTAACTAAACTGTTGGCAGAATACTAATAGTGTTTCGATACCTGGGAATAATTACAGTGTTATTCACAGGGTGAAATATATTGGCGGTAGGTCAACGAGAAAGATCTTAATAATCGTTAAGGCTTCGAGTAAAAATAAAACCCCCTGACATAAGCAGGGGGTTTTTATTCACGCAGATTTACTGGCTTCTTCCGCTTCCGGGAGCGTGACGTTCAGCTCCAGAATCGAAATATCCCCATCTCGTTGCTCAAGCTGAACGCTGACCATTTCAGGATCGATTTGCACGTACTTGCAAATCACGTCGAGAATGTCTTTGCGCAGCTGAGGCAGGTAATGCGGTTCAGCATCGCTACGGCGACGCTCAGCAACGATAATCTGTAAACGCTCTTTCGCGATGTTGGCGGTGTTCTTTTTTCGTGACAGAAAAAAGTCGAGTAGTGCCATAACTTATCCTCCGAACAGGCGTTTCAGGAAACCCTTCTTCTCTTCTTCAATGAAGCGGAAAGGGCGTTCTTCACCGAGCAGGCGTTCCACGGTATCGGCGTAGGCTTTGCCCGCGTCAGATTCACCGTCAAGAATAACCGGCTCGCCCTGGTTGGACGCGCGCAGCACCGACTGGTCTTCCGGGATAACCCCAACCAGAGGAATGCGCAGAATGTCGAGCACGTCTTCCATGCTCAGCATATCGCCCCGGTTGACGCGGCCAGGGTTGTAGCGGGTGAGCAATAAATGCTCTTTAATCGGGTCTTCGCCGTTTTCAGCGCGGCGTGATTTCGACGACAGAATGCCGAGAATACGGTCTGAGTCACGCACCGAGGAAACTTCCGGGTTGGTGGTGATAACCGCTTCGTCAGCAAAGTACAGCGCCATGAGCGCGCCGGTCTCGATGCCCGCGGGCGAGTCACAAACGATAAATTCGAAGTCCATGTTTTTCAGGTCTTCAAGCACCTTGGCCACGCCTTCGCGGGTCAGGGCGTCTTTATCGCGGGTTTGTGAAGCGGGCAGGATATAGAGCTGTTCGGTGCGTTTATCGCGGATAAGCGCCTGGTTCAGCGTGGCATCGCCCTGAATAACGTTGACGAAATCGTACACGACGCGGCGTTCGCAGCCCATGATCAGGTCAAGGTTACGCAGGCCAATATCGAAATCAATAACGACGGTTTTTCTTCCCTTTTGGGCCAGACCCGTGGCGATGGCCGCGCTGGACGTGGTCTTACCGACGCCCCCTTTACCCGATGTAACAACAATAATGCGTGCCATAAAGGATTTCCTTGTTAAAAGGGCTTAATACAAAGATTGAACGGAGAGCGCACCACCCGCCAGATTAAGGCGAGCCGCTTTTCCATAATAATCGGCTGGGATCTGCTCACTCAGCCAGTACTCGCCCGCTATAGAGACAAGCTCTGCTACCAGGTTAGTACAAAATATTTGTGCATCACGATCGCCGTTTGCACCAGCCAGCGCACGGCCACGCATCATGCCGTAAATATGAATATTACCATCTGCTATCAGTTCTGCACCGGCGCTGACGTGATTGGTCACAATCAAGTCACAGTTTGGCGCATAAATGCGCTGGCCGGAACGGACCGGGGTATCAATTAAACGCGTTTTTGTGACCGGGCTAACATCCGGCGCGGCAACGACCACGGGCTCAACGGGCGCGGCTTTCGGCGCTCTGGCAATCTTTTCTTTCCCTTCGGTCAGCAAGGGCAGGCCAGCACGCTCAATGTCAGCTTTTAACGCTTCATCTTTACAGCCGCTGATACCCACCACGCGCAGGCCGGTTGCGGTGACGGCCTGTTGTACTTTCTTCCAGTTGACGGAACCATCGAGACTGGCGACGTTAACGACCACCGGGGCATTCTTTAAGAATGCGGGAGCCTGGGCGATTTTATCTTCCAGTGCCTGGCGAATAACCTCAGGTTGTGCATCATGCAAATGAACCACAGATAAGGTAAAACTGCTGCCCTTTAACTCGATTGGCGTGTTTGACATCCTGGCCTTACTCAATTCAGTTTCAATCCCCACAATTGTGGGACGATATTCCGAAGTACACCAGGCATGTTATAGTCCAGCTTATATTCAGGCAAGCCACTCGCTGGCGAAAATAGAGTAAAAAAAATGTTTTGTGTGATCTACAGAAGTACCAAACGCGATCGGACTTATCTTTATGTCGAAAAAAAAGACGATTTCTCCAAAGTGCCGGAAGAACTGATGAAAGGCTTTGGTAAACCGGTGCTGTCGATGCTTCTGCCGCTGGATGGCAGCAAAAAACTGGCCAATGCCGATTTGGATAAAGTTAAACAGGCATTGGAAAATGAGGGGTATTATTTGCAGATCCCACCTCCGATAGAAAGTTTGCTGACCGTGCACCTGGAAAAGAGTCCTAAAAAATAACTTTAGGACTGACGGTAAATCTTTTCCGGGCATTAAGCCTGAAGATGTGCAAAACACATTATTGAGGGAAAGACGATGAAATATTCAGCATCCAGGTTGACCCTCAGCGCCTTAATACTCGCCAGTATTACCGGTTACATTTCTCATGCAGAGGCGGCTCCTGCGGCCGTCGCTGCATCTCAGACCAAACTCTCTGAAGCGACCACGCTTGCAGAGCAGGGGCGCGATCCCGCTGAATTTCCTGCCTATGTTGAACAATTAAAGAAAGAAGCCAGAGCTAAAGGCATCAGCCATGCCACGCTGGAGAAGGCCTTTGCCAATATTCATTTTGTCGATCGGGTCATTAAATCTGACCGTAATCAGCTGGAAAAGAAAATTACGCTTGATGACTATTTAAAGCGTGTCATCACGCCGGCCAAAATTAAACAGGCCCGCAGCCTGGCTAAACAGCACCAGGCCGAACTGGAAAGGGTTAGTGCAAAAAGGGGTGTCCAAAGCCGTTACATTGTCGCCCTGTGGGCGATGGAGAGCAATTTCGGCAAACTTCAGGGCAAAGAAGATGTGATTTCTGCTCTGGCGACGTTGGCCTTTGAGGGACGCCGTGAAGCCTTTTTCACCAACGAGCTGATGGCGGCGCTGAAAATCATCCAGCGGGGTGACGTTAGCGCCTCACAGATGAAAGGTTCATGGGCGGGCGCGATGGGGCAAAATCAGTTTATGCCGAGTTCGCTGCTGCGCTACGGCAAAGACGGTGATGGCGACGGTAAAATTGATATCTGGAATAACACCCGCGATGTTTTTGCTTCCACGGCCAACTATCTGGCGATGGAAGGCTGGCAGCACGGCGGCGGCTGGGGCCTGGAAGTGAAACTGCCAAACGGTTTTAATCCTTCGCTTCTGGGCACAAAGCCAGGGCAAGGCAAGCGCGTTGCTCAATGGAAAAAATTGGGCGTTACCCTGCCCAACGGTTTACATCTCCCGGCATCGGCACAAAAAGGCTGGCTGGTGAAGCCAGACGATGGCCTGGGACGTTCGTTCCTGGTCTATAACAATTTCCGCACCCTGATGCACTGGAACCGCTCTTATTATTTCGCCATTAGCATCGGCAAGATGGCGGACGCTATCGCGAATAAATAAGGCACGCTTAGAAACACTTCCCCGGTATTCAGCAGCTATTTTTTTATCTAGTATCAAAGGCAGTTAACACAAACGACACAGAGGAAAGGCATGTATCAACATCATAACTGGCAGGGTGCACTGCTGGATTTTCCGGTAAACAAGGTAGTCTGTGTTGGCAGCAACTATGCCAAACATATTAAAGAGATGGGCAGCGCGACGCCGGACGAACCGGTGGTGTTTATCAAGCCCGAGAGCGCATTGTGTGACATTCGCCAGCCGCTGGCGCTGCCGCAGGAGTTTGGCTCTGTACATCATGAAGTGGAGCTGGCAATCCTGATCGGCGCCACCCTTAAGCAGGCAAGCGAAGAGCACGTCCTTAAGGCGATTGCCGGTTATGGCGTCGCGCTGGATCTGACGCTGCGTGACCTGCAGGCTAAGCTGAAAAAAGCAGGCCAGCCGTGGGAAAAAGCGAAGGGCTTTGATAACTCATGCCCAATCTCCGGTTTTATCCCTGCGGCGCAGTTTACGCACGATCCGCAAAACACGCCTCTTGAGCTGAAAATCAACGGGGAAGTTCGCCAGCAGGGCAATACCGAAGATATGATCCACAAGATCGTGCCGCTGATTGCCTACATGAGCAAATTCTTCACTCTGCGCGCGGGAGATGTGATCCTGACCGGAACGCCGGAAGGCGTGGGCCCGCTGCACGGTGGCGATGAGCTGGAAGTGAGCTTTGCCGGCCACAGCCTGAACACGCGCGTTTTGTAAACAATTTGCCGCTTCAGGGCGGCAAAACTTGCATCCGGGTGTCAGACTGTTTATAAGGTGCGCTTAATTTTTAAATGCAGGAACCGTTATGACACCCACTCCTTTTTGGCAAAGTAAAACTCTCGACGAAATGAGCGACGCCGAGTGGGAGTCATTATGCGACGGCTGCGGTCAGTGCTGTCTGCACAAGCTGATGGACGAAGATACCGACGAGATCTACTTCACCAACGTCGCGTGTAAGCAGCTCAATATCAAAACCTGCCAGTGTAAGAACTACGTCCGCCGCTTTGAATATGAGCCGGACTGCATCAAGCTGACCCGTGATAACCTGCCTACCTTCGAGTGGCTACCGCACACCTGTGCTTACCGTCTGCTTGCCGAAGGCAAACCGCTGCCGGAATGGCACCCGCTGATGACCGGCTCAAAAGCGGCAATGCACGGCGAACGTATTTCCGTGCGTCATATCGCG
This sequence comes from Cedecea selenatireducens, assembly GCF_042138895.1. Lineage (NCBI taxonomy): Bacteria > Pseudomonadati > Pseudomonadota > Gammaproteobacteria > Enterobacterales > Enterobacteriaceae > Cedecea > Cedecea selenatireducens. Next base: position 199,338 of record NZ_JBHIKW010000001.1, on the reverse strand, counting down.
GTGAAAGAGTCGGAAGTTCGCGACTGGCAGGACCATATCCTTAACAAACCCGAGTGGGCGGACTAGCGCTTTTCGGTAATGCCTGGGGATGAAAATAAATCCTTCTTATAACTCATTTTGTGATAGGATGGATTTTCAATAACCAAAATAAGAGAGTTTTTATCCTGAATTTAATATTCCAGTGTCCGTCATGTGGCGGATCGCAGTATCGCACTTCCTCCTACGATGTCCGAGAATCAAATCCCCATGGCGCAGTCTGTATCTTTTGCAAATCCGCAATGCAGGTTTCCGCTCATCGTCCGTTAAATGCGACCTTCTCCGGTTTTAGCCCACTGGCGCAACAGTCTTTGGCTTCTGCTCAGCCGCGCTGCTAATATTCCTTCTTTAAAGGAGGAAAAATGCAAAAACTAACGACTATTATAGGCATACTGCTGCTCAGTGGCTGTGCGACCGCAGAGCGCGAAGCGCCGAAGCCACCGCATAGCGTGGGCATGGCAAACCCGGCATCGGTTTACTGCCTGGAGAAAGGTGGTAAATCAGTTAGCGTGAAAACGCCTGAAGGCGAAAGGGCTGACTGCCTGCTGCCGGGCGGAGAACGAATCGACGAATGGGCGCTTTACCGCCGCGATCATTCATAAAAAATAACCCACCGAGAGGTGGGTTATTGCTTTCCGTAATGCGCTAAATTAGCGGCCGAACAGGTCACGGCGTTTTGGTTTTAAGAACTGGGCAATCAGCACCAGCACCGCAATGACCAGCAACACGGCGAAGATCCCGAGCAGCCACTGCACCATATCCAGCGACAGGAATTCCCACTGACGAACGGAGCAGTCACCGCTAGCGACGAAGACCTGAGGCAGCCATTTGTCCAGCGGCAGCCAGCCTGGGAAACGGGCGAAGAAATCACAGGTCACGAACGGTGACGGGTGAAGCTGCAGCATGGTGTGATCCCATGCCAGCTGAACGCCTTTCCCTGCGCTGTACAGCCAGATAGCCAGCGCGCCGTAGCGCAGAGGGCTTTTGGGAGCAATCGCACCCACCAGGCCCGCACCCATCACGCCAAACAGCGCGCAACGTTCATAAATACACATCACACAAGGTTTCAGCCCCATAACGTGCTGGAACCACAATGCCACCATCTCAAGCGCAAAGGCCGTAAAGGCCAGAAGCAGCCATGCGGTGCGCCCAAGAGAGCATTGGTTTAAATATCGCAACATAATCAGTTTCCCTGCAGCATGCGTAGAATCGGCAGTGTAAACCAATTCCCTTTTTGCGCCAGTAGCACAGATGAAAATAACGTACTAATCGGATGTTTATAAGGAAAAAATTTGTAACGGGAAGCGGACTTCCCGTCAAATTACCTTAGTGTGGTACAACCAGTGTGTCAGGCGTGGTTAACCAGCCGCTGGCAAGCATCCATTCGGTGGCGGGCACCAGCGTGTACTCAACGCAAAGCAGGCCCACAAGCGTCAGAACGAGGGTGTACGGGAGCGCCATAATAACCATCCGTCCGTAAGAGAGGCGAATCAACGGCGCCAGCGCAGAGGTCAGCAGGAACAGGAAAGCCGCCTGGCCGTTAGGCGTCGCCACCGACGGCAGGTTAGTCCCGGTATTAATGGCTACCGCCAACAGCTCGAACTGTTTCATATCAATCGCGCCATGTTGCAGCGCGGTTTTCGCTTCGCTGATATAAACGGTGCCAACAAAGACGTTGTCAGAGATGGAAGAGAGCAGGCCGTTAAAGATGTAAAACAGCGACAGCTGGGCATGCGGGGAGGCATCCAGCACGTACTGAATTATCGGGCTAAACAAATGCTGATCGATGATCACCGCCACAATAGTGAAGAAAACGGTCAGCAGGGCGGTAAACGGCAGCGCTTCGGTAAAGGCCTTGCCAATCGCGTGCTCATCGGTCACGCCGCACAGCGAGGTCGCCAGAATAATCACCGACAGCCCGATAAGGCCGACTTCTGCCAGATGCAAAGCCAGGGCGACGATCAGCCAAACGCCGATCAGCGCCTGAATAAGCAGCTTCATTTTGTCCTGCTTCGTCCGTTTCTTCGCGCTTTCGGCATCGAAGTCATGCAGGATGCCGCGTACTTTTTCCGGCAACGTTTGCCCGTAACCAAGCACCTTAAAGCGCTCAAGAAGGACACAGGTCAGCAGGCCACAAATCAGCACCGGCACCGTTACCGGCATCATTCGCAGGAAGAAATCACCGAAATGCCAGCCGGCATTTTTAGCAATAATCAGGTTCTGCGGCTCGCCGACCATGGTCATCACGCCGCCGAGCGCGGTCCCCACGCCGGCGTGCATCATCAGGCTACGCAGGAAAGCGCGGAACTGCTCAAGGATCTCCCGGCTGTCGGTCTGAATATGGCTATCGTCCTGGACGTTGCCGTCATCCTGCGCCTCAGACGCCACGCGGTGATAGATGCTGTAGAAGCCAACGGCCACGCTGATAACCACTGCGACCACGGTTAAGGCATCGAGAAATGCGGAGAGAAACGCGGCGGCGACGCAAAAGGCCAGCGACAGCGCAATTTTTGAGCGAATGCCCAGCAGCAGTCGGGTAAATAACAGCAGTAACAGCTGTTTCATGAAGTAGATCCCGGCCACCATGAACATCAGCAGCAGCAGGACTTCCAGATTAGCCGCAACTTCCCCGCGAACGTGTTCGGGGCTGGTCATGCCGACCAACACGGCTTCAATGGCAAGCAGGCCGCCGGGCAGCAGCGGATAGCACTTCAGCGCCATCGCCAGGGTGAAGATAAACTCAATCACCAGCATCCAACCCGCGACAAACGGGCTGACAAACCAGAAAACCAGCGGATTAATCACTAAAAAGATAATCAGCGTAAGCTTGTACCAGTCAGGTGATTGACCCAGAAAATTGCGGTACAGCGCCCGCCCGGAGGACATTTCCATCGTAAAATTACCGTTATCCGTTGTATTATGTTGATGTTTAATAATATAGCCCTTCAGGGTACTCGTATAAGGCTCACGCGATCAAGCCGCAGGAAATCCTGAGTTAAGGCATTAATCGTCAAAATTCAACGCCGATCCCGCATTTGCACGTCGCCCCCGCTATCTGGCGTGCATGGCATCTGGTATGATGAGTCCAATTTGCAAAACCTGAGTAATGGAAATCTTACTATGGTCATTAAGGCGCAGAGCCCAGCGGGTTTCGCGGAAGAGTATATTATAGAAAGTATCTGGAACAGCCGTTTTCCGCCGGGGTCTATCCTTCCGGCAGAGCGTGAATTATCAGAACTTATTGGCGTGACGCGAACCACATTACGTGAAGTGCTTCAGCGTCTTGCTCGCGACGGCTGGTTGACTATCCAGCACGGAAAACCGACTCGTGTTAACAATTTCTGGGAAACGTCAGGCTTAAATATCCTGGAAACGCTGGCTCGTCTGGATCACGACAGCGTGCCGCAGCTGATTGATAATCTGCTGTCCGTGCGGACCAATATTTCAACGATATTTATCCGTACTGCCCTTCGTCAGTATCCGGATAAATCGCAGGAAGTGCTGGCCACCGCCAACAAGGTTGAAGATCACGCCGACGCGTTTGCCGAGCTGGATTACAACATTTTCCGTGGCCTGGCGTTTGCGTCCGGTAACCCGATTTATGGTCTGATCCTTAACGGTATGAAAGGGCTGTACACCCGTATCGGGCGTCACTACTTTTCAAACCCAGAAGCTCGCAGCCTGGCGCTGGGCTTCTACCACCGCCTGGCGGAAATCTGCCAGCAGGGGCTTCACGATCAGGTCTTTGATACCGTGCGTAATTATGGCCGCGAGAGCGGCGAGATTTGGCACCGTATGCAGAAAAACTTGCCGGGTGATTTAGCGATGCACAGTCGCTAAGCAGAATAAAAAACGCTTCCTTCCGGAAGCGTTTTTTTTTCGCTTGCATCTGGTTTATAAAGGATTTTTTTGCGGGCACCGTTCCAGTAACTCGACGCTACCGTCCGCATTTTGCTGTTCCATAATCACGTCAAATCCCCACAGGCGGTGCACGTGCTTAAGCACCTCGCGGCGGCCTTTATCCAGCGGCGCCCGGTTGTGCGGAATATAGCGCAGCGTCAAAGAACGATCGCCACGCAGATCCACATCCCAGACCTGAATATTTGGCTCCAGGTTGCTGAGGTTGTACTGCGCCGAGAGCTGAGAGCGAATCTCCCGATAACCTTCTTCGTTATGGATGGCCGAAATCTCCAGGAAATTATTATGGTCGTCATCCAGCACGGTGAACAGGCGGAAGTCTCGCATCAGCTTAGGCGACAGAAACTGGCTGATAAAACTCTCGTCCTTGAAGTCGCGCATGGCAAAGTGCAGCGTTTCCAGCCAGTCTTTACCGGCAATATCCGGGAACCAGTAGCGGTCTTCTTCCGTCGGTGACTGGCAGATACGTTTGATGTCCTGGAACATCGCAAACCCAAGCGCGTACGGGTTAATACCGTTATACCAGGGGCTGTTATACGGTGGCTGGAACACCACGTTGGTGTGGCTATGAAGAAACTCTAACATAAAGCGGTCGCTGACTTTTCCCTCGTCATACAGATGATTCAGAATGGTGTAATGCCAGAATGTCGCCCAGCCTTCGTTCATCACCTGGGTTTGCTTTTGCGGATAAAAATACTGGCTGACCTTGCGCACAATGCGCAGGATCTCACGCTGCCACGGCTCCAGCAGCGGAGCGTTCTTCTCCATGAAATACAGCAGATTCTCCTGCGGTTCGGAAGGGAAGCGATGGGCGGACTCCGCGGTTTTTTCCTCTTCCTTACGCGGCAGCGTACGCCAAAGCGTGTTCACCTGGCTTTGCAGGTACTCCTCGCGGCTTTTCTGACGCGCTTTCTCCTCCTGCAGCGAGATTTTTTGCGGGCGTTTATAGCGGTCCACGCCATAGTTCATCAGCGCATGACACGAATCCAGCAGGCGCTCCACCTCATCCACCCCGTAGCGCTCTTCGCACTGGGTAATGTAGTTCTTAGCGAAGATCAGATAGTCGATTATCGAGCTGGCATCCGTCCAGCTTCGGAATAAATAGTTGTTTTTAAAGAAGGAGTTATGACCGTAACAGGCATGAGCAATCACCAGCGCCTGCATGGTGATGGTGTTCTCCTCCATCAAATAGGCAATGCAGGGATTCGAGTTGATGACAATCTCATACGCCAGCCCTTGCTGCCCGTGTTTATACAGGCGCTCGGTCTCGATGAATTTTTTGCCAAAAGACCAGTGCGGATAATTAATCGGCATCCCGACGCTCGAGTAGGCATCCATCATCTGCTCTGAGGTGATGACCTCAATCTGGTGGGGATAGGTGTCCAGCCTGTAGAGCTTTGCTACCCGGTCAATCTCAGCCAGGTAGATGTCCAGTAGCTCAAACGTCCAGTCGGGTCCGTCGCTCAGACGGTTGGGATCCTTTGTGGCGAAATCAGTTACGGTAGCCATCAGCGCGCCCTCATTGTTTTCGGCTCTCTCTGAATGGAAAGCCTCACTCTCAAGAATAGACAACTCCTGAAAGATAGCGCCGACAAGTAAAATTTTTTATTCGCGATTTATTGATTCCGATACCCGGCTTTTTACTCACCCTGTAGCATTTTATTTTGGCTAAAATGTTTTCCCGTGCAGGAGATGCTAATTATCCCGGGCCAGTGCTGGCGGGCAAACCTGTGAGGTTAGTCACCATAATAAAGCCATATGTTGAATAACATATTCAACTGAGTTATCAATATGTAATCAGAAGATTATTCTTTTAGCTAAATGCGGAGCAGATATGCGTGTTGTGGTGCTGGGAAGTGGTGTCGTTGGCGTGGCAAGCGCCTGGTATTTACGTCAGGCCGGGCATGAAGTCACCGTCATCGATCGCGAATCAGGGCCGGCGCAGGAAACCAGTGCCGCCAACGCCGGTCAAATTTCACCGGGTTACGCTGCACCCTGGGCGGCACCTGGCGTCCCTTTAAAAGCCATCAAATGGATGTTCCAGCGTCATGCGCCTTTGGCTATCAGCCTTGACGGCACCCAGTTCCAGCTGAAGTGGATGTGGCAGATGCTGCGCAACTGCGATACCCGCCACTACGTGGAAAACAAAGGCCGCATGGTGCGCCTGGCCGAATACAGCCGCGATTGCCTGAAAGAGCTGCGCCACGCGACCGGGATTCAGTATGAAGGCCGGCAGGGCGGGACTCTACAACTGTTCCGTACCGAGCAGCAGTATGAAAGCGCGGCAAAAGATATCGCGGTGTTGAAAGATGCCGGAGTGCCGTATGAGCTTCTGGAAGCCAGCCAGCTCAATCGCGTAGAGCCAGCGCTGGCGGACGTTGCCCATAAGCTGACCGGTGGGCTACGTTTACCTAACGACGAAACCGGTGACTGCCAGCTGTTTACCCAAAACCTGGCGCGCATGGCGGCGGAAGCGGGCGTTGAGTTTCGTTTCAATACGCCTGTCGATCGCCTGCTGTACGAAAATCAGCAAATTAGCGGCGTGCAGTGCGGCCAGGAAGTAGTGAAGGGTGATGCTTACGTGGTGGCTTTTGGCTCGTACTCCACCGGCCTGCTCAAGGGCATTGCCGATATTCCTGTCTATCCTTTAAAAGGCTACTCGCTGACTATCCCGATTGCCGATGAGCAGGGCGCGCCGGTCTCGACCATTCTCGACGAGACCTACAAAATTGCTATTACCCGCTTTGACAACCGTATTCGCGTCGGTGGAATGGCGGAAATCGTTGGCTTCAATACCGACCTGTTACAGCCGCGTCGCGAGACGCTTGAGATGGTCGTCAGAGATCTCTATCCACGCGGTGGGCACGTGGAACAGGCGACTTTCTGGACCGGCCTGCGCCCAATGACCCCGGACGGAACGCCTATTGTAGGGCGCACGCCGTTCAAGAATCTCTGGCTGAATACGGGGCACGGCACGCTGGGCTGGACGATGGCGTGTGGCTCAGGCCAGATGCTGAGCGACCTGATCTCCGGGCGCACTCCGGCGATACCGAGCGAGGATTTAGGTATTGCCCGCTACACGCCAGGCTTTACGCCCCTGAGCGCTCGCCATCTTCATGGCGCACATAACTAAAAGGAGCCGTCATGTCCCGTCCTGTGGTAGCGACGCTGGATCTCAGCGCGCTGCGCAATAATCTTGATGTGGTGCGCAGAGCCGCGCCACAGTCTCGCGTGTGGTCGGTCGTCAAGGCCAATGCTTACGGGCACGGCCTCGATCGTGTCTGGTCGGCGCTCGGCGCGACGGATGGTTTTGCGATGTTGAACCTCGAAGAGGCCATTTTGCTGCGAGAGCGTGGCTGGAAAGGTCCGATCCTGATGCTGGAAGGCTTCTTCCATGCCGATGAACTGGCTCTGTTTGATAAATACCGGCTGACCACCAGCCTGCACAGCAACTGGCAGGTTAAGGCGCTGGCGAATGCCAAACTCAGCGCGCCGCTGGACGTTTATCTTAAAATTAACAGCGGCATGAACCGGCTGGGCTTTACGCCCGATCGCGTGCACATCATCTGGCAAAAACTCCGTTCGATCTCAAACGTGGGTCAGCTGACTCTGATGGCGCATTTTGCCGATGCAGAACAGCCCGAAGGCATCATTGAGCCGATGAAGCGCATCGAGCAGGCGGCGGAAGGCATTGATGCTCCTCGTTCGCTGTCAAACTCTGCGGCGACGCTGTGGCACCCGGAAGCGCATTTTGACTGGGTTCGTCCGGGCATCATCCTTTATGGTGCGTCCCCGAGCGGCCAGTGGCAGGATGTGGCGACCAGCGGAATCCAGCCGGTGATGACGCTAAGCAGCGAAATTATCGGCATCCAGACCCTGAAAGCGGGCGATACCGTAGGCTACGGCAGCCGCTATACGGCAAGCGGTGAACAGCGTATCGGTATCGTCGCGGGTGGCTACGCGGACGGTTATCCACGCATAGCCCCGGACGGCACGCCGGTGATGGTGGACGGCGTGATGACCAGAGTGGTAGGAAAAGTGTCGATGGACATGATTACCGTGGACCTGACGCCATGCCCGCAGGCTGGCATCGGCAGCCCGGTCGAGATGTGGGGCAAAAACGTCAAAATTGATGACGTTGCCAGCGCCGCTGGTACGGTCGGTTATGAGCTGATGTGCGCGTTAGCGCCGCGAGTGCCGGTGGTGGTGAGTTAATGTTCCAGGGGCTATTTCTTCTACCTGTTTCTCTTTCCAAATATCCCGGGAGAGCTGTATAGCCCAGTATTTGTTACGTTCACCCGTAAATTGGTTTCCCCAGCACATTCAGATCACGGTGAACGTGTCCGGGGGATAACGCCATCCCCCGAACAGCCCCGGCGCCCGGCGAGCTCATCGCCGCTGAAGCGGTAAACCCACCGGCTATCACCCAAACATTCGGGGTCGTTCGCGATTCGTTCCCGACGATCGCTCTCTTTCGCTGCTCCCGGCAGCTCAACCCCGCCTGAGTTGGGTCATAACCGGGGGCGATGAGAGCCGGGAACAAGGTCGTAGCTGTGGAACTTGCAGCGACTTTTATGTTCAGCGTGGCTATAAGCTTGAAGCGAGGCTCGGTTCCGGCTTAAATCGCCTCCGTTTTCTCTCCGACTGGCCAGGGTCCGGACGTCGGGAACGGCCGGAGGCTGAGAGCGTCGGGAACGCATCTCAGCCGACCCAGGACTGGGAGATAAAACGGAGGTCTGCCGCTTTAGCGGTCGATTTATTTGGCCGGGAGTCCGGGGTCTCGGGGAAGTGACGGTGACTTCCCCGAGTCGTTCACCGGTTTGGTGGTGACATGTGAAGCAGGACAGGAAGTGAACGGAACCTTAGCCAGCACTGCATAATTATGGGTATTTGTGACTAAGATAAAGCGCCCGTTGAGGCGAGAAGAGGCTACTCCTCTTCTTCCCCGGCAACGCGGACACCAATCTTACGTACCAGGTTGTCCTCTTTCTCCGCCACCGTCCAAATCATACCGGCGAACTCAACCTGGTCACCGACAACCGGCGCGCCGCCGAGCATCCCCAGCACAAAATCACCGAGCGACTGCTGGGTATTGACCTCTTCATCCAGCGTCAGGCCGTAAATGGTCGCCACGTCGGAGAACTGGGCGCTGGCCTCCAGAATAAAGTCACCAAAGAAGCGCTGATCCAAATCCACGGGCGGCGACTGGCTAAACAGCTTTCCGAGTGCGGGAAGGTCACGTTCGCGACCGATGACGCAGAGCACATCGCCCTCGCGAAGCCGGGTGCTGCCCGTCGGGTGCAGCAGCTCGTTATCGCGGAACAGCGCGGCAATACGCGTCTCTTCAGGCATATGCAGGTCACGCAGGGCGGCACCCACGCACCATTTCTCTTCGCTCAACTGGTAGACAAACTGCTCCCACGGGTTATCAGGATGGATATCCAGCCCTACGCGGGAAACCGGCCAGCCGACCGGCGGTACCACGACTTTTGCTTTTTTCGCCGCCCAGCCGAGGGAGGTTCCCTGCAGCAGCAGTGAAACCAGCACCACGAAGAAGGCGACGTTGAAGAACAGGCGGGCGTTATCCAGCCCGGCCATCATCGGAAAGACCGCCAGAATGATAGGCACGGCGCCGCGTAGCCCAACCCAGCTGATAAACACACGCTCACGCAGGTTAAAGCCCCGGAAGGGCAGCAGGCCGGCAAAAATGGACAGCGGCCGGGCAAAGAAGATCATCCACGCTGACAGCAGCAGCGCAGGCACCGCAATCGGCAGCAGGTCAGAGGGGTTCACCAGCAGGCCAAGCACCAGGAACATACCGATTTGCGCCATCCAGGCCAGCCCGTCAAAGGTTTGCAGAATACCAAAGCGGCTGCGAATAGGCCGATTGCCCATCACAAAGCCGCACAGGTAAACCGCCAGAATGCCGCTGCCGTCCAGCGCCGTCGTCACGCCAAACACCATAATGCCGCCGCTCAGCGCCAGCATCGGATACAGCCCCTGAGGCAGGGTGATGCGGTTAATCATTTGCAGCAGCAGGTAGCCGCCGCCAAGGCCAAGCACTATCCCCAGCCCGAACTGCTGAATGATATGCACCAGGAACATCCAGCTCAGGCCTGTCTGGTGCTGCTGAATCATCTCAATCAGCGTAATGGTGAGAAACACCGCCATCGGGTCATTACTGCCCGACTCAATCTCAAGCGTTGCGCCCACGCGCTCGTTGAGGCCTTTACCGCCGAGCAGCGAAAAGACCGCCGCAGCATCGGTCGAACCGACGATGGCCCCGATAAGCAGGCCGTCAATAAGGTTCAGGTTGAACAGCCAGGCGGCTGCAACACCGGTCAAGCCGGAGGTAATTAATACGCCAACGGTTGCCAGTGAAAGCGCGGGGCCGAGCGCAACGCGAAATGAACTCGCCTGCGTTCGCATGCCGCCGTCAAGCAGGATAACCGCCAGCGCCAGGTTACTGATCAGATAGGCGAAGGGATAATTATCAAACGGGATACCGCCCAGTCCGTCGATACCGGCCAGCATGCCGATAGCCAAAAAGATAACCAGAATGGGAATGCCCAGACGAGAGGAGAATGAACTTAATAAGATACTGCAAGTTACCAGAACGGAACCCAAAATAAACAGACTGACTATCGCCCCTGCGTCCAAAATCATTCATCTCCTTAATCTATGTCGCGGAATTTTAACATGTAATCTGTGGATTAAACGCCCAAAAAAGGCGCTTAAAGTGGGTTTCTTTTGCCGAGAACCGGGTGGCCGCTTAACGTCAGACGCGCCGTTTCGCCGTCATGAATAAGCTCGCCAAACGCCCCGAGAGGCAGGGTGACGGTTTGGGGTTCGTGACCAAACGGCAGGCCGTGTAAAACAGGAACCTGTAAACGCTTCTGCAGGGTCTGGCGCATCTCTTCAAAATTATACCCTGCGTCATAGTCGGTTGCCGTCGCGCCGTTAAAACTGCCTAAAACAATCGCTTTTTGGCGAGAGAGAATGCCCGCATGGTGAAGCTGCAGCAGCATGCGCTCGACGCGGAAAGGGTGTTCGTTGATGTCTTCGACAACCAAAATGCCGCCCTCAATCGTTGGCAGCCACGGCGTACCTGTCAGCGAAATCAGCATCGCCAGATTACCGCCCCACACCGTCCCGCTTGCCTGCACGGCAGGGGCATCGCTTGCCCAACTGACGGTAAATTCAGGTTCGCTGAGCGCCTGCCAGAAGTGACGCCAGGTAAACTCGTCCATCTCCTCGGCGCCGAAATTCCCGGCGAGCATGGGGCCGCTGAAGGTGATTGTACCGCACTGCGCCAGCAGGCCTAGCTGGATAGCGGTAAAGTCGCTGTGGCCGCAGATGATTTGCGGCCTGGCTCGCAGCGCTGCGCCCAGGCGTGAGAAGTCGATGTTTTCCAGTAGGCGGCTGGCGCCATAGCCGCCGCGCACCGCGAGCACGATATCGGTTTCCGGCGGCAGCGTTGCCAGTTGATTAATCTCCGCCAGTCGTTCGCTATCCGTTCCCGCAAAACGCTGAAAACGCCTTGTGACCGCCTGCTGATTAACCACCTGATGCCCGTTCTCTTCCAGCCGGCGGATGCCCCTGGCCGCGGCCTGCTGATTAATGCAGTAACCGGATGGGGCGATTAAATGAATCAGAGACATGGCATTTCCTTGCTGAATATGAATTGGTTATCATGCCGCTATCGAGAGCGCTTGTCATCGCCGTTATGGCGAGCACATCAATAAGGATAGATGCGTGAAATTAAGATGGTTTATCGTTCTGGTGCTGTTTCTGGCCGGCTGTTCCAGCCATTCACCGCAGCAGCAGGCCCCGTGGGATCCGACTATTCCCACCCAGCGGGCGTTGAACTGGATGCCCATCACCGAGCAGTCCGGGCAGCAATGGGGCGTAAGCCCTAGATTGATAACCGCGATTATCGCGGTGGAGTCCGGCGGCAATCCGCAGCTGGTCAGCGCTTCGAACGCCATCGGGCTGATGCAAATCAAGGCCTCTACGGCGGGAAGAGAAGTATACCGCAATCAGGGCTTCAGCGGGCAGCCATCGAACAGTGAACTGCGGGATCCTGCGCGCAACATTGATATCGGCACGGCCTACCTGAGTATTCTTGAACACGGAATTTTGCGTGGGATCAACGACCCGCAGGTGATGCAGTACGCGCTGATTGTCTCTTACGTGAACGGGGCGGGGGCGCTATTAAGAACCTTTGATTCCGACAGGCAGGATGCGATAGACAAGATAAATCGCCTGAGCCCGGACGAGTTCTATCAGCATATCGCCACCAATCATCCTGCGCCGCAGGCACCGCGCTACCTGTACAAGGTGACGCGGGCCATGAACGCTATTTAATTACTTCACGCGGTTGGCCTTTTCCCGGGCCGACCGCTCCAGCGAGAAAATAATCTTTTGCAGTTCACGTTCTACCGCCGGGTTGACGTTTAAAAAACGGAAGCTTAAGCGCGGCGTTGAAATGGTTTCATTTTTGCTGTCCACCACCTTGCGCTCCGAAACCATCACCAGCTGCATATCGAAGTAAAACTTACCCCATTCCACGAGATCCATCTCTACGCGGCCAAAACGCAGGCCGGGTGCGAGGCCTGGGGGCAATGAGCCGTCAACCAACGCGCCCATGCCGCCGAGCGACAGGTCGCAAAGCCGGAAGGCAAACTCAGAGCCATCGGCCAGTTCGGTGCGACAGTAATACTGCGGCTGCATTGGGGCGGTAATGCGGAAGTATTCCCGGCGCTGCACGAACCACAGCGACGGCGGCAGCGGCGTAGTGAACGCCGGCAGATTTTGATAATCCGTCGCCTTCAGGCCGGGCAAACTAAATTCAACTTTTGCCCCCTGCGTTTCAGCGATGAACTCAATGTGGGTGGCCTTTTGCACGGAAAGGTTTTCCTGCGACTGGCTACCAAAGTCCAGCACCAGGCGGTCCGCTGAGACCTCGAGAATCTTGCTGATGAACTGCCCGTTAGACCATTCCAGCCTGACGGGAACCTGCTGTTTGTGTAAGTCGCGTAGCACACCTAATACTGCCAGAGGAGACTGCTTCAGGAACTGCTCGTTATAGTGACTCAAGGCTCAAGTCCTTGTTGTGTTTTCAGGTTGTGGTATCGAAGCTTATCGGCAAAATCGGGCAAAACTTAATACAAATTTTTGAATTTTTTTGCCTGAAAATGAACATAACCAGGTGAGATTCATCACATTTTTCTGCAACCGAACTATACTCTTTTTGACAGTAGGCCGCTGGCAGGGGCGCAGAGAGCGCCAGGCGAGCCTGCTAAAGCTCACAATGTAGAAGAGGACGTTCTAAAATGGGTATCCTGGCCTGGATTATTTTTGGTCTCATCGCGGGAGTGATTGCTAAGTTTATTATGCCTGGCAAAGACGGCGGCGGCATTATCCTCACCTGTATTCTGGGGATCGTGGGCGCGGTAGTCGGCGGCTGGGTAGCGACGGCATTGCACCTTGGCGGACCGGTAACCGGTTTTAACTGGCCGAGTTTCTTTGTGGCGGTGATTGGCGCCATTATTGTGCTGGCTATTTTCAGGATGGTACGACGGTAGAAAGTCATTCATTACAAAAAAACGGCCCTTCGGGGCCGTTTTTACGTTTAGCTTTTTATGACGAGATTAGAAATCATAACCCACGGTCGCAATAACCGAACGTTCCGCACCCCAATAGCAATAGCCCGTCCCGTAGCAGCCCGCCACATAGTCACGGCCCGTCAGGTTGGTCGCATTAAGCTGTACAAACGCGCCTTTCAGCGACGGTGTCCATGCCCCCATATCTGCCCGAACCATGGCATCCAGCAGCGTTGCAGAAGGGACCCGCAGGGTATTTTCGTTGTCGGCCCACTGTTTGCCGATGTAGCGAATCCCCGCGCCCAGGCTGATACCGTAATCGGCTTTGAACGTGCTCCACAGGCTAGCCATCTGATTTGGCGTGACGTATGGCGTGTTGCCGTCGTTGCCATCAATGGCGTCTTTGTAGCGTACGCGGTTGAGCGTATAGCTGGCGATTGTCGACAGGCGTGGCGTTAGCTGAGTACGTGCTTCCAGCTCCAGCCCCTGCGAATGTACTTTGCCCGCGGGTTCAAAATATCCGCCCTGAACGTTACGGTTGCCCACGTCTTTCTGGGTCAGATCGTAAACGGCGGCGCTGTACAGATCGCTGGTGCCAGCCGGCTGGTATTTAACCCCGGCTTCGTACTGTTCGGCGGTCGTAGGTTTCAGCAGCTTGCCTTCGGCATCGGAAAGCACCTGCGGCGTAACGGCCTGGCTGTAGCTCACATACGGAGAAATACCGTTATCAAAAGCGTACAGCAGGGAAGCGCGGCCGCTAAAGTGGTTGTCGTTGCGGTTGTCCGTCACGTCGCTATCGATCGCCGTCGCCACCAGGTGACTTTTGGTGACCAGATGATCGTAGCGGCCAGACAGCGTCATATGCCAGCGGTCCCACTTCATTTCATCCTGCAGGTACGCCCCGGTTTGCTCGTACTGGCGGCGGCCGGCTTTGACCAGCAGTCCCTGATTGATCGTCGCGTAGCTTGGGTCACGTGGATCGTAATAATAGTAACCGCCAATGCCGCCGGACACGCCGGTCCACGGGTTCAGTTTGGTGGTGTAGCCAGTCCCGTCCGTCAGGTCGTTGGTGAACCGGTGATATTCACCGCCAAGCACCACTTTATGCTGCAGTTCGCCGGTCGCGAAGTCGGCTTCCAGCTGATTGTCGATGGCCCAGGCGTCCAGCGAGGAGTTTTCGCTGCTGTAATAGCGCGAAAGTTCATTGTGAGCGGTGTCCGCCCAGCCAATCTGATAGGCCTGGCGTAGCGCCACGTTAGAGTGGGTATAGCTGGCGTTCGAGCGGAACGACCAGACATCGTCGAAGGCGTGAGCAAACTCGTAGCTGTAGATCTGCTGGTGGCGCTTGAAGGCGTCATCGCCCGGTTGCACATCAGAGAACCCGGTATCCAGCTTGCGTCCCGTTGTGGTATAGAGGCTGCCGTCGCCCGGAACGGAACCGTGGAAGCCGCCGGACGGATCTTTTTCCAGGTAAGCTCTCAGCACCAGAGACGTAGCGTCGTCAGGTTGCCACAGCAGAGAAGGCGAAATGGCGTAGCGCTCGTCGCGCGTGTTTTCATACTGCGTATCGCTATTTTTGGTCAGGCCGGTGATGCGGAAGGCCCACTGGTCGTTAATCGCGTTGGTGTAATCAAACGCCGTGCCGTTGGTATTGTGATTGCCGTACATCGCCCGCACGTGGCCTTCTTCAACAAACTGCGGGCGTTTCGAGGTTTCCATCACCAGGCCGCCCGGTACGGTCTGGCCGTAAAGTGCGGAAGAGGGGCCTTTAATGACATCAAGGCGTTCCAGGAACCACGGATCGACCTGCACGACGTTAAAGCTGCCCGCGTCGCTCATCAGGCGCAGACCATCAAGGAAAATGTTATTTACGTCACCACCGTGGAAACCGCGTAGCGCAACGGTGTCGTAGCGAGTTGCGCCGCCGGCAAAACCGGTAAAGACGCCGGGCGTGTAGTTCAGCGCGCTGTTAATGGTCTGCGCGCCCTGGTCTTCCATTTGCTGGCGAGTCACCACGGAAATGCTTTGCCCGGTGGTTATCAGCGGCTCGTCGGTTTTGGTTGCACCGCGGGTTGTGGTGGCGGTGTAACCCATCGTTGGAGAGGTTGCGGTATCGGCAGGTTTGGCGGTGACAACCAGCGTGTCTTCAGCCGATGAAGAAAAAGGGGCGATGAGAGCAAGCGCGCAGAGTAAAGCGGAGCGCTTTACGGTAAAAGCCTTTATCATTTTTTTGTCCGGAAGTATTGAGGTCATCATCCTGATGGAATTCCTCCGTCGGCCTGCGACGGGAAAACGCGGTTTCTACATGCGATTTCGAATGCGAATTATTATCGTTATTATTAGCTGATACAAGCGATACTGCGCTTTTTTATGCGTGAAAGCCCATGAAATTACTGATGATTTCATGGGCTTATTGTTTTAAATGAAATGATTAAGTTGAGGTAACGGCAGCCGTAGCCGCCGTTATTTTACTGCTTTGGCTTGTCTGCCGCGGGCGGTGTGGCTGTTTTCTCTGCCGCCGGTTTAACCGGATTGGTTACCGGGCCGGGGGTTGCCGAAGGCAGCTTGTCCGGGGCATTGTCGCAGGGCTTTTCTTTATCGCAGAGCAGGTCGAGCATTTTCAGCGCGACGCCGTTAGTCCAGCCGAAGCCGTCCTGCAGTGGGTATTCGCCACCGCCGCCGCCTGTTCCGCTGGTGGTGACATCGTATTTCTCAACCAGCTTCTGCTCTTTGTTGTAGACGTTCTGCACGTTGCTCAGGAACCGGAAGCTCACCTCCAGCGCCAAATCTTTGTGCCCGTAGTTTTGCAGGCCTTCGGTTGCCACCCATTGCAGCGGCGCCCAGCCGTTTGGCGCATCCCATTGCTGGCTGGTTTTGACGCTGGTGGCGGCCAGCCCGCCCGCGTTGAGCAGATGCTGGCGCGTAGCCTTCGCCATTTTATCCGCTCTGTCCTGCGAGGCGACATGCACATAAAGAGGGAACAGCGCGGCGGCGGTTAGCTGATTGCGAACCGTATTGCTCTTAAGGTCGTAGTCCGCATACCAGCCTTCTTTGGCGTTCCACAGGTTTTGCTCAATGGCTTTTTGACGGTCATCGGCGGCCTGTTTATAGCGCTCTGCTACCGCACTATCTTTTGCCAGTTCGCTGGCGTGAGAGAGCGTTTTCTCGAGTTGATAAAGTAGCGCATTAAGGTCAACGGGCACGATGCTTGTGGTTCTGACCGTACCGAGCTGCGTCGGATTGTCCATCCAGCGTGAGCTAAAGTCCCAGCCGGATGCCGCGGCGGCTCGCAGGTCGCGATAGATATCGGTTGCCGCACGTGCTGGCGTACTCTTCGCCGTGGTAACGTCGTCGAGATAAGCCTCGGTGCGCGGCGTGTCTTTATCATCCCAGTAGCGGTTGAGCAGGGCGCCATTTTTAAGCTTAACAACGCGCTCATGAGCATCGCCTGGCTTCAGGCCGTCGCTGCCCTCCATCCACCAGCTATATTCTTGCTTCAGCTGCGGCAAATAGGTTGTATACACGCTGTCGCCTTTATTCTGCGCGAGCAGTTCAACCATCATGGCGAAGAAAGGCGGCTGCGAACGGCCCAGATAATAGCTGCGGTTGCCGTTGGGTACATAACCCCTGGTATCGATTTCGTGCGCGAAGTTGTCCACCATGTTCTGCACATCGTCCCAGCGGCCGCTCTCGGCCAGGCCCAGCAGGGTGAAATAGCTATCCCAATAGTAGAGCTCCTGGAAGCGGCCGCCTGGCACAACGTAAGGTTTTGGCAGCGGGAGCAGCGGGTTCCATTTGTTGGTGCTGTCGGCGGAGCGGGTCAGCACCGGCCACAGCCCGTTAATGTGCTCCCGCAGGCTTTCTCCTTCCTGCGGCTTATAGTTATCCTCGTTCTTCGGCAGGATAAAGTTCACGTCAACAAAGTGGCGCAAATCAAACCCGGATAGCCTGCGCTGCATGCGGTAATCGGCAAGGATCATCAGCGGATCGCCTTTAGGCACCGCATCAGCAAAAGTTTTCTGGTCGGGGAATAGCTTCGCTGTCTGGACATCAATAAACAAAGGCCCAAAAAGCTCGTCGGGCGTTTGAGGCTGGGGAGGGCGTTCGGTTTCCTGGGCTGCAAATGAAGCAAGCGGCGTGAGGCCAAATACGGCACCGGCAACGGCCATCTGGGCCGCAAGACATAGCGCATGAGGCCGGTGCAAAACGGGTTTTATCATCATTCCTTCTCCTTCGACGGGACGCAACACGCTACGTTGCGATCAACTCCCTGAAAACCTTAGTTGAATTTTCCGAATTTCGGGTGTCATTGACGATAAAAATGCAAAAACCAGACAATTTACCGGCGTAAAAAAGCCCCGCATAGCGAGGCGTGATGGGATGGCATTACCAGCTCAGAATTCGACCGTCCATTACCGGGCGTTTGTAGCGCACCGTAAGCTGATTGGCTGGTTTATTGCCCACGATGTAGTTATCGATGTGGCCGTCCTCCTGCTTGTCTTTTTTCAGCTTCTCGAATTCGGCCTGCGAGATTCGAATGCCGAAGGTGGTCGTCTTGCGTTCCCGTCCGGTTTCACTGTCTTTTACCCAGACGGACTGCGGCACGCCCCGACTGTTTATCGCCTCGGTAATCAGGTACCAGCTGCGGCCTCCTGATTCATCGTAAGTTCGCTCCACGCCGGATTTTTCCCCGATACGATCTACGACGATGAAAGTTAGAGGTTCAACGACATACTCGTACATTTCATTCATACGATTAATTGCTTCAATCCATTCCGGAGGCGGGATTATCTCGGTATAGCCGCGTTCGGCTAAGCTACGCTCCAGCCCGCCGATAAAATCGCTAAGCGTTTTTCTGTCTTGACTGGAAAGAGGAAGCCCGAGAAGCTTATTTTTCTTTTCTGCAAAAATCTTTATCCGCTCGGCACGCGTTTTTTGCTGTTCTACGGCGGTGCTGACCTCTGCCACGGTAGCCTCTACCGTCGTGCTATTTTGCAATATAGCCTGTTTTGCTGCGTCGAATTTGGCCGCAACGTCAGAAGACTGGCTGAGGAATGTCGAGAACTGTGGATCGGCGGTAATCTCCTGCAGCGAGCCGTCAGCACGCAGCAGGCGGGTAACGTCGACGATAAGATTATTGGCGTTTTGCAGGAGATCTCTTTGTTTGTCATTCAGCGCCGTCAGCGACTGGAACTGCTCCTCGCGCTGCGCACGGGCATTCTCCATTGCCAGATTTTGTGGCTGCTGGTGGATAAACTGTTCCAGCATACCGTTTACCTTATCTTCGACCTCAGCTAAAGGCTTCATGGCCCAGACAAGTGTCGCCTTATTGGCAACATCCAGCGTCCCTTTTAGATACCGGGCAATGCCCGTCAGGTCGTGGTTTCTTTTTATCTGTAGCGAAATGCTGTTGTTCAACGCTTCCAGCTGGCTACGGGCATCATAAATCCGGTAACCCATAAACAGTGCGCTACACAGCACCAGAACGCCCAGTCCTTTTAGCCATTTGGAACTGGTCAAATAAAGGCTTGAGCCCAACCGCTGGCCGAGGGTTAACGGCGGTGACTGGTAGCTCAAACGGTGCGTGAACCAGTTTTTCACGCCTTCTTCAATAAGCTCGTCGTTAACGGACGTACCCGACTTCTGGTAGTAATCACGTATGCGCTGGCTGATTTTCTGCCGTAAAAGCGGTAAGTCTAAATGCTCTTCAACGGCAATTTGCCGGGCGTGCAGCGCGTCGATGATAGCCATCGCCCCAAGCTGATCGCTGAGTTTTACCTTATCCATCAGAAACTGTCCGTTGTCCGGTAACTGCCGCCACCGGTTGAAGAAGAAGAGCTAAAGCCTCCGCCTGAGCGCCTGCTGGAAGACGAGCCGGATGACCATGTCGTGCTGGAGGTAGCTCGACGACTGCTGCTATAGCCGCCTGTTGTTGCCGGTTTAGGACGCTTGCGGGAGGCGGCGGAGATTTTATTCATAATATCGCCCAGGCTTTGCTCGCCGTGCATATAGCGCTTGATCTGTTTATCTTCGCTATCAAGCAGGCCCCATTTAAACTCAAGGTCGGCATTATTGAAGCCATGCTGATGGAAAGAACTCTCCAGGGATTCGGCCCGATTAAGATCGTTGCGTGCCGCCTCAAGGTCGGTTTGAGCCGCTGCAATACGGCCACCGGTACTCGTCTCCTGAGGGATAAGCGTGCGTATTCTTTCGAGCATAATATCGTCTTCGGGCGAAGCGGTTTGCGTCACCAGTTCGCTGAGCTTTTGCTGCGGCAGCCGAGACATTTGTTCCGACAGGCGTCGCATAATTCGCTGAAAATTCTCACCTTCTCCGCTGGCATACTCCTGCATTTTAAGCTGCAGCTGGCTGACCTTTTGCTGGCTTACGCTCAAATTAGCTTCCAGCGCCTCAAGGCGCTGATAAAGATCGGGCAGGCCGATATTCCTTTCAATGCGGCTGACAAAAGCAGTGAAACGATCGTTACGCGCTATAGCCTGCTGCTCAAGGGTTTGTAGCTTAGTTTCGGAGGCTTTTTGCAGGGCAAAGAGCATTCGGTAATTGGCCACGTTATCGTTAAAGCGGCACAGGCCTGCAATCCAACCGTCCAGGCTGCGGCGAAGACGCCATGCGCGATATTGCTCGGTAGCATAACCTTTGTTCAGCAGGTAACTGAACAATTTCTGCTGACCGTAAACAGCCGTTTTTTCTGCGACTTCGGCCTTGAGTTCGACGTGAAGTGCCGTTTGTTTCTCTAACCCGGCCGAGAAGTTTTCCTTGTCCAGCCGCGCCTGCTCTGCTTGCGAGTCTGCGGCAAGCTGAGCGTCTCGCTCGGCTTCGTGCTGGTCTATTTGCTCATCCAGCGTGGCCAGCGCGCTTTGATGCTGCTGAAAGCGTTGTTCTTCGGCAACCAACTGCTGGCGGGTAAGGGCAATTTCGTCGTTCAACTGCTGCAGCAGAGGCTGAATGTTTTGCTCATCGACATCAACGGATGAAGATTCCTGCAAAAGCAATGTCGCCATTTTTTGATAAAGAGAGGCAATTTGCTGCTGTAGAGAGAGCTGCTGGCCGCGCAGCTCGGCCACTGAGGCTTCTACCGATGAGAGCAGCAGACGCTGGGTCGCGGTATTTTGCGCTAACGTCCTTGCCAGTTTATAGGCTTCCATTAACTCGGGTTCTCCGTAAATCGGTCCGGCATATCGGCGTTGAAACTCTGGGTATCAGCGCGTCAATTCTGCTTTAGTGACGATGCTGGTGAAGCGGCGCTTACCGTCCTCAACAACCGCAGCAAGTTCTTCAGCGTTCCTGGTGGCTTCGCCGCGCAGCTCTTCAATCATGTTATAGCTGGACTCCTGGAAACTGACGATAGCGTTAACCAGTGAACGCACGGACTCGGCTTTTATGGTTGAGCCGTAGCCGGCCTGCAGCCCGGCTTCGAGCTGTTTTGTCCCGTTTGAAGCAATAGTGTTAAGGCCCTCGTTGATGCCGGCCTTCATGGCTTCCAGTGTTTTGGTACTTTCATCGAGGCCCTGAAGTGAGGTCATCGAGGCAGAGAGCGCGGTAAAGACGATTTCGTTGGTCGCAAAGAAAGTCACCCCCTGGCGGTATACCCGTTCTTTAATCGCGTTAGTTTGCTGTAATCGGGCGAACACTGCCTCCGCCGCGTTGTAGGCGATAAGCAGGTTATCGGAGAGATCTTTGACGATTTGATAGCGCTCGTCTTCTTTTTGCATGGCGCGCAGGGCTTCATCCCTGACTAATTCACGGCGTGAACGTTCTGAGCCTTCAAGGTTCTCCGTACTGTCTGCGGCTGCCTGCGCGCTCTGCAGCGTCTGGCGGCAGTGCTCTACGCGTTGCTCTGCCAGCGTCATCAGCGCCATAGCATCCACGTGGGCTTCTTTCAGCCCAAAACGGAAGTCCTGGTAGGCGTCGAGAATAACTTTTTCGCGGGAGATTTGCTCATCAGACGCTTTGGCGACTTCGAGCCAGGTCTTTTTAATGGCGTTAAAACGATCTGGAATGGAGCCGCGGCGGAGGGTCATCCAGCCGGACTTAATTCGCTCCACCAAATCCAGTTTGCCGTCGTCCAGCCAGTCCACCATTTGCGTGGCGTCCTGGCGGATAGAGTCGAAAGCGGCGACGATTTTGGTCTGCCGGTTGGCGACGTCCATGCTTGAAATATTGTCGCGAACGACGGCGTTAAAAGCGCTTTGCTGCTGCAGCGTCCTGCCGATAGTGGTCACACGGTCGGCGTCCAGGTCCACAATAGCATCCAGCAATACAAGCACCGGCGTCTCGGCCTCTGGCGCGGGCATGATGCCCAGTTTCTGTAACTTCTGTATGGCACGGGTGGTATAGCTGGCTACGGCAGATGTCATCATCGCTTCCTTTGTTGATGTCAAAATATTTCAGCCAGCACTATACCCTGGTGTTTTGCCCCTGTAATTACCCCTGTGGATTTACCAGCCACGTGCCTGGGTTCGCCACCACAATGGTTTGCTTGCGGGATTGCTCGCCGCCGCTAAGAGTGAGCAGATATTTTCCAGCTGGAAGCTGCAGCGAGGCAAAGCCGTTGGCGGCAGGCGTGACCTTTTGCGCTTTGCCATTAACAGCCAGCTGTTCGCCTTCGTTCATACGGACATAGACGCGAGCAAGGGCACTCTCTGCAGCGGTTGCGGCGGGTGCGCCACCCACCTGCGGCGTGCTTTGGCTGGCAACAACCGGCTCGGCGATGGTCTCGGGGGCAGGAGCCGAAGTGCCACCGCCGCCAAACAGCACCGCGCCGACAATCAGGCCAGCGACGGCGCCAGCGCCAATTTGCAGGGCCGATTGATAGCGCTTCCAGAGCGGGAGAGTCGCGGTGTCTTCAGGCTCTTCTACCGGCACCAGGGCGGTACCGGTTTTCTTGTTGCTGACCAACTCCCTGACGTCGCCGACGGGGATGTCCAGCAGGGCGGCGAAGGCATCAATCGACTGAGGGCGATCCTCCGGCTTCAGCGACAGCGCTTTATCAACCGCCTTCAACAGGTTCAGGGAATAGCCTTCGGGCTGGCTTTCCGCGAGCGTAATACAGCTGTCCTGGATGCTGCGGGCCACGCTTGCAGGTGGCGCGCTGCCGGTGATGAGCGTATACAGCACGGCGCCGACGGCGTAGATGTCCGTCCATGGGCCAAGCTGGCTGGCCAGGTCCCCGGTGTACTGCTCCAGCGGCGCGAAGCCAGGGTGGAGCAGGGTGTTGCCTTCATCCAGTGACGCCTGACCGCCACGCGGCGCGCCGGTATTGAGCAAAATAGGCAGGCCGTTATCCTGAATCTGGATGCTTTTGAGGGACAGATTACGGTGAAGATGTTCAGCCGAGTGCAGCGTGGCCAGCGCGCCACACAACATCGGCAGCATGCGGCGGATCCACGCTTCATCAATCAGTCCCGGCTGCTGTTTTTGAAGTTCATCAAGCGTAATACCGTTGTAGAACAGCGTGACCACATAGGCGGTATTGTTATCGCTCCAGATGCGTAATACCTGGGGCAGATTAGGGTGATTAAAGTGGGCCAGCTGGCGCGCTTCCTGCATAAAGCTGTTCAGGCCGGTGGTGTAAACCAGGTGGTCGCGTTCGCTGTGCAGCACCAGCTCCTGCACGTCATTGCGCATGACATAGGCTTTCGGCATATATTCGCGTACTGCCACCACTCTTTCGAGCTGGTGATCCCAGGCCCGGTAAAGAATGCTGGTCATGCTGGCGTCGATAGCTTCCTGAATTTCGAATTCATCAAAGCGGTAGCCAGGCGGCAAAGCGTTGGGCACTCTTGGTATAAAATCGTTATCTATCATGATGTTCTCTGCGCGAGGTCGTGCAACATGCGACAAGTTTATTTTTGGGCGCGCCAGGCACCGGCGGCAGGGTCGCGCAGCTGCGGGTGCAGCGACTCGACCAGCAGCAGCGTAATCGCCGCATTAGGTGCCAGCCAGCCGGACCAGACTTTACGCACCTCGTTCAGCCGTGTTTGAAGACGCTGCTCGTCAAGCGCCATGTCCCGAGGCACTTCCACGGCGACGGTGCCGCTGGCTTTCCAGCCGTTAATTTCCGGGTGATAAGGCAAAATTAACCAGCTTTGCGGCGCCTGCTCGCTGCTGACGACCATGCGTTCATTGTTAACGCTGGTAATCAGCAGGCTGTCGGCATCGGCCGCCGGGTTAAGCCCGCTAACCGGGAAACCGTGTACGAAGGTCATTACGATGCGTTTTTCACCGCCGTTGCCGCGCTGAATGACCTCGCTGCTGCCGTTCAGCCAGCCGCCTTTTTCACACTTGCCGTTTTCTTTGCCGGGAATAAACAGCGCGCTGCTGCCGGCGTCACCCTGCCAGAAGGTTCGTAAATGGCAGCCGTCCTGCAGGGTAAATTCCAGCCATGGGGTGCGGTCTAGTGGGGTGGAAAGATCTTCCGGGCGTTCGTTACGGGTGGCAACGGAAGACAGCGGAGATTCAATAGCGACCTCCCAGTCGCTGGCTTTTGAGGCAGAGCCGCGGGCAAGAGAAGCGCCTTCGGTATCCTCCAGTTGCCAGCTTACGCGCTCAATTTCGCTGCACTGGTTTTCCAGCAGCGCGCCGAGGCGGGGCATAAACGTCTTGAGGATGAGCGGATTCTTATCACCGTTTGCCACAATGCGCACCGGCAGTTCGCTTCCACACCAGCTTTGCGGGGCATTGCTTTTAATATTGTCTATCCACACGTCCAGCTTCTGGGAAGGCGACTGAACGATGCGATAGTTCCCTGCCCAGACGGTAGTTGATGCCAGCAGCAACGCCATACCCGAAAGCCAGAGTTTCATAAAAATCCTTGTTAGCCTGTGTGTAAAGAGCGGCAACATTAAGCCAGTCCGGATTGCCCGGCCGGCGGCTGCCTCGCTCTTGCGGTAGTCAATGATAAAGCCCCCGAAGGGGAAGTTTAGTTAATGATCCACGTTCCGTTATCGGCGTTCTGGCAAGCTTTGCTTTTATTATCTACCGCAACGCAGGTGGATTTTTTAGCCGCGCGACGAGGGCGTGGGCGGTCTTTTTTTAACGTTTGGTTATAAAGTTCACTTTTCACCAGCGCTCTAAGCGGCACATAGCCCAGAAGTTCTGGTTGATCCTGTTCGGCGATAGCAAACCAGTGGTTCTCTACCTCGCCCAGCACGGTGTAGCTTTGGCCGTTTTCAAGCTGGGCTATCACTTTGCCGCCAAAATCAGGCTTGCTCATGATGGAGCCAGGATAAAGCGCCCGATAGTCGGCATTCACCGGCGTGAATTCTTTCGGAACTTCAACAATATAGCGGTGAGTAAGGGTGACGCCGTTTACCGTGCTGGTCACAATGGTGTCGTCGGTCATCTTTGGCGGTGGCGCTTTACAGCCGACAACCGTGGTGACAACAAGGAGGACTAACAGGCTTCGCAATTTCATTGAGACGTTCCCTGAGAAAAAGGTTAAAACCCAACCGCCGCGGGAGCAAGGAGCGCCGCACAGGAAAATTTTCCACGACGTGAGATACGCCCACGCAAAACGGTGCGGCGGCTAAGTTGCATCGCCGCGACAAGGAATTCGCGTGGTTTCAGCATAGTAGCGTGATTTTACATAGCCTGGTTAACAATTCAATGGCGATATAACACCGGAATAACCTATTACGTACACGGAGGTTTCATGATGCCCTGGCGCAGAAGAAAATTTGCCTGATGTAAAAATAATCTGATGTTCAATTAATGCGGGCAAGAAGCATGAAAATGCTGCTAATTTTTTGAATTTATTTGATAAATGTAATGTTTTCGGCGAAGTCTTATTTTTATTTTGTGGTCAATTCAGAAGGGTATCTCAGGTTTCCCTGAGGTTATTCTTAAAACAAAGAAAAAAACGGGCAGCCTGTCTATGGGCTGCCCACTCGTCAACCTGAAATCAGGCTCCGCTGGACTGTGAAAAGAGACGTAAAGCCCGCTCGCCTGGTTCATCTATCGGCAGATAGACCAGCAGCCTTGAACCATCCCGAGGCGCGGAGTACCAGTTGACCTGCTGCATGCCGAAGGTACCAATTTGCGGGTGGGTATACTGCTTAATATGGTTCTCGATATTACGGATTTCGTAGCGCTGCTCCCAGAGCGTTTTAAAAGCCGGAGAGGCGACGAAAAACGATTCCAGAAGAGCTTCCCAGCGCGGGTCACCGCGATGCTCGGTGATCCCCGCGCGGAACCAGCCAACAAACTTGGGTAATACGTCCTCGTTACAGTCTACCCGGCTGCGCCAGGTTTCATTCGTCAGATACTGATAGATGCAGTTGCGATGTTCGGGCGGTTCGTTGTCGAGATTAACGCCCATCAGCTGACAAAAATGCGAGTTGTAGCCAAGGATATCGAAGTTGGGCTTCTGAATACTGGCCGGATTAGGCATTAACGCATCAAGCATGCGGCGCGCGGCGGGGCTTAGCCCCTCACACTGAGCGGCAGCGGGTGCTTCGGAAGGGGGAAGGCCGGCCAGGATAAACAGGTGGCGGGTTTCCGCCGGGGAACACTGCAGCGCGGTGGCAATTGCCGCCATAGCGCTGGAGGAAGGATTCACTTCTCGCCCCTGTTCAAGCCAGGTATACCAGGTCACGCCGATGTCGGCGAGCAGCGCCACCTCTTCACGGCGAAGGCCTGGCGTGCGGCGCCGTCCGCTGCGCGGCAGGCCAAGACGCTGTGGGTCCAGGCTTTCGCGCCGGGTACGCAAAAACAGCGCCAGCATTTTACGGCTGTCGTCCAGCGGGCCGGGGCGTAGCTCGGGCTGAGTGATGAGCATCACAAATACTCCAGAATAGTAGTGCCAGTACCAGTATAAGCAGGAACTGGTACCCGGTTAAATTATCAGGAATGCTACGTCGGTATCCTGAACTATGCAATGGAGTCCCTGATGAATAATTCGCCTGTTTCACCCGGTCGTGCTGGCCTGGTGCTGCTGTTGACGGGCCAGATGTTGCCGTTGATTGACACCTCTATTACCAACGTGGCGCTGGACTCAATCACCCAGTCCCTCGGCACCACGCCAACTCAACTGGAGCTTATCGTTGCGCTTTACGGCGTTGCCTTTGCCGTAAGCCTGGCGGTGGGCAGCAAGCTGGGTGATAACCACGGCCGCCGCAGAACTCTGCTGTGGGGCGTGGCGCTGTTCGGCATTGCTTCATTCCTGTGCGGGATTTCCGGCTCGGTCACCGAGCTTCTGGCCGCACGAACCCTGCAAGGCGTTGGGGCTGCGCTGATTGTGCCGCAAATCCTGGCTACGCTGCACGTCACGCTTAAGGGCACCGCTCACGCCCGCGCCATCAGCCTGTACGGCGGCATTGGCGGGATTGCTTTTATTATCGGTCAAATGGGCGGCGGCTGGCTGGTATCGGCGGATATTGCCGGCCTGGGCTGGCGTAATGCGTTCTTTATCAACGTGCCTATTTGCCTGTTAGTGCTGGTGTTGAGCCGGTTTTATATTCCTGAAACTCGCAGCGAAAGCCATTCACGCATCGACTGGCAGGGGACCGTCACGCTTGCGCTGATGCTGTGCTGCCTGCTGTTCCCGATGGCGCTTGGCCCCGATCTGCACTGGCCGTGGCCGATGCAGCTGATGCTGGTGGCCACGCTGCCGCTGGGTTACCTGATGCGCGTCGGAGCGCTAAGCCAGCAACAGCGTGGGCTACAGCCGCTGTTGCCGCCAAGGCTGTTGAAGCTGGGTAGCATACGGTTTGGCCTGCTTATCGCGCTGCTGTTCTTTACCTGCTGGTCGGGTTTTATGTTCTGTATGGCGCTGACGCTACAGTCAGGGATGGGCATGGCGCCGTGGCAGTCCGGGAACAGTTTTATTGCGATGGGTATTTCTTATTTTGTTTCAGCGTGGTTTGCGCCGAGGCTTATCGTGCGCCATTCGCTCAGCACTATTCTACTGAGCGGGATCGCGATTCAGGTTGTGGGCCTGCTGGGGCTGATATTTACACTCTACCATTTTGGCACCCACGCCAGCCCGCTGGCTATTGCGCCTGCCACGCTGGTGACCGGCTACGGGCAGGCGCTGATTGTGAACAGCTTCTATCGTATCGGCATGCGCGATATCGACCTGAACGATGCCGGAGCGGCAAGCGCCATACTGAGCACCTTGCAGCAATCGGCCCTGGGGCTTGGGCCTGCCGTGCTGGGGGCATTGTTCCTGCATCTGCAGCGCCAAAGCGGGGATTACTCGGTGGCAATGATAGGCTTCCTGGCCGCTGAAATTGTGATGATGCTGGCGCTTGCCGTGGCGGCCGTCACCCGCCGTCAGCTTTTATCCGGCGTGAAAGTCTCTTTAAGATAACGTCCCGGCGGCATGCCGATAATGCGGGTAAAAGCAGTGGTAAAGCTGCTGGCGCTTTGATAGCCCATATCATAGGCCACCCGTGTTATCGGTTCGCCGACGATTAATTTCTCCACCGAACTGATAATCCGCATTCTCTCTCTCCAGCGCGTGAAGCTCATCCCGGTTTCGTTTTCAAACAGTCGCGCCAGCGTTCTTGGGCTGGTGAAGGCTAACGAGGCTAGCTGCTCGAGCGTCTTATTACAGGCAGGGGCTTCCCTGAGCAGGCCGGTTATTTTCTTCAGGCGCTTATCGTTTCCTTCAGGCACGAACAAGTCTGTTTTCAGCACCTGCTTGCGCAGTTGAAAATGCATCAGTTGGGCGATGAGCTCTAGCTGTTCGCCAGATCCCCGCTGAACGGCTAATGCCTCTTTTGCAAGCTCGGTCAGCAAATTTGAGGCGACGATAAGGGAACAGTGCTGCGGAAGCTGCTGTTCAAATCCTTGTCTGAAACGCAGGTTAATCAGCCGCGAGCGCTCGGTGTACAGCGCGCGGTGAAGTTCGCCCGGCGGCACCCAGATGCCGTTGCCGGGCGTTGCCAGCCACCAGCCTGATTCGGTTTGCAGTCGAAGGGTGCCCGCCAGCGTCACGCTAAGCTGCCCCTGCAAATGGCGGTGAAAAGTCACATCGTCACCCCGGAGATGCGCCATGTCGGAAGCTACAACGGCGACGGATGCGGGATCTGACATATTGGCACTCCTGAGAAGGGATTTGGCTGATTAGCGAAAGAATCATCTTATTTTTTTCCTGATAATACGTGCATCGACGGATTAAGAGGAGAACAAGATGAAAACATTACGTTTCGTAGGTATTGCAGGCAGTCTGCGCAATGACTCAGCTTCCCGCGCGTTGCTGAACAGCATTAGCGAAATGCTGCCGGAGCAGAGCCACTTTACTGCACTTGATATCGGTGCCATGGAACATTACTGCCAGGACCTGGAAAAGGGCGAATTGCCCGAGTCCGTGGCGACCGCCCGGCGGTTGGTGGCAGAGGCCGATGCGGCGATCGTTACCGTACCGGAATACAACCACGGCATGCCCGGCGTGCTGAAAAATGCGCTCGACTGGCTTTCACGGCCGGTCAGGGCCAGCTGCATGATGGACAAATACGTCTTTTTTGTGTCGCAATCTACCGGCGCGCTCGGCGGCGTCAGGGCGCAATATCAGCTGCGTGAAACCCTGGCTTCGATGCTGTGTAATATGGTGCCTTTGCCGGAGATGGCGGTCAGTTTTGCCAATCAGAAAACGGAGAACGGGCGCTTAACCGATCCGGTAACGGCGGAGTATATTCGCCGCCAGCTGAACGTCTTTATAAAGGTGGTTGAGCAAAATAGCACAAACCGCTAACGGCAAGATTATGCCCTGAGACCGCGATCGGGCAGATGAGAGAATCCATGCGCAGGCATGGATTTCTTTTGCCAATAACATCGCGATAAATAAGCGAATTACCGACAGTAATTTTGAGAATAGTGACTGTATTTTGTTGGAATATAAATTCCATCAGATTTGATTTTATTTGGTTTTTTTAATTAAAAAAATCACTGGCATTAATTGTATGGATTAATGAAGATGTGAATGAGATTTTAAAATATCGTGAAAGTGGGTTAACATAGAGGGACTTCATTCACCTGCGATGCAATATAATTATTATGCCTGCAATGAAAAAGACAATTATTTCTCTGACAACACTGGCGTTATTCGTAAGCTCTGCTAGCTACGCTAACGCGGATTCCACGCAAAAAACCGACTTCCTGCTGATTGGCGGCGGTATCATGAGCGCCTCTCTCGGGACGTGGCTCCAGGAGCTGCAGCCGGACTGGAAACAGGTCATGGTTGAGAAGCTCGACGGCGTGGCGCTTGAGTCCTCTAACGGCTGGAATAACGCCGGTACCGGGCACTCGGCAAATATGGAACTGAACTATACGCCGGAGCGCCCGGACGGTTCTATTGATGTCAGTAAAGCGCTGGAAATTAACGAACAGTTTATGATTTCTCGTCAGTTCTGGTCTGCGCAAATTCAGCGCGGTATTTTGAACGACCCTCATTCGTTTATTAATTCCACGCCGCACATGAGTTTTGTCTGGGGCGATAAAAACGTCGAGTATCTGACCAAGCGTTATGACGCGCTGCAGAAAACGACGCTATTCCAGGGCATGAAATTCTCTACCAACCATGAGCAAATTAAGCAGTGGGCTCCGCTGGTCATGGCAGGGCGCGATGCGAATCAAAAAGTGGCGGCCACCTGGACGCCGGTCGGCACCGACGTCAACTACGGTGAAATTACCCGTCAGCTGATCGGCAGCCTGAAAAAAAGCCAGAACTTCTCCCTGCAAACTTCTTCTGAAGTGACCGACTTCAAGCGCAATGGCGATAATTCCTGGCACGTCACCATTAAAGACGTGAATAGCGGGAAAGAACACGCCATCGACGCGAAATATGTCTTTATCGGTGCCGGCGGCGGCGCATTGAAGCTGCTGCAGGAAACCGGTATTCCGGAATCGAAAAACTATGCCGGCTTCCCGGTAGGTGGTTCGTTCCTGATGACCGAAAACCC
Source organism: Cedecea selenatireducens (assembly GCF_042138895.1). Classification (NCBI taxonomy): domain Bacteria; kingdom Pseudomonadati; phylum Pseudomonadota; class Gammaproteobacteria; order Enterobacterales; family Enterobacteriaceae; genus Cedecea; species Cedecea selenatireducens. The sequence continues at coordinate 168,854 of NZ_JBHIKW010000001.1, read as the reverse complement.
GGCGGTAACCAGCCAGCATCTTGAAAAAGTGTACGGCCAGGCGTCCGTAGGGGCACCGCCGATGTCCGTGCCGCACATTGATGCTCGCTTCATCGACGGTAAGCGCGTGGTGCTGTTCGGGCCGTTCGCGACCTTCTCTACTAAGTTCCTGAAAAACGGTTCCTTCTTTGACCTGCTGAGCACCACCACGACCAGCAACTTTATGCCGATGACCGACGTAGGTCTGGATAACTTCGACCTGGTTAAATACCTGATTGGTCAGGTTATGCTGAGCGATGAAGACCGCTTTGAAGCGCTGAAAGAGTACTATCCGCAGGCGCGTAAAGAAGACTGGAAACTGATCCAGGCCGGCCAGCGTGTACAGATCATCAAGAAAGATGAGAACAAAGGCGGCGTGCTGAAGCTCGGTACCGAAGTCGTTGTTGACCAGCAGAAAACCATTTCTGCGCTGCTGGGCGCATCTCCAGGTGCTTCTACCGCCGCACCAATCACGCTGAACGTGCTGAAGCAGATGTTCCCGCAGCAGTTCAACTCTCCGGAATGGCAGAACAAGATCCGTGCCGTTGTGCCAAGCTACGGTCAGGAGATGAACGGCAATGCGGCGCTGACTCAGAAAGTCTGGAATGACACTGCGGCCACGCTGCAGCTGACCAAGCCGCCGGTCATTGAAATGAATGACCAGAGCGCTACGCCGGTCGCTAAACCTGCCGAAACGAAAGCCGAGGCTTCTCCACAACACGATATGGCGCTGTAAGCTTCCCGCGTTCAATCAGTAAATCAGCCCCTGCCAGCGCAGGGGCTTTTTTTTGCCTTTTTCGTCAAGCCAGAAAAGATCGTTGAATACATTCAGCAACGTCAGTGATAAGAAGAGTTGCAAATTTTCAGCGAGGTCCTGGTTCCGGCTTAAATCGCCTCCGTTTTCTCTCCGACTGGCCAGGGTCCGGACGTCGGGAACGGCCGGAGGCTGAGAGCGTCAGGAACGCGTCTCAGCCGACCCAGGACTGGGAGATAAAACGGAGGTTTGCCGCTTCAGCGGTCGATTTATTTGGCCGGGAGTCCGGGGTCTCGGGGGAATGACGGTGATTCTCCCGAGTCGTTCACCGGTTCGGTGATGGCATATAAAACAGACCTGGAAGTGAACGGAACTACGGCCGACCCCTCATAATCAGACATCACCGTTAAAACTCTCTAGTGGGGGATATTCCCCCGATAACCGATATCTCATATTGAGAAATATGCCCTACAGTCCGCGTGTTGACAGGCGATAACGCCACTTTCAAGGAAAACACGATGACTAAACTGAATACCGGAATTTGCCTGCTTACCCTTTGCCTTGGTGCCGCCCTGCAGGTGAACGCCGCTCCCGTAACTGCGGATTGCCAGACGCTCCAGCTCGCAACTTGTCCCGCTCCCACGGACACGAAACTGCCTGACGTAAAAGACATGCTGACCTGGAACCAGCAGCAGCGCGTCGTGGGCTTTCGTAATGATTACCGTTCCTATGAGGGCGATGTTTTCAAAGCCGGGCAGTCTGTGCCTGTCCCACGCGCAGCAAAAGATCTCTCGGGCGTAAGCTACCAGTACGACGGACACGATTTTAAGCTGGGGGAATACCTGAAGCGAAACAGCGTGACCGGCATGATGGTGATTAAGGACGGTAAAATCGTCTGGGATTATTACGGCGAAGGCAACACGCCGACCACGCTGTGGACATCCCGCTCGGTGGGGAAATCGGTGGTTTCCACGCTGGTTGGCGTGGCGGTAAAAGAGGGGAAAATCACCTCGCTCGACGACGAGATTGTTAAGTACAACCCTGATGTTAAAGGCACCGCCTGGGAACACGTCACGGTGCGGCAACTGCTGCAGCACACCTCGGGCGTCAGCTGGGGTGAGGATTACACCAATCCGAAGTCCGACTTTGCCCAACTGACGCAGTGCGAAGCGAACAGCGATACCTACGATTGCGTGAATAAGCTGGTGAAAGACCCGCAGCGTAAAGCTTACGCTAAGCCCGGCGAGGCCTGGTCTTACTCCTCCGGCGGAGCCTGGCTGCTGGGCGATACGCTGGAAAAAGCGACCGGCAAATCTTTGGCGCAAAACCTTCAGGAGGCCATCTGGCAGCCTTACGGCATGACGCACGACGGCGTGTGGCACAGCTATCAGCCAGGCAAGCATGATGTCGGCGCACATGGCTTTAACGCCACGCTCGAAGACTGGGGTAAATTTGGTCTGTTTATTATGAACAACGGCGTGCTGCCGGACGGCAAGAAAATGCTGCCTGATGGCTGGGTGTCACAGGCTCGTGACTGGAATAAAGCGCAAAAATCCGTCACCGCCGCGCACCCGGACGGCAGCTACGGTTTTGAATGGTGGAACAACAGCGTTCCGGCGAATGCGGGCGATGTAGGGCCGAAGCACGGCCTGGAAAGTAAAGACTCGATGTGGGCGCTGGGGATTTTTGGGCAGATGATCATGGTGAACCAGAAAGAGAAGCTGGTGATTGTCCAGTGGTCTACCTGGCCGAAGGCCGAGCCGTCTTTCAACGCGCAGCCGCTGGAAGCTTCCCTGATGTTCAACGCTATAGCGAACTCGCTTAAGTAATAAAAGAGCCAGCCGAAAGGCTGGCTTTTTACTTTTTTAGGCCTTACAGGCCGCGTTTATCCATCAGTAACGCAAGGTCAACAAGGCGATTCGAGAAGCCCCATTCGTTGTCGTACCAGGCAAGAATTTTGACCAGGTTACCGCCAATCACCAGCGTAGACAGCCCGTCAATAATCGAAGATCGCGGGTCGCCCTGATAATCGCTGGACACCAGCGGTTCATCGCTATAGCCCAGAATATTTTTCAGCGGGCCTGATTCTGCTGCCTTACGGAACGCCGCGTTCACTTCCTCCGCGGTCACATCACGTTTAAGCGTGACGGTTAAATCGACGATAGACACCACCGGCACCGGCACGCGCAGGGAATACCCGGTCAGGCGGCCGTCCAGTTCAGGAATAACTTTGCCGAGGGCTTTAGCCGCGCCGCTGGAATAGGGCACAATCGACAGGGCTGCCGCACGCGCCCCGCGCAGGTCTTTTTCCGGCTGGTCGTGCAGCGCCTGGCTGTTGGTGTAGGCGTGGGTGGTGTTCATCAGCCCGTGTTCAATCCCAAAAGCCTGATGCAGAACCTGAGCGGCAGGGGCGAGGCCGTTGGTAGTGCAGCTGCCGTTGCTGACCACAAAGTGCTTCTGCGGATCGTAGCTGTCGTGGTTCACGCCCAGCACGATGGTCAGGTCGTCATCTTTACCTGGGGCGGAAATAATCACGCGTTTTGCGCCGCCGTGGGTAATGTGAACCTCTGCTTTTTCACGGCTGGTGAAAAATCCGGTGGCTTCAATAACGATATCTACGCCAACTTCGCGCCACGGAATCTGCGCCGGATCTCTTTCGCTGAAGACGCGAACCGGCTTGCCGTCAACGTGGAGCAGCCCTTCGGAGGCCTCTACCGGCGCGGGTAGTTTGCCCATCAGCGAGTCGTGTTTGAGCAGGTGTGCGAGGGTTTTGCTGTCCGTCAGATCGTTGATAGCAACAATCTCAATCTCCGGGTTACCCAGCGCGGCGCGCAGCACGTTACGTCCGATCCTGCCAAAACCATTAATCCCGACCTTAACCATGATTCACTCCTTCTCTTGAATGTCTGGGGTCAGAGTATGCTCAGGGGGGAATGGCGTAAATGACAAAAAAGGATCAATTCACGCCAATTTACGGCAGTGGAAGCGCTCGCGGTACTCTCCGGGCGTAAGGTGAAGCTGGCGCTCAAAAACGCGGCGCAGATTGATCGCGCTGCCAAAGCCCGCTGCAGCAGCGACCCGTTCCAGGGTGTCCGTTGACTGTTCAAGATGATGACGCGCGGCGGCAAGCCTTGCCTCTTCCACGTAGCGAGCGGGCGTAACGCCGGTTTCACGGGTAAAGACGCGGGTAAAATTCCTTGGGCTCATGGCAACGCGTTCTGCCAGTTTCTCTACCGACAAATCGTCCGCCAGGTTATCCAGCAGCCAGTCCTGTAGCTGGCCTATAGGCCCGGTGTTGGCGGCCTGGCGCAGATGATAGCGGCTGAACTGCAGCTGCCCGCCTGGGCGATGTAAATACATCACTAAATCCTGAGCGACGTCGCGGGCGAGGGTGAAACCGTAATCGGACTCCACCAGCGCCAGCGTAAGATCGAAACCGGAACTCACGCCGCCTGACGTCCACACCGGCCCGTCCTGAATGTACAGCGGGCCAGCTTCAACTTTAATTTGCGGCCATTTGGCCTGCAGTTCCTCAAGCATTCGCCAGTGGGTGGTTGCCCTGCGGCCGTCCAGTATCCCCGCCTGGGCCAGAAGCATCGCGCCGCCACAGACGGAGGCGATGCGGTCAGCATTGGATGCCGCGCGGCGTATCCACTCCACCACGGCGCTGCCTTCATGCTCGCTTTGGCCTTTGCCGGTAATCATTATGGTATCGCGGGGCTCGTCGGGATCGAGGTCCGCCAGCCGGTGATCGGCCAGCAGGTTGAGCCCGGACATGCCGTGCACAACGTGATGAGGCTGCGTGGTAGCGATGCTGATGCGGTAGCGAGGTTCGGCGAGGGCCTCCGTATGCAGGCGATTGGCCTGCATCAGAATATCGGCGATACCGGCGGCTTCGAACAGCATGCCGCCGTCAGGAACGATGATCAGAATAGTTTTCATGTCCTGAAAAGTACGCTTTTAACAAATTAAGTCAAGAGGGCTAGCCGTGGTGACGTTTTCCCCAGTCCAGCGCCGTCTCAATCAGTTGGGTCAGCAAGCGCTGAAATTGCGCGCCTTTATCGTCTGACCAGGCAAAGCTCTCTTCGTCCATATAGCAGCCCTGCGCCACTTCCAGCTGCACGGCATGAATGTTTTGCTCCGGTGCGCCGTAGTGGCGCGTAATGTAGCCGCCCTTGAAGCGCCCGTTAAGCACTTTGCTGTAGCCGTTGAAATGCTCGCTAGTTTTCAGGAGTTCAGCGCTCAGCGCCGGGTTACAGCTGGCACCGTCTGCTGTACCGAAGTTAAGGTCCGGCAGGCGGCCTTCAAACAGGCGAGGAACTACGGACTTGATGGAGTGTGCGTCCCACAGAATCGCATAGCCGAAGGTTTCTTTCAGTCGGGCGAGTTCCTGAGCAAGCGCCTGATGATAAGGCTGCCAGATGTTGGTCAGGATGTCGGCTCTGGCCTGCTCGTTGGGAGATTTTCCGGCCTCAAACAGCGGCTCACCGTCGAAAAAGATATCCGGGTACAGCCCGGTGGTGGCGGTGGTGTAAAGCGGCTTATCGTCTGACGGGCGATTCAAATCAACCACGTAGCGGGAGTAGTTGGCGCTGAGCATGCTGGCGCCCAGATCGCGTATCGGCTGGTAAAGTTTTGGAATGTGCCAGTCGGTATCTTCCAGTTTTTTTGCCCGCCCGGTCAGCCCGTTCGCCACTTCCGGCGTTAACTGTGTGCCGGGATGCGGCATGCTGATCAGCAGCGGCAGCTTACCCTGATGAAGCTCAAAGCCTTTAATCATTCCACACCTCTTTACCTTGATAGATAACCTGTTTGGAGAGCGAGCCGCCCAGCCAATAGCTGAGCTCGGCGGGATGTTCTATCTCCCAGGCAACAAAGTTTGCTTCTTTACCGGCTTCGAGCGACCCGGCTTTATCGCTAATGCCCAACGCTCGCGCCGCATTGAGCGTCACGCCCGCCAGCGCTTCTTCAGGCGTCAGGCCAAACAGCGTACAGGCCATATTCATCATCAGCCGCAGCGACTGTACCGGCGACGTGCCGGGGTTGAGATCGCTGGAAATAGCCATCGGCACGTGATGTTTACGCAGCAGCGAAACCGGCGGTTTTTGCGTCTCGCGCAGGAAGTAAAATGCTCCGGGCAGCAGGACGGCGGTCGTCCCGTGCCCGGCCATCAGCACAATATCGTCCTCGCAGAGATATTCGAGGTGGTCGGCAGAAAGCGCATTATGGCGGGCGGCAAGCCCCGCGCCGTGCAGCAGCGAAAGCTGTTCGGCGTGAAGCTTGATCGGCAGCCCGAGTTCATGGGCCTTCATAAAGACGCGTTCCACCTGCGGGACGGAAAACGCCAGATGTTCGCAAAAGGCATCCACGGCGTCGACCAGCCCTTCGTTATGCAAAGCGGGTAACCAGTTCTCGCACACCTCGGTGATAAAGTCGTCGCTACGGTTTTTGTATTCCGGGGGCAGAGCGTGTGCAGCCAGGCAGGTGCTGTAAATCGTCAGCGGCAGGCTTTGCGCCAGCTGGCGGATCACGCGCAGCATTTTGCGTTCGTCTTCAAAACTGAGGCCGTAGCCTGATTTCACTTCCAGCGTGGTTACGCCGTCTTTGCGCAGCGCATTAATACGGCGGCCGGCGCTTTTCAGCAGGTCGGCTTCGCTCGCCTGACGCGTGGCCTTCACCGTGCTGGCGATGCCGCCGCCTGCCGCGGCAATGTCAGCGTAGGTTGCACCATTCAGGCGCATTTCAAACTCCTGGCTGCGGTTACCGCCGAATACGCTATGGGTGTGGCAGTCGATAAGACCGGGAGTGACAAGTTTGCCGTGCAGGTCGCGTTCTTCGTCATAAGGCAGGTCGGGACGCTGGCTATAGGGGCCCACCCAGGCAATTTTGCCGCCTTCGGTTAGCAAAGCCGCATCTTCGATAAGATTGTACTGGCCGTTGGCCATGGTGGTGATGTGGCAATTGCGCCATAAAATCCGCATAAGATCTCTCTCATCAGGACAGGGCGCGGCGAGTGCCGCGCCACAGAGGAACTACTTCGCCAGCATTGGCAGGTTCAGGCCGTGCTCTTTTGCACACTCAATAGCAATATCATAGCCCGCATCCGCATGGCGCATGACGCCGGTGGCCGGATCGTTATTCAGCACGCGGGCGATTCGCTCTGCCGCTTCGTCGGTGCCGTCGCAGACGATAACCATGCCGGAGTGCTGCGAGAAGCCCATGCCGACGCCGCCGCCGTGGTGCAGGGAAACCCAGGTCGCGCCGCTGGCGGTGTTCAGCAGGGCGTTCAGCAGCGGCCAGTCGGACACCGCATCGGAGCCATCCTGCATTGATTCGGTTTCGCGGTTCGGGCTTGCCACCGAGCCGGAGTCAAGATGATCGCGGCCGATGACGATAGGCGCAGACAGCTCGCCGCTTCTGACCATTTCGTTAAACGCCAGCCCCAGCCTGGCGCGCTGGCCCAGGCCGACCCAGCAGATACGCGCCGGCAGGCCCTGGAAGCTGATGCGTTCTTTGGCCATGTCCAGCCAGCGGTGCAGGTGTTTATCGTCCGGGATCAGCTCTTTGACCTTGGCGTCGGTGCGGTAGATATCTTCCGGGTCGCCGGACAGCGCGGCCCAGCGGAAAGGCCCGATGCCGCGGCAGAACAGCGGGCGAATATAGGCCGGAACAAAGCCCGGGAAATCAAACGCGTTGCTCACGCCCATCTCTTTTGCCATCTGGCGTATGTTGTTGCCGTAGTCGAAGGTTGGGATACCCTGCTGCTGGAAGGCGAGCATCGCTTTCACGTGCTCTGCCATCGAAGCTTTCGCCGCCTGAGTCACCACGGCAGGCTCAACGGCGGCGCGTTCGCGGTACTCTTCCCAGCTCCAGCCCACGGGCAGGTAGCCGTTGAGCGGGTCGTGGGCGCTGGTCTGGTCGGTCACCATGTCCGGGCGAACGCCGCGTTTTACCAGCTCCGGCAGAACTTCTGCCGCATTGCCGTGCAGGGCGATAGAAACGGCCTTACCTTCGCTGGTGTAGCGTTTGAGGCGGGCGAGGGCGTCGTCCAGATCTTTCGCCTGTTCGTCTACATAACCGGTGCGCAGGCGGAAGTCGATGCGTGACTGCTGGCATTCAATGTTCAGTGAACAGGCACCGGCCAGCGTGGCGGCCAGAGGCTGTGCGCCGCCCATGCCGCCCAGGCCTGCGGTCAGCACCCAGCGCCCGGTCAGCGAGCCGTTGTAGTGCTGGCGGCCCGCTTCGACGAAGGTCTCGTAGGTGCCCTGCACGATGCCCTGGCTGCCGATGTAAATCCACGATCCGGCGGTCATCTGGCCGTACATCGCCAGACCTTTAGCGTCCAGCTCGTTAAAGTGTTCCCAGTTTGCCCAGTGCGGCACCAGGTTTGAGTTAGCAATCAATACGCGCGGCGCGTTGGCGTGGGTTTTAAAGACGCCAACCGGCTTGCCGGACTGCACCAGCAGGGTTTCGTCCTCATTCAGCTCTTTCAGCGCCTCCACCATTTTATCGAAGCATTCCCAGTTTCTCGCTGCCCGACCAATGCCGCCGTAGACCACCAGCTCTTTCGGGTTCTCAGCCACATCCGGATCGAGATTATTCATCAGCATGCGCAGCGGGGCTTCCGTCAGCCAGCTTTTTGCATTCAGCTTTGTGCCGCGTGGCGCCCTGATTTCAACATCACGATAACGAGAAAACTCACTCTTCATGGGGGTTCACCTTGTTTTGAGATAACGGAGAAATGCTCACGAAAAATACCATGTCATTTTTTCGTTTGCTTGTATATACATGATTAGCATATTTGATGCCAGGCGCGACATTGAATTTATTTATATTTAAAATCAATGAATTATTGTTATTGGTGCCAATAGTTACATCATATATCCCGCTAAAAACTCGCCTGGATGCACTCTTTTGGCGCTCTTTACAAAGCGATTGATCCTTTTTAGGGCAAAAAGAGCAGTTCAGATAGCTGGTAAACCGCTCGGAAGGCACCCTTTAATCCTGATAAAAATCACGGTTAGATCACGTTTAAAATTTAATAAAATGAATATATATTTGTTTTTAAACAATAAATTGTCTTTATTTCAATGTTGCGTTTTTGTTATGGCACAGGCTTTGCAGATTGTACATACAATGCTATACATAGCTTTTTTACGCAGCCGTTCATTTCTTCGGCAGCCAGATGACCATGAGGCGTAGCGATGATTACTTTCAACAATGTGACCAAGTTTTACGACGACGGAACGGTCGTGGTGGATGGGCTGAACCTGACCGCACCCGGCGGCAAAATCACCGTGCTGGTAGGCCCTTCAGGCTGTGGGAAAACGACGTCACTGCGGATGATTAATCGGCTGATTGAGCCGTCCTCCGGCGAAATCCTGCTTAACGGTGAGTCCACCGCAGAAATGGACGTGGTGCAGCTGCGTCGGCGCATCGGCTACGTTATTCAGAATGCGGGCCTGTTCCCTCACAAAAACATTATCGACAACATCGCCACCACGGCGATCCTCAACGGCATGGCCAAGGCCAAAGCCCGCGCAAGAGCAGGCGAGCTGCTTGAGGTCGTTGGCCTGGCTCCGCAGCTGGCAAAGCGCTATCCGTGGCAGCTTTCTGGCGGGCAGCAGCAGCGCGTGGGGGTTGCCCGTGCGCTGGCCGCTGACCCGGAGTTTATGCTGATGGATGAACCCTTCAGCGCCGTGGACCCGGTGGTGCGCGATCAGCTGCAGGAAGAGTTCCTGCGCATTCAGAAAGAAGTCAGCAAAACCATCATTATGGTGACTCACGATATCGATGAGGCGATGAAGCTGGGCGACCTGGTGGCGGTGCTGAAGCCCGGCGGGAAGCTGGGGCAGATGGCCTCGCCGGGGGAGCTGCTTAACGCGCCACAAAGTGATTTCGTGGCCGATTTTATTGGCCGTGACCGGGGTTACCGCAAGCTGAGTTTCTACAATTCAGGGCCGCTGGCGTCGATGCAGACGGAGCCGACTGCCGAGGTCGGCACGCCGATTGAAATGGCGCGCAACATTGCGGTGCAGCGCTGGCTGCTGGTGACCCGCGAAGGTAAAGCCTGCGGCTGGTTTGACACCCATCAGCAGGTCGAGGCTGTTGTCCCCGAGCACATTAATCTGGGCGCTACCTTCTACCCGCAAAGCGGCACGCTGCGCCAGATGCTGGACTCCGCGCTCAGCTCACCGTGCCACCGCGCCGTGGTGATTGACGACCGAGCCGAAGTGCTGGGCACGCTGGGGTTGGATCACGTGCTGGACGCGTGTAAATCCATGGCGCGGGAGGCGGTATGAAATTTGACTGGCTGTGGGCGCAAAGCGACAAAATCTTTCATTTACTGCTGTGGCACCTCTACCTCTCGGTCACGCCAATCCTGATTGGCCTGCTGTTGGCTATTCCCGCTGGCTGGCTGGTGTGCAGCATGCCGCGCGTAAAGGGCGTCATCCTTAACCTGTTCGGGCTGCTGTACACCATCCCGTCCCTGGCGCTGTTTGTGCTGCTGCCGCCGTTGCTCAATACGCAAATCCTTGACCCGATTAACGTGGTGGTGGCGCTGACCATTTATAGCTTTGCGCTGCTGGTCAGAACGGTGTGTGACGGGCTGGACTCGGTGCCCACTGACACCCGGCAGTCCGCTTTTGCCCTCGGCTATAAGCCGATACATCAGTTTTTCCAGGTTGACCTGCCGCTGGCGGTGCCGGTCATTGGTTCCGGGATGCGCGTGGCCGTGGTTTCCAACGTCAGTATTGTTTCCGTCGCCGCGCTGATAGGTGCCCCGCAGCTGGGGTCGCTGTTTACCCAGGGGTTTCAACTGCAGTTTCTGACGCCGATTATTGCCGGCATCGTGCTGTGTATCGTGCTGGCTTTCGTCCTTGACTGCGTGGTCGTCGCCGTCACCCGCTCTTTAAGCCGCTGGCAGCCAATAAGGGGATAATGTATGTCTGACTGGTTCTTTACGCTCAGCCACTGGTATGGCGATGACGGTATTCTCCCGCTGCTGGCACAGCACATTGGCTACAGCGCCGTGGCGCTGGCGATAGCGATTGCCATTGCTTTTCCGGTGGGCTGCTACACCGGCCATACCGGTAAGGGTGAAGCGCTGCTGATTGGCACCACCAACGCGCTGCGCTCGCTGCCTTCGTTTGGCCTGATTATCCTGCTGGTTATCCTGATGGCGGGCTATTTCGAGTCGGATATGGCCTTTATTCTGCCGTGCATCATCGTGCTGGTGGTGCTGGCGCTGCCGCCGATAGCGCTCGGCGTGCATGCGGGCATCCGCTCCGTTGACCCGAGCGTGCATGATGCCGCCAAAGGCATTGGCCTGACGCCGTTCCAGGTGCTGACGCAGGTTGAGCTTCCGTGCGCCACGCCGCTCATTCTCTCCGGCATTCGCAGCGCCACGCTGCAGATTATCTCTACCGCCACCATCGCGGCCTATGTCTCGCTGGGCGGCCTTGGCCGATTAATTATCGATGGCCGTGCGGCCAACGATTTTGCGCAGATGACCGCCGGCGCGGTGTTGGTTGCCGTGCTGGCGCTGCTTGTGGATGTGTTCTTTTCCCTTTCGGTGAAGTACGTGGTTTCCCACGGTATTTCCCGACGTATCAAAACCCAGTGATGTTGAGCCCGTTAATTACACAAGGTGAACGCGATGAATATGAAGAAACGTTGTTTGACGCTGTTGAGTGCCGCGATGCTGTCCGTTGTTTCCTCCGCGTGGGCGGCGGACTCGGGCCAGAAGGTGATTATTGGCTCGGCTGATTTCCCGGAAAACCAGCTGCTGGCGACGATTTATGCCGGAGCCCTGGAAGCGCAAAACATCCCGGTGGAGAAGAAGCTGAATATCGGCAGCCGCGAAGTCTACATTCCGGCTCTGCTCGACGGCTCCATTAACGTTATCCCTGAATACAGCGGCGCGCTGCTGAGCTACCTGGACGCCAATAATAAAGCGCACAGCTCTGATGAAGTGGCGACCGCGCTGGCGACGAAGCTGCCGGCAAAAGTGAAAATGCTGCACACCGCCGTGGCGCAAAACAGCGACGTTATCGCCGTGACCAAAAAAACGGCGGATAAATACCAGCTCAAAACGATTGATGACCTGAAGCCTCATGCGGCAGAACTTATCCTGGGTGGCCCGGCCGAATGGAAAACTCGCCATGAAGGCGTGCCGGGGCTGAAAGAAGTCTATGGCCTGAACTTCAAGAGCTTCAAAGTGCTGGATGTCGCAGGCCCGCTGACGCTGACCGCGCTGAAAAATAATCAAATCCAGGCGGCTGACTTAACGTCCACCACGCCGGAAATTCAGAAAGATCATCTGGTGGCGCTTGCCGATCCGAAAAACCTGTTTGCGGCACAAAACATCGTCCCGATTGTCGCCACCGCCACGCTGAACCCGGCGATTGAGAACACGCTGAACAAAGTGTCTGCGCAGCTAACCACCGCAGATTTGATTGCCATGAACGGGCAGCTTGCCGAATTCGCCAGCATTGATGACGTGGCTCATCAGTGGCTGGTTAAACATGGCCTGAGCAAGTAAGGGCGCACAATGACAAGACAAACTGGCTCCTCCGCTCACCTGCATCAGGCCGTGACCCTGGGCAGAGCGCAGACCACTATCGAAGAGTTAGTGCGCATTGCCGACGGGGCTCCGGTCGCGCTGGCCGAAGAAGCGCTGGCGAACATGGACAGCGTGAGCGGCTATATTCGCCGGGCAATAGATGAAGGGCAGGTAATTTACGGGCTGACCACCGGGGTGGGTGATTTGGTGACGGAGCGCCTGTCTGCCGATCAGATTGCCAGCGTGCAGCTGAACATGCTGCGCAGCCACGCCTGTGGAATGGGGCCAGATTTGTCGGGGCGTGAAGTGCGCGCGATGATGGCAGTGATGCTGAAGTCGCTGCTGCAGGGCTACAGCGGCGTTAGCGCCGGGCTGGCGAAACGCATGGCCGAAATGCTTAACCGCCAGGTCACGCCCTGGTCGCCTGCGGGCGGCTCGGTTGGCTATTTAATTGCGACGGCGCATATCGGCCTCTCTCTCTTTGGGGAAGGGAAGTGTTGGTATCAGGGCGAGCTTTTGCCGTCCGCCGAAGCCCTGGCAAAGGCGGGCATTGCCCCTCGGATCCCTGGCCCGCGTGAAGGTCATGCCCTGATAAGCGGCACCTATGAAATCACCGGGCTGGCGTGCCTGGCCGTGCATGATTTTGAGCGCCTGTTGCCGGTGGCGGATATGGCGGGGGGCATGTGCCTTGAAGCGCTGAAGGGCAACACCCGTGGCTACGACGCAAGGCTGCACGCCCTGCGTCCGCACGACGGGCAGCAAAAAACCGCCGCGATTTTGCGCCGCTTGCTGAGCGGCAGCGAGATCTTTGCCCGCTACCGCGACCACCGCGTACAGGATGCTCTGAGCCTGCGCTGTATTCCGCAAATCCACGGCGCGGTGCGCGACCAGCTCGCCCATTGCCGCCAGATTGTCACCATCGAGCTGAACTCGGTCACCGACAACCCGGTCTTCCTTATCGAAGACGACGCGCTGGTTATTCTTCCCGGCGGCAACGGCCACGGTGCCCCGCTGGCGCTGGCATTGGATTCTCTGGCGATAGCCATTGCCCAGGTCAGCACGGCGTCTCAGGCTCGATCCGATCGTATTACCAACGTGCACCTGAGCGGCCTGCCGGCGTTCCTGGTTGGCAGAAGCGGCGCTAACTCCGGCATGATGATCCCGCCTTACGTTGCCGCCGCGCTGGCAGGGGATAACCGCAGCCTGGCCGCGCCGTCCAGCGTGCATACCGTCACCACCTGCGCCGGGCAGGAAGACCATATCAGCATGGGCGTTTCTTCGGCTCGCAAGGCGCTGCAGGCGGTGAGCAATGCGGTGGATATCGTTGCCATCGAGCTGCTGTGTGCCAGCCAGGCGCTGGAGTTCCATCGTCCGCTGCGTGCCTCCGTCGGCGCGGAGTTGACGCTGTGCATGGTGCGCGAGCTTGTGCCGTTCCGCGAGACGGACACCGCGCTGTACCCGGACATGCATGCCGTGCGGGATTTGATTGCCGAAGGCGAGCTGAGCCAAAGGCTGCTCTCCCTGATTGAGGAGTCAGAACATGAGTGAAGCTTTGCAGCCGCTAAAAGGCATCAGAGTGCTTGATCTATCCCGCGTGCTGGCCGGCCCGTGGTGCGCTTCCTTACTGAACGATCTGGGGGCCGAAGTCATCAAGATTGAGATGCCGGGCAGCGGGGATGACTCCCGCAGCTTCACCCCCCACATTGCCGGGGAAAGCAGCTACTTCATGCAGCTTAACCACGGTAAAAAAAGCGTCACCCTGGATTTAAAAGCCCAGGAGGGGTTAGCCATCCTCAAGCAGCTGGTGGCGCAGGCCGACGTGCTGGTGGAAAACTTCCGGCCGGGCGTAACCAAACGCCTCGGCATCGACTACCCGACGCTGCAGGAGATTAATCCGCGGCTGGTTTATGCCAGCATTTCCGGGTTTGGGCAGCAAGGGGCGATGGCGCACAAAGCCGCTTACGACCACATCGTGCAGGCCTATGGCGGCATTATGCAGGTCACCGGCTGGGCGGAAGGGGAGCCAACCCGAGTTGGCGATGCCATTGGTGACGTGGTCGCCGGGCTGTACGGCAGTTGGGCGGTGCTTGCCGCGCTGCTGCAGCGCGGGATCGGCGGCCAGGGGCAGCATCTTGATGTCTCGATGCTGGATACCATGGTGACGATGCAAATGGTTTCCCTTACCCAGTGGATTGGCGGCCAGCCTCCCGCCGGGCGGCTCGGGAACGCGCATCCTATCAGTGCCCCGATGGACAGCTATCCTGCTCAGGATGGCCACATCGTGATTGCGGTCGCCAACGACAAGCTGTTCCGCCAGCTTTGCTCGGCGATGGAAAAGCCCGAGCTGGCGAGCGACCCGCTTTATCTCACGGACCCGCTGCGCCTGGCTAACCAGCAGCCGCTTCGCGTAGAAATAGAGCGCTGGCTGGCTGATAAAACCGTCAATGATGCGCAGGCCATTCTCGACAACGCAGGCGTTCCGGCCTCCGCCGTTCTGCGCCTCGATCAAATCCTTACCAGTGATTATGCGCGAGAGCGCGAGCTTGTTAAGCAGGTGAAACACCCGACGGCAGGCAACATCTCTATTGTTCCGCAGCCGGTGAAAATGAGCGCCATGACGGCAGAGCCCGCGCTGGTGCCGCCTGCGCTGGGCGAACATACGGCAAGCGTGCTGCAAGAATTACTGGCGATCGACGAGGCAACGCTTAAGCAGTTAAAGGCGCAGGGCGTAATTTAACCGGCGGAGAACGTAAATGGTGCAAATAAAGAAAGTGGCGGTGGTTGGGGCCGGAACGATGGGCGCGCGAATCGCCGTCGTTATGGCGCGGGCGGGCTACCGCGTTAGCCTGTGGTCGCGTTCTGAATCAACGCTTGATAAAGCTCGAACTATTGTGGACTCGCTCGCTGCCAGCGAAAACGTGGCATTCACGACGTCGCTGGAGGCTTGTCTGGCCGGCGCTGACCTGGTTTCTGAAAACGTGGCCGAGGACGTGGCGCTGAAACAGCGCGTGCTGAATGACATCGAACAGCAGGTTAGCGCTGACTGCGTGATAACCACCAACACCTCAAGCGTGTCCATCACGCTGCTGGCGTCGGCCCTGAGCCAGCCGCAGAGGCTGATCGGCATGCACTGGTTTAATCCGGCGGACACCATGCCGATGATCGAGATTGTGCGCGGTGAAAACACGGCGGACGAGGTCTGCCAGCGGGTGCGGGATATTTGCCAGCAGCTGGGCAAAGAGACGATCACCGTTAATCAGGATATTCCGGGGTTTATTATCAACCGGCTGCAGTACGCGATGCTGCGCGAGGCGCTTTATCTGGTGGATGCCGGGATTGGTTCTGTGGAGGATGTCGACCGTGCGGTGCAGAGAACCCTTGCTCCGCGCTGGGCGGCGATGGGGCCGATGAAGCTGATGGATTTTGCCGGGCTGGATACGGTGGAAAAAGTCGCCGGGATCTTGCTGCCTGCGCTGGATAACAGCAGCCAATTACCTGCCTGGCTGAAAGAGAAGGTGGCCGACAACAAACTCGGCGTAAAAAGCGGCGAGGGCTTTTATGCCTGGACCGCTGAGGCAGCCTCAGCCGCAATGCGCAAGCGTGATGAAACGGTCAGGCACCTGACCGGGAGCGATGAGCATGAGTGATATTCTCTCCCGCGTGGACGGCGCGGTTGCCGTGGTCACCCTCAACAGGGCGCAAAAATATAACGCGCTAACCGCTGAAATGTTGGATGAGCTGGTCAGCACGCTAAAGGAGCTGGACGGGCGAGCGGACGTCAGAGCGATAGTTCTGTTTGGCTCCCCCAAAGCCTTCTCTGCCGGAGCGGATACCGGCACGCTGGCTTCCGCTTCGGCAACGACGCTGTGGCGCAGTGGGTTTAGCGAGAAGTGGGACAGGGTCGCGGAAATCGAAACGCCGCTGATTGCCGCCGTCTCCGGCTACGCCCTCGGCGGTGGCCTGGAGCTGGCGCTGCTGTGCGACATGATTATCGCCAACCAAAGCGCGGTC
The DNA here is from genome assembly GCF_042138895.1 of Cedecea selenatireducens. Taxonomy (NCBI): domain Bacteria; kingdom Pseudomonadati; phylum Pseudomonadota; class Gammaproteobacteria; order Enterobacterales; family Enterobacteriaceae; genus Cedecea; species Cedecea selenatireducens. The sequence goes on along the minus strand of NZ_JBHIKW010000001.1, from coordinate 152,505 downwards.
TTCGGCCTGCCGGAAAGCCACATCGGGATTATTCCCGGCGCGGGCGGCACGCAGCGGCTGGTGCGCGCCGTCGGCAAGTCGCTGGCGATGGACATGCTATTGAGCGGCAGAAGAATTGACGCGCAGGAAGCCCTGCGTGCCGGGCTTGTCAGCCGAGTGACGGATTCTCTTGAGGAGCAGGCGTTAACGCTGGCTAATCAGGTGGCTAAAGCCGCGCCGCTGGCGGCGATGATGATTAAAAAAGCCGTGGCGGCGAGCTATGAAATGCCGCTCAGCGCAGGCGTGGCCTATGAAAGATCGCTCTCTGCTTTGATAGCCGACAGTGAGGACAGGGCGGCCGGGCTGGCGGCGTTTAAAAATAAGCAGTCGCCTGAGTTTAAGGGGCGATAAGCTGAAGTAGAGGTGAAACCGGCAGCCAGTCTGCCGGTTTTTTTATGCGCTAAGGGTGACGCGCGCAAAAAGGGAAGGAGCCGCGGAAACCACGCGGATTGTCGCCGGGGCGCTAATCAACAGGCTGTCGTAGGGCTGCAAAACGTGTCGTTCTCCGCTGACGTCAATCTCCAGCGATTCGCCCGCATTAAACAGCAGCTGCGTGCCCTGCTGGTGAGTCCAGGTGCCTTCCCGCAGCCAGCTGACAGCGGCTTTTGTGGTGTCTGCCTTATAGATGACGTTAAAGTCCAGCAGCGGGCCGCCCTGAATAATGCAGGAGACGTCGCTTTCACCGTTGAAATCGGTGGCCTGGAACGGTGGGATGAGCGGGCTCTTTTCGCCGTCGACGGTGAGATACATGCCTTCACCTTCCAGCACGCTGATGTTGCGCAGGTAGCCGGGGAAGCGAGAGAAGGGGCCGTCATGGCGAATGGTCGCCACCGAAATACGCCAGTCGTAGTCATTCGTTGCCGGGCTGCGGTAAATCTCCCGCGTTACGCCCTGGCCGTTTTTCCATGGCATTTCCGGGCATTGCTCGTAGGGCAGAAGCTGGATCATTTATGCATGCTTCCTTCGAGGCGGTAGCGCGAGCCGGGGTAAACCAGGCGCACGCTGGTGACGATTTTTTTGTTCTGCCGCCCGGTCCAGGTACGGCGATTAACCTGCAGGCAGGGCGTATGCTCGTCGATTTCCAGATACGCGCACTCTTCGCGAGGCACGTTCACCGCCTCAATAATGTGCTCGCCTTCAACGATAGGCGCGATGGACGAAAGATAGGCGTTGGGCGTGATGCGCGTGAAGTCCTGCTGGAAGTAGTCCGGGACGATCAGCGAGTTCACCAGGCGGTCTTCCAGCATCACCGGCACGCCGTTTTCGTAGTGGCAAATCAGCGAATGGAACAGGCGGCTGCCTTTAGGTAAATTGAACGCCATCGCCTGCTGCGCGTCGGCATAGACCTGGGTTAGCTCCAGCACGCGAGCGTGATGACGGTGGCCGCGGCTGGCGATTTCGTCGGCAATATTGTTGATTTCCAGCAGCGCGGATTGGCCACGAACTTCGGCCACGAATGTCCCGATACCCTGCATGCGAACCAGCAGGCCTTCGGCGGTCAGCTCGCGCAGGGCGCGGTTGATGGTCATGCGGCTATAGCCGAACTGATTCACCAGCTCGCTTTCCGATGGCACGCGGTAGTTTACCGGCCACAGCCCGCTATGAATGTTGGTCTTAATAATGATTTTGACTCTTTCATAAAAAGGGGCCGGCTGGTCCAGATTTTCGGTCTCTGCCGCTGCTTTAAAAACGTCGTTTTGTGCCATTCATCATTCCTCGCCCGGGTATCCTTTAAAGTTTACTCTACCCCTATTTGGATGTATATATACATGCATGTATATACAATTGATTAACATCAAACCGGGGTGCTGATATGGCGGTATATTTCGCGGCAAAAGCGCTTCTGCCGCAGGGCTGGGCGGAGAATGTCAAACTGGGCGTTTCGCCGCAGGGGGTGATTAGTTCCCTGGAATGCAACAGCGTGCCGGGGGCCGACGATATCCGGCTTGAGGGGGTTGTGGTGCCGGGCATGCCGAACCTGCATTCACACGCTTTTCAGCGGGCGATGGCCGGGCTGACGGAAGTGGTTGGCGACCCGGCGGACAGCTTCTGGACGTGGCGTGACCTGATGTACCGCCTGGTGGGCAAAATCACCCCCGAACAGCTGGAGACTATCGCCAGCTATCTGTATATCGAAATGCTGAAGGCCGGCTACACCTCGGTGGCCGAATTCCACTACCTGCACCACGACGTTGACGGTAAGGCTTACGCGCAGCCTGCCGAGCTGGCGCTGCGCATTGCCCACGCGGCAAAAAATATCGGCATTGGCCTGACGCTGCTCCCGGTGCTCTACTCGCACTCTGGCTTCGGCGGGCAGCCCGCTTCGGCAGGGCAGCGCCGCTTTATAAACGATACCGACAGCTACCTGAAACTGTACGACAGCATTGCCACGGCGCTTGCCCCGGAACCGATGCAGCGCGCAGGGCTGTGCTTCCATTCGCTGCGTGCGGTTACGCCGGAACAAATGCGTATCGTGCTGGAAAGCCAGCCGCAGCCTCAGCCGGTGCATATTCATATCTCCGAGCAGCGCAAAGAGGTTGAGGATTGTTTGGCCTGGTCCGGCCTGCGCCCTGTGGAATGGCTGTATCAAAATATGCCGGTTGATGAGCGCTGGTGCCTGATTCATGCCACCCACATCACCGAAAGTGAAACCCGCCTTATTGCTGAGTCTGGCGCCGTAGCCGGGCTATGCCTGACCACCGAGGCAAACCTGGGTGACGGCATTTTCCCAGGGCAAGCATTCCTGCGGCAGGGCGGTAACTGGGGGATCGGTTCCGACAGCCATATTAGCGTTAGCGTGAGCGAGGATTTGCGCTGGTTTGAATATGGCCAGCGCCTCAATAACCGCCGCCGCAACTTGCTTCACCTCGAGGCCGAGCCTTATGTCGGCAACGTGCTTTATCAGGGTGCGCTGCACGGCGGGCGAATGGCGCTGGGGCAAAACATTGGCGAGCTGGCCGTGGGGGCAAGAGCTGACTGGCTGGTGCTGGACGGCAACGATCCGTTCCTGGCGACGGCGAAAGACAATGAACTGTTGAACCGCTGGATTTTTGCCTGCTCTTCTAACCCAATAAAAGAAGTGATGACCGGCGGGAAATGGGTCATACGCGACGGACGGCATGCCAGAGATGAAGAGGTTAAGGCCGGTTTTGCTCAGGTGCTAAAACAGCTAACGTCTTAACCGTTTTTTCATGATCGGCTGAAAAAACTCTCCAGCCCACGCTCAGGCGTGGGTTTTTTTACTCCTTCGGGAACCTGAATCTCGTCATTACCACTCAGCCTCAAATAGCCAACGAGTGGAATACCCTCAGATGAGAAACCTGCTTAATACCTTCCGTCCTGCACAGCCAGATCCGCGCCTGCAGGCGCAAAATAGCCAGCAAAGTCGGACTGCCAGAACGTCGGCCACGGCTTCTTCGTCCCGCAGCGTCAATAACCCGTCAACCCGCATGGTGCAGGACTTCGCGAAGCTAAGCGCCAAAAACCTGAGAGCAAACGTGCTGCTTAACAGCGATGACAATTCCACGCCTATTCACCATAAAAGCCCTTCGGCGCTGCTGAAGGCGATAGACGATAACATCACGAATACGGCGCGAGACTGGGGAATGCCGAAGCATGAGGTGGAGGCGATGCTGGGCAGCAGCAAGCGCATCAATGAGCCAGTTTGCGGCGTCACCGCGAATAACGTGATGAAGCTGTTCCTGGATACGGACCACTTCAGCTACGCTTTTGAACACGGGCATACGATGTCTTTGTCGCAGCTTCAGCATCAACTGGCGAATTTACCTGCCCATAAGAATTTCATTTTGCGGGTGAATGATGCGGGCCTTGGGCATGCGTACGTGATAGACCTTCCCGCCAGCGCTAAACCACGGCGCGATGCGTTTATCTATCAGTCTGATTTAGGCGACGGCGCAACCCGTCCGCTTCGGCTTGACGACTGGATGAGCAAGAAAGCCGCTCATCCGCTGTCGCTGAATGATATCAACACGCATTTTATGAATATGTCGCAGGGCAGGGTCGACCCGGGGCATATCGCTAAGCTGTTTGACGTCGACGGTAACCCGAAGATGCTGCGTCCGGAGCGTCTTGATTTACGCAAGAACCATGGCTTTAATTTCCAGCTATCGGAATACGACCCGGCGAACCTGGAAAGAAATGTTTCGGCGATTAAAGCTCGATGCGGCTGAGGATTTGCCTGGTGCAGTGCCGAGAAGGCCCATGAAATGCATGGGCTTTTTTGCTGACTAACAAGGTAAGAAAAATGCCCTTTTGGCGCGTTGGGACTGGACTAACTCAATGTGATCTCTATCATATCGTGGTCACTACAGAACAAGAGAATGTGCTATGCAACATATCATCGAAGGTTTCCTTAACTTCCAGAAAGAGATTTTTCCGCAGCGCAAAGAGCTCTTTCGCAGCCTGGCGTCCAGCCAAAATCCTAAAGCGCTTTTTATTTCCTGTTCCGACAGCCGCCTGGTGCCGGAGCTGGTTACCCAGCAGGAGCCGGGGCAGCTCTTCGTTATTCGTAATGCCGGTAACATCGTGCCTTCCTTTGGCCCGGAGCCGGGCGGGGTGTCTGCTACCATCGAATATGCGGTTGTGGCGCTTGGCGTGACGGATATTGTGATTTGCGGGCACTCTAACTGCGGCGCGATGAAAGCCATTGCCTCCTGCCAGTGTCTGGACCCGATGCCTGCCGTGGCCCACTGGCTGCACTATTCCGATGCGGCAAAAGCGGTAGTCGAAAAGAAAACCTGGGATAACGAGACCGACAAGGTCAACGCCATGGTAGAAGAAAACGTCATCGCGCAGCTGAACAACATTAAAACGCATCCTTCCGTGGCCGTTGGCCTGCGTAATAACGGCCTGCGTCTGCACGGCTGGGTTTACGACATCGAAAGCGGCGAAATTCGCACGCTGGATAAAAACAGCAAGACCTTTGTTTCTCTGGCGGATAATCCTGACGTTTGTTTCGAATAAAATAACGCCAGCATTCTTGCAGACAAATAAATCCACGCTTTGCGTGGATTTTTTACATCTAAGGATAAATAAAGGTGCCAGACGCGGGATTGTGGAGATTTCAGGGATTTACCATTCCCCTACGGTAATGCCCCTGGGCGCGGGATTATAATCGACATAAAGCGGGCCAAAGCTCGCGTTCAGCCGCAGGTCAGGAGTGTTTAAGATGAAAAAGTCTCTGTCTATTTTGGCAATGTCTGCGCTGATGATTGTCCCGTCGCTGGCGCAGGCACGCCCTGGCCCCTGGTTCGGTCATGGGCCGGGGTTCTGGTCTGGTCCTCGTTATTACGCCGGGCCGCATTACTTCTATCCGGGACCGCGTCTGACCGTGCTGCCGGGGCTGGCAACGGCCATTATCGTCGGCGGGCTGACCTATTACGTGGTCAACGGTATTTATTACCAGCGTCAGGGTGCGGAGTACATTCGGGTTGAAACGCCGTCAAGCCCAGGGGGCGGCATCAGCGTTCTGGATTACAACGGCAAGCGTTATTACGTGCGTAACGGCAGCTATTACCAGAAGGATATTAACGGTAACTATTTCGAGGTGCCGCGCCCCGCCGGGCTGTAAATCAACAGCATAAGAAACCCACCGTCAGCGTGGGTTTCTTATGGCATGAATTTACGCCTTAATTTTCCGCGGCCCAAACGTTGACCGTCCCTGCAACGTTCATCCTGATTTACTCCTCGCCGCAGCAGCCATCAGTTTTTCATATTGGTACATCTGCACATCAATTTGGTTACATAAAATCTACAACTTAGTTCGCAAATTCATTATCAGCAGGGTGTGGAATGCGTTTTTTGCTTGTATATACATGAGTGGTCATTTGATGTGTGGTGGGTTTTCCGGCGTTTAATCAGCTTTAGCGAGGTTGTTATGTCTTCATTTTCATCCGCAGAAGAACAGTCCAGGAAAGGCTCGCGTTTGACCGAGTCCCGTTCTATCGATTACATCCCCGACGGCGAACGTCATGGGCATCCTTTCAGCCAGTTTACCCTCTGGTTCGGCGGTAATTTGCAGATAACCGCGATTGTCACCGGCGCGCTGGCCGTTGTTCTGGGCGGGGATGTGGTCTGGTCGCTGGTGGGGCTATTCGTCGGGCAGATTCTGGGCGCATCGATCATGTCTTTCCACGCTTTGCAGGGGCCACGGCTTGGCTTACCGCAGATGATTATCACCCGCGCACAGTTTGGCGTTTACGGCGCGGTGATACCGCTGGTGCTGGTGTGCATCATGTACATTGGTTTTTCCGCGAGCGGGACGGTGCTGGCGGGGCAGGCGATGGCCCGTCTGCTGTCGATAAGTGACGCCAGCGGGATGATCCTGTTCAGCGCGATTATCATCGTGATTGCGGTGCTCGGCTATCGCGTGATCCATAAGCTTGGCAAGGTCGCCAGTATTGTCGGCGTGTTGGCTTTTGCCTGGCTGTTTGGTTCGCTGCTGCTCAATACCGATCTCACGGCTATTATGCAAAATAACCATTTCTCGATGCCGATGTTTTTGCTGGCGGTGTCGCTGTCTTCCTCCTGGCAAATCGCCTTTTGCCCCTACGTTTCCGATTATTCACGCTATCTGCCGCGAAACGTCTCGGGGCCGAAAGTGTTCTTCTCGGTGTTTAGCGGCACCGTGCTGGGGACTCAGGCATCCATGACGCTGGGCGTTATCACCGCCGCCATTGCCGGGAGCGCGTTTTCCGGCCACGAGGTTGGCTACATTGTGGGGCTGGGCAAAACCGAAACCATGGCGATGCTGATTTATTTCGCGATCTGCTTCGGCAAAATCACCTTCACCACGCTGAACGCCTACGGCAGCTTTATGTCACTGACGACCATTGTTTCCGGCTTTCGCAAACAGGTTACCCTCAGCCAAAAAAATCGCATTCTGTTTGTGGTGCTGATGGTGGCTGCCTCGTGCATCATTGCGCTGCTGAGCGAACCCGCATTCCTGAAACATTTCACCCACTTCCTGCTGTTCTTACTGGCTTTCTTTGTGCCCTGGAGCGCGATTGGCCTGACCGATTACTATCTTATTTCGTGCCGCGCCGTTGATATTCCCGCGCTGTTTGATGCCGATAAACGCTATGGCCGCTGGAACCTGTTTGGTATTGGTGTGTATATCGTCGGGGTACTGATTCAGCTGCCGTTTATCGAAAACCCGCTCTTCCACGGCTCGCTGACGTGGCTGTTCGACGGCAACGACGTGTCGTGGATTATCGGCTGGTTTGCTACCGCGATTCTCTATTATGGCCTGCACCGCCTGGATAAACGCGTTTTGCCGGCGGCGACGGTTTACCCTAATAGTTCGGCTCGCTGATCTTGTGCTGAAAACAAAAATCCACGCCGGAGCGTGGATTTTAGCTTCTGAGAAATAGAATGACTTAGCTGTCTTGTTTTATATGGGACTTAAGCTCGTCCATTTTCGCTATGAGCGGGCTCTTCCTGGCTTCTAGCACAGATATATAGTCATAGGATGATTTGATTTCGCCTGATGCAATTTCCTTATTCTTTTCTAATGAGCGAATGGTTTCTTGTTTAGAATTAATTCTCTGCTCAATCTCCAGTTTGGCAGAAAGGCGGTTTTCAAGCTTAACCTGATTGATATCTCTTTTATATTCATTATTAAGCTGCGATATTTCCCTTTGCAGAGCCTTAATGTTTTTTGGCGCGTTATCGAAGTTCTGCATCAGTTTTTGCCACTGTTTGCCCTCATGATTAGGCACTTTAATGAGGTCAGAATATTGACGGCGGCCTTCTTTTAAATCGTAACCGAAGTTCTTGATGGCATATTTATCGCTGCCCAGATGATCCTTCCAACTGGTGGTGCCAAACCCCGTATCTCGCTTATCATAAATATAGCCATCCTCAGCTTTTTTAAGATCCTGCTCGGCACTGCTTACACCGTGCTTTCTTGCAAAATCGAGTAGCACCGCACGACTATTTTCATGCGCGGCAATTTTTTTATTTAATGTACTGATTTCGGCATTTTGTTTGGCCACGAGTTGACTGATTTTTGCTTCAGTATTTTTTAAGCGCTCGGCATCTTTGGCCGCAAAGTCTTTCGGTGAGGTATTCTTTAACGCATCGGCCAGAGGCTTAATCTCATTATGCAGCTTTTTAATTTGCGCTTCAGCGTTGTCAATATTTCCCTGAAGTGTGGTGATCTCATTTTTTTCATGATAAATATTTTTTGAAATGAGCTGGAGACCATTGGCAAGATCTTTAATCTCGCCGTTTATTTTTGCATTGTGAGCATTTATTTCATTTTTGTGAATGTCCTGCACGACCGGAGCAAGCTTCTGTTGAATGTGTTTAAGCTTCTCTTCTTTCTTGTCATGCATTTTGGAGTCCTGTGCTTCAAGCTTGTCAAATAACTTGCTGAAAGTATCTTTCAACGCGACAGGGTCTTTTGGATATGATTCCATTTTTGTCATTAGCAGCTGGCCGACCTCAACTTTATCGCATTTATTGAGGATTCTGTTCAGCGTGTTGACATCACCTTTATGAATGCGATTGTCACTGTCGTTAAGTAAGTTTTTATAGGCTGAAATAAAGCTGTTTTGGTCGCGTATGCTTAATGAGTTAGACATTATTTAGTTCCGAGTGTCGATTTAGTAGATGATTTAACAATGTGCTAAATCGTATAGAACCCCCCAGGGACTTTCTTCTAAAAAACGCTTTTTATATATTTCGCTCGTTGGTGGGGTTGAGGCGGTTTTTGATATCAGTGATTAAAGCACTAGCGTAAATTAGATTATTCCCGTTGCGCAGTCGTGGTAACGAGGCTCTTGTGAAGAACGCTAGTAAGAAACTTATAAAGGAATGAGTAAATGCAATTAACCAAATTGGTTTGGGCCTTTGGTATGGGGGCTGCCGTACTGGCAGGCCAGGCACAGGCAAGCGATCAGGGCCACGGCACGGTTAAGTTTACCGGCAGTATTATTGATGCCCCATGTTCAATTACCCCTGAAACCATTGAGCAGACCGTCGATTTGGGTGAAATCTCCAATAAATCTCTGCTCAACGGCGGGAAGTCCAACCCACGTCCGTTTGATATCAAACTGGAAAGCTGCGATCTCTCGGGGCTTACGGATAAAACCGTCACCATTACTTTCACAGGACCGGAATCTAGCGCTCAGCCCGGCTATTTGGCTATTGTCGGCAGCAGCGCCAGCGGGGCGGCTATCGGTATTACCAACGATGAGGGTACCAACATTCCGCTTGGTACCGCCAGCTCCGCGACAAAAACACAGCAGGGTGATAACACGCTAACTTACTCTGCCTACCTCAAAGGAAACGGCGGGAGCACAGCGGTCGTGCCGGGATCCTTCACCTCGGTTGCCAATTTTACGTTGGCCTATCAGTAAGCAAGCAGCAGGCCTCCTGCGTTTTTCTATACGGTTTTCGTTTGTGAGATACCTATGAATAGCAGTGCTTCGTTTGTAGTGCCCTCCCTGTTTGTGTGGCTTGTGCTATCCCCGGCCTCTCCAGGCGCGCTGGCGAAGAATGCGGCGGATCAGGGACATGGAAAGGTAAGCATGCAGGGTTCGATCATCGACACGCCTTGCGCGATCGCCGTGGCCAGTCGGGAGCAGGCGATTGATCTGATTACTATCCCACTGGAACAAGTGATTCGTGACGGTGCTGGCCCTTCTAAGCCATTCAGTATTCATCTGGAAAATTGTGCCTTTGAGCAGCTGATTCCTAACCAGCAGGACTGGTCGCATTTCATGGTGACCTTTGATGGTCCCGTTACCGACGGCGAGCTGTTTGCCCTCCACGGTGGCGCTCGAGGTATCGGGTTAGAGATTTCTGATGCAACAGGAAACCGTATGCAGCCCGGCATTGCTTCGCAGGCGGGCTTGCTGCAGCCTGGCGCCATGCGCCTTGATTATTCACTACGTTTGGTGGGCAACCATCAAAAACTACGGGCCGGGGCTTACTCCACTACCGTGCGTTTTAAACTGGATTATTTTTGATGAGGCAGGTTTTATACCAAGCTGGCGCAGGGCTGCGCCGTTGTCCTGTAGCGCTGGTGGTAGCGCTGGCTTTTCCGGGGGCAAAGGGATACGCGAAAGAGGCAATAGAATTCAATACGGATGTCCTCGATATTAGTGACCGTTCACACATTGACCTTAGCCAGTTTTCTCAGGCAGGGTACATCATGCCGGGTAAGTATCAGATGGTTATCCGTCTGAACAAAGCCGAGCTGCCGGAGCAAACGTTAGCCTTTATTAAACCGGACAACGATCCTCAGGGCAGCCAGGTGTGCCTTACGCCACAGGTCATTGCTCAACTGGGTTTAAAAGCTTCTGCTTTGCGCGATCTCAGGTGGTGGCACAACGGGCAATGTCTGGATACCGCGAGCCTGCCGGGGGTAACCGCACGTGCAGATTTAGGCGAAAGCGCGCTCTACCTGAATATTCCCCAGGCGTATCTGGAATATACCGCTGACAACTGGGATCCGCCTGCTCGCTGGGATGACGGCATTGCCGGGGGCATTTTTGATTACAACCTTAACGGACAGTCGTCGAGTTTTACCGGCGCGAGCCGCAGGGATGTCCAGTCGCTCAGCGGCAACGGAACCACGGGATTTAACCTGGGGGCCTGGCGTTTTCGCGCCGACTGGCAGGGGCAGTACAACGATACCCGTGGCGCCATGAACAACACGCAGCGTGACTGGCAGTGGAGCCGCTACTACGCCTGGCGGGCGATCCCCTCGTTAAAATCGAAGCTGATGCTCGGTGAGAACTACCTCAATTCCGGCATGTTCGACAGTTTCCGCTACACCGGAACCAGCATGGAGTCTGATGACAATATGCTGCCACCAAACCTGCGCGGTTACGCGCCGGAAGTCGTCGGTGTGGCAAAAACCAACGCTAAAGTGACCGTTAGCCAGCAGGGACGGGTTATCCATGAAACTACGGTCGCCGCAGGGCCGTTTCGGATTCAGGATTTGAACACCGCCGTTTCAGGCACGCTGGATGTGAAGGTTCAGGAGCAGGATGGCACTTCGCACAGTTTTCAGGTGGATACGGCAAACATTCCCTATCTTACGCGCCCGGGCAGCGTGCGTTACAAACTCGCCTTGGGTAAACCTTCAGATTACCGGCACGATAGCCAGGGGCCGGGGTTTGCCACCGGCGAATTCTCCTGGGGGGTGAATAACGGTTGGTCATTGTACGGCGGGAGTTTGCTGGCCGACGACTATCACGCGCTGGCGGCAGGGATTGGCCGCGATTTGCTGGCGTTAGGGGCGCTTTCATTTGACGTCACTCAGTCCCATGCGGAACTGCCAGGGGACAACACCAAAACGGGCAGCTCGTGGCGTCTTAGCTATTCCAAACGTTTTGACGAATACGACAGCCAGGTCACCTTTGCGGGCTATCGCTTTTCTCAGCGCGATTTTATGAGCATGAGCGAATATCTGAACGTGCGCTATCACGGCATCGTTGGTAACAACAATAAAGAGTTGTACACCATCGCTTTTAACAAGCAGTTCCGCAGTCTGGGCCTGAGTGCCTATGCGAACTATAGCCACCAAACCTACTGGAACCGCCCGGATAACGATAGTTACAACCTCTCCCTATCGCGCTATTTCGATGCCTGGCGTTTTAAAAACGTCAGCCTCAATCTGTCGGCCTATCGAACGCTTTATAACAACACCAGCGATGACGGCATGTATCTCAGCCTGTCATTGCCGTGGGGTAACAGCAGCACGTTGAATTTCGACAGCCAGGCGGGCAGCACGGGTAATAGCACTACGGTGGGGTATTTCGACCGCCTCGATAGCAATAACAGCTATCGGGTCAAGGCCGGAGCGGGCAGCAGAGGCAATGCGGTGGGCAGCGGTTACTTCACCCATCAGGGGAATAGCGCGGAAATGAGCGTCAACGCCAGCTACGAAGGTAGCCGCTATCACTCCGTCGGCCTTTCTGCTCAGGGCGGCATCACCGGCACCACGGAAGGCGTTGCGTTACACCGTGTAAGCACAATGGGGGGAACGCGAATGATGGTCGATACCTCGGGCGTCAGCGGCGTTCCGGTGCGGGGATACGGGGGTGTTACCGAGACTAACCGGTTTGGCAAAGCCGTCGTGTCGGACATCAGCAGCTACTACCGAAGCAGCGTTAGCGTGGACGTTAACAAGCTGGCGGATGACGTTGAGGCTACGCGCTCGGTGGTGCAGGGCACCCTGACCGAAGGCGCGATCGGTCTGCGTCGCTTCGGCGTTATCGCCGGGGAAAAAGCGATGGTCACCGTCCGTCTTGCGGACGGCACTACGCCGCCGTTTGGTGCAGTAGTGATGGGGTTGGGCGGTCATCAGGCTGGGATCGTTAACGATGGCGGCCAGGTTTGGCTAACCGGAATGAATGCCGGAGAAGCGATGCGCGTGGTATGGGACGGGAAAACCCAGTGCGAGCTGAGTCTGCCGAAACCCTTGCCCACGGCTACCGACAATCTAAGGCTGCTGTGCCAAAGCGTACGGGCTTAAGCCTCCCGCTATCAGGCAAAAGCGTGAATGACAATTCGGTCGCCGCGCAAGACGGCACGGCGACATCCTGCAAAGCGAGTTTCAATTGATGAAAAACTTTTCTTATTTGACGATGACCTCCACCGCCCTGATTGCCGTACTGAGCGGCCAAAGCGCGACGGCGGCCATTGCTCTTGACCGTACGCGTGCCGTCTTTAACGGTGCAAATAAATCGATCAGTTTAAATATCACCAACCAGAATAAAATGCTGCCCTATCTGGCCCAGGCATGGGTAGAAGATGAGCAAGGTAACAAAATCACCCAGCCTCTGACCGCGCTTCCGCCGCTACAGCGAGTAGAGCCGTTGGCAAAAGGCCAGGTGAAACTGCAGCTGATAGGCAATGCCAGCACGCTGCCTCAGGATAGAGAGTCGCTGTTTTACTTTAATCTGCGTGAAATCCCGCCCAAAAGCACGAAAGCCAATACCTTGCAGATTGCCCTGCAGACGCGAATCAAGCTGTTCTATCGGCCGGAATCCATTGAAATCAATAGATCCGAAGGCGAAAGCGTGTGGCAGGGAAAAATTACGCTTAAGCGAGAAGGCGATAAATACCGCGTTATTAATCCCGGCCCCTATTACGTGACCCTGGCCGGGGCATACAAACACCCGGACGGCCCCCCGATTGCCGGCTTCGATCCGGTGATGATTGCCCCTCGTTCAGATGCTTTGTTGAACATCAAGGCATCGACGCTGGGACAGAAACCGATGCTGGCATGGATTAACGACTACGGCGGGCGACCGAAGCTTATCTTCAATTGCGCGGGCAACGTTTGCCGGGTCACCGGGAGTAAAGCCGGGTGAGGCTGATGGAGAAGCAAAACAAGTGGAATTACCACGTTCTGGTAGGGTGCAACCGCGCCGCCAGCGCCCTGGCTTTGACGCTGGTACTGCCGCAGGCGGCCTGGGCGCTGCCCGACAACTGGAACGTTGAAGGCGTAAACGGGGCACTGCATATTTCGGGCGATTTTGTCGAGGGGGCGTGCCGCCTCGACATGACTTCTCAAACTCAGGAAGTCAGTCTCGGCAACACATCGACCGAGGCGCTGCGAAACCCGGGCGATCGTGGTGAGCCGGTAGCCTTTACGCTGAGGTTGCGTGACTGCGTGCGCAGCGGGTCAGAGATGCTCAATACGCGGAGCGGGAACAGCAGCTGGGATTCGCTTCAGCCGGCCGTCAGCGTGACTTTTTTGGCCCCCGGGGATGCCGATAGCCCCGAGCTGGTGCAGGTGAACGGCCTCACCGGGCTGGGGTTGAGGATCGCCGATAGCGCCAGGCGTGACGTGCGATTAGGCGAGCGTACGCTGCCGCAGTTTGTCACCCCGACCAATGATGCACTGGTCTACTACGTGCAGCCCGAACGCACTCCGGCCCCTTTAACGGCGGGGACATGGCAGGCTACGGTCGGCTTCAGGCTGAATTATGACTAAGGATCCAAAGATGATATTTGCCCGATGGGGAGCCATGGCCCTGTTCGCAATGACGGGAATGCTGCTGGCGGGTGATGCGGCAGCGGCGGGCTCCAGTAATCTCGATGTTCGCATTACCGGCACGGTGGTGGCGACCGCATCGTGTACTTTTAGCGGATCTGACCCTATTAAGGTGGAATTCGGTGACGTCTATATCAATGAAATTATTGGTGAGGCCTATAAACAGCCTGTTCCCTATCAGGTGACCTGCAAAGGCGATCCGGACGGTAAAACGCTGCAAATGCAGATTGCCGGTAGCGCCGCCAGCTTTGATGGGAAACAGCTAAAAACCGATGCCAGCGGGCTTGGCATCAAATTGCTTAAAGGAAGCGAAACGCTGCCGGTAAATCAATGGTTCAACTTCGATAACGCCAGCCAGCCTTCGCTGTATGCCGTGCTGGAAAAACAGAGCGGCGCACGTTTTCAGGACGGACAGGCATTCAACGCCAGCGCCACGTTAAAAGTGGCTTATAACTGAGGCAATCAGGGTGAAGAACAAAGTTTACGGCGGCTGCGGAAGGAGCCTGGCGCTGGCGCTACTGCTGTCCGGGCCAGGCGTTCAGCTCACGTCGGCGCATGCCACAGCAACCGGCGACAGTAACGACATTTCCTTTCACGGTACGCTGAGGATCCATCCGTGCCACATCAATAACGATCGCGATGTAAACATCCACTTTGACAATGTTGGCATCCATAAGGTTGACGGGGTGCGTTACCAGCAGGCTATCGCCTGGCAACTGATTTGTGACGATGTTGACCCGGCGTGGCGCCTGACCCTTGCGGTAAACGGCAGCGCAACGTCCTTTGACCGTAGCGCGCTCGCCACCAATATCCGTGGGCTAGGGATCCAGATTAAACAGAACGGTCAGCCGATGGAGATTAACAAACCCCTCGACATCCTTTATCAGCATCCGCCCACGCTTGAGGCTGTGCCGGTAAAAGATCCCGGCATCGATGAGCTGGGCGAAGGGGCGTTTTCCGCTACGGCAACGCTGCTGGCCGAGTATTTATAAGGAGCAGAAATGGGGAGTAGAACGTTAGCCGGACGCAGCGTGGGTATGCTGTTGTTTATGATGGCTTTAACCGGGCACGCGGCGGCAGGAAACGGTGGCCTGAAAGTCACCGGCGACAACCTGAAATTTGACGGGACGCTGGTGGCCGATCCCTGCGAGCTGGATCCGAATACGACGGATATTACCCTGGATTTCGGCACGGTAATCGATACCTATTTATACCTTAACACCCGCACCCACGCGCAGCCCTTCACCCTCAGGCTTCTGGAGTGCGATCTGAGCCTGGGTAATCAGGTAGAGGTCACGTTTAAGGGGACGCAGAGCAAGGAATTACCGGGTTTTCTGGCGCTTAGCAACTCGGCCGCCAGCGGCATCGCGATTGGCCTGGAGCAGAAGGACGGCACACCTTTGCCGCTCAATAAGACCGTGACCGCTTTCACGCTCGCCGGCGGAACCAACGACCTTGTGCTGTACGGTTACGTTATTGGAGAACCTTCCGCGCTGGCCGCACATACCTTGCGTCGTGGAGCATTTGAGGCGCTGGCGACATTCGAGCTTAATTATCCCTAGGAGAATCACATTCAGATATGAAATTACCCTTATTTATTATGCTTCTGGCGGTGCATCAGGGCGCATGGGCCTACTCGTGTAATTCCATTGGCTGGAACGGCGGAGATGCTGACGTTAACGTAAACGTCAGCCCGGACGTCAATACCGGTAGAAACAAGATTGTCGATCTCCGTTCGCAGATCAGCTGCAAGAACGACTCTGTAGACGGCGGTTGGGTCGATTCCATGTGGCTTGCCAGTAACGGAATGAGCCTCAATTCCGCCATCTTCAAGGATCTTAAAGGCGGCGTTATCATTTCAGGAAAGGTTTATCCGGAACCTGTACCTGAAGTTGAGATTTTTAGTCTCAATGCCCAGGAAACTAAGAGCTTACCCGTAGAGCTTTATTTCGAGCTAACCAGCATGGGGAAGTCGTTGCAGATCAGGCGGGGAGACAGGCTTGCGCAGATTAAGTTTATCCAGAGAAATAACCACGGCGCGCAAAACTATTACATCTGGTATTTCATTGCAGCGAACGATGTTGATATAAACACGTCAACGTGCAAAATCCTCTCCGGAGAGATGTTGTTAGTTGAACTGGGAGAGCTTGAAAGAAGTGAGATTCAAAGCTCAGGAACTTCCGCACAGACGGTGGAAAAAAGCCTCAACATAACCTGTGATGTCACCCATGAAGTTGATTTTGAGGTAAAGATGAACACAACTCCTACCTCCTGGAATAATAATGCTATTACTACCAGTAACAATAATCTCGGGGTCGTCATGCGTTGGAACGGGAATATCGTTACCAATGGTAACACGCAGCAGCTCAGTGTGGTAAATGGCAGTATTTCGGTACCACTGAGTTTTACACCAGTGAAACCTACCTCGGTCAGTTATGAAGATATAAAAACAGGTGCTTTTAATGCTTCGGCAACATTGATCATCACGCAACAGTAGGATCGCTTGAAGCGTTTTTTGATAGAGCGTCCTGCCAGCGCGTGTTATTTTGCTGCCTGCAAAAAAGAGGGTGTATTAAGTATTTCCTTCTCATAATAAATATTCATATTGTTAGTTATCATTCAGGAAAAAGTAAATGTTCATGTAACGTGAAAACTTTACTTTCAGTGGCGACAGGGACGTCCTTTTCCAATGATTCTTATAAGGATGAATTGACTAAAAATATGTTCCTAAAATAAACCGAGTGATTTGTTTTGGCTATTGGCTAATATACATCGATCGTTGAAAACAATTTCACATGTTATGATTTGAATGGTACTGTATTATTGCATTCACTGTAAATTCGCATCGAGATCAATTCTGTTGTCTACATCGTGATGAAGAAGACGTTATTTCCCGCCAATTTGTTAAATTAAAGTTATCGATAGGTTGGGTTTTTGTCATCTGAAAAGTTTGGCAGGAGATATTTAAGATCATGGATTGAGAAATTCACTCATGCGTTTTCCTGAAGGTACCTTCACTCACAAAGCTAAACGCCAAAGGGATTTAAAATGAAAAAATGCGTAGTAAATGCAGGAAAAATTTACTTTCTTAATTTCACATTTAATCCAAAATCCAGAACGCTGCAACAAGACGATACCGTTATACAATTAAGGAAAAAGCAGTCAGATGTGCTTGCATTACTTTGCGCAAAATATCCTGAACCGGTTTCTCAGGCTGAATTTCTTGCTGAAGTATGGGGGGGCGGTTATGTGACTTCGCAAAGTATAGCACAGATGATCCGTTCTTTAAGAGTAAGTCTGGGAGATGATACGAAAAGTATTATTTTCACTATCCCAAAGTTGGGGTATCAACTCACAGCCGAACCCTGCTGGGAAGAGCCTGAAGCGGAACCCGATAAACCTGGCTTTGAGTCATCTTTTCCCGGAAACATCGAAGTAGATAACGTTTCTTTTTCAACCCAGTCGATGATTAACGTCATTCCCGTGAGTGCTAATTCGATGTCGGTTATCCCTTATTCTGTTCCCAGGGTGGTGCCAGACAGAAAGAAGTTTTCGCCGCAGGCGTTATTTTTAAGTGCAGTAGCTGCGCTTTTTTTTAGTCTTATTTTTGTTGCCATGACAGCAAGAAGTAACCCGTTGGATTTTATTAAAAATCATAATTATATTGACCAGATGCCATTAGCTAACCTTGTCTCGCCGGTTGGCAATAATTTTTTGTACTGTTGCAATTCGGCTGAAGGAGCAATCTGCCATCCTAAAGAGAATTTGTTAAGCGCCCAATGCGTCACGCTACAAGAAATACCTTCAAAATAATTAATAACGTTAGATATTATTGTTTTGAAATTTATTAGCAGACAACAATTAAACAGCGCAATGAACTTTTTTTGTCAGTGGTTTTTTAGTCGTTCACCTGTTGAAGTTTATCGACTTTGCTGCCTCATCATTCTGATGCAAAAACGCAAGTAAGATGCTTGCGTTATTTCTTACTCCTCGTTATCGACAGACGAAACGCTCGCGGATGCCTTCTTGTCTGGCCACTTCTATTTTATCAATGACCGCTGTTTGATGTGCAATCAGGGAAATGATTTTTTTGACATACCTGTCATGATGCACCGGCGTCTTAGAATGATAGTTACCGATTCCATCCCACGTATAGCCATAGCGCTCAATACTTTGCTTGAGCACCCAGGCACCTGAAAAAACATTAGCGCAGCTATTCTCTCGCAACAACGTTTCATCAATGCCCAGTGACTTTAAGGCCTTAAAATGCACCGTGTTAATTTGCATAATGCCAACATCAACGGTGCTGTTTGTATTGCGATTCATAGCCTGCTGACGGTTTCTGGACTCTTGCCAAATAATAGCCTTAATCAGCAGAGGGTTAATCTGGAAGCACTGCGCGGCTTCGACAATGCAATCAACCTTTTGTGCTGTAGCAAAAGGGGAGAACAAAAGAGACAAGGTTAAAGCAACGGGCGTAAATGATTTTATTTTCATGATTTGTATGCCCGGCACTATGCCGGGATTAATAGCAAAGAAGATTATAACGACGGATCGCTGTCGGTCTCGGTAAAGCTTTTATACATCATATTATTAAAAAACATATTCACGCCGAGCAGCTGGAAGGTGCGCTTGTCCAGCACGTTGTTCGCATAATCTTTGTACTCATCGGTATTGCGCAAATAGGTATCGGAATAGAGCAACGCCTCGTTCAATTGATGCATCGATACGTTCTTATCGGGGGAAAGTGCCCGCATTTGATCCATCATATCGCTAAGCTTGTCGTCGGGCTTATTTTGCTGGAAATAGTGGAGCACTTTATCGTTAAAGCTCTCCTCCGACGATTCACCGTCTTTAACGTACGGTGAGGAAGAGGCAATACTGTTGATGCTACTCATTGTTTTCATCCTTATCTGAGTTGACGGTTTCTGAAGGCATCCGGTGGCTCATAGCGATGAGTTTCCCAGCCAGATTGCGAAGCATGTCGGGCGTCAGGTTGTTGATAGTTTCATTAAAACCGGCGGTCTTTTCATCCGCCTGCTGTAGCCACGTACGGCAAAGCGTTTCACTAGGAAAGCGCACCGCATCCATGTCATTTTGCACGGTGATGTGATTATCATCGGTATACAGGTAGTTCGAGATATCCGCGCCGTCCGGCAGTTTTACCGCTCGGGGAATAATGATGCGCAGCGCTTTCTGATGCCCGCACTGTTCCTGAAGGTGATGGATAATGCGCTCAACGATCATCGGATCGTGTAGGGACTGATTGAGCGCCGTGGCGATCTGCTGGCGAAAAACCTCCTGCCGCTTTTGCTGCTGGCGCTGATACTCGTCAAGCAGCGTCACCAGCTGCGAGAAAAATAGCTCAAAGCCGGTCTGGAACGCTTGCCTTTCACAGCTTTCACGCAGCCTGACCGTCTGTAACTCATACTCGGCATGAATTTCACTGCAGCGATTTAGGGTACGTTCCAGCGCCACGGTCATCTGCTGATGGCGGGTTCGCTCAGAAGATTTAATCACCGCGAGGCGATGCAGATCTTCGGGTAACTCATTAATAATAATGGTGCGCATAGATGAAGGCCATTCGTAGCAAATTAATGTGGTTTAGCGTTTTGGGGGCCGCGAATTGCGCAAGCGCCATGCCGGAAGGGAAGTGCAGCATCAGACGCTGTCGCAGCGCGGCAGGTAACCCTGGGAACTGCCCCAGAAGGAACGTTGCGCCGCAGGAAGCGGTATCAAACGGGGTATCGGCTTCATCAAGCGTTACCTCGTGAAGCAGCGGCAAAGAGATAAAGGCCAGCAGACGTGGATCAGACATCAGCACAGCGCCCATTTCAGGCAGTCTGTTCCGCTGCAGATAGCCACCAACCAAATGTGCAGCAAGGGGGATCAGATGCCAGTGCGAAAGCAATAGCGAACACGTGGCTTCGTCGGGCTGCCAGCGTGCGGGTAGGTCAGAGAGTTTGCCGTGCCTCAGCAGCCAGAAATTAAGTAGCCTTTCCGCTCGGATTTCACTCGCCCGGAATATCTCCGGCAGGTGGCTGCGATGCGTGTAGCTTGCCGGGGCGTATAAAATGGACATTATGCGCGGATCTCCGACTCTCATGATTTTGCGGCCTCGTCTTCAATCAATTCGGCAGCGTTATCCTGGGTTGAAGGCGGGCGGCGGCTAAGCTTATAGAGCATGAAGCCCGCCGTGCCGGCTGCGCACAAAGCCATCGCGGAAAAGAGGATAATCCACAGGGCAGGGATGCTGGCGGGTACTTTGGTCGGCGCAACGTACTGGATAACCGGGGCGGGGAACAGAACTACCGAAATATTCTCGTAGCGCACGTCATCGAAACTATTTTTGATTAACGTTTTGATCTGCGAGATAAACAAATTATCGTCAATCTCGCCTTTATAGGAAATAAGCACGCCGACGTGGCCGGTGGCTTTTTTTCCGCTCGTATCGTTATTAAAGGGGGGATAGCTGACGTGAACGCGCGCATTAACGACCTGAGCTATCATGCGCAGCGATTGCTCAAGCCGCTGCTCCTGTAATGAGAGTACGCGAGCCTGCTCGGCGTTGGGTGAAGCAACCAGAGAGCTGTCCGGAAAAGCCTGCCCTATCTGAACGTCAGCGGCCCACGGCAGCTGGTACTGATTAATGATAGACAGCGCGGCGGTACTTTCAGACTCCCCGACCGAGACGGTATAGCCAGCCTTAAGATTGCCGTCCTTTTTCGCTGAAATATTATGCTGCTGCAGAATAGCCAGAACCTGGTTGGCCTGCTCCTGAGTAAGGTTGAAGAGTAGGTTCTCGTCATTACAGGCGCTAAGCATAAAAGTTAACAGCACGGCAGCGAGGACGCGTAAATATTTGTTCATCATTATTGCGATTTTTCCAGGGTTTCTATGGTGCTCACCGCCTTGCGTGCGAGAGTACTCACCAGGGAAACGTAGTTACTGTATTCACCAATATAGTTTTGTAGCATCTGTAGCTTCTCCGGATTGCTGGTGTAATGCGGAGATTGGCTAAGGGTATTAATCACATTTTTAAACTGCGCGTCGGTTTCGCTGACTTTAGTAAACGTGCTGGACACTAAATTATTAAAATTTCGATCGTGAACGCTTACGGATAGGTTATCTTCAGGGTTGATGGTATTTGGCGAGAGCCGGGTTAATGCCGACAGGGCTTCATTAAATTGACTCATAATTACTCCACGGTAGAAAAGGGTACGAGAGCGACACGTACCCGGGTTAATTAACGGAAGTTTTGAATAATGGCCGCGCCAATATCTTTATAGGCTTTTACGGTACTTGTCTGGGCGTTACGAAACAGCGTGTATTGCTGTAGCTTCGACTGATAATTGGCCAATACGGCTGGATCAGACGGGTCGGCTTTTAATTCAATTTCAGCTTTAGCTAATTCGTCCATCATTTTTTTAGCACCTGCTTCGAAGCCGGCAGATACTTCATCCAGATAATAGCCATTGTTATCCACAGTAGACGCGTTTGTGTTAGCCATTTAAGTCTCCTTGTTTTAGGGGAAAGTACCAATGACGAGGGTTCAAAAACAGATAGCCATTAGAAGAGTCAATATATGACTTATCCTGTAACCAGTTTTCGTCGAGATTAATTGAAAAATTAATCACGCGGTTTCCCCATTGGTGATTGAACTGTTTAATGAAATGCTGCAAAGAACGTAGAGCGCTGTCGCTCAGGGCATCACGAACCACCAAAGCATAACCGCTAGTGGAATTGATTTGGCGGTAGTAAATATGCAAACGATCAAGGCCCTGGCGAGCTTCCTGTAATAACTGAGCTTTAGTTTTTACCAGGACTTTGATGTCGAGAGCAAAAGGGATTTTTTGTAAAACAATAGCCTTGAAGTTTTTTTCTTCCTGTAGGGTTAATCCTCTGTAAAGTGCAATTGTCGGGTGCTGAGGTTTGGAATAGTCAATTTGTAAAACGGGGTAACCCGCATTCGCCAGCTGCGTAATGACTTCATTTCTTTGCTGCGTTAACCAAACAGGAACCACGCTGTCCTTGCCCTGCAATTTGAACAGTGCTTCCCGCGTCCATTCCATTGCCTGAAAGTTCTGAATAAGAACGTAGATAAGATTATTATCACGGCCACGAACAATATCCACAGGCATCGGTGCGCCCGCCAGTGCTTCATTTAATGTTAAAACCTGGCGATCGCTTTCCAGTTTTTTATACCAGATAACGCCTGCGGTAATCACAAGGAGTAAGAGAATAATTGAACCGAAAACAAGAGCATGATTTTTTTTTGCATTAAACTCTTCCAGCTTTTCCTGTTCGCTGAATTCAGCATCGAGGGTCGGGGGAAGATTGAAGTTTTTAATATCTTCAGGCCACTCATCTTCGCTACGTTTGATGGCAAAGCGGATGTGCTCATGCACGAAAACTTCATTTTCCTTTAGCAGCGCCGGGTAGCTTCTATCGACCCCCTGTACTTCAAGACGATATCCTTCTTCCGATTCTTCATCCTGGAAAAGAGCCGACAAACGCAAGATAATGTTGGGTGACGGCATATCACAGGGTAGGTAAAGCGTATTCTGCGTGTAGGCTGCGGCATGCTCTCCGGGCGACATCGTTCCCGTGGCGTTATCCTGGAGTGCAAGCCCCGGGTTGATGATGAGAAAGTAATCGTCTGCTGGAAGGTGGAGTTCACAGCCAAACATGGGTCCAAACAGCACCTTCAGGGTGAATTTTTTCAGTGCCTCTGGTACAGGCATATCATCGTTTAATTCGTTCATGTCGCTGTTCATAGAAAGGGCCATTAATAATGTAAAACAAGCAATCGTACGAGCATGCCTCGTGTGATTTTATTTTAATCTGCACTACAACTTCCTAATGCTAAGCCGTTCCATTTAATAGAAACGATTTGAAAAGCAATGAAGTGCCTCGCGAATGAAAAACATTATTCCATAGCGATGGGTTTATTTGACAGTATATGGATAACACACATCCGTTCAGGTGACGCACTGTAGCGCTACTAATTATTAAACTCAATGTTGTTTGTTGATTTTTTGTTGAAGATTTCTTTATGGTGTTTATTCTTTTTTTATCTCTTTCGACTTGCGTTGACGAGCAAGAATTTTCTGATAAATTCACCGGCACTTAGAGGCGCTGTATTAGAGTGCTTAAATATTATTTCTAAACACAAACTGAGGTAAGAGAAAACTATGCTAGTTAGCAATGCTCAATGCCATCAGAAAACCATAATGCGGCAACGCGTAAATGATAGCGCAAATGCGGAAATGCCGCTTTACGTGAGTGACGCATGTATCGATTTAAATAACGGCGTGTTGTTTGCTCGACCGCTAAATAGTGAGTCCATTATGAGCGTATCTCCCTCAGGTGAACTGAGGGAGAACTATGACGATCGTCTGAATAATATTCTTCAACCCATTGTGCTATCGACCCTGGATAACATGGAGATTGCATTCCGGGGTGACTGGATGGTTGAAATACTGTCGATGTCACAGGCCACCACGCTGTTTTCATTCCTGGATTATCAGGCTAAATCTCGCAGCGTTAACACCGAGGCGCGCGTGGGGGAGACGAATACTTCGTTACTGATGCATACCGAGCGGAATCTGGCAATTTTAGTGGGCGATGAATGCAAATCGCTGATGGGGATGTTGATTTTTACATTATTAAAGCCCCAGGATCGCCGCCTGGAAAATCTCTTTTCGTTTGTCAGGAATGTCGAAAGCTATTGGATTGCCCATTTCCTGTTATCTCAGGTAATGAATGAAGATAAAGAGAGTGACAGTCATAAGATTGGTAATGCCAGTAAGATCTACGGCGTATCTGAATCCTATTTCAGGAAGCTTTGCCACCATGCTTTTACCCGGGGGCCAAAAAAACAGTTACGCCTTTGGCGAGCGGCGCACAGTGCCCTGCAGTTGATTGAAAAAGATCACTCAATTGCGGCTATCGCAGGAAATAACGGCTATGCGTCGTCGTCTCATTTTTCGAGTGAAATAAAATCACTGTTTGGCATTACGCCGAGGGAGTTTAAAAAATTGGAAGGCTTGCTTCATGAATAAGATGGTTGCGAAATTGCCGGTCCGCTATCTGCCGTATTTATTGCTGGGAGTATTGAGCTGTAATTCGGCGGTCGGCGCATTGTTGGATACCCAGGATTACTCGGGTGGCCCAGTCGATGTCCGTAACGGTTCGCGGGATGACGAAAATACCTATGTCGCCAGTAATAACAGCGTTCAACAGCTATTTTTTGTGATCGGTGGCGCGCTGAATAAACCTTTTGTTGTCAGTACGGAGGCGGCCAAAAAGCGGGTTTCAGGGAATTTCGATCTTAGTAAGCCGAAGGCGCTGTTAAATACCTTAGCGTCACGTACCGGGCTTATCTGGTATGACGATGGCAGCTCCGTGTACGTTTACGATGCCAGCGAAATCAAAAGCAGCATTGTGCGCTTGTCCTATGCGCCGTTTGACCGGCTGGTTGCATTTATCAAGTCGTCAGGGCTGTACGACGCTCGTTTCCCGCTGCGTTCAGACGGGCGTTCTGGCTCTTTTTATGTCTCAGGGCCGCCGGTCTATGTCGAACTTATCGCGGCGGCTGCAAAGTATATTGATGCAACCTATGCCCGTCCCGGCACGGGTGAAAACACGATCCGCGTGATCAAGCTTAAAAACACTTTTGTGAACGATCGCACTTTTACCCAGCGCGACAGCCCTATCACCGTGCCGGGCGTTGCGACGGTGCTGAACCAGCTGCTGAATAATTCAGGCGATAGCCGTGGCGGACGTTCAGCCCCGGCCGGGGCGAACATCACCGTAGATAATGATACGCGAGGCGCGCTTGAGGCCGCTTCGGCCACACAAAAGGGAAATTTTCCGCCGTTGCCTTCATTTAATTCGGGGTCATCGGCGAAGCGGGAGTACGAGTCAGATTCCCTCGGCCAATCGTCGATCAATATTGTCGGCTATTCGGATACCAACAGCTTGCTCATTCAGGGTTCCGAAAGGCAGGTGAGTTTTGTTGAGGATTTAGTCAGCGCAATTGATGTCCCTAAACAGCAGATACAGCTGTCGCTGTGGATCATTGATATTTCGAAGGATGATATTAACGAGCTGGGGATTCGCTGGCAGGGTGCGGCAAAAATAGGCAATACCGGGGTGACTTTTAATACCAGTTCGCTGACTCCGGAAAACAGCATTCATTTTCTGGCGGACGTATCCGCACTTGCGCAAAAAGGCAATGCGCAGGTGGTTTCACGTCCGGAGATCCTGACTCAGGAAAATGTTCCGGCGCTATTTGATAATAACAGCAGCTTTTACGCCAAGCTGGTAGGTGAGCGTAACTCCTCACTCGAAAAGATTACCTACGGCACCATGATTAGCGTATTGCCGCGTCTGGCGCAGCGCCAGCAGGAGATTGAGATGATCCTGAATATTCAGGATGGCGGCCTGCCTCTCAACTCTGAGGGTAAAACCGAAAATGTCGACAGCCTGCCAATGGTGAATAACACCCAGATAAGTACCGAGGCGCGCGTGCCCGTGGGATATAGCCTGTTGGTCGGTGGCTACAGCCGCAACCAGGATGAACATCACAGCGTGGGCATCCCGCTCCTGCGCGACATTCCTGTGTTGGGCAAGCTGTTTGATTACAGCTATACCAGCCACAAGAAAATGGTTCGCTTATTCCTCATTCAGCCAGGTTTACTGGCAAGCGGCGAAACCTGGCAGGGTCGGGGACCGGAGGAAAATAACCCCGTGCTGGGCCGAACATGGGTGGGGAACGAGGTCACGTTGAAATCGACGGTCTCCATGTTACGTGAAACGATGAAAAACAATTAAGGACCAGGTGAGTTATGGACATTCGTTCTGTTGCTGGCGTTGACTTTAATCGCATTGAACCGCAAATCCCGGAAAATCGTAGCGCCGCAGGCCAGCCCGTATTTGATGCGGGCGAAGAAGCTCTGCCTGTTAATTTGCAGGAAGAGATGAGTAATGCCGCAGAGGAAATGGCCGATCTCCTCAGCGCATTTGGTCGCTTTAGCAAAGCCGGGCGTAAAAACGACAGCACAGATAACGATTTTGTCTCCTCTATGCTTGAGGATCTGGCAGATGAAAAGCTGGACACATTAATTAAGCATGTGGCCAAACTGCGTGATCTCAATAACCTATTGAACTTCGCCCGCCAGCTTTTCCCGAATGACAGCGATTTAATGCTCGCGCTGCGTGAAATGCTGTTGAGCCGCCAGCTGTCTGAACTTCAGAAGAAGAAAATCAAAGAAGCGATCGCCGATTTAGAAAAATTTGGCGACACCAAAAAAATGCAGTCAGGAATGAACGTAGGTCGCCTGGCAAAACGGTTCAGTGACGGTAGCGGTGACAGACCGCTGTCGGCAAAGGACCTGCGCAATAGCTATCTTAATTTTCTTGAACTAGAGATGCCCGCAGGCTTTATCTACAAAGACTGGATTGATGTTTACGGTTATCAGAACAGAACGCGTTTATTGGCCTTCACGCTGTCGGCGCTGATTGCTGATATGAAGGCCAATGAACCCGGTATTCATTCTTCTGAATTTGGCCCACTCAGCGCAAAACTCTCCGATGCACGCCTGCTCCACACGCTGGACCAGCTGCTAAATGAAAGTTTTGCTAAGTTCCCATTTCGGGGACAGATGAGAAACAATCAGCTGATGCTGGGCGAGGCGGATATTGTAGGGCTTTATATAGCGGGCCTGGTGGATACTGACGACTTTAAATTGGCGTTAAAAGAGTTCAGTAAAAACTTTATGTCATTGCTGCTGCTCAAGCAGCGGTCGATGGTCATTCAAGAACTGCGCAATGTTTATAATATGACGCCTGAGTTTCTCTTCGTCGATACGCTATATCGGGAAGTTATTGTCAATCATCTGGCTGCTTTGCTGCGTAAAATGCTCGAAAAAGAGAAAAATACCGGCATCTGGAATGAATATTACAAATAGTCGCAGGCAAACTAGTTTGTCTGCCATGGATAGATGTGCAACTACTCATGCTTAGAAGATTTATTCTCGAAATTCGTAACAGGCCAGAGCTTATTATCTTAACGATAATGGTTATGGTCGTGGTGATGTTGATTATCCCGTTGCCGACATACCTGGTTGATTTCCTTATTGGACTTAACCTGACGATGGCACTGCTGATTTTTTTGGGTTCTTTTTATATTACAAGGATTTTGGATTTTTCGACTTTTCCATCAATTCTGCTCATTAGTACGATATTCCGTCTGGCAATCTCTATCAGTACCAGTCGTCTGGTGCTGGCGGATGCCGACGCCGGGGAAATTATTGCCAGCTTCGGGGAGTTCGTCATTGCGGATAACCTGGTGGTGGGCTTTGTTATCTTCTTTATCGTGACTATCGTGCAGTTTATCGTCATCACTAAAGGGTCGGAGCGCATCGCGGAAGTGGCTGCTCGCTTCTCTTTAGATGCCATGCCGGGCAAACAGATGAGCATTGATGCTGACCTCAAGGCAGGGGTTATCGATGAAAAAGAAGTCAAGCGTCGCCGCAGCGATCTTGAAGCTGAAAGCCAGTTATACGGCGCGCTTGATGGTGCGATGAAGTTTATTAAGGGCGACGCCATCGCGGGGATCATTATAATCTTCGTGAACTTATTGGGTGGAATAGCGGTAGGCACATTACAGCACGGCATGGATTTATCTCATGCGATGTCTGTGTTTACTTTATTGACCATCGGCGATGCTCTGGTTGCACAAATTCCGGCGCTGTTAATCTCCATAAGCGGCGGCCTGATCGTCACCCGCGTAAATAACAGTGAGAATACGAACCTCGGCGCAAAAATCTTGCAGGATATGTTTCATAATAAATTTATCCTGCTTGTTACGGCCGTATTGGCTATTGCTCTGGGGCTATTGCCGGGCTTTCCGTTGCCGGTCTTCGTTCTGCTGGCAGCTTTACTATTAGGCATATTCATCAAGGATAAGCTTGATGCTAAAAAAGGTAAAAAGCCGACAGTTAATTCTGTAGAGGAAGATGAAGAACCGGTACTGAGAAGCAAACCGGTGATGATCGACGGGGAGTATATTCCAGAAACGATTCCGCTCATCATTACCGCCTGGAAAGGCTACGAGGACTATTTCCAGGAGCATAATTTGTGCTCATTGCTCAAACGTAATTTCTTTATTGAGTACGGCGTTCGTCTGCCGGAAGTGGTGATGAACTACGACCAGCAAATGGTGCGCGGCAAGCTAACGGTTGCAATCAATGAAATTCAGGTTGCCACGTATGACATTTTACCGGGCATGTGCAAAGTGCTGATGCGTGGTGACGAGCTGCAGGTTATTGACTCTACCGTGCAGGCGGTAGAAACGGCTCAGGGTTTCGCTTATTGGATACCTGAAGAACGGAGTGAAACCGCCTTACAGCTTGGTTTTTATTCAAGAATGGCGATCGATGAGTTCTATGCCTGCGTCTCAACGTTGCTGGTGCACAATATTTCCGAGTTCTTCGGCATTCAGGAGGCCAAAACGCTGCTTGACGATTTGGAGAAAAAATATCCTGAGTTACTCAAAGAATGTTATCGAAATAATACCGTGCAGCGTATTACCGAAGTTTTCCAGCGGCTATTACAGGAGCGTATTTCTATCCGCAATATGCGTCTGATTCTTGAGGCCTTAGTTCAATGGGCGCCTAAGGAAAAGGACCCTATTATGCTGGTGGAGCACGTTCGCAGCGTGTTATCACGTTATATCTCTAACCGCTTTGCGGCCAACGGGCAGATTCGTACCCTGGTTATGTCGCACGATATGGAAAGCCTGGTTCGTGGTGGAATTCGCCAAACTTCTGGCGGGACATTTATCAATCTGCCGCCACCGGAAACTGAAAGTATTATCAGAAGCCTCGAGCAGTGCATTAGCAGCAATGGCGCTAACGCTCGCGATATTATTTTGATGGTGTCACTGGATATTCGTCGCTTTGTGAAAAAAATCATTGAAGGAAGCTATCCGGAAATGGAAGTGCTCTCTTATGGCGATGTTGCATCCGGCGTGGATGTTGATGTCATTGGTTCGTTAGAAAATTAATTGAGGTAATAAATGAAATACGACGTTGTTGCACTGCTTTCCACCATGCTTAACGATGCCGGGATGGCTGATATTCTGGATAGCGATCTGAGCAACCACTCAACCATCTCTCTGAATATGAAAGATGATATTCCAACTATTCACGTCAGAAGTGAAGATGATGAGGTATGGGTGTGGGCGAAAATTGTTGAGCAGGCTCCAGCCTCTTTAAGCTATTGCAGCGCGAGCCTTTTGCCGCTGATGCTTAATCATAACGAAGAGTATTTTTACACCGGACAGCCGTGTTTATACCCTGTTGACGGCAATATTGAACTGCGTGCTCAGGTGAAAGAAAAATACCTGCAGGCGCCGGATGATTTTTTATCGATGCTGGATAACTACCTGAGTATTTTGCAGGAATACCGCGCTGTTCTGGTTTAATTACTGAGGTTCACACAATGGTAGCCCAATGCCTGGTTCATCTGGCACACCCGTTACGTATTCAGGGAAATGTGATTGAAGCGCATTTGCCGGGGACGCGCATCGGTGAGATATGCGAGATTCAGAAATCATTACTTGAACCCGAAGTGCTGGGGACGGCCCAGGTGATTGGGTTCAATAAGGAGCATACGTTACTGAGCTTGCTTAATGATAATCAGGGCTTTTCACGCAGCAATGTCCTGCTGCCGACCGGCAAGCCTTTTCGTATCGATGTTCATAAAAATATCGCCGGGGCAATCATTGACGCAACCGGTACTGTTCGCGGGCGCCTGGACAACGCCGTACAGCAGAGTTTGACCGGTGCGCAAAGCCTGGAGGCCTGCGGGGCGCCTAAAGATTTTACCCAGCGTAAGCCTATCGATGAATCTCTGGCGACCGGCGTCAGGGCAATTGATGGCCTGCTGACCTGCGGCCAGGGGCAGCGTATGGGGATTTTTGCGGCGGCGGGCTGCGGCAAAACCTCTTTGATGAGCATGATCGTTGAACATTCCGAAGCGGATATCTACGTCATCGGGCTTATTGGCGAACGTGGACGTGAAGTCACCGAGTTTGTTGAAGAGCTGAAGCGTTCGTCGCGCTGTTCACAGATCGTGCTGGTTTACGCAACGTCAGATCGTTCCTGCGTTGAGCGCTACAACGCGGCGCAAATTGCCACGACGATAGCCGAATTCTTTAGCGAGCAGGGTAAAAACGTACTTCTGTTTATAGACTCGATAACCCGCTATGCGCGAGCGCTGCGTGATGTGGCGCTAAGCATGGGAGAGCTGCCCGCCCGAAGAGGCTACCCGGCATCCGTATTTGAGGCCTTGCCGAAATTACTGGAGCGGCCAGGACGGTTTTTAACCGGTTCCATCACCGCCTTTTATACGGTGCTGATTGAAAATGAGGAAGAGTCGGATGTCATTGGCGATGAAGTTCGCTCGATTCTTGACGGGCATATTTATCTCAGCAAAAAGCTGGCTGCGAAGGGACACTATCCGGCGATTGATATTATGCAGAGCATTAGCCGAGTATTTTTACAGGTAACCGACCCGGAACACCGTCAGCTAGCAAAACGCTTTCGTGAATATCTGGTACGTCAAAAAGAGATGCAGCTCTATCTGGATCTCGGCGAATATCGACGCGGTGAGAATCCGGAAAACGATGCCGCTTTTGATCGCAAAAACCAGATGGAAGCTTTTCTCCAACAAAGCATGGACGAAAAAACCGACATGCAGGCCTGTCTGGAAAGGTTATATGGAAGCGTGGCGTAAAGGGCGCGAATTTGTCTCCCTGCTAGAGCGCAAACAACAAATTCTGCAGGGCGATATCGTAAAAACGGAAAACCGGTTAACGGAAATAAGGCTGACAATTGCAGAGCATCAGCAGGAATGCGCGGATATCAACCAGCAGATAAAAATGTTAACCCCTTCCGGCTTACACAGCCGTGCGGATATTTATAAGGGAATAAGACAGCAGGGGGCTTTATTGACTCACCAGCAGTTGGTTCTTCATAAAATAAATCAGCTGGAAAATGAAAAATATAATCTGGAGAACAACCTTGAACAGCATCGCGTCGCAATGAGCCTGCTGGATAAAAAGCACTACAAGCTTTCCTATTATTTGCAGCCGCTGCGCCGCGAATATATACGTCGCTGCGACAATAATGCAGAAAACGAAATTCAGGAGATTGCGGGTTATGGTAGAAAAAGTTTCTGAAGTCAGTATGAGCGTTGCGATGAAGGGGGATTCAACGCCGGATGACAACGCGCTGTTAAAACATATTGCGAAAAAGAAAAAGCAGGCTGAGGGCGGTGAGAATATTTCGCTGGCCGCCATGCTACCGCCGGGGGCGCTGGTTCGGTTAACAACGCCCTTAGCGCAGGGGGGAGGCCTGCAGAAAACCGAAAAGCAGGCGGCAAAAGAAGTCGCTGCCGCCTCTTTGGGCCTTGCAGCCGATGCACGTCAGACGAAGAAGGGCGATGGCCTGCGTCGGCAGGTGGCGTTGGCCGTTGCTGGCCAGATGGCTACGCCGAACGCAGGCAAAAACTCCGTCGTCGTCCAAAAAGGCGAGGTCACCGGCCCGTTAAGCAGCAGGGCTGCGGCGAGCGCATCCAGACCCGAGGGGCAATCCACCACGCCTGTCGCCGTAAACGTTGCAACAAAACTTCATCAATCCACCACGGCTCAGCACCCTCAGGCTGCGGCCGTAGTAAACCCGGGCATCGTCACTACATCTGCCCCGGAGGCTGAAGCGGGCCGCCAGGACAAGCCGTTACGAATAAAGGAAGATTCTGGCGAAGCAAGGCCGCTTTGGCAGGGGGCGAAGCAGCCGGAGAACGTGGTGCCAAAGCAGGGCGAAACAGCGGCACAAAGCAGAAATAGCCCCGCAACGCTCCAGCAGCTGAAGACTCAGGCCGGTTTGGAAAGCGGGGTGAAAGGCGGAAACGAAGGCCAGACGCTCGAAGTGAACTACCAGTTTCAACGCTGGTCCGGCGACCATTCGGTCAGAATTTCGGTGCCAACCGAAGCACGCCGGGAAGGGAATGTCACTTTGCTTCCTTCCGATGCTCGTGCAGCGGATGTGCTGCTCCGCAATATGGGCCATTTGACGAGTCTCAGCCCCGACCTCCTACGCCCACAGCAGGATCGAGATGAACAGCAACAGCAGCGGCGGCAGCAGCAACAGCAGGATGAGGATCAGGAATGAGTTTGAGAGGTCATTTACGCAAGCTTGACGGCCGCCAGCTGGCGCTTGAGCTGTTGCGTAACCATCACCCCGGCAGCGAGATCGCTGAGTTTAGCGGGCAGGAGCGCTACCTGCAGGTGCAGCTTGAGGATAAGCAGGGCAGCCGGGCGCAGGCCTGGCTTAGCGTTGACGCCTGGCTCGAATATATGGATGCCCACCTGCCCGATATCCCCTGGTCGGAGGTTCCCCTCAACTATCTGACGCGCTGGTTAAACCATCTCGAACTGAGCTTTTTGGTCGAGGAGCAGGTGTGGGATGCGGTACATATTGCGCTACCCGCCGGCGCCCTGCCGGAAAAGGCGCTTGCGATCCCCGCAGAGCCTTGCCAACTGCTGTGTCTTGACTGGCCACAGAGCGGGGACCGCGTATTGCATGTCCCGGCCATCTCTGCCAATCAGGTGCCTTTCCAGCTGAACTACGTGTTGGGATTCAGCCAGCTCTCCCTTGCCCAGTTAGCAGACGTGGCTGCAGGGGATTTGCTGCTGATAAAACAGAAATTGCCCCACCTGGCGGTAGGCGATCGCCGACTTTTTAAACTGAGTTATTACCCCGATCGGGAGGTTATTGTGGAAGAGCAGTTAGAAGAGCAGTACCAGGAATATTATGAAGATGAGGTTTTGCACGACTGGACAAGCCTGCCCGTCAATATTGAATTTGTGCTGGATGGCCGGACGGTGACCCTGGCGGAATTAGATACAATAACGCCGGGCACGTCATTGGCGCTGACCCCAGAAGCGGAACAGAATATTAAAATCTACCTCAACAAAAAGCTATTTGCCCGCGGTGAGCTGGTAGCTCTGGAGAACGGATCTCTGGCGGTGGAGGTTAATCACGTGA
This sequence comes from Cedecea selenatireducens, assembly GCF_042138895.1. Lineage (NCBI taxonomy): Bacteria > Pseudomonadati > Pseudomonadota > Gammaproteobacteria > Enterobacterales > Enterobacteriaceae > Cedecea > Cedecea selenatireducens. Next base: position 119,310 of record NZ_JBHIKW010000001.1, on the reverse strand, counting down.
ACCCGACTCTGCCAGGTAACAGGGTACAGCCTGATGTTGAGTAATGATATTTCTTTAATTGCGTTATTGTCGTTTTTCACCTTATTGCCTTTTATTATTGCCGGGGGAACCTGCTTTATTAAGTTCTCCATTGTGCTGGTGATGGTGCGCAATGCCCTCGGGATCCAACAGGTACCTTCGACCTTAACCTTAAATGGTGTAGCGCTTATTTTAAGCGCTTTTGTCATGATGCCGGTGTGTCAGAAAATTTCCGGCTATATAGAAGAAAACCATATCGACTTCAATGACAGCAGTTCGGTAACGCAACTTATGGATCAGGGATTGGGAAGTTACCGGGCGTATCTGGTGAATTATTCCGATCATGACTTAATCCGCTTTTTTAATAAAGTACAGCAGCAAAGAACCGGTGAGCCGGAGCCTGAAGTGGAAGACCATGAATTAACGGACCTGCCGCTCATGACCCTGATGCCAGCCTATGCGCTAAGCGAAATTCAAAGCGCATTTAAAATTGCGTTTTATCTTTACGTCCCGTTTGTGGTCATCGATATGGTGGTTTCCAGCATCCTGCTGGCGTTGGGGATGATGATGATGAGCCCGGTGACCATTTCGATTCCTATTAAGCTCATACTGTTCGTGTCAATGAACGGTTGGAGTTTGTTAACCAAAGGACTGATCGCCCAGTACGCCGATCTGATGACATCATGAGTAATGTATTATTTATTGGCAATTCCGCGCTGCTCGTTGTGCTGAAGCTAACGGCGGTACCTATCGCCTTTGCTACCATCGTTGGCATTATCGTTGGCCTGTTTCAGACCATCATGCAAATTCAGGAACAAACGCTGCCTTTTGGGTTAAAAATGCTGGCGGTATTTGCCAGCATTTTTATGCTGATGGAGTGGTTTTCAGCCGAAATGATGAATTTCGCCACTCAGGCTTTTTATATGGCTTTTCGTTAAAACGGAAAATATATGCTGTTTGTGGCGTTCTATCTTAATTTTCAGCACAGCGTGCTGACTTTTGTCATCGTTTACGCGCGGTTGGCAATCGTCTTTTATATGCTTCCGGTACTGGGCGAACGGGTTCTATCAAATCTGATTATTAAAAACACGATTATCTCTCTGACGATTATCGGTCTTTGGCCCTGCTTTGAAACGGTAGTAAGCCCGGAGCAGGGCTGGCTTATTATTATAATTAAAGAATGTATTATCGGGTTAATTTTAGCGTTTACGCTGTGTATGCCTTTCTGGGTAGTCATCGGCCTCGGTGAAATTCTTGATAACCAACGCGGCGCGACCATCAGTGACAGTATCGACCCGGTTAACGGGGTGCAAAGCTCGATATTATCGGGTTTTCTAAACTTTGCTTTCGGTGCTATTTTTTTTGCCAGCGGAGGCATGCGGCTACTTATGGAAGTGATGGTGCAAAGCTATCAAATGCTTCCACGAGGGAGTTCCTTAGAAGGTGTTCACTGGGAACAGGCCGGACACCTGCTGGTGGTATTGATGCAAAACAGCATTCTCCTTGCTGCGCCGGTGATGTTAGTGATGATGATCGCCGAAATGTTGCTCGGCGTGTTTGCGCGTTATTGCCCGCAGCTCAACCCTTTTTCACTGTCTCTAACCATTAAAAGCTTTATCGCCTTCGCAGTTTTCCTTTTCTACGGCTTTCACTCGCTGTCTGAGAAACCGCTGCACATGTTCTCGCTTTCAGGTTTTCAGCAATTCCTTCCCTGAGGAAATATTTCTATGGCAGAAAAAACAGAGCAGCCTACCAGTAAAAAGCGCAGGGACTCGTCCAAAAAGGGCCAGACGTTTAAAAGTAAGGATCTTATTACCACGGTGATACTGCTTGCCGGGATCTTTTACCTGGCCTATGGCATGAGTTTCAGTGACTTCACTCAATTTTACTCCATGACCCTGCTGTACAGCACCCAGATTGGAATAAATGATTTCCTCATGGGCTTAATGCGTATTTTCTTTCTGCTTAGCCTGCCATTTATTGCGCTCTGTGCACTTGTGGGTATGGCCGCAACCTTGCTGCAGACTGGGTTTTCTATCGCAACCGAAGCCATCAAGCTAAATTTCAAAGCGCTAAACCCGGTGGAAGGGGTAAAAAAGATCTTCAGCATGCGCACGGTAAAAGAGCTGGTGAAATCAGTTTGCTATCTCATTGTATTTGCAGTGACCTGCTATAGCCTGATTCACAACGACCTTCGCCAGGCATTAACGCTTTATCGGACCGATATAGCCGGGCTTATTGCTTGTTGGGTTTCGCTGACGCTGAAGGCCGTGCTGGTGTTTATCGGCTGGTCTGTTTTTGTGCTGATTGCAGATTTTATTGTTGAATATTTTCTCCATTTCAAAGATCTCAAAATGGATAAACATGAGGTCAAACAGGAGCGTAAAGAGAGCGACGGCAATCCACAGATTAAAAGTGCCAGACGGCGAGCGCACCAGGAGATACTTTCCGGGGAGGAAATGGCGGCGGTCAGAAATTCCGAGGTAGTGATGGCGAACCCAACGCATATCGCGATGGCGATCTATTTTAACCCGGAAGTGGCATCGCTGCCCTTTATTGCCCTGCGTTGCACCAACATGAAAGCCAAAGCGGCGATTGCCTATGCGGAAAAAATCGGCGTGCCGGTAGTACGCAATATTCCGCTTACCCGCAGGCTGTATCGCACCTACAGCCAGTACAGCTTCATTTCGCTAAATGATGATGTGCTGATTGACGTTATGGACATTCTTATCTGGCTGCGTCAGGTCGAAGCCGCGGGCATGACCCAAATGGCGGTGGCCGACGTGGAGGCCGAATCTACATTACCGGAAAGTCAGCAACCGCCAACGGACCAATCGTAGCAGACACCTGTGCGGTTTTTTTGTATTAACTACCGGGGCACAACAGTATGATGACTATATCTTCTTCACTGTTCGCCTTTGGGTTAATTGGCTGTTTTTAGATGTTAACAAATAATAAGGAAAGAGGCTGCAATGGCTAATAAAAATATGTTGGATTTACTCAGCGACGAAGAAGAATTTAAAAGTGATGAGCAACTTGATGCTTATGCTGAAAGCCTGCTGGATGCCATTCAAAACGGGGCGACGCTTAAGGATGTCTATGCCGTACCTAATGACACCATGCAGGACGTTTATAAGCTGGCTTACGATTTTTATCATCATGGAAAGTTGGACGATGCAGAGTCTTTGTTCCGTTTTCTGTGCATTTATGATTTCTATAACCCTGAATATGCAATGGGTCTTGCGGCGGTCTATCAGCTTAAAAAGAATTATGCCAAAGCTATCGAATTTTATGCACTTGCTTATTCCTTATCTAAAGAAGACTTCAGGCCAATGTTTTATGCCGGTCAATGTAACCTGATGCTGCGACAGAGTGTACAGGCTCGTAAATGCTTCGATATTGTTATTAGCAGGTGTAAAGACGCGTTATTAAGTGAAAAGGCGAAAGCCTACATTTCCGCGCTTAATAAAATAAATAATGACAAGACCGATACTCCTGAAGAGGAGAAACTTAATGAGGAATAATAATGGAGATAATCAGGCAGGTGGCGCGGCCAGTCATTCTGGAGCAAGCGACCCAAGAGCCGGTAGACCAACATCAGGCGGGGATGGAAGCCGGCGATGTTGAGTTAAAAAAACAAACCACACAGGCAAAACGCCTCGGCAATGCGGAGTTAAAGAGTCATCCGCAGCTGAATTCTGTTAAGGGTGCGCTGCAAACCCTGCAGCCCGATCAACTGCTCAAACTGTTGAAATCGACTATCAATACCGTCAACGGGAATACCCCCAGGACGAACTTAGATAACCAGGACATTCCTCAGCTTAAATCTCCGGTGAGCCGCGAGCCCGCCACGGCAAAAAGCGGCAGCGAAGCGAAGCTTTCTGCTTCGGCCTGGGCGACGGCATTGCTCGGGAAAGTCATGCAGCTCACGAATGAAACGTCGATGAGTAACCTGCTCGCTCAGCTGCAGGGCATCAACGCCATGATGGATGGTGCCGCGAATGCCTATTCCGAGATGGCAGCCCAGTTAGAGCAGCAGGGGACGCAGTGGGCCAGCGATGCTGATGCGCTTAAAGCTGCGCAACAGCAGGCGGATGCGCTTTCACAGGATGTTGGAAAGGCCCAATCTGCGCTTGATGACGCGCAACGAAAATTAGCCGCGCTTGAGGCCGAAGCCGCTAAACAAGACCCGGTTTCTGAAGAACTGCAGGGTAAAATTGATGCTGCTAAAACGGCGGTGAACGCTGCGCAGGCTAACCTCACCCAGGCCACAACCACCTATAACAACTTTGCTAATAAGACGTTGAATCCTGCAATAGCTGCGGAGAAAAGCTCCCGTTCGGCATTAGATGCGACGCAGGCTAAGTCGCAGAAAATGGTTGATTCGTTCAGCCCGCAACAGCAAAGCACCATTGAACAGCGGCGTAAGGAGGCAGATGCAGAGTCTAAAACCCTGACGTTCCTCATGGCCCTGATGGCGCAGCTGATTAACAAAAGTTCCAGCGACGATCTTCAGGCGTCCGCGGAGCTGAAGCAGAAATTGGCGGAAGCGGCGGCCAAGGATGCGGAGAAAAAGGCCAAGGAATACGAAGAGGAAGTGCGTAAAGCTGAAGAAATGCAGAAGACGATGGGCTGCATTGGCAAGGTTTTGGGCTGGATTGTCACGGCGGTAAGCTTTGCCGCTGCGGCATTCACCGGTGGCGCTTCTTTGGCACTGGCGGCCGTTGGGCTAGCGCTGGCCATTGGTGATGAGATAAGCCAGGCCGTGACCGGCCGTTCGTTTATGGCCGATGCGATGCAGCCGCTGATGGATGCGATCGTGAAACCGCTGATGGAGATGATGGGCAAAATATTCTCAGCCATTCTTCAATCCTTCGGGGTCGATAAAGACACGGCAGATATGGTGGGACAAATCCTCGGCGCGATCGCGGCGGCGGCGGTACTTGTCGCCGGTGTAATGGTGGCGGGTAGCGTGATGAGCAAAGTTTTTGGCACGGTGATGAAAAAGATTGGTGTCGACGTGGCAGAAGAAGCCAGCAAGACGATGGCCAAAAATGTTGCTGTTGAAGTGGAAAAAGAGGTCGTTAAGGACGTCACCAAAAACGTGGTGCGCACCGCGGTGAAGGAAGTTGCGGAAGAGGTAGCGCAAGAAGTGGCTGAAAAAGCCACAAAATCGACCATGCAAAAATTGATGGACAGTGCCATCGGCCAGGTTATTAAGCGGCTAAGCAAAGGTTTTGGCCGTTCATTGGGTGCGGACGAGCTGCAAATGGCCAAGGTGTCTAATTACAGCCAGAAGGCTGTGGTGGGTCTGAGCGTGGTCAATACCTCAAGCCAGGCGGCTGTCGGGATTGTTGCGGCCAGTATGCTGCTGGAAGCGTCGAAGATCAGAGCTGAAATGATGAAGGACGCAGCGCTTCAGGATTTACTTAACGAAATGATGAATCGCGCCATCGATAGCTTTACCCATCGAATGGAATCGGTCAGTGAGATTGTGCGCAATATCTCAACGGTTGCGGAAAACCAGGCGCAGGCCGGTAAATATATTACTAAACAGATGAGTGCAGTTGCCGGATAAACGGCGGGACTATTATTACCCGCAATAATATAAAGGAGTTTTATTAATTATGTCCGATCCAATTATTGGTACTGGTGCGTCAGAACGTTATTTACGCGTGCAAGACGTTCAGACCGAAACAAAAAGTGTTGTTATTCAGGAAGAGAAAAGAAATGTCCTGGACATGTCCGATCTCGCCAAAAAAGAGGGCATGCTGTCGTTGATGATGGAAAAACAGAGTCTGCGTACCGATACGACTCAGGCATCATCTGCGGCACAGAAACGCAAAGGGGGAGATATTGAAACTGATACCCCGGCTAAAACGGTGAAATTATCCGTCGCAGGGGAAGGGGATGCAAATAAAGCAGAGCGCCTGGCAGCCTCCGTGCCTGGCGTATTAACGTCACAGATCAATATTACGCAGCCAAATAATAAATCGGCAGATATCGGTAAAAGTGACAGTCAGTCAACCGTAAGCAACGCTTCGTCTTCCGCTGGTCAAGCTCGTTCGCAGCCCGCTGTTGAAGGCGGTACTGATATCACCGCCGCAGATGCCGCGGGACCACGGTTCATCAACGTTGTGGGTTCCATGAAGCAGCTCGAGGTGAGCAATACCATCACCACCGTAATGCTAAATGCTGAACGAGATGCCAACAAAGCGGCGGCGGCGGCAACAAACCGCAGCGTAGATGCGGCGGCTCGCGCAGGTAATAAAACCATTGAGGCTGCTCGACAGAATCTCAACGGGGCAATCACCTCCGGTGCGCTGGGTATTGCAGGCCAGGGAGCGACGACCGCGACCCAGATGAAGGCGCTAAATAAAGAAGGCACTTCCATCACCAAGAATCTGAAACCGGCCCGCAACCTTGAGCTTGGCGTTCGCGAGCATCAGACCGCGATTAAGAGTGGCAAAGATAGCATGGTTCATCAGAACAAAAAGCTGTCTGGCGATGTTGAGGCCACCATGACACATCCGCAGGCTGCTGATATGCACGCCAGCTCGCTTAAGCGCGATACCCACAATTCGGTACAGCTTGCGACGCAGAAGAGCCGTGTTACCGCCGAGTACGCTAACCAGGGCATTCGTTCCGGGCAGGGGGCTGTTGAAGGGGCATTTGGCGTATCAGCCGCTGAGAAGCAGAAAGAGGCAGAGCTGGCCCGCGCCGACCGCGATGTTAACAACGAACTGGCCAATACCCAAAGTCAAACGGCCAAGAAGGCCGCAGAGACAAATGCGGCCATCCGGAGTATGACCGACACCATACTCAACGCTAATAACAGCGCGGTATCTTCCATCGCGGAACGTACACGCTAAATCTGAAGAATAAGCAACGTATGCAGGGATACCCGGCATACGTTGCTCAAAAGGAATATCGCCATGCTTAACGTAAATAATGCTCTACCCAACCCCGTTAGTTACTATCCCGCTGATACCAACGCTACCCAGGCTGCGCCGATGGCTGAAACTCACGCAGGTTCAACTTCGGAACTGAACACGAAACTAATAAAAGAGCTTATTGCCCAGTTGGACACCCCTAATAAGGCAGATAAGTTTGATGAAATTAGGGCACTGCTTGGTCAGTATGGTTTGGATACCAGCGGCGAAGATTTTAATAACAGCAAACTGCTTGCCGCATTAGAGCGTCTCAAAACGGCCAATGACGGCGCACAACCGTCAGATGACGTTGCAGATATGGTCGCCAATCAGAAACAGCTTGTAAAGAGTAGCGCTCAGGCGTTATCGGATATCCAACGCGAGATCGTTACAAATCGTACTAAGGCGAACTATTCGTTAAGTCAGTTTTCGGCTGAGAAACAAAGAGCGGCGCAGGAACCTGCACCGGAGCCAAAGAGCGGTGATGACGAAATTTCCACCCACACCAGCTATGCCGAGCTGTGGGCCAGAATGGCCCTCGCTATTAAAGAAATTAAAGGCGATTACGTAGATTTCTATGCCGATTTGATGCAGAAGTATACGGAAATGTACGAAGCTTATAATACGCACGTGCAGGGGGCGGCATCCAAAGCCGTTTCCACAGGTGATGACGGTAATAATGTTAAGTTCGATACCACCGTCATGAAAAAAGGGTATGACGACTTCAGGAAAGAAGTTAACGGTATCGACCTGGGCAGTGTAAAAAACTGGGATAAAATGACGCCGGAAGAGCGTAAAAGTATGGAAACCACGCTTGCGCCTGCCTTTAAAGTAAACAATAGCGGTGAAATCGAATTCAACCTCGATCAGTATAGCGCCGCACCTAATTATCCATCAGGTATTAGCGGTGGCAAAGTTTCTACGGCCAGCTACCAGGCGTGGCTTGCCTCCTTTAATGCAGGCGGCAGCGCCCTGCAAAGTAATATGCAGGCTTTTGCCCAACGGTATAGCCAGGCAAACAGCACCTTCGATAATTTGAATAAAGTATTGAGTGGTGCGATCGCGTCCCTTGCGGAAAGTGCAAAAGACGTTCTTAAAGCCTTAGGTTAAAAATTTACTGAGTGGGTTATATGGACGGCATCTACAGGTTCGCATCGCAAGAAAGTTTAAGACAAGATATTTATCTGACTCAGGGAGTAAATGAAACCTATGGTGCATTCGCCTGCCGCGTTTCGGGCTTGCAGGTTAAGTTTGCGGAACCAGACACTTTTTTAAGACGTATGAACAGTGAGTCGTCTAACAGCTCGCAGGGGAGTTTTAAAGACCATTTTGGCTATGCTTCTGCATTAGAAGAACATCATTCATTGCCCGGTGAAGGGGTTTGTGCCGCACAACGTTATTATTTTCATATGCGAGCAGATACCCTAAAACAAGCGTCTTCGCACAATAATGACCGTGCCGATCAAGATTTAATCGAGCAGCCTCAAATTCAAAGTCGCTCTCGAGAAACGAGTGATGAGCCAAAAAAAACGGTCATTCAGCGGCTGTTAAATTTCCTAACCCGGTGCTTTATGCCCTGTATCAAAGTCAAAACATAGGACAGTTGAGGAGCTATTATTATGCCTGGATCTATTAATGGTGCAGTCAGACAGGATATTCAATCTATCCATGCCAGAGGCATGGATAGCTCTGCATGCGCGACCGACAGACCCGCTTTTATCAATCTGATTGCAGAAGGTAGAAACGATCCGATAGCCCTATTTAGACAACACCCGCATCAGACCGTTAATGCAAAACAGCTTGTTTTGCATGAGGCGCAAAAAAACCTTCCCGCCGATTTCCTTCAAAAGGATTTAAGCCCAGAAGGAAATAAGATCAGAACGCTTATCGGTGTTATCTATAAGGATGTGCAGGATAGCGGTAATGCAGACGATATAGCCAAACTTGATAAAGTTTGTAAGAAACTTGCCGAAGCTAACGGCAATGAAAATAAAGAGCAGAAGGTAACAAAGGAACTCTCAGGCCTGGTTTCAAAATACAGCGAGGGTGCTTTTGAAAAGGTCATCAACAAGTATATTGAACACTGCATGGAAGCCTGGGAAGATCATCACCAGGCGAGGTCAGTGGATACTCACGACAAGGCCATCTTCAAGCAATGTCTGGATGTTTGCAAATCTACGCTGAAGCACGACGTGGAAGGTCTGACACAGCCCGATCAGCCATGGGAAACGATGGCCCAGAAGCTGAACTTTTTCGTCAATGACTGTGCCGCTATTTCGAAAACGCTGACATTTTATGATGCGGAACCGGTGACCCCTGCACCACAGGGCCCGGAGACGCTGAATCCTAACCCCGACGGTGGTGCAGATAACCAACGAGTATTTATTCCAACCGGGCCAGGGCAGGGCGGCATTACCCTGAATATCACCAGCCAGGGGGGGAGTGTTGGCGATATTACCCATTCAGTTGGTGCGGCGAATACCGCGCCCGCGGACTCTAATTCTGCGATTGTTAAGCACATTCTCGATTCAGGTCTTACCAATATTGAAAAGGTGGGTCTCATTAAAGACCTGTTTAATGCTGGCATTGGAGGCGGGAGCAACTTCCTTGGAAATCTGGCTGGCGTACAGGGCTACAGGCAAGAGCCAGCTGTCGACACTCCGCAGCAAAACGTTGCCAGGCGGGAAATTGAAACCCAGACGCCAACGCGTGAATTAAAGAGCATCGCTACTCAAACTGAGGGTGCGACTGAAACGGAAACTGTTAACGATGCGAGCCCTGGTCCTGAGCCCAAAGTTCAGCAACAGCCAACCATTGTGGTTGAACAAAACAGGCTGAAGACGGCGTTCGGCGGCGAGGCGTCCAAAATGCAGCATGCGCAAAATTTGGAAGCGGACAACGTCGATGGCGTCGTGCTGCGCGAGAAAAATGAGCCATCCGGCCGCACTTCTTTATCAAGCGGTGATTTTATTTACACCACCACGCGCAACATCGATCCGTTGAATCGCAGAACTTCAACGCCGAAGCATTTTATACCCCTTGGGCCAGAGACTACACCTGAGCGGGCAAGCGCAAAAGTCGTAACGCTGGCGGATAAGTTTGAAGCTTTGAATCAAAGGGCTCCTTCAGCCTTCGCTCACCTGGATAAAAACGGTGCCGTGGCGTCTGAAGAAGAAAAGGCAAAACTAACAGCGGATCATGACGTTGAGAAGAACTTAACGGATAGCCTGATAAGGCCTGAACCTGAACCCTCACTAAATCCTCAGGTGCGCAGTGACGGTTCGGCGGCTAACAGGGCACCCGCAGGTGTCAAAACTGCCAATCCAGGCATGGATTCAACTGATGGCGGAATGCTTCGCAAGCATGGTGAAGAGGTTAGCCGTAAATCTGCAGCTGATGGTTTCCAGCCAACGCGAATTAATGCTGCCGCCGTAAATATGCCCGGGAATAGGTTTAGCAACGAGTATGTTTACACAACGGTACGCACTGTGAATTCATGGAACAGGGAGCCGAAGCCGGTGAGTTTCGTTCCTAAGGGTTCCCAATCTGACTTAGCCGAACTGGATGCGGTGATTTCGAAGTTAAGGCCAAGAGATCAATCTGAATTCGATGCTCTGGAAAATAAGAGTGTTGAGCAGGACAAAGAAAAACTTCCTTTTCAGGAAAAGTTAGCGGAGTTCATAAGCCGACGCGAGCAATAGGTTATTAACCATGAATGAAACAGTGATTGATAAAACGGTAGCTTCGCTGGTGGCTAATCTCATTTATCAGGTCAACGGCGTTCTACCAGGAAATATTAAACTGGAGGATAGTTTAATTACCGACCTGGCAATGGACTCCGTTGAGCTTATAGACCTCCTGATGCGACTCGAAGAGATAGGCGTCACGATACCGGAGTCCGATATCAGTAGCAGCCTAACCGTTGCGGATATTATCCAGCGCGTGCAGGAAAGTGCATAACGCAGTTCGTTCAATGTCGCCTGAACATGGGGAGTGCGACAGTAAATTAATAAGGAAACTATCTAATGATTACAATGCCGATTCCGCCTGCTGAACTGTACCAGGCGATGGCCAGCGCCAGTGCTAAAGCCGCCACGGCCGCAGGGAATGCCATGAATAGCGTCCAGCAGGGATTTCTTTCTTGCGTGACAAAAGTATACAACTCGCTGGTAGCGATGAAAGATGCGGTCGTTGCAGGTTTCCATCGCCTTAGTGAGAGGATGAGTCCCTCGGCTACTGACGCTCCTGCGTCAACATCTCCTGCGTCAACATCTCCTGTGTCAACGCCGCCTGTGGCTACGCTTAATCCTATCTCGGGAGCCGACACGAGGATATTCTGTCAGGAGTTAGTGCGGAAAATGGAAGCTGACCCTGGCTCTATAAATGGTATGTTTCGACAGAGTCCAGCGATCAAACTTAGCGAATTTAATCAGCGTTTGACCGACCAGACTGCATTTCTGGAGGCGATCAAAAGTGATGAAGTTAACAATGTTGAAGCAGGTTTTTTGATTAAGCAATGGATGGGGCAAACGCTGGCGGGTAATAAATTTTCTCCTGAAGAGCGCAGGGCGCTGATGGCCAGCAAGGATAATAAAGCCGAAGTGAATAAAATTTTTGAAAGTAAATTTAATTCAGCTGATGCTAACGGCCGGGAGAATAAAGATAAATTTATTTCGCTACTTTCTGTCATGCGTTCATATAAAGAAATATCTTTAGCAAACATCAATATGGAGAGCCGTCAACACGACCCTAGCGTTGTTGGGATTATGGGTATCGCACAAACATTTGATTTGGATGTAAATCTAATGCTTGCCACAACCCCTGCAGAGATTGCGATGCGTAACAAAGAAAAAGATGAGGCATTGACGGCATTTACGGCGCTGTTGGACCATTGCCCTCCGGGCGTGCCGCCGAAACCGGTCTTTATGCGCGCCAACTAATCCCCCCGCTCTGTCAGCATACTCAAGGCCTGCTTAGCAGGCCTTTTAATTAAATATTTCAGCTTGAGAACGGATGGTGTTGTGCAGATTTATTCCTGCGATAATTATTTTATTCTTGGTGTGCGTTCATTAATTGAAAAACTTGATATCAGTAATTCCTCCGGAATGATAGTTTTTGATGCGGGCAGCGAGTACGTCTATATTTTCCATGGTGATAAATTACGCCATGCAGATATCAATGATTCATTCAGCGCTCTGGTATATTGCAGCCATGCCTTTTTAAGCAAAAATGCTACTCTCAACGCATATGCCAGTCGCCTTCAAGCGAGTCCTGAAAAGGACTTCGATGACGAGACAATGGCTATTTTGACCCGCAGAGAAGAGATGATAATTAAGGCGTTATACAAAGTCTCTAACCGTAAGCATCTTGCCGAGATGTTTAGCATCAGCGAAAAGACCGTTAGCACGCATACGAGAAGAGGGTTACATAAGCTAGGCGTGAAAAATACCAATACGCTACACCGTATTCTTCAAGCCTGGCAGGCTGTATTACCGGCAATTCTTCCGGACTCGTAATTGTAAAATCCGTCGCATTCATAAAAAAATCCACGCCGGGGCGTGGATTATTTTTATATATTATTGCTGCAAGCAATAACTTTTCTTCATGATCATACCATCATTTGATATATATTTGATTTTAAGGTTTTTTATGGATGAAGATATGAGGTTTTCATGGGTGCAATTTAAAGCCCTGCTTTTGATAGTGTTTTAATATTTATTTTTCTTGTGGGGCTATCTTTCCCAAGCATATCATCCAGTTGTGCAATGCATGAATGATATTCTTTCTTGATTTCATTTGGAATGTATCTGAACCCACCTTTAATATAGTCGGAGATTATGTTTTTTTTCACTTCATCGTCAATAAATTCTAATGTATCACGCTTAAATACAAGTCCGAAATCTATGGGTTCGACGGTGCCTATTGACGTTTTCAAAAAGTTAGATGGTTTTGCATCACCCATAAAAAATCCATTTTTAAATAGATCGTTGACGCCTGTTAGTGTGTCCTGGAAATTTGGAGTCTTGCCGTTGATGAATGGCATTTCAATACATTTTTCTACTATAGTGGCTGGTTTTTTAAAACTCTGTATTTTTATATGATATTCATTGCACATATTTGCTTCATGAAAAATTTCATTTACTGTTAAGTTTTTCGTTTTCTTTAGAATAGATTCACCATCTTTATATACAGTTCCTCTTGATCCCTTACCCAATAATTGCTTCTCATCATCAGGAATGTAATTTGTTTTTAATAATTTTTTAGCATTGGCTTCCCAGGAGTGAATTTGAGAGTTGATAAATGAATCATCTTTGAAAGATTTAATGGTTTTTATTTCCTTGATTAATTTTGAAACCTCTCTGTAATTTATATTGGTACTGCAAGGGGTACCTCGGATTATAAATTCAGCCTCTCTATTTTTAAATTCATACTGAGTGTTTACTATACTCACTAACTTTTCCAACGACTTGCTAGATAGCGATGTATTGTTTGTTTTTTTATTAATGGCACTTTGTAAATTATCAGAGTGAATATTTATTTTTTCTTTAAAGAAACTAATCATATTAATATCACCTAATCATAGGTTTAGTGAATGGGAAGGATGTTAGCTTCCACCCATGATAATGGTTTTTTCGTAGATTTCTTTCAAAAAAGAGGAATATCAAGTGCGGGCACAGCCGCTATATCAATTACCACTTGATTAAAAAATGTACTCACCTGCATACTCATATTTGATTGCGCTTCTACGAAACTGCCTGAGACGCTATGAAATGAAAAAAATCCACGCAATTGCGTGGATTCTATAGGATTTTGCCGTTGTTATGAGATTCAGTGAAACCTCATGAGACAGCAGATTTTATTTAGACGTTGAACAAGAAGTTCATCACGTCGCCGTCTTTCACAACGTAGTCTTTACCTTCGGCGCGCATTTTGCCGGCTTCTTTCGCGCCTTGCTCGCCTTTGTAGGTAATGAAGTCTTCATAGGCGATGGTCTGCGCGCGGATGAAGCCTTTTTCGAAGTCGGTGTGGATTTTACCCGCGGCCTGTGGGGCGGTAGCACCGACAGGGATGGTCCACGCACGCACTTCTTTCACGCCAGCGGTGAAGTAAGTTTGCAGGTTCAGCAGCTCGTAGCCTGCGCGGATCACGCGGTTCAGGCCAGGCTCTTCCAGACCCAGCTCGGCCATGAACTCGTCACGGTCAGCGTCGTCGAGCTCGGCGATGTCGGATTCTACCGCAGCACACACGGCAACCACGACGGAACCTTCGCCTGCAGCAATTTCGCGAACTTTATCGAGGTACGGGTTATTTTCAAAACCGTCTTCGTTAACGTTGGCGATGTACATGGTTGGCTTCAGGGTCAGGAAGCTCAGGTATTTGATGGCGGCTTTATCTTCTTCGGTCAGGTTCAGCGCGCGCAGCATACCGGCGTTTTCCAGCTGTGGCAGGCATTTTTCCAGCGCGGCCAGCTCGGCTTTAGCGTCTTTGTCGCCACCTTTGGCCTTCTTCTGCACGCGGTGAATAGCGCGTTCACAGGTATCCAGGTCAGACAGTGCCAGCTCGGTGTTGATAACTTCAATATCGTCAGCCGGATCCACTTTATTATTTACGTGGATGATGTTGTCGTTTTCAAAGCAGCGCACCACGTGGCCGATAGCTTCGGTTTCACGGATGTTGGTCAGGAACTGGTTGCCCAGGCCTTCACCTTTAGACGCGCCTTTTACCAGGCCAGCGATGTCCACGAACTCCATGGTGGTCGGCAGAATACGCTGCGGTTTAACGATTTCGGCCAGCTTGTCCAGACGCGGGTCCGGCATAGGTACAACGCCCGTGTTCGGCTCGATGGTACAGAACGGGAAGTTAGCCGCTTCAATACCCGCTTTGGTCAGCGCGTTGAACAGAGTGGATTTACCAACGTTCGGCAAGCCGACGATACCGCATTTGAATCCCATGGTTTAAATCACCTTAATTGCTTGATAATCAATGAATTTTAACGTTTTCATTGAAAAAATGTAGATAACTTTGCGCATTATACACTTAAACCGCCGTCAGCGGGCGCGGAAATCCTTTCCAGCAGGGCGGAAGAACGGATTATTGTGCTTTAAAGGCGTGCAGACGATTGGTCGCTTTTGTCAGACCTTCTTTCAGCCAGACCTCGGTGCAGCGCGCCGCTTCGTCCACGGCATCGTCAATCAGCTTCTGTTCGCTGACCGGCGGTTTACCGAGCACGAAGCCGACAACTTTGTTTTTATCGCCCGGATGACCGATCCCAACGCGTAACCGATGAAAGTTCGGGTTATTACCCAGTTTGCTGATGATATCTTTCAGGCCGTTATGCCCGCCGTGGCCGCCGCCAAGCTTGAATTTCGCGACGCCCGGAGGCAAATCCAGCTCGTCGTGCGCAACCAGAATTTCATCCGGCGCGATGCGGAAGAAGGTGGCCATGGCCGCGACAGCTTTCCCGCTGAGGTTCATAAACGTGGTCGGAACCAGCAGCCGGACGTCTTCACCGCCGAGGTTAATCCGGGCGGTATAGCCAAAAAACTTCGCTTCTTCTTTCAGCGACTGGTTATGACGCTCGGCCAGTAAATCCACATACCAGGCCCCGGCGTTATGGCGGGTCGCGGCGTATTCAGCGCCTGGGTTAGCCAGGCCGACAATTAATTTGATGCTCACGTTTAAATTCCTGAAAACCGTTCACAGCGGCGTAGTTTACTGCGCGACGGCGGCGTTGACAAAGCGCAATCCCCGCGCCGACACATTCTTGAATAGTTGACGATCTGAACCATTAGAATTTCAAGTAACTCAGGCGCTTATTTGTAAACTTTTGTAGAGCTTTCGTTCGTAATTGTGATCGCCCACGCACATGCTCTTTAGGGGCATTGTCTATACTTTAGTCACAAGGAAAGGGGATGTTCCCCACCGACCCGTATACTTGCGGAGGTGACATATGAAACGCAGAAACGCTTCGTTACTCGGTAATGTCCTCATGGGATTGGGACTGGTTGTGATGGTGGTCGGCGTGGGCTATTCGGTTCTGAACCAGCTCCCGCAGCTAAATTTGCCTCAATTTTTCGCCCACGGTGCAGTGATGAGCATTTTCGTCGGGGCCGTACTTTGGCTCGCTGGGGCACGTATCGGCGGGCGCGAGCAGGTTTGTGACCGTTACTGGTGGGTTCGCCACTACGACAAGCGCTGCCGCCGGGATGAGCATCATCGCCACAGCTAATATTTAGCAGATTCGAAGAAACGGCTCCTTTTCAGGGGCCGTTTTTTTTATGCTTACGGGGTTGACCCTCACGTAACGTGAGGCTGCAAACTCCCCCTCAGCAGAAGCCAAAAGGAGCAGGACATGTTGTTTAAAGTAGGCGAACTGGCAAAGCGCGCCGGTATCACGGTACGCACGCTACACCATTACGAAGCGATGGGCCTGCTGCTTCCTTCTGCCCGCACCGCCGCCGGTTACCGTTTGTATAACCGGCAGGATATCACCAGGCTGCACCATATTCAGGCGCTAAGCCGAATGGGGATGAGCCTGAACGAGGTGCGCGACTGTCTTGAGCGTCAGGCGCTGTCGCTCCAGGAGATCCTGGATTCGCAGATCTCAATGCTGGACGGCCAGCTGGCGGAAATTGCCGTGCTGCGTCAGCGCCTGGTTACGCTGCGGGAAACCCTTCGCAGCGGCGCAGAACCTGACCTCGAGGAATGGCTTACTACGCTGGAGTTAATGACGATGTACGATCGCTATTTTTCAAAAGAAGAGTTACAGCGCCTGCCTTTTGCGCAGGCTGACAGCCACCGTGACGATGAATGGAAGCAGCTTGTGGGGCAAGTTGCCGCGCTTCGCCAGCAGGGCGTATCGCCTGCCGACGTGCGGGCACAGCGGTTAGCAACGCAGTGGATGGAAATGCTGGAGCGCGACACGGCGGGTGAACCTGACTTTTTGGTTCGACTGAACAAAATGCATCAGGCCGAGCCTGACATGGCCCGGCAGACGGGGATCTCAGCGGAGATGACCGACTACGTGACCCGCGCATTTGGCCACGGCAAGCTGGATATTTACCGGCGTTACCTCAACGAGGAAGAGTTTGCTTTCACCAGCAGCCACTATTTCGACCGCATGCAGGAGTGGCCGCCGCTGGTGGCGGAGGTGCGAAAGGCTAATGCACAGGGCGTGAAAGCTGACTCAGAGCAGGCGCAGCAGCTTGCTCGCCGCTGGCTGGAGCTGTTTCAGTCGTTTGCCGGGACTTCACCGCTGACACAGCAAAAATTCCGTGCCGCAATGGCTCAGGAGCCCGAACTGGCCAAAGGAACCTGGATGACGCCGGAGGTGCTGGCCTGGCTGCAGCAGGCGATTGGCGCTATGTTCCAAGCCGCTGGACTAAGAAATCAACCAGGCTCCTGACCCGCAAAGAGAGATGACGGGCATGAGGATAGAGTAAAATAAACGGTCGTGAGGTGCCGCCGTGCTCCGGCAGCACCTCAATCAGTGAACCGTCGGCCAGGTCCTGTTCCACGTTGAACCTGTAGGTCTGAATCAGGCCCGCGCCGCTTCTGGCAAGCGTTACGCTGCCCAGTACATCTTCTGCGCAGGTGAAGCTGCCGTGGGTGAAAATGTCGGTATTTTTACCGTCGAGGCTGAATGTCCAGGGTACTTTGCGCCCGGTGCTGGGCAATTCAAACTGAATGCACTCGTGCAGCGCCAATTCGTCGAGCGTTTTGGGTATGCCAGCCCGAGCCAGATAGGCCGGTGAAGCAACCGTGATCAGTTCCGCGTCTTCGAGCTTACGGGCAATTAGCGAGGAATCCGCGGGCGAACGTCCGCGAATGGCAATGTCGTAACTTTCGTCGGCAAAATCGATATTACGGTTGCTGATGTGAACCTGAACGGACACGCGCGGGTGGATCTGTCTGAATTCAGGCAGCAGCGGCAGCACGCGATGGTGGGCGTAGGGAGTGGGCAGGCTTATGCGCAGTATGCCCGCAGGTTCACTCTGCGCGCCCGTCACTTCTCGCTCGGCTTCTCTGAGCTGCTGCAGCGCCTGCTGGCACTGGCGAAAGTAACGTTCCCCGCTTTCGGTTAATCTTATCTGCCGGGTGGTGCGCACGAACAGGCGTACGCCTAATCGCTCTTCAAGCCGCGCAATAGAGCGGCTGACCGCCGCGGGCGTGATGCCCATAACATTGGCAGCTGCGCTGAAGCTCAGCTGCTCTGCGGCCTGGCAAAACAGCTCCAGCGTGCCTATCTGCATCTCTTCGAACTGGCGTTTCATGGCGAGGTTTCCCGTTTATCTATTACATGAGGTATCTTGTCATGTTACGGATGGCTAATTTATTGGTCATTATGTCATAAGTATAGTGGGCTCCACACACACTCACACACTGGAGCACATCATGAACTCAACCCCAACCGTTATTGTTACCGGCGCCTCAAGCGGTATTGGCCTGGCTATTGCGCAGGCTTACCTGGCGCGAGGCTACAATGTTGTCGGCAATGGCCGCACCCTGAAGCGCTTACAGACGGCGGCGGCAAGCCTGGGTAATCCGCAGAATTTTCTGCCGGTGGCCGGGGACATTGCGCTGAAGGCAACCGCAGAAACGCTGTTTAAGCAGGCTATCGCCGCTTTTGGACGTGTCGATATCCTGATTAATAACGCCGGGATCTTTATCCCGAAACCGGCGAGTGAGTACAGCGAGCAGGATATTGACGCGATGATTAACACCAACCTGAAAGGGTTCCTGTTTCCGTCCCAGCTCGCCGCCAGCCATATGAGCAAAAACAAAGCGGGGCATATAGTAAACATTACGGCAAGCGTGGCGATGCAGCCCAACGTCAAGGTGCCTGCTTTATTACCGGTGATGGTGAAGGGGGGCTTAAACCAGGCAACCCGGGCGCTGGCTTTAGAGCTGGCGGCGGATAATGTGCGGGTTAACGCCGTTGCGCCGGGGATTATCGAGACGCCGCTGCATAGCGATTACTCGGGTACTGCAGGTTTTCTCAGCACGCTGTCACCGAGCGGGAAAACCGGCAGCGTGCAGGATGTGGTGAACGCCGTGCTGTATCTGACGGATTCTGAATTTGTCAGCGGGACCGTCATGGCCGTCGACGGCGGCAGCACCGCTGGCGTGTGGTAACAGGAGAACCGCCATGCCTTACGTTAATATTCGCGTTACCCGGGAAGGCGTCAGCGCAGAGCAGAAGCTTGCGCTGATTGAGGGCGTGACCGATCTGCTGGAGCATGTGCTGAATAAAAAGCCTGCCGATACGTTTGTGGTTATCGACGAGGTCGACACCGACAACTGGGGCGTGAACCGTGAAAGCGTGACCAGCAGGCGGCGACGTGAGGCCGCTCAGTAGGCGTGAAACTGGCCGCTAGTCGGCGGCCAGTGCGGCCTGAACGTCAGGGAAGAAGGCCAGGCGGCCAGGTATCGGCCGTACGCCAGCCCGTGCGAGGGTGCGCAGCGGCTGGAATTCAAGGTTCGTCACCCGCAGCTCACAGCCTTCCGGCATTTTCTCTACAAACCGCTGGAAGGCATCCAGACCGCCCGCGTCGAGTACCGGCACCGCAGCCCACTGCAAAATAACCACGTGATGGCCCGGCACCTGCTGGCCTAGCTGAGTGAATAATCCTTCGGCAGCGGCAAAGAACAGCGGCCCGGTTACGCGCAGGGCAAGAACATCTTCAGGCGTATTCACGTTATTGAGCGGTGCGAGGCGGGTCATTCGGGCAATGCGGCGCATAAACAGCAGTGATGCCAGCACAATACCCACGCTGATGGCGATTACCATGTCAAACAGCACGGTCAGCGACATACAAATCAGCATCACGATGATGTCGTCTTTCGGCGCGCGGCGCAGCAGGTTCACGACTTTGTGCGCTTCGCTCATGTTCCACGCCACCATCAACAGTAGGGCGGCCATCGCCGAGAGCGGGAGCCAGGAAAGCAGAGGGGCAAGTGCCAGCAGCGCCAGGATAACCAGCAACGAGTGAATAATGGCGGCCACCGGCGAGGTAGCCCCGGCACGCACGTTAGCGGCAGAGCGGGCAATCGCGGCGGTGGCGGTAATGCCGCCGAAGAACGGAGCAATAATATTCCCCAGCCCCTGGCCAACCAGTTCGCTGTTAGCGTTATGTTTTGTGCCGGTCATGCCGTCCAGCACCACCGCGCAGAGCAACGATTCGATTGCGCCCAGCATTGCCATAGAGAATGCCGCAGGGAGCAGGGCGCTCAGCGAGTCCCAGCTCAGCGTAAAGTCCGAATTTGGCATGTTCCACGGCAGCATTAACTGAGGCAACAGCTGGGGGATGCCGTTCCCCTGGCTTCCGTCGGCAAGAACATAATGGAAGCGTGAACCAATGGTCGCCACGTCCCCGCCCAGAGAAGTCACGATAGCCATCACGGCACAGCCCGCCAGCAGCGCAGGCAGATGCCCCGGCAGGCGAATCCCCAGGCGAGGCCAGAAAATCAGCACCGCCAGGGTGACAATGCCAATGGCGGCATCCCCCATATTAACGGTGGGCATCGCCATCGCCAGCGCGGCGACTTTATTCAGGTAGTGCTCCGGCACGTGCTCCAGCGTCAGGCCGAAGAAGTCCTTCACCTGCATGGTGGCGATGGTAATGCCTATCCCGGAGGTAAAGCCCAGCGTTACCGACAGCGGGATGTACTCGATAAGTCGGCCAAAGCGCGCCAGCCCAAACAGGATCAGGAATATGCCGGACATCAGCGTGGCGACCAGCAGCCCCGCCAGCCCAAACTGCTGTGCGACCGGGTAGAGAATCACCACGAAGGCAGCGGTCGGGCCGGAGACGCTGAAGCGCGAACCGCCGCTGAGGGCAATGACAATCCCGGCGACGGCGGCCGTATACAGGCCATATTGCGGCGCGACGCCGCTGCCGATGGCCAGCGCCATTGCCAGAGGGATAGCAATTATCCCCACGGTCACGCCGGCGATAGCATCGCGGCTAAATCGGGACAGGGTGTACTTTTCGCGCCAGCAGGCGTCAATCAGGGCGCGGAAAGGCATTACGTGAGAAGAAGATACGGTTTTCACTTGTGATTCCATCCGTGAGCGCATCATCTGTCGTTCAGGCAGGTGAAGGAGGCATTGAAAAAGAGTAGTACAAAAACGAAAAAACCCGCCGCAGCGGGTTTTAAAAGCAACGTCGATCAGTGCTCGAACATTGCAGAGATAGATTCTTCGTTGCTGATACGACGAATAGCTTCCGCCAGCATCCCGGACAGGGTCAGGGTACGGACGTTTGGCAGGGCTTTGATTTCGTCAGACAGCGGGATGGTATCGCACACAATCACTTCGTCGATCACCGAGTTGCGCAGGTTGTGAACCGCGTTACCGGAGAAGATTGGGTGAGTAGCGTAGGCGAATACGCGTTTCGCGCCGCGTTCTTTCAGCGCTTCTGCTGCTTTACACAGGGTGCCGCCGGTATCGATCATGTCGTCAACCAGGACGCAGTCACGGCCGGACACGTCACCGATGATGTGCATAACCTGGGAAACGTTAGCGCGTGGGCGACGCTTGTCGATGATAGCCATATCGGTGTCGTTCAGCAGCTTGGCGATAGCACGGGCACGTACCACGCCGCCGATGTCCGGGGAAACCACGATTGGGTTTTCCAGGCCGATTTGCAGCATATCTTCCAGCAGAATTGGACTACCGAAGACGTTATCTACCGGGACGTCAAAGAAGCCCTGGATTTGTTCAGCGTGCAGGTCCACGGTGAGAACACGGTCAACCCCTACGCTTGAGAGGAAGTCAGCGACGACTTTCGCAGTGATTGGCACACGAGCGGAGCGCACGCGGCGGTCCTGACGAGCGTAGCCAAAGTAAGGGATAACAGCGGTGATACGACCTGCAGAAGCGCGGCGCAGGGCATCAACCATAACAACCAGTTCCATCAGGTTGTCGTTCGTTGGGGCACAGGTGGACTGGATGATGAAAATATCACCACCGCGTACATTTTCGTTGATTTGTACGCTTACTTCACCGTCGCTAAAGCGACCGACGGCGGCGTCACCAAGGGAGGTGTACAGGCGGTTGGCAATACGTTGTGCTAGTTCCGGGGTGGCGTTACCAGCAAAAAGCTTCATATCAGGCACGAGAAGAACCTCAGGCATGCGTCCAGTGGCGGATGGTTGCTACCGCATCATGTGCGGGCGGGGTAGCCCCCATCCAGGCGGTGTATTAAAGAGCACGATGCAACGTCTGAAACGAGGTGACGTTGTCACCAATGCCCAGCTTGCCCGGATATGGCCTGATGCAGCGGAGATCTATTAACGCCTCGCGCAACAAACCCATGCAGCCATTCCGGGGCTTGCTCAAGCACCTGCCGGGCGGCCTGCTCGGTGTCAAATTCAGCAAACACACAAGCGCCGGTGCCGGTCAGGCGCGACGGCGCGTATTCTAACAGCCAGGAAAGCGCTGCATCAACCTCGCGAAAACGTTTTCTTGCGATAACCTCACAATCGTTGCCAAATTCACATTTTAGCAACGTCGTAATTGACCTTATCGGTGCTTCGCGCGGCAGCTCAGGATCGCCAAAAATAAGCGGCGTCGGAATGCTGACGCCGGGATGGGCCACCAGGTACCATTTTTCTTCGGGCTCAACCGGCGTGAGAATTTCGCCTACGCCTTCGGCAAAGGCCGCGTGGCCCCTGACAAACACCGGTACGTCGGCGCCAAGGCGAATGCCCAGCGCGGCCAGCTCGTCTTCGCTGCAGCCGGTTTTCCAGAGAGCGTTTAGCGCAACCAGCACCGTTGCAGCGTTGGAGGAACCGCCGCCCAGGCCTCCGCCCATCGGCAGCCGCTTCTCAACACCCAAATCCGCGCCAGCACCAGCGGGCAGCGTGCCTTTCGCCGCGGCGTGCTCAACCAGCAGGCGGGCAGCACGTACAATCAGGTTTTCTTCATCTGGAACGCCGTCAATCGGCGTCACCAGCCGGATCACGCCGTCTTCCCGAGGTTCTATCGTTATCGTGTCGCCGTAGTCGAGAAACTGAAACAGCGTCTGCAGGTTGTGATAGCCATCCGCGCGACGGCCGGTGATATAAAGAAAAAGATTCAGTTTTGCAGGAGAAGGCCAACGAGAGATCATTATTTCACCGTCCAGCTGTCCATTTTCAGCTTGATGCGCTGGTCGCCTTCGCGCAGTTCCATATTGGAAGGCAGAGAAGGCTGGGTTTTGCTGTCGTAGTCGCTGTACACCACTTTCCAGGTTTTGCCGTCCTGGGTGTAGTTCACTTCGCGCAGGCGATACTGGTCGTCCAGCTTATAGTCGGTGGAGTCGCCCGGCAGGCCGAGGATCCACTGGCGCAGGCTGTTAAGCGGAATCGGCATCCCGGTCAGCTTGCCAATCATCTCTTCCGCGTCTTTCGCAATGTAGCGCTTGCCGTCGCGGTCGGTCAGTTGGACCTGGTCCGGCTGCGCGTTGAGCTCAAGCTCGGTGCTGCCGAGCGGGTTGGTCAACAGCAGGCGGTAGCGGTCTGGCGCAGTTTGCTGCCAGTTAAAGCGGGCATATACCTTTTGGCTATCGGAGAGATAAGCAAAAGCACCGCGCGTTTGATACTGGGTGATTTTTTGCACCTGTTGCTGGTGTTCTAACCACTGCGGCGAGTCAGGGCTCTTGCCCGGGCCGCTCGGTTGGTGGACTGAACAGGCGGCCAGTACCAGGCTGGCAAGGGGCAGAAGGCGCATCAGACGGGCTTTAGGCATCAACATAGCGGCAGCAAATCCTTAAATTCATTTTGGTGGTCAACCGTTCATGCTAGCGGGCGGGCGGCAGGGCGTCTACGGTCAAGTTGTCTTAAATCATAAATCATCCACTTACTCCGCAAGGGTAAGCTCTCTTTTATTGATTCGGCTCATCCTGTATGATGCGACCAGAAATCCTTATCAACATCGGTATTACTCAGACCGCTCCATGACCCTGTTAGCGCTAGGAATTAACCATAAAACGGCTCCAGTATCGCTGCGAGAACGCGTAACGTTTTCGCCGGACACGCTCGACCAGGCGTTGGGCAGCTTGCTGGCACAGCCCATGGTCCAGGGCGGGGTCGTGCTGTCGACCTGCAACAGAACCGAGCTGTACCTGAGCGTTGAACAACAGGAAAATCTGCACGAGCGGCTGGTTAGCTGGCTGTGCGAGTACCACAACCTCAACGAAGAGGAAGTGCGTAAAAGTCTCTACTGGCACCACGACAACGACGCCGTTAGCCATTTGATGCGCGTCGCGAGCGGCCTGGATTCGCTGGTTCTCGGCGAGCCGCAAATTCTCGGCCAGGTGAAAAAAGCTTTTGCCGATTCACAAAAAGGCCATTCGCGCTCCAGCGAGCTGGAACGCATGTTCCAGAAGTCCTTCTCCGTTGCCAAGCGAGTGCGCACCGAAACCGACATCGGCGCCAGCGCCGTTTCCGTCGCGTTTGCCGCCTGTACGCTGGCGCGGCAAATCTTTGAATCTCTTTCCTCGGTGACCGTCCTGCTGGTCGGCGCCGGGGAGACTATCGAACTGGTTGCCCGCCATCTGCGCGAGCATAAAGTTGAGAAGATGATTATCGCCAACCGTACCCGAGAACGCGCCCAGGTGCTGGCCGATGAGGTCGGGGCGGAAGTTATCAGCCTGAGCGATATCGACGAGCGCCTGGCGGATGCCGATATCATCATTAGCTCTACCGCCAGCCCGCTGCCTATTATTGGCAAAGGGATGATGGAGCGAGCGCTTAAAGCGCGTCGTAATCAGCCTATGCTGCTGGTGGACATCGCCGTTCCGCGTGATGTCGAACCGGAAGTGGGCAAACTTGCGAACGCCTATCTTTACAGCGTGGATGACCTGCAGGCCATTATTCAGAGCAACCTCGCGCAGCGTAAAGCGGCGGCGGTTGAGGCTGAAACCATCGTGGCGCAAGAATGCAGCGAGTTTATGGCCTGGCTGCGTGCGCAAAGCGCCTCCGAGACCATTCGCGAATACCGTAGCCAGGCAGAGCAGGTCAGAGATGACCTCGCTGCCAAAGCGCTGGCCGCCCTGCAGCAGGGTGGCGACGCGGAGTCCGTATTGCAGGATCTGGCCTGGAAACTGACCAATCGCCTGATCCATGCTCCAACCAAATCGCTCACGCAGGCCGCCCGTGACGGGGACGATGAACGCCTGCAAATCTTGCGTAACAGCCTCGGGCTGGATTAGCACACACAACTCTTATTACAAGGTGAACCACCGCCCATGAAGCCTTCTATTGTTGCCAAACTGGAAGCCTTGCAGGAGCGCCATGAAGAAGTTCAGGCCCTGCTTGGCGATGCATCGACCATTGCCGATCAGGACCGCTTTCGCGCTCTGTCTCGTGAATATGCCCAGTTAAGCGATGTATCGCGCTGTTTCCTGCAATGGCGCCAGGTACAGGCAGACATTGAAACCGCAGAAAGCATGCTTAGCGATCCGGAAATGCGCGAAATGGCGCAGGAAGAGCTGGCCGAAGCGAAAGCCAGCAGTGAAGAGCTGGAGCAGCAGCTTCAGGTGCTGTTGCTGCCAAAAGATCCCGACGATGAGCGCAATGCGTTTGTCGAAGTTCGTGCAGGTACCGGTGGGGACGAAGCTGCGCTGTTTGCCGGTGATTTGTTCCGTATGTACAGCCGTTATGCCGAGGCCCGCCGCTGGCGTGTCGAAATCATCAGTGCTAACGAAGGTGAACACGGCGGCTTTAAAGAGGTTATTGCTAAAATCAGCGGTGACGGCGTTTATGGTCGCCTGAAGTTTGAGTCCGGTGGCCATCGCGTGCAGCGCGTGCCGGCCACGGAATCCCAGGGGCGTATTCACACCTCCGCCTGTACCGTGGCGGTGATGCCTGAAATTCCTGAAGCGGAGCTGCCGGATATTAACCCGTCGGATCTGCGTATCGATACCTTCCGCTCCTCGGGCGCGGGCGGTCAGCACGTTAACACCACCGACTCTGCAATCCGTATTACCCACTTGCCTACCGGCATTGTGGTGGAGTGCCAGGACGAACGTTCCCAGCATAAAAACAAAGCGAAAGCGCTTTCTGTACTGGGCGCGCGTATTCGCGCTGCGGAAGTAGCAAAACGCCAGCTGGAAGAGGCGTCTACCCGCCGTAACCTGCTGGGCTCCGGCGACCGTTCTGACCGCAACCGTACCTACAACTTCCCGCAGGGCCGTGTGACCGACCACCGCATCAACCTGACGCTTTACCGTCTGGACGAGGTGATGGAAGGCAAAATCGATGCCCTGATCGAGCCGATTGTCCAGGAGTTCCAGGCCGATCAGCTCGCGGCGTTGTCCGAGCAGGATTAATGGAGTTTCAGCTATGGCTTCGCCAGGCCGTACAGCGCCTGGCGCAGAGCGAAAGCCCAAAGCGGGATGCGGAGATCCTGCTTGGGTTTGTCACAGGCAAAGCCCGCACGTTTATCCTCGCGTTTGGCGAAACAACGCTGACGCCCGTCCAGCAAAGTGAGCTTGAGGTTCTGTTGGTACGGCGCGAGCGCGGTGAGCCAGTGGCACATCTTGTGGGCGAGCGCGAGTTCTGGTCGCTGCCGCTGCGCGTCTCCCCGGTTACGCTTATTCCTCGTCCCGATACCGAATGCCTGGTCGAACACGCGTTAACCAGGCTGCCGGATACGCCATGCGCAATATTGGATCTTGGCACCGGTACAGGGGCGATTGCCCTGGCGCTGGCAAGCGAGCGTCCGGACTGCGAGGTAACGGCGCTGGATGTCGTGCCGGAGGCCGTGGCGTTGGCGCAATGGAACGCTGAAAATCTTGGCATAGCCAACGTCAGGGTGCTGCAAAGTCACTGGTTTAACGCCCTCGATGCTCAGCGTTTTGCGCTGATTGTCAGCAATCCGCCGTATATCGACGAAGCCGACCCGCACCTCAGTGAAGGCGATGTTCGCTTTGAGCCGAAAAGCGCGCTGGTGGCAGGCAATCATGGCCTGGCCGATTTAGATACGCTGGTTAACGATTCGCGCCGCTTTCTCGAACCCGGCGGCTGGCTGGTGCTGGAACATGGCTGGAAGCAGGGTGAAAGCGTGCGGCTGCTGCTGCGGGACGCGGGTTTTACCGAGGTTGCAACCTACAAAGATTATGGCGACAACGATCGCCTGACGTCAGGACGCTATCTTTGACTCATTAAGGAACAGACATTTTGGCGACTTATTTCTCACTTAAATATCTGCATATTTTCACCGTCGTTATTTCAATCAGCCTGTTTGTTTTACGCTACTGGTGGCAATATCGCGGGTCTGCGATGTCCGGCAAGCGCTGGGTGCGCATCGTACCTCATGTTAATGATACTCTGCTGTTAGTCAGCGGTTTTGCGCTGGTTGCTCTCACGCATTTCTATCCTTTTACGCCGCAGGGAACGTGGCTGACTGAAAAGCTGTTTGGCGTTATCATCTATATCGCTTTAGGTTTTATCGCGCTGGGTAAACGCCCGCGCAGCCAGCAGGTTCGTTGGTTTGCTTTCCTGCTGGGGCTGGTGGTGCTCTACATCATCATAAAACTCGCCACCACTAAAATACCGATATTGGGGTAAGTATGAAGTCGTTAGCCGATTTCGAATTTAATCAGGCACCGCTCTGCGAAGGCATGATTTTAGTCTCGCAGCTGATCCGGGATGATTTCCCGACCGCAGAAGTTGAAGCGCAGCTTAAGGGGCTGGTCAGCCTGGCAAAAGAAGAAATTTGCCAGGGGACACATCCCGACCTGCAGCTGGAAAAACTGCTGGAACTCTTTTACGGCGAATGGGGTTTTAAGGATTCAGGGGGCGTTTACCGCCTGTCCGATGCCCTGTGGCTGGATAACGTTTTAAAAAGCCGGCAGGGGAGCGCCGTCTCGCTTGGGGCGATACTGCTATGGATCGCCGGGCAGCTCGATATTCCGCTGATGCCAGTTATCTTCCCGACGCAGCTTATCCTGCGCGCCGACTGGATGGATGGCGAAATGTGGCTCATCAATCCGTTTAACGGCGACACGCTGGACGAGCACACGCTGGAAGTGTGGATCAAGGGCAATATTAACCCTACGGCCGAGCTGTTCGACGAAGATCTTGACGAGTCCGACAATGCGGAAGTTATCCGCAAGCTGCTCGACACGCTCAAGTCTGCGCTGATGGAAGAGCGGCAGATGGAGATGGCGCTGCGCGCCAGCGAAGTGCTGCTGCAGTTCAATCCGGAAGACCCCTACGAGATCCGCGACCGCGGCCTGATTTATGCGCAGCTGGACTGTGAACACGTGGCGCTCAGCGACTTAAGCTACTTTGTTGAGCAGTGCCCGGAAGATCCGATTAGCGAAATGATTAAGGCGCAAATCAACTCGATTGCGCACAAGCAGATTACCCTGCATTAAGTTCACACCTGATAAGGCGAACATATGAAACAAAAAGTGGTTAACATTGGTGATATCAACGTCGCAAACGACCTGCCGTTTGTGCTTTTTGGCGGCATGAACGTGCTTGAGTCTCGTGACCTGGCGATGCGCATCTGCGAGCATTACGTCACCGTGACCCAGAAGTTGGGTATCCCGTACGTGTTCAAAGCCTCTTTTGATAAAGCCAACCGTTCATCCATTCACTCTTACCGTGGCCCGGGCCTGGAAGAGGGGATGAAGATTTTCCAGGAGCTGAAGCAGACCTTCGGCGTGAAAGTCATCACCGACGTTCACGAAGCCAGCCAGGCCCAGCCGGTTGCCGAGGTGGTTGACGTTATTCAGCTGCCTGCATTCCTGGCGCGTCAGACCGATCTGGTTGAAGCGATGGCAAAAACCGGCGCGGTGATCAACGTGAAGAAGCCACAGTTCGTCAGCCCTGGCCAGATGGGCAACATCGTGGATAAGTTCGCGGAAGGCGGCAACGACAAAATTATTCTTTGCGATCGCGGCACGCAGTTCGGCTACGACAACCTGGTGGTCGACATGCTGGGCTTCAGCGTCATGAAGCAGGTTTCTAACGGTGCGCCGGTGATTTTCGACGTGACTCACGCCCTGCAATGCCGCGACCCGTTTGGCGCAGCGTCAAGCGGTCGTCGTGCTCAGGTCACCGAACTGGCTCGCGCCGGGATGGCGACCGGCCTGGCCGGCCTGTTCATTGAAGCGCACCCGGACCCGGACAACGCGCGCTGCGACGGGCCTTCCGCGCTGCCGCTGGCGAAGCTCGAAGCCTTCCTGAGCCAGATTAAAGCGATTGATGACCTGGTGAAGAACTTCGCGCCGCTGGATACCAGCCACTAATTGCTGCAAAAAAACAAAACCCGCTGCGGCGGGTTTTTTTATATTTGTTTCCCTCTCTTGAGGGAGGCAGTGAAATGCGTCTGTAGTGGCCTCTTGCCCTCACCCCGACCCTCTCCCACGTGGAGAGGGAGTAAACACTAAAGACTGCCTGTAAAGGCAGTCTTGCTGTTTACTTAGGCAAAAATTGTCATCAGATAGGCGGCGAACAGCGCCAGATGCGCGGTGCCGTTGAGCACGTTGGTGCGGCCGGTCGAGAATGAAATCTGGCAAAGCACCAGCGCCGCCAGCATGACCACCATCTGCGGCATGCCCAGCGCAAAGACCAGGTCGTTACCGGTGAACCAGGCAATCAGCGTCACCGCAGGCACCGTTAGCGAGATGGTGGCCAGCACCGAACCGAAGAACAGGTTCATCGCGCGCTGTACCTGGTTGCTCAATACCGCTCTTAGCGCGCCAAGGCCTTCCGGAGACAGAATCAGCAGGGCGACCAGGAAGCCGGTGAACTGCGCCGGTGCGTTCACGGCGTCCAGCAGGTGCTCAAGCGGGTTAGCGTTCATCTTGGTGACCGCGATAACCGCAATCAGGTGAACGATAAGCCAGACCGTGTGCCATGCGGAGCTGTGCGCCGAAGGCTTGCCGTGATGCGGGTCATCGCCGTCGCCTTCGTCTTCATGCTCGTACACAAACAGGCTCTGGTGCGTTTTCGTTTGAATAAGCAGGAACACGCCGTACATCGCAGCGGAAATCAATGCCACCAGCAGGGACTGGCCCAGTGAGAAGTTGCCGCCCGGCAGCGCCATTGGGAACACCAGCACGATCACCGCCAGCGGGAAGAGGGCAATCAGGTACTGCTTGATGCCAAACAGGTTCATGTACTGTGTGGCAAATTTACGGCCGCCCATCAGCAGGGAGAAGCCAACAAGGCCGCCGGTGACAATCATGATGATGGAATAGAGTGTGTCGCGCATCAGGGTTGGCGCGGCGTCGCCGGTGGCCATTAGCGCGGAAATCAGGCTGACTTCAAGAATCACGACCGACAGGCTCAGAATAAGTGAGCCGTACGGTTCACCCAGACGGTGCGCCAGCACGTCCGCGTGGCGTACAACGCTAAAGGCGCTGCTGAGTATGGCTACCAGAGCCAAAATATTGATGCCGACAACCGCCGGCAGGGACTGGCTTGACCCCCACATCGCCAGTACCGCCAGCGCGAGTACCGGGAAAATGAGAGAACTCTCCTTGTGGCGGGTTTTTACCGCCTCATGTTGTGTTTTTGTCATTCAACTTCTCCATCTCTGCAGGCGATAACCTGTTTTGATCATTATAGTCAGGTTTTTGAACCCGTATAAGTTAGCAAAAAATCGTTACTTTTGCTTAAAATTTACTTAGTTTTACGGCATTCTCGCGTAAAAAGTTCTAATGCACTAAAATGGTGAGTATTCTGAATTTAACTCATATAAAACATGTTGATATAAATAATATAAAAGCAAACAAACCTGTGGAATAATGCTTTTTTATCTCCTTTATTCGCGCCAAAATATCACCCCAGCGGGAAATTCACCTGTGAGTTAAAAGTGGTTGAACAGAGCAATCTCCTTTATCTGAGGATGCTGAACAAAATAACCCTCCATTATGTGCGTCTTATTTATATGATTCCCGGCACCACACGCCAGTCTTGCAAGGAAAAATGACAATTTATCTGTTTTGTGATCGTCATCAAGCTTGCCAGCGCGCGGCGAATTGCTTATGGTCTTGATATGTTGCTCTATTAGTAAGCAAAAGTTGTCAATAAAAGCCGGGAAGGCGCAGCTTGTGTAGTCGCACGGAAGCAAGCAGTGGCGGAGGTGTATCGTGTTAACGCGTGATTTCTTAATGAAAGCGGATTGTAAGACGGCTTTTGGTGCCATTGAGGAATCGTTATTGTGGACCCCTGAGCAGCGCTCGGCTTCTCTTGCCGCGACGCTTGCTTGTCGCCCAGACCAAAGTCCGGTGTGGCTCTTTGGTTACGGTTCATTAATGTGGAACCCGGCTTTTGAATTTGAAGAGTCAGCCCCCGGCATGCTGGTGGGCTGGCATCGTGCATTTTGCCTGAGATTGACGGCGGGGCGAGGGACGGCTTGCCGACCGGGGCGTATGCTCGCGCTGAAAGAGGGTGGAAGAACCACCGGCCTTGCTTATCGGCTGCCGGAAGAGATTCTGGAAGATGAACTGACGCTTGTCTGGAAGCGAGAGATGATAACCGGGTGTTATTTGCCGACCTGGTGCAAGCTCGCACTGGATGACGGCCGCACGGTCAACGCGCTGGTGTTCATCATGGACCCGCGTCATCCGCTTTATGAGGCGGATACCAGGGCAGAAACCATCGCGCCGTTAATCGCTGCCGCGAGCGGCCCGCTGGGCACCAATGCACAGTATCTCTTTTCTCTCGAGCAGGAGATGAAAAAGCACGGTATGCAGGACGATCGTATGTCCGAGCTGGCAAACCAGGTTCGCGCCTGGCTTAGCGGGCATGAGGACGAAAGCGGGCTGCAGCCCGGTTTTGCATAGTCAGAAAATGGCCACCGGAAGGTGGCCTTCGTGTTTTATGCCGGAACGTAGCTGATGGAATGCTCAAGCGACTGAGTATGGCTGTCGATCAGCACTTTCCAGGTGCCGCTGTAGGGGACGGCAATATAGGCAGACTGGCGGTTTTGCAGGCTTAAAACGTCCGCCTCCGAGCCGCCGTGTTTGTCTGAGTCACACATCAAATGGATATGGCAGTTATTCGAACAGCGAACCACCACGGTATCGCCCCCAAAAAGTTTAAGACTGGCTTTTACAACTGGCATTTTTCACTCCACTCCCGCATTAAACATGGCCTGAGGCCCCCAAAGGTGCTGCACCGGTAAGTGATATTGTTCACAAATCACCCGAAGCATCACACCAGAGCGGCGGGCAGCAAATGCTGACGCTGATCAAAAAATGCCGTAACGATTCAACAATAATGACATTGTGCCTGAAACCTTTCAGCTAGCGGGCGTTTCGTTGGCAAACGCCCGTCGGCTCATCATTAAATCCGGAAATGCCCGGCGGTTTCCGCGAGTTCCCCAGCCTGACTTTGTAGCGCCCCGGCTGCGGCCGCAGATTCCACAACCAGCTCGGCATTCTGCTGCACCATGCCGTCGAGGTGGGTCACGGCGTGGTTAATTTCCTGAATGCCTTTCATCTGTTCATCGGTGGAGACGGTTATCTCACGCATGATGACCAGCACGCTCCCGACGCTCTGCTCAATCTCGTCCATGGCTTCTCCGGCCTGACGAACGTAAACCGAACCGTCGGCTACGCTGGCGGTAGTGGAGTCGATCAGGCTTTTAATTTCCTTCGCCGCCTGGGCACTGCGGCTGGCAAGATTGCGTACTTCTCCGGCAACGACGGCAAAACCGCGACCCTGCTCGCCGGCCCGGGCGGCCTCAACCGCGGCATTCAGCGCCAGGATGTTGGTCTGGAAGGCGATGCTGTCAATGACGCTGGTGATGTCGCCAATCTTGCCGGAGGCAAGCTCAATGGCCTGCATTGTGGTAATGACTTTTGAGACGACTTCGCCCCCGCGTTCGGCCGCTTCGCTGGCGCTGTGGGCCTGGGTGTTCGCCTGGGCGGCTGAAGCCGTAGAGTTTGCGACGGACGCGGTAATTTGCTCTACCGCGCTGGCCGTTTCCCGCAGGCTTGAGGCGGCCTGTTCGGTACGGGTGGAGAGATCCTGGTTACCCGCGGCTATTTCGTTTGCCGCCACCTTAACCGACGCGCTGGAGTCTCTGATCTGCATCATCACCACGCCCAGCTTGTCGCTGAACGCGTTGAAGGCGTGGGCGATTTCCGTGACCTCATCGTGGCCGGTTTCAGGTAAGCGCTGCGACAGATCGTTCGTGCCGTTGCTGATGGCTCGCATCCCATCCCGAATCGTGCCGAGGCGGCTCATCACTTTACCAATCAGAAGATGCACCACCGCGCCAGATATCAGCACCAGCACCAACAGGGCGAGGGCCGAAGCCTTCAGCAGCGAACGCATGCCGGAGGTGGCATCGCCTTCGTCCAGAGCGACGACGACATACCAATGTGTGCCGGCAATAGGCGTTGCCATCAGCTGCTTGGTTTGTTCGCCAATCGTGCCGGTGGCGCGATGGCTGACGCCAAGCAACTGAGTTAAATCAGCCTGTTTAACCGCCTCAGAAAAGGGCTTCAGCGTCAACGCGGGATCCTGACCGGCAATCAGCGTGCCGTCGCTATTGATCAACAATCCGCTACTGTTTGGGGTTGGATGAATACTGCGAACGTTAGCGATCACGCTGTCCATGGCGACATCACCGGCGACCACGGCTTTCAGGCTACCATCCTGTTTAATGGGCACGGCGAAGGTCACGACAAGCTTCCCGGTCCCGGCGTCCACGTACGGGGCGGTAACGACCGGAGCATCATCTTTTACGACCTGTTGATACCACGGGCGAACCGTAGGGTCGAAATCGGCCGGAACGCCGGTAGGGTCTGAGAATTTTGCGGTTTTATTGGCATAGCCAACGTAGATGTTGGTGAAGCCTCCGGCTTTTGCCATTTGGCTGAAGACGGGGATCGGGTCTTCGCTCAGCGCGGCGCTTTCCAGGGCGCTAATCATAGACATTTTTCCGCTGACCCAGTCGCTGATGGCAACGGAATGGCTAAGGCTGGTGCTGGTTAAGGTGTCGCTGATGGACTGCTGGTTATCGCGGCTGGTGACGGCGTAGTTAATAAAAGTGTTAAGACATAAGGCGGAGACCAGGCAAACTGCCGTGACTAAAAGAATGCGTGTACGAAGAGATCTAACCATCATTATTATCCTGCTGTGTTGTCCTAAGTAAAATATCGGCAACGTCTGCAGGTAACTTGATGGCGCGGGAGGGGATATAAGCAAATAATATTCCCGCGCCGAAATAATTAGAAGGTGAGGGTCTTATCCGAGGCTAAAGTCCATTCGGCGAGTTCAACCAGCGTGCCGATGGCGACGCCCTCGATGAGCGGCAGTTCGGTGATGCCGCGTCCGTCGGTGCAGGTTTTACAGAGCTTAACGGGCACGCCCTGCGCGGTGAGGATCTCGAGCATCTGCTGGATGTTGTAGCCTTCGGCGGGCTTCTGACCACGCAGGCCGGCGGTCACCGCGTCGGACATCAGGAATAGCTTCACTTCCGGCTGTGGTTCCTGGTCGCGCAGGGCAATGGCCAGCCGCAAACTGTTGAAAAGCGATTCGCTGCCGTAGGCCGCGCCGTTGGCGATAATGACTATCTTCTGCACTTGCTTCTCCTGGGTAATGACGATGAGCGAGGCGTCCAGTGTATCTCCCTGCGCCCTGAGTGGGTATGATTTATGCCCAGAAAAGCCGGATTACTCCTGGAGTCGCGTTCAGGCTATGTATGGGCCGGGTAAAGAGCAAAACCATTATGTTATAATTTACAAATGCGTAGATTTGCCGTTCCGCTTTTGACTTTGTGCTGCCTGCTCCCTCGTCCGGGAGGGGCAATGAGTACCTCAAATAACTTTGTTCAGGCTGCCCAAAACCCTTTCTCTTCCCCTTCAAATGACCTGCCGAACATGGGCCTTGCGCCAGAAACCGATGCCGCCGCGCGTAGAATTGCCGCGATGGCTAAGAAGTTTGGTGAAGACAGTATGGTGGATAACGGACTGGATGCCGGCGAGCAGGCGCAGCTTTTCGCTTTTACCAGCCTGCGGGATTTGTTAACCGACAAAGTCACCGACGAAGCCCAGGCTTTGCTTTCGCCCTGGGGGAAGGCCAGCTTCAATTTGCAGGTCGATCAGCATGGGAGCTGGAAGGGCAGCAGCGGCTCACTTTTCACGCCCTGGCAGGATAACAATCGCTACCTGACCTGGAGCCAGCTCGGGTTTAGCCAGCAGGAGAAGGGCGCGACAGGTAACCTGGGCGTAGGGCAGCGCTGGGTAGCCGGACGCTGGCTATTAGGGTACAACACCTTCTACGACAACCAGCTCACTACCCAACTGCAGCGCGCGGGTTTTGGGGCCGAAGCCTGGGGCGAATACCTGCGGCTTTCGGCCAATTATTATCAACCGCTGAGCGGCTGGCGCGGGCAAACTGAAACGCTCGAGCAGCGCCTGGCCCGGGGCTATGACGTCACGGCGCAGGCCTGGCTACCGTTTTACCGGCATATCAATACCAGCCTGAGCTTCGAACAGTATTTTGGTGACAACGTCACGCTTTTCGACAGCGATACCGGCTACCGAAATCCGCTGGCGGTGACGATGGGCATTAACTACACGCCGGTGCCGCTGATTACGTTAACGGCCCAGCATAAACAGGGGGAAAGCGGCACCGCGCAGGAGAATCTGGGGCTTAAGCTTAACTACCGCTTCGGTGTCCCGCTGCAAAAACAGCTCTCGGCAGATGAGGTGGCAACCACCAGCTCGCTGCGCGGCAGCCGCTACGATAACGTTGAGCGTGAGTCCGTGCCGGTGATGCAGTTCCGCCAGCGCAAAACGCTGTCCGTGTTCCTGGCCACGCCGCCGTGGCAGCCGCAGCCGGGAGAAACGGTATTGCTTAAGCTGCAGGTTAAAGCGACCTATGGTATCAGAAGCCTTTCATGG
Organism: Cedecea selenatireducens; assembly: GCF_042138895.1. Taxonomy (NCBI): domain Bacteria; kingdom Pseudomonadati; phylum Pseudomonadota; class Gammaproteobacteria; order Enterobacterales; family Enterobacteriaceae; genus Cedecea; species Cedecea selenatireducens. Next base: position 83,495 of record NZ_JBHIKW010000001.1, on the reverse strand, counting down.
CAGGGCGATACGAAGGCGCTGAGCCTGACGCCGCCGGCTCAGGCGCGAAGCGCAGACGGCTGGAGCATTATTTTGCCAGCCTGGCAGGAAGGGGCCGCCAACGAATATCACCTTGCGGTCACCCTTGAGGACGAAAAGGGGCTGCGGGTAACCTCGAACGAGATCGTCCTCAAAACTGCCGCACCGCTGCTGATCAACCCGGAAAGCGACAAACGTTATTCTTTGCTGCCGGGCGATTAGGCCAGTTTAGAAAATGCGTTCCTGATGAACCCAAACTGCGGCTTCAACCCGGGATTTGAGCTTCATCTTCTTCAGCAAGTGTTTGACGTGCACCTTCACCGTGCTTTCGGTGATGTCCAGACGTCGGGCAATCATCTTGTTAGGCAACCCCTGGGCAATCAGCTTCAGAATGTCGCGCTCGCGCGGCGTAAGCTGATTCACGTCGCGGTCGGACGTTGAGCGGTTGGCCCGCAGGCTCGCTGCCAGGACGGGCGTTAGCGCTTCGCTGAGCACCATTTCTCCCGCCGCCGCCTGCTGCAAGGCCTTGAGCAGGTCTTCCGGCTCCATATCTTTCAGCAAATAGCCGTCCGCGCCGCGCTTAAGGGCGGTCACTACATCTTCTTCATGGTTAGAAACGCTGAACACCACAATCCGCCCTGAAAGCGCTTTTTCGCGCAGGCAGTCGAGCGTCTCAAGCCCGTTCATGCCCGGCATATTGAGATCGAGCAGGATCAGATCCGGGTCGAGAGATTCGGCAAGCTGCACGCCCTGCTCGCCGCTGCCGGCTTCACCGACCACGGCCAGCTCTGGCGCCATGCTTATCAGCTGCTTAACGCCGGTACGCATCATGGGATGATCGTCTATCAGCAAAATGGTTGCTGCTTCCTGATGGCTCATTCTTCGCTCCTTGTTACGGAAGAAAGCGGTGCTTCGGGGATAAAATTGACGACCACTTCGGTGCCACCGCAGGCGCGGGGGCGAACCTGGCAGTCACCCTGCAAGGTTTGTGCGCGGTCGCGCATGATAATAAGGCCGTAATGATTACTGCGCTCGCCGCTGCCGGAGATCCCCCGGCCGTTGTCCCACACTACCAGACGAACCTGATTCCCCTGGCGGGTGACGTTGATGCCGCAGGCGCTGGCGTCGGCGTGCTTTAAGCTGTTGTTCAACGCCTCGCGGGCAATCTGCACTAAATGGATCGCCTGATGGGAAGGGACGAGGCGCGGCGGGAGCTGGTAATCCAGCGTGACCGGGAAGCCAAGCTTGTCGCTGAACTCCTGGCAACTGGCTTCCAGCGCAGGCCGCAGGCCGGGCTCGGTCAGCTGCAGGCGGAACGTCGTCAGCAGCTCTCGCAGCTGCCGCCAGGAGGTATTCAGCTCGCCGCGAATTTGTTCCAGCAGCGTGCGGCTCTCTTCCGGCAGCGCTTCGCCCTGCATTTGCAGGCAGCTGACCTGCATTTTCATACAGGAGAGCGACTGGGCGATGGAGTCGTGCAGTTCCCTGGCGATGGCGGAGCGCTCCTCCATCACCACCAGCTGCTGCTGGTGCTCGTACTGGCGCTCCATGGCGAGCGTGGAGGTCAGCTGTTCCATCAGGGTGGCGATAAGCTGCTGCTGGTCTTCGGTCAGTATCTTGCCAAAAGGCAGCTGGGCCAGCACCAGGCCGTAATGAATATGGTTGTCCGTGAGCCGCCATTTCAGCGTCGTGGTTTCCTGCGGCAGCGCCGCACCGGCATCCGGGCAAAGCTGGCAGCCCTGGGCATCGCAGTGCGCATCCGGCTGGAAGGTATATTCCTGGTAATTCTCTTCATCTTCGTACTCATAAACCCGCAGCACGATGCCCAGCAGCGGCGTTAATACCTGTAGCTCGCTCAGAACGGGGGAGATTCGCTGGCACAGCGGGGCCTGAGCGTGGAGGCGGCGATTCGCCTCGTAGAGGAAAGAGAGCATCTGATTTTTTTGCTCAAGACCGGCGGTTTTCTCTCTGACCCGGCGTTCGAGCACGGCGTAGCTCTGGGCCAGCTCGCTGGACATGCTGTTCAGCGCTATTCCAAGCGTGGCCATTTCGTCGCGGCCACGAACGTTCACGCGCCGGGTGAAGTCCCGCTGGCCAATGGCCGTGGCCATCGCCAGCAGCTGACGCCACGGACGGAGTAACCTTTTGCGTAACCAAATCAGGGTAAAGACGATCAATAACCCGAGTAATACCGCCATACCCTGCTGCAGCAAAATAACGTGATGCAGGCGCATCTCCGTGGTGCGGTCAAAGGAGCTGACGAGTTCATCAATGCTGGCCACAAAATGGGCGACGGCGGGTTTTACCTGCTGCGGAGTTTGGGCGGCAATCAGCGCTGGCTCCAGCGTACTTCGCCAGTACTCCTGCAGCTGCCGGAGCCGTGCCTGCTGCCCGTCGCGCTCGGCGGCAAGGTGCAGATCGTTGCTCCACGTGGTTTCCTCCATTTCGCGAAGCAGCACCTTATCCTGCTCCGTCAGCGGAATTGCCGCCAGCAGGCGATAGCTCTGCATGCGCATCGAGCCCGTTTTATTGATCGCGTGGGCATTGCCCGAAATCCCCTGAGCCAGCCAGCCGGCAGCCGCCATTCCCGCCACGCTGATAATCGCCAGCAGCACGACGACCAGCGCCAGCTGATTGACCAGCGAAAGGGGAGAAAGCAGGCGTTTTAGCATTGGCGAACGGGCTCCTGGAGCGGTAAAGGTGACGAGTGGCGTTATTTTCAGTCAACACCTGGAGTATACCCATACCCACTAAGGATTACCCCTAAATTGCCAAAGGGGGCAGAGGGTTGGATTAACCCCGCCGCTGGCTCACTCAGGGATGTGATTAATCACGGTATTTTTACGCCAGAAGATTACTCACAAAGAATGAGGGGGCATTTTTGCGCGCCGGAGAGATAGATTATCCCTTGATTTACATCAACTAATCTCCACGCAGGAACCCTAAGGTTGCGGCATTTACTCACACGAAATGAGGTGTTTATGTCACAGTCTCCCGTTACCGAGAAGTCTTCGGGCGCACTGATTACCGACTGGCGGCCGGAAGATCCGCAGTTCTGGCAGCAAAAGGGCCATCGCATCGCCCGCCGCAACCTGTGGATTTCCGTTCCCAGCCTGCTGCTGGCCTTCTGCGTCTGGATGCTGTTCAGCGCGGTGGCGGTGAATCTGAATAAAGTCGGCTTTTCTTTTACCACCGACCAGCTGTTTATGCTCACGGCGTTACCTTCTGTTTCTGGTGCGCTGCTGCGCGTGCCGTATTCCTTCATGGTGCCGGTCTTTGGTGGTCGTCGCTGGACGGCGTTCAGCACGGGGATTTTGATTATTCCTTGCGTGTGGCTGGGCTTTGCCGTGCAGGACACCAGCACTTCGTTTAACACCTTCATTTGCATCTCGCTGCTGTGCGGCTTTGCCGGGGCGAACTTTGCTTCCAGCATGGCCAACATCAGCTTCTTCTTCCCGAAGGCAAAGCAGGGCGGCGCGCTGGGAATTAACGGCGGGCTGGGCAATATGGGCGTCAGCGTGATGCAGCTGGTGGCCCCGCTGGTCATCTCCCTGTCGATGTTTGCCGTTTTCGGCGGCAAAGGCGTTGAGCAGGGCGACGGCACCATGCTGTTCCTTGAAAATGCCGCGTGGATTTGGGTGCCGTTCCTGGCCGTTTTCACCCTGGCGGCCTGGTTCGGGATGAACGACCTTTCGGCGTCAAAAGCTTCCCTGCGTGAACAACTGCCGGTGCTTAAGCGTGGGCATCTTTGGGTTCTCGGCCTGCTGTATCTGGCGACCTTTGGCTCGTTTATCGGCTTTTCCGCCGGGTTCGCGATGCTGTCTAAAACCCAATTCCCGGACGTGAACATTCTGCACTTTGCCTTCTTTGGCCCACTGCTTGGCGCGCTGGCGCGTTCTGCCGGCGGGGCAATTTCTGACCGCCTGGGCGGCACGCGGGTCTCGCTGTATAACTTTATCCTGATGGCGATTTTCAGCGCGCTGCTGTTCACCACGCTGCCGACCAATGGCCAGGGCGGCAACTTTATCGCCTTCTTCGGCGTGTTCCTGATGCTGTTCCTGACGGCCGGGCTGGGCAGCGGCTCCACCTTCCAGATGATCTCGGTGATTTTCCGCAAGTTGACGATGGACAGAGTGAAAGCCGCCGGCGGCAGCGATGAAGTCGCCATGCGCGAGGCCGCGACGGATACTGCCGCAGCGCTGGGCTTTATCTCGGCTATTGGCGCGATTGGCGGATTCTTTATCCCTAAAGCCTTCGGCACCTCCCTGGCGCTCACCGGCTCACCGGCCGGGGCGATGAAGCTTTTCCTCGTCTTTTATATTGTGTGTGTGGTTATCACCTGGGCCGTTTACGGCCGTAAATCCACACGCTAACGCTTTAACCTTTGGGTTATCCCTTTGCGCGGCTTCGGTCGCGCTTTTTTTTGCCCGCAGCCATTTTAGGGCCGGGAGCTCGTCGTCTACCCCTTAATACCCTAACCGCGCATTTCTATAACCCCTCTACGGCAAGTACTGCCATTTTCATATTTATATTCAGTAAGTTATGGAAATCGCAGGGGTTACACTTTGGGGGTAGATGCCTGGGGCTACCAGAAAACCACACCAGGAGCAGTTGATCGCCATCAAAAATCCCACCCTTTCTAAGGGTTAACGTTTCGGGCATCAAGCAATGTCGATTTCACCAGAAGAGCCACCAGGCTCCACATCAGGAGTATCCCGATGAGCAAGTTCCTCGACCGGTTTCGTTACTTCAAGCAGAAGGGAGAAACCTTTGCCAATGGACATGGCCAACTACTCGATACCAACCGTGACTGGGAAGAAGGGTATCGCCAGCGTTGGCAGCATGACAAGGTTGTGCGTTCCACCCACGGTGTGAATTGCACCGGTTCCTGCAGCTGGAAGATTTATGTCAAAAGCGGCCTGGTAACCTGGGAAACCCAGCAAACTGACTACCCGCGTACCCGCCCGGATATGCCTAACCACGAGCCTCGCGGCTGCCCGCGCGGCGCAAGCTATTCCTGGTATCTCTACAGCGCCAACCGCCTGAAATACCCGCAGATGCGTAAACGCCTGATCAAGCTGTGGCGTGAAGCGAAAACGCAGCATAACGATCCGGTCGACGCCTGGGCATCTATCATTAACGATCCTGAAAAAGCAAAAAGCTACAAACAGGCCCGTGGGCGCGGAGGATTTGTTCGTTCAAGCTGGGAAGAGGTTAACGAGCTGATTGCTGCCGCGAACGTCTACACCGCAAAAACCTACGGCCCGGACCGCATCACAGGCTTCTCGCCGATCCCTGCTATGTCGATGGTTTCTTACGCCGCGGGCACCCGTTACCTGTCGCTTATCGGCGGCACCTGCATGAGCTTCTACGACTGGTACTGCGACCTGCCGCCTGCGTCTCCGCAGACCTGGGGCGAACAGACTGACGTGCCTGAGTCTGCTGACTGGTACAACGCTGGCTACATCATTGCCTGGGGCTCCAACGTCCCGCAGACGCGTACCCCGGACGCCCACTTCTTCACCGAAGTTCGCTACAAAGGCACCAAGACCGTTGCCGTGACGCCGGACTATGCGGAAATCTCCAAGCTGTGCGACCAGTGGCTGGCGCCGAAGCAGGGGACGGATGCCGCGATGGCGATGGCGATGGGCCACGTCATGCTGCGCGAGTTCCACCTCGACAACCCTAGCCAGTACTTCACCGACTACGTTCGTCGCTACACCGATATGCCGATGCTGGTGACGCTGGAAGAGCGCGATGGATTCTATGCGCCAGCGAATTTGCTGCGTGCGGCAGACCTGGTCGACAGTCTTGGCCAGGAAAATAATCCGCAGTGGAAAACCGTTGCGCTGGCCGACCAGAGCGGTGAGCTGGTTGCGCCAAACGGATCCATCGGCTTCCGCTGGGGCGAAAAAGGCAAGTGGAACCTCGAGCAGCGCGACGGCAGCACCGGGGAAGAAACCGCGCTGCGCCTGAGCCTGCTGGGCAGCCACGATGAAGTTGCCGAGGTAGGCTTCCCGTACTTTGGCGGTGAAAGCACCGAGCATTTCGACAACGTCAAACTTAAAGACGTGCTGCTGCATAAACTGCCGGTTAAACGCCTGCAGCTGGCGGACGGCTCAAGCGTGCTGGTGGCAACGGTTTACGATCTCACCCTGGCGAACTACGGCCTGGATCGCGGCCTGAACGATGAAAACTGCGCCAGCAGCTACGACGAAATGAAGGCCTACACGCCGGCATGGGCCGAGCAGATTACCGGCGTACCTCGCCAGGATATCGTGCGGATTGCCCGTGAGTTTGCTGATAACGCAGACAAAACCCACGGCCGCTCGATGATTATCGTCGGTGCAGGGGTGAACCACTGGTTCCACATGGATATGGCCTATCGTGGGCTTATCAACATGCTTATCTTCTGCGGCAGCATCGGGCAGAGCGGCGGCGGCTGGGGCCACTACGTTGGTCAGGAAAAGCTGCGCCCGCAGACCGGCTGGATGCCGCTGGCATTCGCCCTCGACTGGCAGCGCCCGCCGCGCCACATGAACAGCACCTCCTACTTCTATAACCACTCCAGCCAGTGGCGCTATGAGACGGTCACGGCGGACGAATTCCTGTCGCCGCTGGCGGATAAATCCCGCTATACCGGCCACCTGATTGACTTCAACGTTCGCGCCGAACGTATGGGCTGGCTGCCTTCTGCGCCGCAGCTTGGGACCAATCCGCTGCGCATTGCTGACCGGGCGAAAGAGGCCGGGATGTCGCCGGTAGATTACACCGTCGATCAGCTTAAATCTGGCGGCATTCGTTTTGCGGCAGAGCAGCCGGACTCCGGCTATAACCACCCGCGCAATATGTTTATCTGGCGCTCCAACCTGCTGGGTTCTTCCGGGAAGGGGCATGAGTTCATGCTCAAATACCTGCTGGGCACCGAGCACGGTATTCAGGGCAAAGACCTGGGCCAGGAAGGCGGGCTGATGCCGGAAGAGGTCGAATGGGTCGATAACGGCCTGGACGGCAAGCTGGATCTGGTGGTTACCCTGGACTTCCGCCTGTCGAGCACCTGTTTGTATTCCGACATCGTGCTGCCGACCGCCACCTGGTATGAGAAAGAGGATCTGAATACCTCGGATATGCATCCGTTTATTCACCCGTTCTCCGCCGCCGTGGATCCTTGCTGGGAGTCGAAGAGCGACTGGGAAATCTACAAAGGGATCGCGAAGAAATTCTCTGAAGTTTGCGTCGGCCACCTCGGGAAAGAAACCGATGTTGTGACGCTGCCGATACAGCATGATTCCGCCGCCGAACTGGCTCAGCCGTACGGCGTCATGGACTGGAAGAAAGGCGAATGCGACCTGATCCCAGGCAAAACCGCGCCGCACATTATTGCCGTTGAGCGTGACTATCCGTCGACGTATGAACGCTTTACCTCCGTGGGGCCGCTGCTGGAAAAAATGGGCAACGGCGGGAAAGGCATCAGCTGGAACACCGAGAAAGAAGTCGAGTTCCTGCGCAAGCTCAATTACGTGAAGACCGACGGCCCGGCCAAAGGCCAGCCGATGATCAACACGGCGATTGACGCTGCCGAAATGGTGCTTAGCCTTGCGCCTGAAACCAACGGCCAGGTGGCGGTGAAAGCCTGGGCCGCGCTCGGGGAATTTACCGGCCGCGACCACACGCACCTCGCGCGACCAAAAGAAGAAGAGAAGATTCGCTTCCGCGATATTCAGGTTCAGCCGCGCAAAATCATCTCAAGCCCGACCTGGTCCGGCCTGGAAGATGAGCATGTGTCCTACAACGCCGGGTATACCAACGTTCATGAGCTGATCCCGTGGCGTACCCTGTCCGGCCGCCAGCAGCTGTATCAGGATCACCAGTGGATGCGAGACTTTGGCGAGAGCCTGGTGGTGTACCGCCCGCCAATTGATACCCGTTCCGTGGACGGCATGATGGGCCACAAGTCCAACGGCAACCCGGAAAAAGCGCTTAACTTCCTGACGCCGCACCAGAAGTGGGGCATCCACTCTACCTACAGCGACAACCTGTTGATGCTGACGCTGGGGCGCGGGGGGCCGATCATCTGGCTGTGCGAAGCCGATGCGAAAGAGATAGGTATTGCCGATAACGACTGGGTTGAAGTGTTTAACAAAAACGGCGCGCTGACGGCGCGGGCGGTGGTGAGCCAGCGCGTCCCGGCCGGGATGACCATGATGTACCACGCGCAGGAACGCATCATGAACCTGCCGGGCTCTGAAATTACCGGCCAGCGCGGCGGTATTCATAACTCGGTCACCCGTATCACGCTGAAGCCGACCCATATGATTGGGGGCTACGCGCAGCTGGCTTACAGCTTTAACTATTACGGTACGGTCGGTTCTAACCGCGATGAATTCGTGGTGGTTCGGAAGATGAAAGACATTAACTGGTTAGACGGCGAAGGCAATGACCAGGTACAGGAGAGCGTAAAATGAAAATTCGTTCACAAATTGGCATGGTGCTGAATCTGGATAAATGCATCGGCTGCCATACCTGCTCGGTGACCTGCAAAAACGTCTGGACCAGCCGTGAAGGAACGGAATACGCGTGGTTTAACAACGTGGAAACCAAACCGGGCCTCGGCTACCCGAACGACTGGGAAAACCAGGAAAAATGGAAGGGCGGCTGGATCCGCAAAATTAACGGCAAGCTGCAGCCTCGCATGGGGAACCGCGCGATGCTGCTGGGTAAAATCTTTGCTAACCCGCATTTACCGGGCATTGATGATTATTACGAGCCGTTCGACTACGACTACCAGAACCTGCACACCGCGCCGGAAGGCAGCAAAGCGCAGCCGGTGGCTCGCCCTCGCTCGCTGATTACCGGCAAGCGAATGAACAAAATCGAAGCGGGCCCGAACTGGGAAGAGCTGCTTGGCGGAGAATTTGAAAAACGCGCGCAGGACCAGAACTTCGTCAACATGCAAAAGGCGATGTACGGCCAGTTCGAAAACACCTTCATGATGTACCTGCCGCGCCTGTGCGAGCACTGCCTGAACCCGGCCTGCGTGGCGACCTGCCCGAGCGGGGCTATCTACAAGCGTGAGGAAGACGGGATTGTCCTGATTGACCAGGATAAATGCCGTGGCTGGCGGATGTGTATCACCGGCTGCCCGTACAAAAAAATCTACTTCAACTGGAAAAGCGGCAAGTCAGAGAAGTGCATCTTCTGCTACCCGCGCATTGAAGCCGGGATGCCAACGGTATGTTCCGAAACCTGCGTAGGGCGTATTCGCTACCTCGGCGTGCTGCTGTATGACGCCGATGCGATTGAGCAGGCGGCAAGCACGGAAAACGAGAAAGACCTGTATCAGCGTCAGCTGGACGTGTTCCTCGATCCGAACGATCCGGCGGTCATTGAGCAGGCGCTGAAAGACGGCATTCCTCAGGGCGTGATCGCGGCTGCGCAGCAGTCTCCGGTTTACAAAATGGCGATGGACTGGAAGCTGGCGCTGCCGCTGCACCCGGAATATCGCACGTTGCCGATGGTCTGGTATGTGCCGCCGCTGTCGCCGATTCAGTCCGCAAGCGATGCTGGCCAGCTGCCGCATACCGGTATTTTGCCTGACGTCGAAAGCCTGCGTATTCCGGTTGAGTACTTAGCCAACCTGCTGACCGCCGGGGACACGGCACCGGTACTGCTGGCGCTGAAACGCATGATGGCGATGCGTCACTACAAACGTGCCGAAACGGTTGAAGGCGTTGTGGATACCCGCGCGCTGGAAGAAGTGGGATTAACCGAAGCTCAGGCTCAGGAGATGTACCGTTACCTGGCTATCGCGAACTACGAAGATCGCTTTGTGGTGCCGACCAGCCACCGCGAGCTTGCGGCAGAGACCTTCCCTGAGCACAGCGGCTGCGGCTTTAGCTTCGGCGACGGCTGCCACGGGAGCGACACTAAATTCAATCTGTTCAACAGCCGCCGGATTGACGCTATCGACGTCTCAAGCAAAACGGAGCCGCACCCATGATTGAATTGCTGATTATCTCCCGCCTGCTGGAGTATCCGGACTCTGCCCTGTGGCAGCATCACCAGGAACTTCATGAAGCCCTTGCGCAGAGCGAAACATTGACGGGCGAGCAGCGTGTCGCCCTGAAAGGATTCATCGATTCGCTGTGCCGCCGTGAGCTGCTGGATGCGCAATCAAGCTACAGCGAACTGTTCGATCGCGGCCGGGCAACGTCGCTGCTGCTGTTCGAACACGTTCACGGTGAATCGCGCGATCGTGGTCAGGCGATGGTTAACCTGATGAACCAGTATCAGCAGGCGGGGCTGGAAATAGACAGCCACGAGCTGCCGGACCATCTGCCGCTGTACCTGGAATATCTGTCCCAGCGCACGCGGGCAGAAGCACAGGGCGGGCTGCAGGACATCGCGCCAATCCTTGCCCTGCTCAGCGCCCGTCTGAAGCAGCGTGAAAGCGACTATGCGCTGCTGTTCGACCTGCTGATTGCCCTTTCTGAAAGCAGCGTCAGCGTGGAGACCGTCCGCCAGCAGATTGCTAATGAAGCACGTGATGACACCCCGCAGGCGCTGGACGCAGTGTGGGAAGAGGAGCAGGTGAAATTTATGGCCGATGACAGCTGTGGAGAGACTGAAATTACCGCGCACCAGCGTCGTTTTGCCGGGGCGGTGGCTCCGCAGTACCTGAATATAGCAGGAGGGAAATAATGCATTTTCTCAACGTCTTCTTCTTTGATATCTATCCGTACCTTTGCGGCGCCGTTTTCCTCATTGGCAGCTGGCTTCGCTATGACTACGGGCAGTACACCTGGCGGGCAGCTTCCAGCCAGATGCTGGATCGCAAAGGCATGAATCTGGCTTCAAACCTGTTTCACCTTGGGATTCTCGGTATTTTTGCCGGGCACTTCCTCGGTATGCTGACGCCGCACTGGATGTACGAGTCGTTTTTACCGCTGGAAATTAAACAGAAAATGGCCATGTTTGCTGGCGGTGCCAGCGGCGTGATGACGCTGGTGGGCGGCCTGCTGCTGCTGAAGCGCCGCCTGTTCAGCCCGCGCATTCGTGCCACCACCACCGGGGCCGATATTCTGATCCTGAGCCTGCTGATGGTCCAGTGCGCGCTGGGTCTGGGCACCATTCCGTTCTCCGCTCAGCATATGGACGGCAGCGAAATGATGAAACTGGTGAACTGGGCGCAGCACGTGGTGACCTTCCGCGGCGGTGCTTCGGAGTACCTGGACGGCGTGGCGTTTATCTTCCGTGTGCACCTGGTGCTGGGAATGACGCTGTTCCTGCTGTTCCCGTTCTCCCGCCTGGTGCATATCTGGAGCGCGCCGGTAGAGTACCTGACGCGCAAATACCAGATTGTTCGCGCCCGCCGCTAGTCCTTCTGCATCATCTTAAGCCCGGTTCATGCCGGGCTTTTTTTACAGAAAACAAATTCGTTTTTTCGAATATGTATATTGACTTTATCGGCCTGAGTTTTACTATGGCGGAGTTCATTCACAGGACTCAATCATGACTGCGTTAACGCCATTACAGCTTTTTAAACACCTTTCTGAAGAGACCCGGCTTTCAATCACCCTGCTGCTTAGGGCGAAAAGCGAGCTTTGCGTCTGTGAGCTGACCGCCGTGCTGGATCAGCCGCAGCCTAAAGTTTCCCGACATCTGGCTATGCTGCGCGAGGGCGGTTTGCTGCAGGACAGAAGAGAGGGGAAATGGATTTACTACCGACTCTCGCCCCATATGCCTGCGTGGGCGGCGGCGGTCATTGAGCAAGCCTGGCAAAGCCAGGGGCATGAAATGCTGGAACGTTTGAAACGCATAGAAGCGAGCGGGTCGATGACGCTTTGTCAGTAAAAAAATTTAACTAAACACATTCGTTTTTTCGCATATGAATTTTGCAATGTTAATGGGGACTGAGTGCATATGTTTTTAGCAGGGGCAATATTTCTTCTCACCATTGTGCTGGTTATCTGGCAGCCGCGCGGGCTGGGAATAGGCTGGAGCGCGATGCTGGGGGCCGGGCTGGCGTTAGCAACCGGCGTGGTTCAGGTGGCCGATATTTCCGTCGTGTGGGCGATCGTCTGGAACGCTACCGCGACGTTTATCGCGGTGATTATTATCAGTCTGCTGCTGGACGAGTCGGGCTTTTTTGAATGGGCGGCGCTGCACGTTGCCCGCTGGGGAAAAGGGCATGGGCGGCTGCTGTTTACCTGGATTGTGCTGCTTGGCGCAACCGTGGCGGCGCTGTTTGCGAATGACGGCGCGGCGCTTATTCTGACGCCGATTGTTATCGCCATGCTGCTGGCGCTGGGTTTCAGCCCTGGCGCTACGCTGGCGTTTGTGATGGCCGCGGGTTTTATCGCCGACACCGCAAGCCTGCCGCTGATCGTCTCAAACCTGGTCAACATCGTCTCCGCCGACTTCTTCCAGATTGGGTTCAGCGAATACGCATCGGTGATGGTGCCGGTCAATCTCGCGGCGATAGCGGCGACGCTTGCCATGCTGCATCTGTTTTTCCGCAAAGATATTCCACGGGTCTACGACCTTGGGCTGCTGAAAACGCCGGCCAGCGCCATCAAAGATCCGGCTACGTTTAAGGCGGGTTGGATCGTACTTGTGCTGTTGCTGGTGGGTTTTTTTGCCCTGGAGCCGCTGGGGATCCCGGTCAGCGCGATTGCCGCAGTAGGGGCTCTGATTTTGCTGGCGGTGGCGAAAAAAGGGCATGCGATTAATACCGGTAAGGTTCTGCGCGGAGCGCCCTGGCAGATTGTTGTTTTCTCGCTGGGGATGTACCTGGTGGTTTATGGCCTGCGTAATGCAGGTTTGACGGGGCAGCTTTCCGGCGTCCTGAGCACCCTGGCCGGGCAGGGACTGTGGACGGCGACGCTGGGCACGGGTTTTATCACGGCGTTCCTGTCGTCCGTGATGAACAATATGCCCACGGTGCTGGTCGGGGCCTTATCCATTGAGGGCAGCAGCGCGGGCGGCGTTATCAAAGAGGCGATGATTTACGCCAACGTTATCGGCTGCGATCTTGGCCCTAAAATCACGCCGATCGGCAGTCTGGCTACGCTGCTGTGGCTGCACGTTCTTGCCCGGAAAAAGCTGACTATCGGCTGGGGCTACTACTTCCGCACCGGTATTGTGATGACCATTCCAGTGCTGCTGGTGACGCTGGCCGCGCTTGCCATGCGTCTCTCTTTCTCTCACTGAGCCAACGACTATGAGCAAAATTACCCTTTACCACAATCCTGACTGCGGCACTTCCCGTAACACGCTGGCCATGATCCGCAACAGCGGCACGGAGCCCACGATTATCTATTACCTGGAAACGCCTCCGTCCCGCGAGGAACTTGCCGGGCTGCTTGCCGACATGGCGATTAGCGCCCGCGATCTGCTGCGTAAAAATGTTGAGCCATATGAGAAGTTAGGGCTTGAGGAAGAGAAATTCAGCGACGAGCAGCTGATCGACTTTATGGTGCAGTACCCGCTGTTAATTAACCGGCCGATTGTGGTGACTGAGCGGGGGACGAGACTTTGCCGCCCTTCGGAACGCGTGCTGGATATTCTGCCTGAAGTGCAGCAGGGCGCGTTCAGCAAAGAGGACGGCGAGCAGGTAGTGGATGTGCGCGGCCAGCGGCTGAAACCATAAAACCCGCTTGAAACCGAAAAAGGAAAGGGTAGAATGCCTTCGCAAGGTGATGGCGTTCCACCTTCCCCAACCGCCTCGTTCGGAGGCTGATGACGCCTGGTATGACTCTTTTAATCCAAGAGGCATGTCAGGCTGGTCAACGTTTACCCCCCCGGCTCTGCATGCTTCCCTGACCGTATCGATAAGATAGTTTTGAGGAAAATATGGTTAAACCACTTTTTGCAGTTATTGTTGGTGGCTCGGCGGGGTGCGTTATTCGCTGGCTGCTTGCGTTACGTCTTAACGGCCTTTTTCCTCAGTTGCCTCTCGGCACGCTGACGGTCAACCTGCTGGCCGGGTTGATCATTGGCGGCGCGCTGGCTTTCTTTCTGCGCCAGCCGCAGCTTGATCCCACCTGGAAGCTGCTGATAACCACCGGCCTGTGCGGCGGAATGAGCACCTTCTCAACCTTTTCCGTTGAGCTATTTTCGCTGCTGCAGGGCGGAAATTATGTCTGGGCGATGGCGTCCGTCTTTGCCCACGTGTTTGGCTCGCTTCTGATGACGGCGGTGGGCTTTTTTGTGATAAATGCCGTGATGTAAAAAATACGGACTCAGGCTGCCTGAGTCCGTTCTTCCTTATCAGGTTAGTTCTGGCCGGTTAGCTTCTTCAGCCGTTCAATGCCGACAGGCTCCTCATGCTGAAGCGGCGTAAGGGCGATGCGCCTCGCATGAACGTTTTGGATTTCCTGAATAATCGGCCTTTCCCTTTCGGCCCGGGCCTCGAGCAGCGGCGAAGTAGGCTGCGCGGCGGCAATACTGTTATTAATCACCCATGCCCAGGGTTCAATCTCCGCTCGCCGCAGATCGTCCTGCAGGTTAGCGGCCTCCAGCATCGGCGTGGTTTCCGCCAGCGTGACTATAATCACCTTCGTTTGCTCAGGATCTCGCAGTTGCATCATCGGGGTGAGATATCGCTCTTCGGTGCTGCCCATCTGGCGAACCATCTCTTTGTGATAGTTACCTGAGGCGTCCAGCAGCAAAAGCGTGTGCCCGGTCGGAGCGGTATCCATAATAACGAACCGATCGTTCGCCTCTTTAATGACGCGAGAGAAAGCCTGGAATACCGCAATTTCCTCGGTACACGGGGAGCGAAGGTCCTCTTCTAACACGGCGCGTCCTGCTTCATCGAGATCTTTGCCCTGGTTGTCCATCACAAAGCGGCGATAACGCTCGGTTTCTGCTTTAGGATCGATTCTGCTGACCGTGAGGCCGGGCATCGCATCCGCAAGGGTATAAGAAAGATGCGCGGCCGGATCGGAGGTCGTCAGATGTACGCTGTGCCCCCGGCTTGCCAGCGAGACGGCAAGCGCGGCGGCAAGAGTGGTTTTTCCTACGCCACCTTTACCCATCGTCATTACCAGGCCTTTCCCGGCGAGGCTTAATTCGTCTACTAAAGTAGACAGCGGAGGCAGGGCGAGATCGTTCGGGAGAACCGCCGCGTTAAAACCGGCGATCTTCTCTTCCTCTGGATTCAGTAATGCCCTTAGCGCACCCACCCCAACCAGGTTAAACGACTTCAGCGGCAGCTTAGTTTGTGGCAGAGACATCAGGTTTGCAGGCATTTCGCTCAGGGCTTTTTCTTCTCGCGCCAGAATGCTTTGCGCCAGCGGGTCGTGCTCAGATGATCGAGGCGTGAGAACGCCGTTGATGGCGAGATGCTGGTGCTTTAAGCCCAGGTGATAAAGCTCGTCGTGGGTATGTGAAACTTCTTTTAACGTTGAGGTCTGTGCGCGGGCGACTAACACCAGACGAGTCAAATTTTCATCCGCCAGGGCGGTGACAGCATCTGCATACTGATGCTGCTGTTTTTCAAGGCCCACCAGCGGGCCAAGGTTTGCCGCCGCGTCCGGGTTGGCCTCCAGATAACCGCTCCATGCGCCCGGCAGTTCGAGCATGCGGATTGTGTGCCCGGTTGGCGCCGTGTCGAAAACAATGTGCTGGTATTTCTCGCGCAATATTTCGCTGGTCAATAGCGCGGTGAACTCGTCAAAAGCGGCAATTTCGGTCGTGCAGGAGCCTGAAAGCTGCTCTTCTATGCTGCGCACAACCTCTGCCGGCATCTGGTCTCGTACCGGATTAAGGACCCTGTCGCGATAGGCCTGTGCGGCCGCGAGCGGGTCGACTTCCATCGCATCAAGGCCCGGCGCTTGTGCCACGGCAACGATTCGATGTCCGATCTGCTGATTGAACACCTGACCCACGTTTGAAGCCGGATCGGTACTTACCAGCAGCGTGCGTTTGCCGCTGTCGGCAAGCCGGACGGCGGTAGCGCAGGCCAGCGAAGTTTTGCCCACGCCGCCTTTGCCGGTAAAGAAAATAAACTGGGGTATGTCGATTAAGAAAGACATTGGCATGATTTGCTCCTGAAATAAATTATGGCAGACGGGGAATTGTGCAACAGCCGGGCTCCGCACCGTGCTGCTCCCAGTCCTGAGAAAAAGGAACGTCTGCCCAGCGGGCCAGATCCGCTCGCGCGGGACGCTGGCCTGACATCGCCAGGACGCCATCCACCAGGACAACGGGCAGCGCGTTCGAACCCACGTCATTCAGGATGTTTTTCACGATGGGATTGTTGATAAAACTGGCGGGATTTTTGGCCAGATTATAACGCTGGAGAGCAATTCCGTTTTGCTTCGCCCAGTCGAGGTCGGCGCTCCACTGCAGGTCTGTTTGCTGCACGTTCACGCTGCTGGTCGCGCAGCACCCGGCAGCTTCATAAATTTCAATTCTGGACATGTTGTTTGCCTCAAGAGTAAGCCACAAAGCGTGGTACTGAGGTAAACGAACGAAGAGAGGAAAGGATGCAAAAATTAATGCATTTTTTTATGGCAGCAGACGGGGGAGGTTTCATCCGCTTCAATGCCACACAGCTCGACCAACTTTTCCTTCAGGCTGAGTCTCGCCCGCAGTAGCCTGGATTTAAGCGCGCTAAGCGTCAGGTTCAGTTCATCGGCAATTTCCTGCTGAGGGCGGCGAGAAATATCGCACTGTTCAATCAGCCATGCCGCATCAGCCGGGAGAGCCTGGAGCGTTTCCGGCAGGCATGGTGCTAATAACGACACCGGCTCATCTCCGGTATCTTCGCGAGTGAGCTCTGCGGGAATTTCAACGAACGTTTTTCCCAGACGATGCTCGTCAATCAGCAGATTTCGGGCCGCACGGTAGAGCCAGGAGAGCGGGTAATCCATCTCACAAAATGTTTCTGCGTTTGCCCGTGCTTTTAAAAACAGCTCCTGCAGGAGGTCTGCGGCTTTGTCCGGATCGGCGGTTTTTGCCAGCAGGAAGTGATAAAGCTCTGCCTGATGCTGAAGCCAGAACGGCGTCATGCAGGTGTTGAAGGCTTTTATCGCAGGCATGTTTTTCCCTCTCAATAAAGACGGAAATAGCATAACGCAGTTTGGAACGAGGCTGAAAGCAAACTGGAAGATAGTGCGAATTTGAAGGTCTGGATTTTGTTCTGGAAGATGGTGGCGGGGGAAGGATGATCGCGCGGCGCGCGTTCTCACTGGCGTGAGTCGAACCTTAATCGAAGCTTTTCGTCCTTCCCCGACGGGAATCTGGAAGATTGTGTAAGCTTTTGGCTTTGGATTTGTTCTGAAGATGGTGGCGGGGGAAGGATGATCGCGCGGCGCGCGTTCTCACTGGCGTGAGTCGAACCTTAATCGAAGCTTCTCGTCCTTCCCAACGGGAATCTGGAGGATTGTGTAAGCTTTTGGCTTTGGATTTGTTCTGAAGATGGTGGCGGGGGAAGGATGATCGCGCGGCGCGCGTTCTCACTGGCGTGAGTCGAACCTTAATCGAAGCTTCTCGTCCTTCCCCAACAGGAATCTGGAAGATAGTGCGAATTTGAAGGTCTGGATTTTGTTCTGGAAGATGGTGGCGGGGGAAGGATTCGAACCTTCGAAGTCGATGACGGCAGATTTACAGTCTGCTCCCTTTGGCCGCTCGGGAACCCCGCCAGGGGTAGTGCTTTGAATATTGAAATGGTGGTGGGGGAAGGATTATTCGTCGCTTCACTCCTCACCCTTCGGGCCGCTGCGTTAGCAGCGTTATCTCGCTTTCGCTCGATTCGAACCTTAGTCGAAGGTTCTCACCCTTCCCGATAAGTGAAAACATTGCTTCATCTCATCGGTATTACCACATCGCTGTGGTGAATAATGGTGGTGGGGGAAGGATTCGAACCTTCGAAGTCGATGACGGCAGATTTACAGTCTGCTCCCTTTGGCCGCTCGGGAACCCCACCACGGGGTAATGCTTTTAACTGGCCTGCTTCGCTGCGGAAGCGGGGCGCATCATATCAAATGAAGCGCCGCTGTAAAGCACTCACTTTAAGAAAATGAATCGTTTGCCGATTTTTTACGCGCAGCGCCTTAAAGCTAACCAATTCATTTTCCGTGTGATTACAGAATGATCGTGCGGTTGCCATAGACGAAGACGCGCTGCGCCAGCACTTCGTACAGGGCTCGGCTCAGTACGTTTTTCTCTACGTCACGCCCGGCACGCATCATGTCGTCGGCGGTGTAGGTGTGATCGACGTGAATCACGTCCTGCATGATGATCGGACCTTCGTCCAAATTATCATTAACGTAATGCGCGGTAGCGCCGATAATCTTCACGCCGCGTTCATAGGCCTGGTGATAGGGACGTGCGCCAATAAATGCCGGCAGGAACGAGTGGTGGATATTGATAATCTGGTTCGGGAAACGGGCGACAAATTCAGGCGTTAGTACCCGCATGTATTTTGCCAGCACCACGTAGTCCGGCTTGTGCGCGTCAATCGCGTCGGCCATTTGCATATCATGTTCTTCGCGGGTCATGCCTTCATGGCTGACTAGCTGGAACGGGATATCAAAACGTTCCACTAAGGTACGTAGCGTTTCGTGGTTGCCGATGACGGCGGCAATTTCTACGTCCAGGCCGCCGTAGGTGGCTTTCATCAGCAGATCGCCAAGGCAGTGGGCCTCTTTGGTGACCAGAATGACAATGCGGCGGCGGCCTGCAGGCGTGAGTTCACGAATCGAACCTTCCGGCAGCGCGCTGTCCAGGTCCGCCATCAGCGTGTTGTCGTTGAAAATGCCTTCAAGCTCGGTACGCATAAAGAAGCGGCCGGTACGATGATCGACAAATTCATTGTTCTGAACGATATTGAGTTCGTGTTTGTAGCAAATATTGGTGATTCGCGCGATGAGACCCTTTTGATCGGGGCAGATTGTGCGGAGAACTTTACGTTGTAATGCCTGCATGAAGAGAGAAATCCTGTTGAACGGTGTTTGCGAAACAATAATGCTGTTATGCAGTGAAGGCTATCACCCGCAGCATTTTTTATATTTTTTACCTGAACCGCAAGGGCAGGGGTCATTACGACCGAACTGCGGGCGGAGGCCGTCGATATAATACCATTGGCCGCTTTCCCTGACGAAACGGGAACGTTCAATGATGGCGCTTTGCTTGCCGTTCTCACGAAAACGAGCAACGAAACTGACGTATCCTTCGTGGGCATCTTTGCCTTCGGCCTCTTCGTATATCGTCAGGCCGAGCCATTCCGTCTCGCCAAAACCGTTGGATATTTCTGAATTTAATGACGGACGGCGGCAGCTTTCATGCCAGCTCGATACCAGATAGTCGGCATCTTGTTTCACAAAAGCGGTATAACGAGAGCGCATAAGCTGTGATGGGCGTTGCGGATGCTGGCCGGCGCTTAGGTAAGGCTGACAACATAAGCTATACTCCAAACCGCTGCCACAGGGACAAAGTTGCAACATTACATCTCCAGGAAAAAAATAAACGGCGTCAATAACACTACGGCAGCGCTTATGTTAACTGAGCAGTGGCGTTGGCGTCACGGAGTGATTACCGGGGAAGATTGACCGAGGCGTGATGAGACAGGTAAAGATCGGCCTGGCATTAGGGTCGGGTGCTGCAAAAGGATGGGCGCACATTGGCGTTATCAATGCGTTAAAAAAAGCAGGGATCCAGATTGATGTCGTGGCAGGGTGTTCCGTCGGCGCGCTGGTCGGTGCCGCCTATGCCAGCCAGCGGTTGCCGGTAATGGAACGCTGGGTACGATCGTTTAGCTACTGGGACGTTCTGCGTCTGATGGACCTGTCCTGGAGCCGCGGGGGCCTGCTTCGCGGTGAGCGCGTATTCAACAACGTTCGTAAAATCATCCCGGAAACGGCTATTGAAGGCTGCGGCCTGAGATTTGGCGCCGTGGCGACCAACCTCAGCACCGGGCGAGAGCTGTGGTTTACCGACGGCGATTTACATCAGGCTATTCGCGCCTCTTGCAGCATGCCGGGGCTTTTGTCGCCGGTTGCTCATAATGGTTACTGGCTGGTGGACGGAGCGATAGTTAATCCTGTGCCGATTTCCCTGACTCGTGCCCTGGGCGCGGATATCGTTATTGCGGTAGATTTGCAGCATGACGCGCACCTGATGCAGCAAGATTTGCTGTCGGTGAACATGACGCCATCGGCCGATGAGCCGTTGGCGCAGGCTACTTCCTGGCGCGGCCGCCTGCGCGAGCGTCTGGGGAAAATGACGCATCGCCGGGCTAACGTGACGCCGACCGCGATGGAAATCATGACGACCTCTATTCAGGTGCTGGAAAATCGTCTTAAGCGCAACCGAATGGCTGGCGATCCTCCTGATATCCTTCTGCAACCGTTTTGCCCGCAAATCTCTACGCTTGACTTTCACCGCGCCTCAGAAGCTATTGCGGCGGGCAGTCTGGCGGTTGAGAAAAAAATGGATGAGCTATTACCTCTGGTTCGTACACATGTTTAAGTTTGTACTTAAACGATTTCTGACAGGCGCTCGTTGCGATACCGTGCCACTATTGAATTATTGCCAGGCAGAGGAAAACGCATGAGTTACCCGCTGGAAGGAAAACAAATCCTCATTGTTGAAGACGAGCCCGTTTTCCGCTCCCTGCTGGACAGTTATCTGACTTCCCTTGGGGCGGGAACGCTGCTTGCCTGGGATGGTAAAGACGCGCTCGAAAAGCTGGGGCAGGCGGTGCCGGACCTTCTGATTTGCGATCTGGCGATGCCGAGAATGAACGGCCTTGAGCTGGTAGAGCACCTGCGTAATGAAGGTAACCAGACGCCCATTTTAGTCATTTCCGCGACAGAAAATATGTCCGATATCGCCCAGGCTTTACGGCTTGGCGTGCAGGACGTTTTGCTGAAACCAATTAAAGATCTTAATCGATTAAAAGAGACGGTGTTGTCCTGTATCTATCCGACGATGTTTAATTCGCGGGTCGAAGAGGAGGAGCGCCTGTTTCAGGACTGGGATGCGCTGGCGCGGGATCCTCAGGCGGCCTCAAAGCTGTTGCAGGAACTTCAGCCGCCGGTGCAGCAGGTTATATCCCGTTGTCGAATAAATTATCGTCAATTAATATCGGTCGATCAGCCAGGCCTGGTGCTCGATATTGCACCACTTTCAGATAATGACCTGGCATTTTATTGTCTCGACGTTACCCGCGCCGGAGATAACGGTGTATTAGCCGCGCTGTTGTTACGAGCGTTATTCAACGGGCTGCTACAGGAACAACTTTCCCATCATGGGCAGCGTTTGCCGGAATTGGGTAATTTACTTAAACAGGTCAATCAGCTATTGCGACAGGCAAACCTGAGCGGGCAATTTCCGCTGATTGTTGGTTATTATCACAGCGGTTTAAAAAACCTCATTCTTGTTTCTGCCGGACTTAACGCCACGTTAAATACCGGCGAGCACCAAATTCAGGTCAGCAACGGCGTTCCGCTGGGGACGCTCGGCAACGCGTACCTCAATCAAATCAGCCAGCGGTGCGAGGCGTGGCAGTGCCAGGTCTGGGGCTCTGGTGGGCGTTTACGGCTGATGTTGTCTGCAGAATAAACAACGGAACAACTGATTACATTTAGCTTTTTTCCTGGCTCTCGGGCGGTGGTAATATCGCGACCAACTTAATCGTATTTGTCTTAAATTAGCCGCTGCCGGGGTAAACGTGGGGCGGTTTTTGTTTTTAAGCTGATATACTCAACCGCGTTTTTAAATTGACGACAAGTGTGAAACTTGAACAGTCCTGGAGGTTTTTTCAATGGCTGCCATTAATTCTAAAGTAACTAAAGCTGTTATCCCGGTTGCGGGATTGGGAACGCGCATGTTGCCGGCAACAAAGGCAATTCCAAAAGAGATGCTGCCGCTGGTTGATAAGCCGCTGATTCAGTATGTCGTTAATGAGTGTATCGCCGCCGGTATTACTGAAATCGTCCTGGTGACCCACTCTTCGAAGAACTCCATCGAAAACCACTTCGATACCAGTTTTGAACTGGAAGCGATGCTTGAGAAGCGCGTTAAGCGTCAGCTTCTGGAAGAAGTTCAGTCTATCTGCCCTCCGCACGTCACCATTATGCAGGTACGTCAGGGTCTGGCGAAAGGCCTGGGCCATGCCGTGATGTGTGCACACCCGGTTGTGGGCGATGAGCCTGTCGCCGTTATCCTGCCGGACGTTATTCTGGACGAATTTGAGTCCGATCTTTCCCAGGACAACCTGGCGGAAATGATTCGCCGCTTCGATGTGACCGGAAACAGCCAAATCATGGTTGAACCTGTTGCCGATGTGACCGCCTACGGCGTGGTTGACTGCCAGGGTGCATCGCTCTCTGCCGGTGACAGCGTGCCGATGGTCGGCATCGTTGAGAAGCCAAAAGCGGACGTTGCGCCGTCAAACCTGGCCGTTGTAGGACGCTATGTGCTGAGCGCGGACATCTGGCCGCTGTTGGCTAAAACCCCTCCAGGCGCAGGTGATGAAATTCAGCTCACCGACTCTATTGCCATGCTGATGGATAAAGAGACCGTTGAGGCTTACCACATGAAGGGCGTGAGCCACGATTGCGGCAACAAGCTAGGCTATATGCAGGCGTTTGTTGAGTACGGTATTCGTCATAAAACGCTGGGTGAAGATTTTAAAACCTGGCTTGAAGCCACCGTTGGCGCGAAGAAATAAGTCAATTCAACGCAGGATGGTAAGATGAAAGTTACCGTATTTGGTATTGGCTACGTTGGCCTGGTCCAGGCCGCCGTGCTCGCGGATGTAGGGCACGATGTCATGTGCATCGACGTAGACGCAAAGAAAGTGGAAAACCTTAAAAAAGGTGAAATCCCTATCTTTGAGCCAGGCCTTGCGCCATTGGTAAAGAAGAATTATGAAGAAGGGCGCCTGCAGTTCAGCACCAACGCTGAAGAAGGCGTTAACCATGGCGAAATGCACTATATTGCCGTGGGGACACCTCCTGATGAAGACGGATCCGCTGACCTGAAATATGTGACTGCCGTTGCGCGCACCATCGCGCAGTATATGGATTCGCATAAAGTCGTTATCGACAAATCAACGGTACCTGTTGGCACGGCGGATAAAGTGCGTGCGGTGATGGAAGAAACCCTCAAATCTCGCGGGCTGGAGATTAACTTTGATGTGGTTTCTAACCCGGAGTTCCTGAAAGAAGGTGCGGCGGTTGCCGACTGTATGCGTCCTGAACGCATCGTCATCGGGACGGATAACGAAGAGGTTGTTGACCTGCTCCGTGAGCTGTATGAGCCGTTTAACCGCAATCACGATCGTATGATTCTGATGGATATCCGCAGCGCAGAGCTGACCAAATATGCGGCCAACTGCATGCTGGCAACCAAAATCAGCTTCATGAACGAAATTGCTAACCTGGCCGAGCGGCTTGGGGCTGACGTTGAAAAAGTGCGCATGGGGATCGGCTCCGACTCCCGTATCGGCTACAGCTTTATCTACCCAGGCTGCGGCTATGGCGGTTCATGCTTCCCTAAAGACGTACAGGCGCTGATTCGCACCGCTGAGCAGATTGGCTACACGCCACGTATTCTGCAGGCTGTGGAAGAGGTTAACTACGCCCAGAAGCAGAAACTGCCAGAGTTTGTGATTCGCCACTTCGGTGAAGATTTGAAAGGTAAGACCTTCGCACTTTGGGGACTTTCCTTCAAGCCGAACACGGACGATATGCGAGAAGCGTCCAGCCGGGTGCTGATCGAAGCGCTTTGGGAACGTGGGGCCGAAGTACAGGCCTACGATCCTGAAGCGATGGACGAAACGCAGCGCATTTATGGCCACCGCGGCGATTTAAGGCTGATGGGGACCAAAGAGGCTGCCCTACAGGGCGCTGACGCGTTAATTGTCTGTACCGAATGGCAGAGCTTCAAGGCGCCGGATTTCGATCTGATGAAGAAGTCGCTGAAGCAGCCGGTTATCTTTGATGGTCGTAACCTTTATGATCCTGAAAGACTCAACAAGCGCGGTTTTGTCTATTACGCCATCGGTCGCGGTGCATCTATTAATATCGTCTAAATAACCCCCCTGGTTATTTAAGGTGACCGGCACGGTAGCGCTTTCAGCAAGCCTGTACGCTGCCGGTCACGTTTCCTCTCTGGTATTCTCCCTGACTCCTTAAATCCGCTCAGCTGCGTTTCTGCGCGGTATTTTAGCCTGCCTCGAGGTATGTTTTTGCTGGAGACGGCCAGCCGCTGTCTTTAATGCAGCCGGGAACGAATATGTGGCGTTCATTATTTGACCATTGGGCGTGTTGGTCGGTAAACGCAGGATGATATGGTGATTAAAATGACCCAGGGGTTGTTTACGTCGATATTGGGATGGCGGCGGCAGTAATAAAACGCCTTAGTGGAGTCGATAAGTAAATGTGTCGTGCGTTACTTAAGGGAGGATAAAACGAACATAAGGCAGGCTCAATAATCACCCTGAGTGAGGGTTGTATACCGGGTTAACCATTATGCCAGGCGTGGATTCAACTCTTTGCGTAATGTCTCATTTTTTGTTGATAACGCTAATGGAGTATATACATCCAGGAAAAGGATTATCTCAAAGTCAGATAAATCCATTGCAGGGTTAACCCGATGATTAGCGAGCGAAATTAACTGTACTTAAGGACAGGTATTGTATCTAAAATATTTAGTCGATTCGTTAATAAAGAAAAATAAGCTGTTTTATGATTGTTTTGCTGAGGCAAGGGTATGGCGGGACAGAAAAGTGAAGATCGTCAGAAATAAAAAATCCCGCCGGAGCGGGATCTTAATAAGCAGCACTGAGAGGATTACAGCAGGAAGTCTTCCAGCTTCTTACCTTGCTCATCCATTGCTTTCTTGATAACTGCTGGCGTACGACCCTGGCCGGTCCAGGTTTTAGTTTCGCCGTTTTCGTCGATGTACTGGTATTTAGCAGGACGCGCTGCGCGTTTTGCTTTACCTGCAGATTTAACAGCAGCAATGCTGTTCAGCAGTTCATTAGGGTCAATACCGTCAGCAATCAGCATTTCACGGTACTGCTGCAGTTTACGAGTGCGCTCTTCAACTTCAGCGGCTGCCGCGTTTTCTTCTTCACGACGTTCGTTAACTACAACTTCTAATTTTTCCAGCATCTCTTCCAGAGTTTCCAGGGTGCATTCTCTTGCCTGGGCACGAAGAGTACGGATGTTGTTCAGAATTTTAAGTGCTTCGCTCATTGTAGTAATCTCAAACTTATTATTGGGGGGGTGACGTTTGAGCTAATAATAGAGCGTTATATTAAGTTCTGCAATAGCCGTGAATGTAAGGAATTCAAAATTTGCTGATATATATGCGGCGGTTTAAATACCGTTAACTTAATTTCTGGCTCCCAGGGCACGCGAAATGGCACTTTAAGACTCAAATTTTAGACAACAACCCTGGCATCAAAAGGGTTTGTTGCAGGCAGAAAAAGAGAGAAATTTTGCATTAATCATCAAATATCGGGCGATGGTATTAATGTTTATGACCACTGCAGGCTGTTTACAATTTATAATAATTGAGCTGCTAAATAATTTCATGAGAGCGCGTTAAACGTGCGGGAAGGCTTCTGCCGTGGCGGTTCCATATCTTCACGTATACAACTATTACCCGCTGTATAAGCAGGATTTATTAATATATCTGATGCCATTAACCCGGATGTTTAGCAAGGTAATCGGCAATCCACCGACGCCGTACAGTGTGGTACAATCCGCCGAAACATAATTTACACTTTTGATTCAGGCTACAGGTGCAATGGCTCAACTCTATTTTTACTACTCAGCAATGAATGCGGGAAAATCGACCGCGCTGCTTCAATCCTCGTGGAATTACCAGGAAAGAGGGATGCGCACGTTGGTGTATACAGCAGAGATAGATAATCGTTTTGGTGTGGGAAAAGTCAGTTCGCGTATTGGGCTGTCGTCTCCTGCAAAGCTTTATAACGCGACAACAGACCTGTATGCCGACATTCGTGCAGAGCAGCAATCTGCGCCCGTGCACTGCGTGCTGGTGGATGAAAGCCAGTTCTTATCTAAAGAACAGGTTTATGCTTTATCTGACGTTGTCGATGAGCTTGATATCCCCGTCTTATGCTACGGCCTGCGTACGGATTTCCGCGGTGAGTTATTCAGCGGCAGCCAGTATCTGCTGGCGCTGTCAGATAAGCTGGTTGAGCTGAAAACGATTTGTTTTTGCGGGCGTAAAGCAAGCATGGTGCTTCGTCTCGATCGGGAAGGGCGTCCTTATAATGAAGGCGAGCAGGTGGTGATCGGCGGCAATGAACGTTACGTCTCGGTTTGCCGTAAACATTATAAAGAAGCGTTAATTAAAGGCTCTCTGCAAGAGATGCAGGGCAGTTAATTTAAAAGAGGGGTAACTCCATTGCCCCTGCATTAAGCGTGCTATAGCGGCTTGTACAAAGCGTCCACGCATAAAAAAACCCGCCAGAATGAGGCGGGTTTTGTGTTTTAAGAGCTAATGATTAAGCGGTTTTCTTCGCTTTTTTGTCAGCTTTTGCTGCAGGTGCGGCTTCTTTAGCCGCTGCACCTTCTACGTACTCACGGCCGTAGTAGGTATCCAGCAGAATCTGTTTCAGCTCAGAAATCAGCGGATAGCGTGGGTTAGCCCCGGTACACTGGTCATCAAACGCATCTTCAGACAGTTTGTCGACGTGTGCCAGGAAGTCTGCTTCCTGTACGCCCGCTTCGCGGATGGACTTAGGAATACCCAGTTCAGCCTTGATAGAATCCAGCCATGCCAGCAGTTTCTCGATCTTAGCCGCGGTACGGTCACCCGCTGCGGTCAGACCCAGATGGTCAGCGATTTCAGCGTAGCGGCGACGCGCCTGTGGGCGGTCGTACTGGCTGAAAGCAGTCTGCTTGGTTGGGTTGTCATTCGCGTTATAGCGGATAACGTTGGAGATAAGCAGGGCGTTTGCCAGACCGTGAGGAATGTGGAACTGAGAACCCAGCTTGTGCGCCATTGAGTGACACACGCCCAGGAAGGCGTTTGCAAACGCGATGCCGGCGATAGTCGCTGCGTTGTGAACGCGCTCGCGGGCAACCGGATTTTTAGAGCCTTCATTATAGGAAGCTGGCAGGTTTTCTTTCAGCAGTTTCAGCGCTTGCAGAGCCTGGCCGTCAGAGAATTCGCTTGCCAGGACGGAAACGTAAGCTTCCAGCGCGTGGGTCACCGCATCCAGACCGCCGAAGGCGCAGAGCGACTTAGGCATATCCATCACCAGGTTGGCATCAACAATCGCCATATCTGGGGTCAGCGCATAGTCAGCCAGCGGGTATTTCTGGCCGGTAGCATCGTCGGTAACAACCGCAAACGGTGTGACTTCAGAACCGGTACCGGACGTGGTGGTCACCGCAATCATCTTCGCTTTTACGCCCATTTTCGGGAACTTGTAGATACGTTTACGGATGTCCATAAAGCGCAGCGCCAGTTCTTCGAAGTGGGTTTCCGGGTGTTCGTACATCACCCACATGATTTTGGCTGCATCCATCGGGGAGCCGCCGCCCAGCGCGATGATAACGTCTGGTTTGAAGGAGTTTGCCAGCTCTGCGCCTTTGCGAACAACGGTCAGCGTTGGGTCAGCTTCAACCTCAAAGAAGACTTCGGTTTCGACACCAGAGGCTTTCAGCACGGAAGTGATCTGGTCCGCATAGCCGTTGTTGAACAGGAAGCGGTCGGTCACGATCAGCGCACGTTTGTGGCCATCAGTAATCACTTCGTCCAGCGCAATTGGCAGGGAGCCACGGCGGAAGTAGATAGATTTCGGAAGTTTATGCCACAACATGTTCTCAGCTCGCTTAGCAACGGTTTTCTTGTTGATCAGGTGCTTAGGACCCACGTTTTCAGAGATGGAGTTACCACCCCATGAACCACAACCCAGCGTCAGGGAAGGGGCCAGCTTGAAGTTATACAGGTCGCCGATACCCCCCTGAGAAGCCGGGGTGTTAATCAGAATACGTGCGGTCTTCATTTTGTCGCCGAAGAACTTAACGCGCTCAGGCTGGTTGTCCTGGTCAGTGTACAGGCAAGAGGTATGGCCGATGCCGCCCATCTCAACCAGTTTTTCCGCTTTGATGACGGCGTCTTCGAAGTTCTTGGCACGGTACATGGCCAGCGTCGGAGACAGTTTTTCGTGAGCGAAAGGTTCAGACTCGTCGACAACGGACACTTCGCCGATGAGGATTTTGGTGTCTGCTGGTACGGTGAACCCGGCCAGTTCAGCAATTTTGGTGGCTGGCTGACCGACGATAGCAGCGTTCAGCGCGCCATTTTTCAGGATGATGTCCTGCACGGCTTTCAGCTCTTTACCCTGCAGCAGGTAGCCGCCGTGGGTAGCGAAACGTTCACGCACTGCGTTATAAGCAGAGTCAACAACGATGACGGACTGCTCGGAAGCACATATAACGCCGTTATCGAAGGTTTTGGACATCAGAATGGAAGCAACAACACGTTTGATGTCTGCGGTTTCGTCAACCACAACCGGGGTGTTACCGGCGCCAACGCCGATAGCAGGTTTACCGGAGCTGTAAGCTGCTTTAACCATGCCTGGGCCACCGGTCGCCAGGATCATATTGATATCCGGGTGGTGCATCAGGGCGTTAGACAGTTCTACGGAAGGCTGGTCGATCCAACCGATCAGATCTTTTGGTGCACCGGCAGCGATAGCAGCCTGCAGCACGATGTCTGCTGCTTTGTTGGTCGCATCTTTAGCGCGTGGGTGTGGCGAGAAGATGATGGCGTTACGGGTCTTCAGGCTGATCAAAGATTTGAAGATAGCGGTAGACGTTGGGTTAGTGGTTGGCACGATACCGCAGATGATGCCGATAGGTTCAGCGATAGTGATGGTACCGAAGGTATGATCTTCAGACAGCACACCACAGGTTTTCTCATCTTTATAAGCGTTATAGATATATTCGGAAGCGAAGTGGTTTTTAATCACTTTATCTTCGACGATACCCATACCGGATTCGGCGACGGCTAATTTAGCCAGGGGGATTCGAGCGTCGGCAGCGGCCAGGGCGGCAGCACGGAAGATCTTATCGACTTGCTCTTGAGTAAAGTTGGCATATTCACGCTGGGCTTTCTTTACGCGCTCGACGAGGGCGTTCAGTTCCGCGACATTAGTTACAGCCATAATGCTCTCCTGATAATGTTAAACTCTTTTAGTAAATAAGCTGCGCGAGTCGACAGTATAGTCAGCAGCCACAGAATGCGTGTTTAAGACGAAACGGCACCGTACTAAATACCTGGATTCATGCGCTGATTTACTAAAAGAGCCTCATCTGAATAAGCCGTGTTAGTGGAAAACCTGCTCTTCAGATGTGTCCAAGAGTACCCACTTCTGAGTAGCTTTTTCGTGATCCAAATCACAACTATTTCATGCTGACACCATTCAGCAGGCGCTATCCAGGTGGTTGATAAATCTTTAAAAAGTTAGTCACAGCAACGTCGAAACAAAGTACCACAAATTCAACATTCGGGTAACAGTTCGTCATTGCGCTAAAATTACTTGCTGCAGACGTCGATTGCGCAGGGAAATAGCGTAGCGGCGGGGGTGTTTTTCCATTACATTACGCCTGATTTTGCTTTGTTCATTTGCGGAGTTTTGCGTGGCTCAATCCATTTTCGACCTGCCAACCTATATTAAGTTCTTTATCGGGATGTTTGCCCTGGTCAACCCGGTAGGGATTATTCCCGTTTTTATTAGTATGACCAGTTACCAGACTGCGGCGGCGAGAAATAAAACCAACCTCACGGCCAATCTGTCCGTGGCAATTATTCTCTGGACTTCACTCTTTTTGGGTGACGGCATTCTGCAAGTCTTTGGTATCTCTATAGACTCATTCCGTATCGCTGGCGGTATTCTGGTGGTCACTATTGCGATGTCGATGATAAGCGGCAAGCTGGGTGAGGATAAGCAGAATAAGCAAGAAAAGTCTGAGAGCGCCATTCGTGAAAGCGTCGGCGTTGTGCCGCTGGCTTTGCCGCTGATGGCGGGGCCGGGGGCCATCAGTTCGACCATCGTTTGGGGGAGCCGCTACCATAACTGGGGGCATCTGCTGGGCTTCTCTCTCGCCATTGCGCTGTTTGCCTTCTGCTGCTGGTTGCTGTTCCGAATTGCGCCGTGGCTCGTTCGTATGCTGGGGCAAACGGGTATCAACGTGATCACCCGTATCATGGGGCTTTTGCTGATGGCGCTCGGTATCGAATTTATTGTCACCGGAATGAAAGCTATCTTCCCTGGATTGTTAAGTTAATTCCGCTGCCACTTTCAAATGAAAAAGCAGAATCTCTCTTCTGCTTTTTTTCTTTCTGTAGAGAAAAACGCCTCCTCGTCTTGCCCTCATTTTCGCAAAAGCAAATGCGAATCTTTCATAAGAAAATGCTTTGGAAAACCGTACATTAGCGGTTGACCTTGTAACATGTTGTACAGAAAAGTGGCGATCGAAATGATATTTCGCTGCCGTTACGCAATCAGGCTTGCTGCGGGTTTATTGAGATGATATTAGTAATTCATGCCTTCCCGCAGAGGAATGTGCTAAAAAATAATCAATTGTTAATTTTTTGTGAGTGATGAAGCGGGTAAGAGACTGACCTCCCTTCCAGTGCGGTGATATCAGGTTAACTCCATGATTATCAAGATCATGATTGAGTTTTCTCTGGGCCCTGTCACGCATCGCTTTCCCCACATTCTCTCCATAAAGGAGAAATGGTTAACAAATTTGCAAATTGTATTGGCGGGTATGTGACGCTTTTGATACTTTCCGGGCAAAACAATTCGCTGAAAAACGTTTATTTTGCAGATGAGTTTGATTACGCCGCGTCATCATTACCAGCGGAATAAAAAGATTAATGGCCGTCGAACACGCAATCGGCGGTAGAACAGAATCGACGTAATGAGGCCGTCATTAGAGAACGGCCCGAAAATAAAGTCGGTGATAGCGAGAAGTAAAAGCAGCATCCCGTACGGACGCTTAACGCTCCTGCGCTGTAAGGGACCCCTAGGGGAAGAGGCTGGCTTTCGGGCCGGTAATTATAATGAGTGGAGTACCAACACAATGACAAATATCACTAAAAAAAGCCTGATTGCAGCAGGCATTTTAACTGCGCTTATTGCCGGCAATGTCGCTATGGCGGCGGACGTCCCGGCCGGTGTGCAATTGGCAGAGAAACAAGATCTGGTTCGTAACAACGGCTCAGAACCACAATCTCTTGATCCGCACAAAATCGAAGGCGTGCCAGAGTCAAACATCAGCCGTGACCTGTTTGAAGGTCTGCTGGTAAGCGACCTGCAGGGCCACCCGTCTCCGGGCGTGGCAGAATCATGGGATAACAAAGACTTTAAAGTCTGGACTTTCCATCTGCGTAAAGACGCCAAATGGTCCAACGGCGACCCTGTGACTGCACAGGACTTCGTATACAGCTGGCAGCGCCTGGCTGACCCGAAAACCGCTTCGCCTTACTCCAGCTATCTGCAGTACGGCCACCTTGCGAATATCGACGATATTATTGCCGGTAAGAAGCCGACCAGCGATCTGGGCGTGAAAGCCATCGATGACCACACTCTGGAAGTCACGCTGAGCGAGCCGGTTCCTTACTTCTATAAGCTGCTGGTTCACCCATCCGTATCTCCAGTGCCGAAAGCCACCGTTGAGAAATTCGGCGACAAGTGGACCCAGCCTGCTAACATCGTGACCAACGGTGCATACAAATTAAAAGATTGGGTGGTGAACGAACGTATCGTTCTGGTGCGTAACACCAACTACTGGAATAACGCGAAAACCGTGATTAACCAGGTCACCTACCTGCCAATCTCTTCTGAAGTAACAGACGTAAACCGCTACCGCAGCGGTGAAATCGACATGACGTACAACAACCTGCCGATTGAGCTGTTCCAGAAACTGAAAAAAGAAATCCCAACTGAAGTTCACGCCGATCCGTACCTGTGCACCTACTACTACGAGATCAACAACCAGAAAGCACCGTTTACCGATCCTCGCGTACGTGCTGCTCTGAAGCTGGGCCTGGATCGTGACATCATCGTGAACAAAGTGAAAAACCAGGGCGATCTGCCTGCTTATGGTTACACCCCACCTTACACCGATGGCGCGAAACTGACCCCGCCAGAGTGGTTCACCTGGTCTCAGGACAAACGTAACGAAGAAGCCAAAAAACTGCTGGCCGAAGCGGGTTACACCAAAGACAAGCCGCTGACCTTCAACCTGCTGTACAACACCTCAGATCTGCACAAGAAGCTGGCTATCGCCGTGGCGTCTATCTGGCAGAAAAACCTGGGTGTGAACGTCAAGCTGGAAAACCAGGAGTGGAAAACCTTCCTGGATACCCGTCATCAGGGTACCTTCGACGTGGCGCGTGCTGGCTGGTGTGCGGACTACAACGAACCGACTTCCTTCCTGAACACCATGCTGTCCGACAGCTCTAACAACACCGCGCACTATAAGAGCCCGGCGTTCGATAAAATCATTGCCGACACCCTGAAAGTGACCGATGAAGCACAGCGTACCGCGCTGTATGAGAAAGCTGAGCAACAGCTTGATAAAGACTCAGCCATCGTGCCGGTTTACTACTACGTTAACGCCCGTCTGGTTAAGCCGTGGGTGGGTGGTTACACCGGTAAAGACCCGATGGATAATGTCTACGTACGTGACTTGTACATTATCAAACATTAATGGCAATTCGTGGGGCAGGGCTCACCGGCTTTTGGCCAGTGGCTAAGTTCTGCCCCATCGTGTCTTATTTACATCGCACTGCAAAGGCACAGGCCAGAAGGTACGGGCAATGTTGAAATTTATTCTACGTCGTTGTCTGGAAGCAATTCCGACACTCTTTATTCTTATAACGATCTCCTTCTTTATGATGCGTCTCGCACCGGGGAGCCCTTTTACCGGCGAACGTACGCTGCCGCCAGAAGTAATGGCGAACATCGAAGCGAAGTATCACCTGAACGATCCGATAACCACCCAATACTTCAGCTATTTAAAACAGCTGGCGCACGGGGATTTTGGCCCGTCATTTAAATACAAAGACTATTCAGTCAATGACCTGGTTGCTTCAAGCTTCCCGGTTTCCGCTAAATTAGGCGCAGCCGCCTTCATCTTTGCCATTGTGCTGGGCGTAACGGCGGGCGTGGTTGCGGCGCTGAATCAAAACACGAAATGGGATTACACGGTAATGGGCTTTGCCATGACGGGGGTGGTCATTCCCAGCTTCGTGGTGGCTCCGTTGCTGGTTCTGGTCTTCGCGATTACCCTCAAATGGCTGCCCGGTGGCGGCTGGAACGGGGGCGCGCCGAAGTACATGATACTGCCGATGATCGCGCTGTCTCTGGCTTACATTGCCAGCATCGCGCGTATTACCCGCGGTTCAATGATTGAAGTCCTGCACTCTAACTTTATCCGCACCGCGCGCGCTAAAGGCCTGCCGATGCGTCGTATTGTGCTGCGTCATGCCCTGAAGCCAGCACTGCTGCCGGTACTGTCGTACCTCGGGCCTGCATTCGTTGGGATCATCACTGGCTCCATGGTTATTGAAACGATTTATGGCTTGCCGGGTATCGGACAGCTGTTTGTTAACGGGGCGCTGAACCGTGACTATTCACTGGTTCTCAGCCTGACCATTCTGGTCGGTGCGCTGACGATTCTGTTCAACGCGGTGGTCGACGTGCTGTATGCCGTCATCGACCCGAAAATCCGTTACTAAGCTGGAGTGGCCATAATGTTGACTAAGAAAAACAGCGAGGCGCTGGAAAACTTCAGTGAAAAACTGGAAGTTGAAGGCCGTAGCCTTTGGCAGGATGCGCGTCGCCGTTTTATCCATAACCGCGCGGCGATCACCAGCCTGTTCGTACTGACGGTGATTGCTTTGTTCGTGGCGTTTGCGCCGCTCCTGTCGCAGTTTAGCTACTTTGATACCGACTGGGGCATGATGTCGGCCGCACCCGATCTGGCGTCCGGGCACTACTTCGGTACTGACTCTTCGGGCCGTGATTTGCTGGTGCGCGTGGCTATCGGGGGGCGTATCTCCCTGATGGTCGGTATTTCTGCTGCGCTGGTTGCGGTAATCGTTGGGACGCTTTACGGCTGCCTGGCCGGTTATCTCGGCGGTAAAATCGACTCCGTAATGATGCGCCTGCTGGAGATCCTGAACTCCTTCCCGTTCATGTTCTTCGTTATTCTGCTGGTGACTTTCTTCGGGCAAAACATCCTGCTTATCTTCGTGGCTATCGGTATGGTGTCCTGGCTGGATATGGCGCGTATCGTGCGCGGCCAGACCCTGAGCCTGAAACGCAAAGAGTTTATCGAAGCGGCTCACGTGGGCGGTGTTTCTACGATTAACATCGTTCTGCGTCACATCGTGCCGAACGTACTGGGCGTGGTGGTGGTTTACGCCTCGCTGCTGGTACCAAGTATGATCCTGTTCGAATCTTTCCTGAGCTTCCTGGGCCTCGGCACGCAGGAGCCTTTGAGCAGCTGGGGCGCATTGCTGAGTGATGGTGCGAACTCCATGGAGGTATCACCGTGGCTGCTGCTGTTCCCGGCAGGCTTCCTGGTGATTACGCTGTTCTGTTTTAACTTTATCGGCGATGGCCTGCGTGATGCCCTCGACCCGAAAGATCGTTAAGGAGTCGCTCCATGAGTACGATTGAAACCTCTCCGGTGGCCGCTCCACTGAGCAAATCTGAGGCATTGCTTGACGTTAAAGATCTGCGCGTGACCTTTGGCACGCCAGACGGTGACGTCACGGCGGTAAACGACCTCAACTTTAGCCTGCGTGCGGGTGAAACCCTCGGTATCGTAGGTGAGTCCGGCTCCGGCAAGTCGCAGACGGCCTTTGCCCTGATGGGCCTGCTGGCGGCCAACGGTCGCATTGGCGGCTCCGCTAAATTCAACGGCAAAGAGATCCTGAACCTGCCGGAATCGCAGCTTAACCGCCTGCGTGCCGAGCAAATTTCGATGATTTTCCAGGATCCAATGACCTCGCTGAACCCATACATGCGCGTGGGCGAGCAGCTGATGGAAGTGCTGATGCTGCACAAGAAACTCGGTAAAGCGGAAGCGTTTGAAGAGTCTGTGCGGATGCTGGATGCGGTAAAAATGCCGGAAGCGCGTAAGCGTATGCGCATGTTCCCGCATGAATTCTCCGGCGGGATGCGTCAGCGCGTGATGATTGCGATGGCGCTGCTGTGCCGGCCAAAACTGCTGATTGCTGACGAACCTACCACGGCGCTGGACGTTACCGTTCAGGCGCAGATCATGACGCTGCTGAACGAGCTGAAGCGCGAGTTCAACACGGCGATCATTATGATCACCCACGACCTGGGCGTGGTGGCCGGTATCTGCGACAAAGTGCTGGTGATGTATGCCGGGCGTACAATGGAATACGGCAACGCGCGTGACGTGTTCTACAAGCCGGTTCACCCTTACTCCATTGGCCTGCTGAACGCGGTGCCGCGCCTGGATGCGGAAGGTGAGGCTCTGCTCACCATCCCGGGTAACCCACCGAACCTGCTGCGTTTGCCGCAGGGATGTCCGTTCCAGCCTCGCTGCCAGTTTGCGATGGAAGCGTGTAATAGTGCTCCGCCACTGGAGCAGTTTGGTGATGGCCGCCTGCGTGCCTGCTTTAGACCGGTGGAGGAATTAGCATGAGCACCGTTGCGGAAGAGAGAAAAGTTCTGTTAGAAATCGCTGACCTGAAGGTGCACTTTGACATCAAAGACGGTAAGCAATGGTTCTGGCAGCCTTCAAAAACGCTGAAAGCCGTTGATGGCGTTACGCTTCGCCTGTACGAAGGGGAGACCCTCGGCGTGGTGGGCGAGTCCGGCTGTGGCAAGTCGACGTTTGCCCGCGCCATCATTGGCCTGGTGAAAGCGACCGAGGGGCGCGTGGCCTGGCTTGGCAAAGATCTTCTGGGCATGAAGCCGGAAGAGTGGCGCGACGTACGGAGCGACATTCAGATGATTTTCCAGGATCCTCTGGCCTCGCTGAACCCGCGCATGAACATCGGCGACATTATTGCCGAGCCGCTGCTGACCTATCATCCGAAAATGCCTAAGCAGGAAGTTCGCGACCGCGTGAAGGCGATGATGATGAAAGTGGGTCTGCTGCCAAACCTGGTTAACCGCTACCCGCATGAGTTTTCCGGCGGCCAGTGTCAGCGTATCGGTATTGCGCGGGCGCTGATCCTGGAGCCTAAACTCATTATCTGTGATGAGCCGGTCTCCGCGCTGGACGTTTCCATCCAGGCACAGGTGGTTAACCTGCTGCAGAAGCTGCAGCGTGAAATGGGGCTGTCGCTTATCTTCATCGCCCACGATCTCGCGGTGGTAAAGCACATCTCCGATCGTGTTCTGGTCATGTACCTGGGCCATGCGGTAGAACTCGGCACCTATGACGAGGTTTATCACAACCCGCTGCATCCTTACACCAAAGCGCTGATGTCAGCGGTACCAATTCCCGATCCGGATCTGGAAAAGAACAAAACCATCCAGCTGCTGGAAGGGGAGCTACCGTCGCCAATTAACCCGCCGTCAGGCTGCGTGTTCCGCACCCGCTGCCCGATTGCAGGCCCGGAATGTGCCAAAACGCGTCCGGTACTGGAAGGTAGTTTCCGCCATGCGGTTTCCTGTCTGAAGGTCGACCCGCTATAATCTCGCCAGGGGCCAGCACCGAGCTGGCCCTTTCTTTATGCGAGGATTGCTGTGTCAGGGAACATCTCTTCACTTCGAGCGCTGCTTTACCACTTTCTGTTTGATCAAAATACCCGTTCCGGGCGCCGGTTTGAGGCGTTTTGCGGCCTGCTGGCGTTGCTCAGCGTTGCCGTTGTATTTACCGAATCAAGCGTAGGGAACGACCCGAGGCTCACGTTCGGCGAATGGCAGCTCTTTATCTGGCTGGAAATCATCTTCACGCTGCTGTTCACCTGCGAATACCTGCTGCGAGTGTTGACCTGGCCTAAACCCGTCCGCTATGTGTTCAGCTTCTGGGGCATTATTGACCTGGCGACCATGCTGCCGCTATATGTGCTGTGGCTGTGGCCCGAATTTGCTATCCATTACTATTTTGCCTGGCGAGCCATGCGAGCCATTCGCGTGCTGCGCATACTGAAGCTTCTGCGCTATATGCCGGCGCTCAAAAGCCTCTGGCGCAGCCTGCTTAACGCCAGCAACCAGCTGATCCTGTTCTACTCGTTTATTGCCATTGTGATGGTCGCGGCGGGCGCGCTGATGTACGGCATAGAAGGGAAGGCTAACGGCTTTACCAGCCTGGGCGTCGCGGTCTACTGGGCGGTAGTCACGGTGACAACCGTCGGCTACGGCGATATTGTGCCGCATACCGCGCTGGGCCGCTTCGTTGCCTCGCTGCTGATTTTGATTGGTTATTCGGTGATAGCTATCCCTACCGGGATTTTAACGGCTCAAATGTCACAGGATATGCAAAGAAGAAGATCGGCGAGGGAGTGTGTGCGATGCCATCAGCAGGATCATGCCGCTAACGCGCACTACTGCAAAACGTGTGGGGAGCATTTACCGCCGAACGAGAAATAATAACGCGGCCAGAAGGCCGCGTGAGGCTGCTGATAAAGTTCATTGCTCTAAAAAAGTCCGAGCCCAGGTCTAACAAAAACAATGAATAATGTTCTCTGGTTTGCCCCAAACAGTCGAAAACCACGTTTTTCGGCTGTTTGTCATCAATCTGACGCGGCCAGAAGGCCGCGTCAGATTATTGCTTCAGTATCACTCACGCCACAGGATGTGGCAAAGCTTGTGGTCTTTCTCGCGGCACAGCAGAACGCGAGCGAAGATATCGTTTAGCTCGCCGCCGTCGGTGTCGGCCAGCCCGATAACCACTTCTGCGAAGAAGTCCGGGTTCAGGTCGAAGTCGACGTGCTCCTGCCAGTCTTCGGCAGGATCAAACAGCTCAGCACCGCCGCGCTCCTCGAACTGCAGATTGAAAAGAATAATGTCGGCAGGGTCGAGGTTATCGCCCGCGAGTTCGAGAAATATGTCGTACGCCTGCTCTAAAGTCTCGTCTTCGGTCAGGCGGTTATTCAGATCCATTTCCATCTCTACATCCACTTATCGAGTGCTGATGCGCCACGTTTTACAGCAACGGACTAAAGAAGTAAAACAGTCGCTCGGTCATACGCTGCCACAGCGGGCGTTTTAGCCATAAATGCGCGTCCAACAGCCGTGAACGGGAAATATAGTCGTCCTGCACTGCCGCTAAATCACCGGCAAAACCTTCATCATCGATGACCAGCGTAATCTCAAAGTTGAGCCACAGGCTGCGCATATCCAGGTTCACGGTGCCCACCAGGCTTAGCTGGCCGTCAACCAGCACGCTCTTGGTGTGAAGCAGGCCCCCTTCAAACTGATAAATCTTCACACCTGCGGCAAGCAGTTCGGTAAAGAAGGCGCGGCTTGCCCAGCCGACCAGTAGAGAATCGTTTTTACGCGGGACAATAATGCTGACGTCCACGCCTCGCTGAGCCGCGGTGCAAATCGCATGCAGCAAATCATCACTCGGTACGAAGTAAGGGGTAGTCATTATCAGGTATTCGCGCGCCGCGTAGACGGACGTAAGCAACGCCTGATGAATCAAATCCTCCGGGAAGCCAGGGCCAGAGGCAATGGTATGGATCGTATGACCGCTCGCTTCTTCAAACGGCATGATGTTTTCATCCGGCGGCGGAGGGAGAATGCGTTTGCCGGTCTCTATCTCCCAGTCGCAGGAGTAAACGATGCCCATTGCGGTGGCGACCGGGCCTTCCATACGCGCCATCAGGTCGACCCACTGGCCCACGTTGGCATCCTGCTTGAAGAAACGAGGATCCACCATGTTCATGCTGCCGGTATAGGCAATGTAGTTATCGATCATCACCATTTTGCGGTGCTGGCGCAGGTCCATACGGCGCAGGAAAACACGCATCAGGTTAACTTTTAGCGCCTCGACAACTTCGATGCCCGCGTTGCGCATCATGTTCGCCCACGGGCTACGGAAGAAGGCCACGCTGCCGGCAGAGTCGAGCATCAGCCGGCAGTGAATACCACGACGAGCTGCGGCCATCAGCGACTCTGCTACCTGGTCGGCCATGCCGCCAGGCTGCCAGATATAGAACACCATCTCGATGTTATGGCGCGCTAGCTGAATATCGCGGATCAGCGCCTGCATGGTGTCATCTGAGCTTGTCAGCAGCTGTAGCTGATTGCCCTTCACGCCGGCGATACCCTGGCGACGCTCACAGAGCTGGAACAGCGAGCTGGCCACCTCGCTGGTTTCTGAGGCGAAGATATGCTTGCAGTTCTTCAGGTCCTTTAGCCATTTGGCGGTTGAAGGCCACATGGCGCGGGCGCGCTCTGCACGGCGTTTGCCCAGGTGCAGTTCCCCCACCGAAAGATAGGCAATAATCCCGACCAGCGGCAGAATATAGATGATAAGCAGCCAGGCCATTGCCGAAGGTACGGCCCGGCGTTTCATCAATATTCGCAGCGTAACGCCAGCGATAAGCAGCCAGTAGCCGAGAATAACCAGCCAGCTCACCACGGTATAGAAGGTTGTCATGCCTTAAAAATCCTTTTGAAACCGAAGAGTTGAGAGTGTACGCAGAACTTTCATTGCTTAACACTAAAAGTATACGCAAAACGGATGGTTTGCCCGGCAGAAGGTTCTATAATGGCGCGTCTTTTTTGGAAAATTGAGTCATAGAAATGAGGCGTAGCAGAACGGAAGTCGGGCGTTGGCGGATGCAGCGTCAAACGCAAAAACGCAGGGCGCGTTGGCTGGAAAGTCAGTCACGGCGCAATATGCGCATTCATGCCATTCGCAAGTGCCTGGTGAACCAGCAGCGTAATTCATTGCTGTTTGCCATCCACGATCGCTGGGCATAAGCATCGGGCACCGCGTGCGGTGCCCATCAAAAAATTCTTCTCCCCCTTAGAGTAAACCAGGAAATAAGCCTTCCTTTTGGCCGGAAATTACCGTTCCAAACGGCGGAAGTTTGTTTTTAAAATGATCGTGATCATCATCCGGGCAAAAAATAACGTCATAATCCTCGCGATTTTTCTTATATCTCCAGGATGTCTGAATAAGTGATTAGTGATTTAATTAAAAAGGATTTCTCTTACTCCAGGAGAATTAACTTTCTGTTTGTTATTATTGTTGCCGTGCTAATTGTTTTTAGCTCAATAATCTCCTATGTAAGTTATAATCACCAGAAAACCACGTTAAATGAAGAGAGCGAGGGTTTTGTTCACAATATTGCAACGTTCTACCTGGAGCAGCAGCTAAAAACCTTAGAGAATGCGCTATGGCAAAACTCTATTATGCTGAATAACAATTACGTTGAGGCACTGGTCAAGTCTGAAGACGAAGAACTGGAGAAAAAACTCACGACGTCAATCTCAATGCTGCCTGTCGTTTCAGGGTATATTATTGCTACGCGCGATGGCCGTTATAACAGTATCCCCAAATCTTACGTCGACAGTAATTATATTCTAGCGGGGCGAGACTGGTACGAACGCCTTAGTGCGAAAAACTCATTTGTTAACTACTCCCAAATTTATGCTAATGCGATAGATAAATCGCCGGTGGTGACGATTGCCAAACTGCTGCATGACGATAAAGGCGAGCGCTATGGCGTGTTTGCTATGGATCTGAATCTGATCAATATGAGCTACGTGCTGCGCCAGCTTGAGAGCCCGAGTGAAGGGCACTTCTCGATTGTCGATCGCCAGGGGCGAGCCATCCTGGATGCAGACAGCGATGCAATAGGCACCCCGACTGTCCCGCAGGCAGCCATTGAGCGAATGACCAACGGACTTGGTTCATTTCACGACAACGTCACCAGCAAGCGTTATTACTATTATTCTTTCTCTAACCCCGACTGGTTTGTCGTCTTTACCGTTAAGGATAAAGTAATAGATGAGCACACCTTCTACTATGTCTGGGTTATTTGGGTGGCATTCGCCTTCTGCCTGACCATTTATTCATTGTTGTGGGTCTTTATGCGCCATTCCATCAAATCGATGATCGTGGATATCGTTTCGATGATGCGCTTTGGTCGGCTTGAGTTAAAGAATGATGTAGATAAGCAAATTTTAAATGAGATTAATGAAAGCAGTCAGCAAATTAAAAGTGCAAAAAGTGCTTCACTAACGGATGGTCTCACCGGCCTGCTTAATCGTCGAAGCTTTGATAATGATATTAATTATTTATTAACCCGTAAAGCTCCCTTTAGCCTCGGAATTATCGATATTGATAACTTCAAAAAAATAAACGACGGATACGGTCATCTTGTTGGCGACACGGTTTTGAAAGTTATCGCTGATATGGGCATGGGGCTGCTGGACGATTACGCGAAGCTTTATCGTTACGGCGGGGAAGAAATTGCCTTTATTTACTTCTCCGATAATCAGGTTAAAGCCATGGAAATTATGGAGTGCTGGCGTAAACAGGTGGAAAGTAAAACCTGGCGTGAGCAAGGACTGACCGTCACCTTCAGCGGAGGGGTTTGCCCGTGGCGCGGAGAGGGCTACGAGGCGCTTATCGAGAAAGCTGACAGGCTGCTTTATAAGGCAAAATCCAGTGGTAAAAATAAAGTGGTTATCGCGACCAGCTAAGAAAAGCCTGCACTAAGGAGTTGTTACATGGAGAAAAGCGCTGAGTTCATCGTTAATCGCGTGATGAAGAATAACTTCAGCATGGCTTTTGAGTCGTTGCTACAGCCTATTTTCGACACATCAAGTTTTAAGTGTGTCGGAACCGAAATGCTCATCCGGGGCGTGCATCGCCGGGCCCTTGTCGCCCCGGATCTGTTTATTCACCGTCTGGAAGACAACGGCGGCATCGTTTCTTTGGGTGAGCATATTATCGCCACGGCTTTTAGCTACATGAAAGACGTCATCATGCCGCATAACAGCAGCTATTTAATGCACCTTAATCTTTCACCCGTGCAGTTGAATGACGTCGGTTTCGCCGGACGGGTTATTGCCCTCGCAGTGCAGCGCTCTGTGCCCGTGCAGCGCATCGTGTTTGAGATAACGGATAACCATCTTCCGTTAGATGACGCCGGGCGTGAAAATGCCGTTCGCCTTCGCGAGGCTGGCTTCTTGCTGGCGTGGGATGATATTCACAGCGTTGAGCAGCTGCAGGACAGGCTGGCCCAGGTGGATACGAACTTCATTAAGCTCGACCGCTCCTGTTTCAAGGCGACGTGCAGTGAGGAAACGCTGCGTATTGTCAGACGTGCGCAGGAGAGTGAAGTGGATGTTATTGCCGAAGGGGTGGAAACCTTTTCGCAGATGCAAATGCTGTTCAATAACAATGTCAGAATGGCACAAGGCTATCTTTTCTCGCGCCCCCTCGATCGGGACAGTTTTCGCCATAAGCATTTGCTGACGCCGGAAACCTGATTCCCTAGTGAGCCTGCTCACGGCAGGCTCGCTTCACCGCAAATCAGAACACTTTCTTGAAAGGCTTCACTGCAACATGAGCGTACACGCCTGCGGCGACATACGGGTCGGCGTCAGCCCAGGCCTTTGCCTCTTCAAGGGAGGCAAACTCGGCAATCACCGTTGACCCTGTGAAACCTGCCGCGCCAGGGTCGTTGCTGTCGACGGCTGGCATCGGGCCTGCGGTGAGCAAGCGGCCTTCATCGCGCAGCAGCTGGAGACGGGCAAGGTGAGCAGGGCGGACCGACAGACGTTTTTCCAGCGAGTCGGCAATATCTTCAGCATAAATGACGTACAACACGGGCACACTTCCTTCTTGATGTTGGGTTGTAAACCACGGTAAGTGAATGCCGTGCAGACTGCAATTGAAAGATAAACAGGATGTTAAATCCTTGAGATAATTAAGGGAAAAGTGCTTAGTGAGCAGGAAAAAATGCCTCTCAGGACGATGCGTTGTTGAATATGATTGCTATTTGCATTTAAAATTGTCGTCTCTTAAAGATACTGAAACCATTATGACGTCAATGACCCTTGATTTACCTCGCCGCTTTCCGTGGCCGACTCTTCTCTCCGTCGGGATTCATGGTGCCGTTGTGGCCGGGTTGCTCTACACCTCGGTACATCAGGTTATTGAGTCCCCAGCGCCTTCGCAGCCCATCAGCGTCACGATGGTCGCTCCGGCTGACCTTGAGCCTGCGGTTGTTCCGCCCCCGCCACAGCCGGTAGCGGAACCCGAGCCTGAACCAGAGCCAGAACCGATTCCTGAGCCGCCGAAAGAAGCCCCGGTGGTCATCCACAAGCCGGAGCCTAAACCCAAGCCGAAGCCTAAACCGGTGAAAAAAGTCGAGCAGCCGAAGCGTGAAGTTAAGCCGGTTGAAACTCGGGCGGCTTCTCCGTTTGAAAACAACGCTCCGGCACAGCCATCGCCAACCCCGGCGGCAAAACCGGCGCCAGCAGCACCGGCACCGTCGGTGAATACCGGGCCACGTGTGCTCAGCCGCGACAGGCCTCAGTACCCGGCGCGTGCCTTTGCGCTGCGCATGGATGGCAACGTACGCGTGAAGTTTGACGTGGATGCGGACGGCCGCGTGAACAACGTGGAGATTCTTTCCGCTCAGCCTGCGAATATGTTCGAACGTGAGGTTAAGCAGGCGATGAAAAAATGGCGCTACGAAAGCGGTAAGCCAGGGCAGGGCATTACCGTCAACATCAAGTTCCGCATTAGCGGCGGTGCAAGCGTGGATTAATCTCCACCCGTTCATCAAAAAGGCTGCATATGAAAATGTGTGGCCTTTTTTCTTTTCTGACTTCTTTTTATTTTATTGTTGATGGTTATTCGAACGACTTTTTGTTTTCTTATCATTTTTATTAAAAACAGTTAGTTATTTTCATGTCACTTATCTTAAATTTTAAAATAGACTTATCGCAAATTAACTACCAATAATAATAGGATTTTAATTTAAGACTTTTCTTATTTGAGTGTGGGCTGGCATACTTAAATGAAATGACAAAAAACTTACTTTAACTTTATGCGCCACTACCATAAAGCCGTTCTTTTGTACGCGCTATCTTATTATCCTTTGAGCTATGCCGCACCGCTAACGCCTGCCGACAGGGATACGGTTCTCCAACAGCAGCAGGATTTACTGCTGCAAAACCAGCAGCAGCGCGAAGAGATCCAGCGAAGCCTCAAGCCCCGGCTGGCAAGCCCTGCAGTGGGGCCAGAGCAGGGCCCCTGTTTTACAATCCGCCAAATCGTTATTGATAACGCCACGCTGCTTTCCGTGCGTGACCAGAACAGATTAATCACTCCCTATATTAATCAATGCCTCGGCATGGCGAAGATCAATAATCTCACGCGTGATATTTCTGACTGGTATATCAGCCGCGGATATATTACCAGTCGCGCATTTCTGACCGAGCAGGATTTGTCAGGAGGCACGCTGCATATTGCCGTGCTGGAAGGGAAGCTGCAGGCCATTCACATAGAAGGGGCTTCTTCGCGTCAGCTTAAAATGGCTTTTCCAGGGCTTGAAGAAAAAATACTCAACCTGCGCGATATTGAGCAGGGCATGGAACAAATTAACCGGCTGCGGGCCACGCCGGTACAAATTGAAATATTGCCTGGCGAGAAAGCGGGTGAGTCGATTGTTAATCTCACCGCAACCCCGGAATTCCCGCTACAAGCCGCGCTGGGATTTGATAATAGCGGGCAAAAAAGTACCGGCACCGGGCAGCTTACCGGCTCGCTGACCGCCAATAACCCGTTAGGGCTGGCCGATAAATGGTTTGTCAGCGGCGGGCGAAGCAGTGACTTTGCCAATGACTACGACGCGCAAAGTTTTCAGGCCGGGGTCAGCGTGCCCTGGGGCTATAGCCTGGTCGATTACAGCTACGCCTGGAGCGACTACCT
Source organism: Cedecea selenatireducens (assembly GCF_042138895.1). Lineage (NCBI taxonomy): Bacteria > Pseudomonadati > Pseudomonadota > Gammaproteobacteria > Enterobacterales > Enterobacteriaceae > Cedecea > Cedecea selenatireducens. Next base: position 38,559 of record NZ_JBHIKW010000001.1, on the reverse strand, counting down.
CACCACCCTCAACAACAAAGGCTATCTGTGGCGTTCCACGGGGAGAGCCGAAACGCATCGCCTGAATCTCTCGCACGTGCTTTACCGAAACGGCGATCTGAAAACCGCCGCCACCATAGGCCTGACTCACCGCCTCAGCCGTAACTACCTCAATGACGCGCCGCTGCTCAGCAGCAGCCGCAAGCTCACCAGCCTGCAGTTCGGCCTTAACCATACGCAGAAAATTGGCGGCGGCGTGGCGACCTTTAACCCGTCATTCAGTCACGGCGTGCCGTGGTTTGGTGCCGAAAACGATAATGACAAACGTGATGATGCGCCCAGGGCCGGGTTTAAAAAATGGAGCCTGAGCGGCAGCTTCCAGCGCCCTCTGACGCAAAAAATGTGGTGGCTAACCAGCGTTTATGGGCAGTGGTCACCGGACCGACTTTACGGCAGTGAACGCTTAACGATAGGCGGTGAAAGCTCCGTTCGAGGCTTTAAAGAGCAATACCTTTCCGGCGACAACGGCGGGTATCTTCGCAACGAGCTGAGCTACTCCCTGTTCAGCCTCCCTTATCTGGGCGAAGTCAGCCTGAACGCAGCCGTGGACGGCGGCTGGCTGCGCAATGACAACGACGATCGGCAGGCTTCCGGGACGCTTTGGGGCGCTTCTGCTGGCCTCTCCGTGGCCGGGCGCTATTACTCCAGCCAGTTCACGGTTGGTTCGCCACTCCACTATCCGGGCGATCTGGCCCCGGATCATCTTGTGATTTATTACCGCCTGGGCCTGGCAATTTAAGGTAAAGATATGGATAAGCACCCCGTTGGATTAGCGAAGCGCCTGTTAAGTTACCTCGTCATGTGCCTGATTGCCGGGCAGCCGGTGTTTCCGGCGGTGGCGGCAACCATTAACCCGGTTACGCCGGGCGCGCAGATGGATCAGGCCGGAAACGGTGTGCCGGTGCTTAATATTGCCACGCCAAACCAGGCGGGGATCTCCCATAACCAGTTCCAGGACTATAACGTCGGCAAAGAGGGGCTGATCCTTAACAACGCCACCGGGCAGTTGACCCAGACCCAGCTAGGCGGGCTTATCCAGAACAACCCGAACCTCAAAATGGGACAGGAAGCCACCGGCATCATCAACGAGGTCATCGGCGGCAATCGTTCTCAGCTGCAGGGGTACACCGAAGTGGCAGGGAAAGCGGCCAACGTGATGGTTGCTAACCCTTACGGCATTACCTGTAACGGCTGCGGGTTTATTAATACCCCCAATGCCACTCTGACCACGGGTAAGCCTCAGTTTGATGCGGCCGGGAATCTGCTCGCGCTGGACGTCAGCAAAGGCAGCATCACGATAGAAGGCCAGGGCCTGGACGCCAGCAAAAGCGACGCGCTGTCGATTATTGCCCGGGCAACGGAGGTTAACGCCGGGATTCATGCCAAAGATCTCAAAGTGACCGTGGGCGCCAACCGCGTTTCATCTGGTGGTGCAGTCACGCCGATAGCCGGAGAAGGATCTGCGCCCGTGGTTGCCGTTGATACCGGTGCGCTGGGCGGAATGTATGCCAATCGCATTCACCTTGTTTCCAGCGATAAAGGCGTAGGTGTCAACCTCGGTAATCTTAACGCGCGCCAGGGCGACATTACCCTCGATGCCAACGGCAAGCTGGTGGTCAATAACAGCCTCGCGAGCGGCAACCTTACGGCACAGGCCGATAGCGTTGTGCTGAGCGGGGAGCACAAAAGCGGGGGCGCAGCGCAGGTCAATAGCCGCTCTGACATCACCGTAGCCAACGGCCAAATAGCCAGCGACCAGAACATCACGCTGAACGGTAATGGGAAGCTGGCGCTGAATAACGGCACGCTGACCGCAGGCAATAACATTCATTTAAATGCCGCAGCAATAAGCTCAGACGCTGCCAGTGAAGCTAACTCTGGCGGTGCGATTCACGCCAGCGCGGCTACACGCATGGACAATGCCGGTAAGCTGACGGCGGGCGGCGACGTTGCGTTATCTGCTGACCAACTGGCAAATAGCGGCCAACTCACCGCCAACGGCGCATTAAGCGTCAAAGCAGGGAATTTTAACGATAGCGGGAGCGTGCAGGCGCAGCACAACGTTCAGCTTGAACTCGGCACGTTCAACCATAGCGGCCAGCTGCTGGCTGGCACAGGGCTTACGGTTTCAGCCGGGGATGCGTGGATCGACGGCATGCTCAGCAGCGGCGGCGACCAGAACGTCAGCAGTAAAAATGCGCTGAACGTTGGCCGTAATGGTCAGCTTTTGAGTAACGGTAAGCTGGCGCTTCAGGCCGATAGCTTTAGCAATGCCGGCACGGTGAATGGCAGGCAGGATGTCTTGCTAAGCAGCAGGCTGTTTAACGGTCAACAGGGAAGCTTGCTGGCCAGCGGCGGTCATCTTCAGCTGTTTGCACAGGAAATGCAGAGTGCCGGGCAAATTACCTCGCTGGGTGGGCTGACATTCGAGGGCGACCGGTTAAAAACCCTTGTTGGCGGGCAGGTGCAGTCGCAGGGCAACATGTTGCTGCAGGCGAGGGATTCCGCCTTCCTGGCAGGAACGCAGGCCGCCAAAGGCGATCTTACGGTGAGCACTGGCACTTTTACACACGCCGGGAGCACCAGGGGAAACAACGTTTCACTGCGGGCAAAACAGCTTGAAACCAGCGGCAGTCTCCAGGCCGACGGCACAATGTCGCTTAGCGCGGACAACATTGTGCAGCAGGCTGGTGGTGCACTACTGGCTCAAAAGAACCTGCAGCTTAATGGAACAGCTTCACTAACCGTGGCTCGCTGGACAGCGATGCCTTAACGCTGGCTATCACCGGGCACATCGCTAACCAGGGCGACGGCAGAATCACCGCCCGCCATGGCCTGACGAGCACATCAGAAACCTTCCATAACGAGGGGCAGTTGGCGGCGAGCTCGCTTGATTTGTCTGTCCATAACGGCCTGACCAACAACGGTAGCGTACTGGCCGAGAAGAGCCTGAGCGTAACGGCGCCGGTACTCAACAATACCGGGCAGCTCGGGGGCTCATCTCTCACGCTGGATACCACCTCTTTAGATAACAGCGGGCTGCTTCAGGGTGGGCAGATCCTGACGTTAACCGCCGAAGATCTGACTAACCGCAGCGGCGGGAAAGTCATCAGCGGCAGCGGGCTTGAGCTTAGTATTCCGCAGTTAGCCAATGCCGGGCTGATTTCGGTAAAACAGGTACTGGCTATTGAGAGCCTGATGCTAGCCAACAGCGGCAATATCGAATCGCAGGCCGTGACGCTGAAAGCGGGTAACGACCTGTTGGTGAAAGGCTCTGCCGTTACCGCTGATGGCAACATTGCGCTGAAAGCCGGGAACAATGTCGCTATAGAGGCCGCGGAAGATCAAAGTTCCAGCTACAGCATGAAGAGCGTGAAGAAGAGCGGCGTATTTGGCGGTGGTGGCCTGGGGATCACCATTGGATCGCAATCTGCGAAATCTGAGCGTAAGGGTGCTGAAGTCAAGCAAAGCGACGCGCGGAGCGTGATCGGCACCACCGGCGGTAACGTGGTTATCGATGCGGGCAAGCAGGTCACCTTGAGCGCGGTTGATATGGTGGCAGGGCGTGCCGCTGACGATACGGCAAGAAAAACGGGCCATATTGATATTACCGGAAGCGACATTGCCATTATTCCTGGCAAAGATACCGTTCAGGAAACGGTGAAGCAGTCTCAAAAAAGCCAGGGGATTGGGATTTCCCTGTCCAACCCGATTGTGGACTCGGTGCTAAACCTGCGTGACATCGTAAAAGCTCGCGGGGACGGGATCTCTCAGGTTAAAGCGCTGTCGGCGGAAGGGGCTGCATCCGTGGCCGACTTCTCAAACGGGACTTCGCTGCCGCTGAGTTATGGCCGCTCGTCATCTCACAGTGAATCGCAGTTCAATGCGGAATACCTCACCGGCAGCCATCTGCAGGCGGCAGGTAACGTTCAGCTTAATGCAAAAGGAAATGCAGGCCAGGGCGATATTCTGATTAACGGTAGTCGAGTGGGGGCTGGCGAGGCGATCATTGCCGATGCGAAGCACGACATTACCGTCAGCGCGTCGACTGACCGTGAACAGCTCAGCCAGCATTCGGACAGTAAAAGCTGGAGTGTGACCAGCGCGATGCCGACCATTGGCTCTGCGATACGAACGGTAAATGGTGGCGCCAACCACGGCAGCAATGTGTTGCCGTTCGGCATGGAGCGCTCATCGGCGAACGGTGAGCGGGAAACTCAGGCTCAGACGGGCTCTCAGCTCAGCGGCCGTGAAATTTATCTCAACAGCCAAGAAGGGCGAATAGATATTTCCGGCAGCTCTCTGGCGGCAATCAACGATCTGCTGCTGGCGGCGGACAAAGGCGACATCAGCGTCACGGCCGGAAACCACACGCTGCGCGATGAGCAGCACGGCAGCCAGACGAAAGTAGGCAACCTGGGCGGCGATGGCTACAGCGGCACCGTGGGCTGGAGCAAAGGTAGCCAGTCTTCTCTGTTAGAGAGCCAGCAGCAGAGTACGTTGCGCAGCCAGCTTGCCAGCCAAAACGGCAATGTAGCTCTTCAGGCCGGAAAGGACATTGCGCTAAGCGGGGCTGATATCAGCGCCGGGAAAACACTGTTGCTGAACGGCGAAAACGTTCGAATTGACGTCAGTAAAGACGATCGCCATACGCAAAGTGAATCCTCTTCCACGCAATACGGTGTTAAAGGATCAACTTCAGGCGTTATCGTCAGCGCAGTTCAGGCTGCAGAAAAAACGGCCCGTTCGGTCCAGGAAGGCAAAGATCCGCGTCTGACGGCTATTTATGCGGCTCAGGCGGGCCTGAATGTGGCCAGCCAGACCATCCAGAATGACATGAATCCTTCCCTTATTAAGGTGAGCGTAAGCGTAACGGCAGGAAGCTCGAAGCAGCAGCAGGAGGCAACCCGTCAGAATCAGCAGGGCAGCACGCTTCATGCCGGAGAGTCAGTCATCATTAAAGCGCGCCAGGATATCGAAGGTGCAGGCGTTGATATCCGGGGGAAAACCGTTGTGCTGGATGCCGGGCGTGATATCACGCTCACGGCGGCACAAAACACCCAGTCGCAAAACAGCAGCAGCAGCGGTAGCCAGTTTAATGCAGGCGTGGGCTTCACATTAGGTAAGAACCAGAACGGCATCACGATCGAAGCTGGCTATAGCGCCAACAACAGTCACGCCAACGGTAATAGTCTGGGCAATAAGAACAGCAACGTGCACGCCGACGAGCTGCTGAGCCTCAACAGCGGGCGCGATACTGCTTTAACTGGCGCGGTATTGAGTGGTGATAAAGTTATCGCCACTATTGGGCGCGACCTGACCATTGCAAGCCTGCAGGACAGCGCTAAGTATGACAGCCGTTCAACGTCGTCCGGGGCCAACGTCAGCGTTTGCGTGCCGCCAATTTGCGTGGACAACACGGTACAGGGCAGCGCCAACTTCAGCGCGGAGAAGCTGCGTAACAATTACCAGTCGGTGATGGAGCAAAGCGGTATCCACGCCGGGCAGAGTGGGTTTGATATCACGGTTCGGAACCACACTCAGCTGGACGGGGCAGTGATTGCCTCAGACGCGACGGCAGATAAAAACCGCCTTGATACCGGCACGCTGGGCTGGAGCGAGCTGCACAATAAATCCGACTGGAGCGGCAACTCCGTTAACGTCGCAGTGTCGGGTGGCGCGACTCGTGACCTTAACACTGGCCAGTGGTCTCCTGTTTCGCAGGGGATGCCGACGACAGGCTATGGGCAGAATAAGGGCAAAGAACAGGGCACGACCAGCAGCGCAATTGCGGCTGGTAGCATTGTTATTCGCGATCCAGCAGGCCAGAAGCAGGACGTAACCGACCTCAGCCGGGACACGGCAAATGCTAACCACAGCGTAAAAGACGGATTTGATGCCGATAAGGTAAGAGATCGTCTTGAGATCCAAAGAGAAACTATCGCGCTGGGCACTCAGGCTGCGGATGTCTATAAATCGGCGATGATGAAAGAGGCCGATGAGAAAAACGCTGCGCTAAAAGAGGAGTTACGTAAACAGCTCCCGTTGGCAACGGACACAGCGCTGGATGGCGCAGTGAAAAGTGACCCTCGCTATATTGACGCTGATAAAGAATATGGCCCTGGCAGCGACTTCTGGCGAGCAACCAGCGCCGTGACGGGCGTAATGGCGGGCGTGCTGGGTGGAAATATTCAGGGCGGTATGGCTGCCGGTGCAGCGCCTTACATGGCGAAGTTGGTGAAGGATGTTAGCCAGGGTAATGAAGCCGCTCGTATCGCGCTACATGGTATTGTATCGGCCGGGCTCGCCAGTGCCCAGGGCGGTAACCCGCTAGCCGCCGCTGTCGGCGGTATGGGTTCTGCGGTGATGGGCGATAGCCTGGCAATGGCGTTTTACGGTAAAAAAGCCGAAGCGCTGGAGGGTAAAGAAAGGGACTTTATCAGCAATCTTGCTACCGCCATAGGCGCAGTGGCAGGCGGTAGCGTGGGTGGCGATATGTTCTCGGCCGCCAGCGGTGCAAATGCTGCGCGGGTTGAGATTGAGAATAATAATCTGGCAGTCGTCGTGCGTCTTGGTGTCACGGCATGCACTAAGATCGCTTCATGCCGTAACATGGTAGTTGAGAAAGGGTTGGGGGCGTTGCTGGGCATCGGCGTAGCGAAAACGGCGATGGACAATCTCTCAGATGCAGATCGCACAGTGATTCTGGCAGCGGCCATGACGGGTAAAGCCGAAGCAATAGAGCGGCTGACCCCGGAGCAACAGGCGGCGTATAAGGAAATGGCCGAGGGTCAGAAAGGCACTCTGCTTCCCTTACCGGCGCTTGACCGGCCGCTGATTGACAGTACGCTGACGAACCCCATCCCGGAGCAGAACAAAGGCACGACGCTGACCACACCGGATCAGAGAGATCGGAACGGCAGTAGCCATACCGGGAATTCCAGTGGTGTGCCTGATACGGGCGGAAATATTACGGTCACACCGATTCCTGATGGGCCAGGTAATGATGATCTGATTTATTTATCAACAGGAAAAAATACTGCCAGGTCTAATACAAATGAATCTATTCGATTTATTGACGGTGTAACCGTCAAAGATATAAAGACAGGAGAAAATTTTAGCGGAACAGTGGATTTAAAGCCTACTCTTGACAGGATCCAGAGTAGTGGTTCATATCCACATAAGAACGATGGTTCCACATTCCAGAATCGTCCTGATAGAGTTACTGGTAAAACAGGTCTCCCTCCGAAGCAGCCTGGATATTATAAAGAATATGTACATCCAACTCCAGGTATCTCAGGACCTGGCCCCCAACGAATTTTTGTTGGACAACAAGGGGAGGCATATTATACAAATGATCACTATAAGACGTTTATAAAAATCAAATAGGAGTTTAAATGACTGATTGTAATGATGTGTTTAAATTTGTTGATGGTCCGGCATCATATAATACCGGCGAGGTTTTCTTCGCCAGATTAGATCCGTTGATTGCTAGTACTGATGAACTACTAAATTCCATCTATTATTTGCTGTGGTTTCCTGGGTATTTTGGCTTTAACTGGAATGCATTGGAAGATTGTTTGAGTGATTTTTGTTGGATAGCCGAGAAAAAAATAATAATAGTTCATGATAGGTTGCCTAATATACCCAGTGATGATTTGAAAGTATATTTGGAGATATTAATGGATGTTGCCATGGATTGGATGGGACATGAGCAACATGTCTTAGAAGTCATATTTCAAGAGAAAGACAGAGAGAATATAAAAAAAATATTGATCTCGTAGTCAATGACTACTCAGATAAAATGGTCTCGGTGGCTTTATAGCATTGGCTGATAGGCTCGGAAGAAACCTTTTTCACCTAAACTTTCATCTTTATTAGAGTAGACGTTATCAAGCATAACGTAGCAGGCGAATCAGCAGCAGGACGTTGCCACGCTGAGCCGCGACACCGAACATGCCAACGGCAGTATCGGGCAGATCTTTAACAAAGACGAAGAGCAAAAACGCCTACAGACGGCGCAGCTGGTGGGTGAAATCGGCGGTCAGATGACCAGCGTGGTGGCAACCTATGGCGATCTGCAGGCGCTGGATGCGGTGCGTGCGAAAGACGGCAAATACGCCAACATGAGTGCTGAAGAGCTGCGTAATACGGAGGCCTACCAGAAAGCGTTCGGTGATTACGGCATCGGCGGCAAATATCAGATGGTGGCGCAGTCGGTGAGCGGAATTCTGGCGGGCGCAGCCGGGGGCAATTTCAATAAAGCCCTCGCGGGCGGCCTGAATTCGGTGATGGCGCAGGCTATTAAGGGAGCGACTGAAGGCCATGAACCTGCCAACCTGATGGCGCAGGCGGTCTGGGGCGCTCTGGCGGCGCAGCTTTCAGGCGGCAATGCAGCAGTAGGCGCGGCGGGCGCATTCAGCGGTGAGCTGGCGGCGAGACATATCGCCGCAGAGATGTTCCCGGATACAAAACTTGGGGATTTGAATCAGGACCAAAAACAACTCATTAGTCTGTTAGGCACTATGGCAGCAGGGATCGCCGGCGGCGTGGTGGGGAATAGCACCGCAGCGGCGACCACGGGCGCTCAGGCCGGGAAGAATGCGGTTGAGAATAACCTGATGGCAGTACCTATACCTCCCCCGGTGTTACCGGGGGAGGTAGGCGCAGCGGGGGCCGCCTCTGCAGGTGCCGTAGGTTACAATACCAGGGGTAGTGTTGGCCGTGACGGTGAATCTTGGGACGAAGTTGGTGGCGGCTGTGAAGAAACACGCGAGCAGTGCGCGGTGCGAGATGGAACACGTGATGGAACACGTGATGGAACCCGTGGACCAGGCCATGTAATAAATGGTGATGGCACGGAAGAGAACAGCCAGCCAAATGTCGGTAAAGATATTGCGAGGGCAACGGATAAAGAAAAAGCCGAACTTGGTGGAACTGGCTCAGGGACGCCGGGCGGTTGGGGGCCAGAAGATGAGGAAAAAGGGCGTAATGATGTCCAGAATAGTGGAAAACACAAGGATGATCAGATATGGACTGAAACAAGAAAGGATGACTCTGTTTCAAACGCCTACGGCCATTGGGATAAGCATAAAACTGAATTCCCAGAATTTAAAAATTCGAAGCAATACGTTGATGCTACACATGATTTTGTCAGAAACCCTCCAGAAGGAACATTAACGAAAACGCGAACTAATGGAGATACTTTGTACTATGAACCGAAAACAAATACTTTTGCGTCCAAAGATGCTAACGGCGTTCCCAGGACTATGTTTAGGCCTGAAAAAGGGATTGAATACTGGAATAAGCAATGAATAAAAATGAGCTTTACCCTTGTCCTTGCTGTGGCAATCGGACAATAAGTGAACTTGGCAACTATGAAATTTGCTCCATCTGTGGATGGGAAGATGATCCGGTTCAATCATCAGATCCTGACTTCGCGGGGGGCGCAAATACATTAAGTCTTATTGAATCTCGAAAGTGTTTTTTACTTAACTCAAAGTAAGCATGATTAAAAAGCTCTCAGCTCTCAGCTCTCAGCTCTCAGCTCTCAGCTCTCAGCTCTCAGGGATCGGGGAGGCGTCTACGGCATTATACCGCCGGGCCGATTGATACCGGCCAAAACGCGCCTGTTTATTGATTATCTTCTGCAGGAAATGCGGGAAACCAGGTCGGTCGCGTAAGGGGAAAATGAACTGCCCGGCGTAACCGGGCAGGAGAGTTACTAGGCTTGAGGTATCGCGCGAGGTTTGCCCGCTTTATCCACGGCTACGTAAATAAAAATGGCCTCGGTGGCTTTGTAGCGCTGGCCGATAGGCTCGGAAGAGACCTTTTTCACCCACACTTCCACATTGATGGTTATGGAGGTTGTGCCGCGCTTAACGCAGCGCGCGTAGCAGCAGACCACGTCGCCCACCGCCACCGGCTTCAGGAAGGTCATACCGTCCACGCGCACGGTGACAACGCGGCCGTGGGCAATTTCTTTGGCCTGGATGGCACCGCCCATGTCCATTTGAGCCATCAGCCAGCCGCCAAAAATATCGCCGTTGGCGTTAGTATCCGCCGGCATTGCCAGGGTACGCAGGACTAATTCACCTTGCGGTAATTCGTTCGACATTACTTCTCTTCCTGCGGCATATGACGATAGATATACACCCCACTCAGCAGGGTGAATACCAGCGTGAGGGCGGTGAGTCCGAAGACTTTAAAATTAATCCAGATACTTTCCGGGAGCCAGAACGCCACGTAAATATTCAGCAAACCGCAGGCGATGAAGAACAGCGCCCAGGCGATGTTAAGGCGAAACCAGACCACCGTCGGGAGTGAGATCTCTTTGCCCAGCATGCTCTGAATCAGCAGTTTGTTCATGCCGAACTGCATAAACAGTAGCGCGGCGGCAAACAGCCCGTAAATCAGCGTCACTTTCCACTTAATGAATTCCGCGTTGTGGAAGTAAAGCGTCAGGCCACCAAATACGGCAACCATCACAAAGGTGACCAGCGTGGTTTTTTCCAGCTTGCGGTATTTAAACCAGCTGTAAACCAGCGCGAGGGCGGTGGCGATGATCAGCGCCCAGGTGCCGACAAAAATGTCGTACATCTTGTAGAAAGCAAAGAAGACAATCAGGGGCAGGAAGTCGAGAAACTGCTTCATAATCTGTTCCGTAAAGAGGTGGCTCCTGACTATAACTCGCGGTCAGGAGCCGGGGAAGGTTATTGACGTATCAACATGTACAGGCGGAATAAGTAGATAAGCAGCACGGCCGAAATCAGGTTGCTTATGGTGTTCGCAATCACTGCCCCAACTTCTGGCGACAGTGCGGCAAAGCTTGAGGCCAGCAGCAGTAACGCCGTTTTTGCCGCCAGCCACGCGACGACCGCCGGGGCGACCAGGCGCATGTTTGACCAGACCAAACGCAGGCTGCTGCGCATGGAGCGGAAAATGCCCGTTTTATCCTGCACCAGCATCACCGGAGCGAGGGAAAGCAGGATGGCCAGCAGCACGCCTGGCACCACGACGAGCATAATGCCGATTTGCACCAGCAGCGTGGTCAGGAAGATCAGAATGAACATTTTTGGCAGCACCGGCGCCGAGGCACCAATCGCACGCAGGGCGCTGACGCGCTGACCAGCAGAGACGATTTGCATCAGCACCATCATGCTGGCCGCCAGAATGGCGTTGCCAATCAGGCCTGAAAACGTTGAGGCAGCAGACGCTTTCAGTAACACTTGCTGCTGCTCCAGCGACATATTCTGCACTAAATCAAACAACCCAACGCTACCCGCCAGGTTATCTCCCTCACTCAATATCGCCATTTGTTCTTCGCTGGGCGAGAACGCACGGCCAATAATCACCGAAATTAAGGCGCAAAGTAACGCAATCAGCAAAATGGTAATGAACTGATTACGAAGAAAATTTCCCGTGTCACGGTATACCGAACCCGCCGTGATAGACATGCACTCTCCTTGGTGTTGCTAGCGGTTATCAATCTGCGGGCAATTGTACCCTGGATGCAGGCGCCGTGGCACCACAAAGACTTTCTCTAAGCGGTTGAATAGCGTCGATTAGGCTGCAGGTTGTACAGATATGACAGAAATTTACGAAAACTGATAATTCAATAAAATTGATCTGGTTCCGCTTTGTTGTTTTTCATGCCGTCACTAAAAATTAATCCAGATCATTGAATGTTAAATTAGAAGGCAAAGTGTGATCGGTGTTAGATCACTTTGTACTTCTTTCTGAGTATATTCAGCCCGCTGTTAAAAAACCATAACAAGGGAAGGGCTATGAAAAAACTCACTCTGGCATTACTGGCGATGGGGTGTCTGTCCGGTGCGGCTTCGGCGCATCAGGCGGGAGAATTCTTTATGCGTGCGGGTACCGCGACGGTTCGACCAACCGCCGGTTCGGACGACGTGCTCAAGATGGGGAGTTTTAAGGTTGATAACAATACCCAACTGGGGCTGACCTTTGACTACATGGTCACCGACAACATCGGTATTGAACTGCTGGCAGCCACGCCGTTCCGCCACAAGGTTGGGCTTGGGCCAACCGGCGACCTGGCGACAGTGCATCAGCTGCCGCCGACGCTGATGGCGCAGTGGTATTTTGGCGATGCGGGTAGCAAAGTGCGTCCTTATGTGGGCGTCGGCGTGAACTACACGACTTTCTTTGATGCAAGCTTCAACGACACCGGCAAAAGCGCGGGTCTGAGCGATCTGAAAGTGAAAGATTCCTGGGGGGCGGCAGGCCAGGTCGGGCTGGATTATATGGTGAATGACGACTGGCTGCTGAACATGTCCGTCTGGTATATGGACATCGACACTACGGTGAAATTTAAAGCCGCGGGTGAGCAGCAAAGTATTAAGACGCGCATTGACCCGTGGGTATTTATGTTCTCCGCAGGTTACCGCTTCTAAGAAAAAAGGCCGGGTCTCCCCGGCCTTTTACCGATCAACCGCGAGTCGCGGCTTTCATATTCTGTACAAAGACCTTCAGTTCGCTGAGCATCACCTCTGGCTGTGCCAGATTCTTCTCAATGATTTTCACCACCGCAGAGCCTGAAATTGCCCCCGCTGCGCCAGCGGAAATCGCATCGCGAACCTGAGAAGGTTCAGAAATACCAAAACCTTGCAGAGGTGGCGCGGCATGATACTCGCCCAGTTTCTCAATCAGATGGTTAAGAGGCAGCTGAGCACGAGTTTCAGTGCCGGTAACCCCTGCGCGGGAAAGCAGGTAAGTATACCCCCGGCCGTGGGACGAAATTTCACGCAGCAGCGCATCGTCGGCGTTTGGCGGACAGATGAAGATAGGCGCTACACCGTGGCGCATGGCGGCGTTACGGAACTCGGCTGACTCTTCAACCGGTACGTCGGCTACCAGCACCGAATCCACGCCCACTTTGGCACACAGCGCGTAAAACTCGTCGATACCGCGGTTAAACACCAGGTTGGCATACATCAGCAGGCCAATCGGGATTTCCGGGTACTTTTGGCGGATCGCGGCGAGCATTTCAAAGCACTGAGTTGGCGTCACGTCAGAGGCGAAGGCACGCAGCGCTGCGCCCTGAATCGTTGGACCATCCGCCAGCGGATCGGAGAACGGAATACCCAGCTCCAGCGCATCCGCCCCGCCTTCAATCAGCGCGTCGATGATTTTCAGCGAAAGCTCCGGGTTCGGGTCGCCCAGCGTCACAAAGGGAACGAATGCGCCTTCCTTGCGGGCCTGCAGCTGTTCAAACAGATGATGATAACGTTCCATTACATTTCCCCTCGTGCTTTCAGAATATCGTGGACGGTGAAGATGTCTTTGTCGCCGCGGCCAGAGAGGTTCACTACCAACAGCTGTTCTTTTTCAGGATTCTCGCGGATCATTTTCAAGGCATGGGCGAGGGCGTGGGAAGACTCCAGCGCAGGAATAATACCTTCGCTGCGGCATAGCGTTTTAAAGGCGTCCAGCGCTTCGTCATCGGTAATGGACACGTAATCGGCGCGGCCGGTGCTGTTCAGATAAGCGTGCTGTGGCCCAACTGACGGGAAGTCGAGCCCGGCAGAGATAGAGTAAGACTCTTCAATCTGGCCTTCGTCAGTCTGCATCATCGGCGACTTCATGCCGAAGTAAATGCCCACGCGGCCGTGCTTCAACGGCGCACCGTGTTCGCCGGTTTCGATCCCGTGCCCGGCAGGTTCGACGCCAATCAGGCCCACGCTGGTTTCGTCGATAAAGTCGGCAAACATGCCGATGGCGTTGGAGCCGCCGCCCACGCAGGCGATCACCGCGTCAGGCAGGCGGCCTTCTTTCTCCAGAATCTGCGCTTTGGTTTCTTCACCGATCATGCGCTGGAACTCACGGACGATGGTTGGGAACGGGTGCGGGCCGGCGGCAGTGCCGAGCATGTAGTGCGCGGTGTCATAGCTTGCAGACCAGTCGCGCAGCGCCTCGTTACAGGCATCTTTCAGGGTGGATGAACCGCTGTGTACCGGAATCACTTCGGCACCCATCAGGCGCATGCGGAAGACGTTTGGCGACTGGCGCTCAACGTCTTTGGCCCCCATATAGATGCGGCATTTCAGGCCGAGCAGGGCGCTGGCGAGCGCAGAGGCTACGCCGTGCTGACCCGCGCCGGTTTCGGCGATGATCTCGGTTTTACCCATGCGTTTGGCGAGCAGGGCCTGGCCCAGTACCTGGTTAGTTTTGTGCGCGCCGCCGTGCAGCAGATCTTCACGCTTGAGGTACAGCGTAGTGTTGGTGCCTGCCGTCAGGTTACGGCATTTCGTCAGGGCTGTTGGGCGCCCGGCGTAGTTTTTCAGCAGGTCGGTAAACTCGGCCTGGAACTCCGCATCGCTTTGCGCCGCCACGAAAGCTTCTTCAAGCTGGCGCAGGGCAGGCATCAGGATCTGCGGCACATACATGCCGCCAAATTCACCAAAATAAGGGTTCAGTAAAGTCATGGTATCTCTTCCTTAGTAAGCCCGCAGAGTCTGAAAGACCGCAGCCAGCTTGTTAGCATCTTTTATTCCCGGCGCGCTTTCCACGCCGGAGTTGAAATCCAGTCCCGCGCAGCCGGCTTTTGCCGCTTCCACGCAGTTATCCGCTCCGAGGCCGCCCGCCAGAATCACGTTTTCCAGCTTTTGTCCGGCTAACAGTCGCCAGTCAAAGCTTTGCCCGGTGCCGCCCTGGCCGTTATCGAACACGTACTTATCCACGTGTTGTAGATTGCGCTCGGGCAGCGTGTCAGCCACGCTCAACGCTTTCCAGATTTGTGTATTCGCCGGCAGCAGGGCACGTAGCTCAGTAATGTAATCCTGGTTTTCAGCGCCGTGGAGCTGAACCGCACTGAGCGAGAATTTCTCTGCTTTCGCCACGACTTCCGCTACCGGCGTGTTTCTGAAAACGCCCACGTAGCGAAGCGGGGCGGCGGCAATCACCGCTGCGGCTTTATCATCGGTGACAAAGCGAGGTGAAGCAGGCACGAAGATCAGACCACCGTAAATAGCTCCGGCTTCCTGAGCTGCACGAGCATCTTCGCCACGCGTAAGGCCGCAGACTTTGTTCTCCCCGAACAGCACGCGGCGTACCGCAGCGTTCAGGTCATCTTCACTCATCAGCGCCGAGCCAATCAGGAAGCCGTTCGCGTAGTGGCTAAGCTCGCGAACCTGAGCGTAATTATTGATGCCAGATTCACTGATAACCGTCACGCCGTGGGTCAGGCGCGGCGCCAGCTGCCGGGTGCGATCCAGATCGATGGACAGGTCGCGCAGGTCGCGGTTGTTGATGCCGACGACTTTGGCGCCGAGCGTGATGGCACGCTCCAGCTCTTCTTCGTTGCTCACTTCGGTCAGCACGCCCATATTCAGGCTGTGGGCAACCGCGGCCAGTTGGCGATACTGTTCGTCGTCCAGCACCGAGAGCATCAGCAGGCAAGCATCTGCCTGGTAAAAACGCGCCAGATGAATCTGATAGGCGTCGATAATAAAGTCTTTGCACAGCACCGGCTGGCTGACAATCCCGCTGACGACAGGCAGAAAATCAAAGCTGCCCTGGAAGTATTTCTCGTCGGTCAGCACCGATATCGCAGAAGCATAATGCTTATAAACGCCTGCAATTCGGGCCGGATCGAAATCGTCGCGGATAACCCCTTTAGACGGGGACGCTTTTTTGCACTCAAGAATGAAGACGGTGCGGGCCCCCTGCAGCGCGTGATAGAAGTTGCGCGTGGCTGGCACTATCTCATTCTGGAAGCTCGCCAGCGGCTGCTGCTGTTTGCGGGCTTCGACCCACAGCGCTTTGTCAGCCACGATGCGGTTTAATACGGTCTCCTGCATTGCCTTATCCTCTCCCCGCGAGCGCGGTCACGCGGTCGTATGCAGCACCGCTACGTAATACATCCAGCACTTTCTGTGCGTTAGCTTTCAGGTCTTCATGGCCGTGCAGTCGCATCAGCATGGCCACGTTTGCCGCGACGGCAGACTCGTGCGCTGTCTCACCTTTACCTTGTAGCAGGCGGGTCAGAATGTCACGGTTTTCTTCCGGCGTGCCGCCCGCCAGCGCTTCCTGGTGGTAGGCAGGCAGGTCGAAATCGGCGGCGGTCAGCTGGTAGCTTTTGATTTCGCCGTGGTTCAGTTCGGCAACCAGTGTTGGCGCGTGAAGCGAAACTTCATCCATGCCGCCGCTGTGAACAACTGCCGCGCGTTTGTAGCCGAGGACGCGCAGTGTTTCAGCAATCGGCAGTACCAGCTCAGGGCTGTAAACACCGATCAGCGCCAGCGGCGGGTGTGCCGGGTTAATCAGCGGGCCTAACACGTTGAACAGGGTGCGCGTTTTCAGCTGCTGGCGAACCGGCATCGCGTGGCGGAAACCCGTGTGATACTTAGGCGCAAACAGGAAGCAGACGCCCAGCTCGTCCAGCGCTTTGCGGGAAGCGTCGGCATTCATCTCAAGGTTGATGCCAAATGCTGCCAGCAGGTCGGATGAACCGGACTTGCTGGACACGCTGCGGTTACCGTGTTTGGCGACCTTAAGCCCTACCGCTGCGGCGACAAAGGCGCTGGCGGTGGAGATATTAATGCTGTTGCTGCCGTCGCCGCCGGTACCGACGATGTCGGCAAACTCGTAACTCGGGCTTGGGAACGGCGCAGCGTGTTCGAGCAGGGCGGATGCGGCCCCGGCGATTTCGTTCGGATGTTCACCGCGCACCTTCATGCTGACCAGCGCGGCCGCCAGCTGTTCTGGCTTCAACTCACCGCGAACGATGGCGGAAAACAGCTGGTGGCTCTCTTCGCGGCTCAGGGTTTGTGCCTGATAAAGTTTGTCGAGGATCGGCTGCAGCGTATTGGCCTGCTTCAGCTTGAGCAGCGCCCAGTCGAGCGTCTGCTCAAGCAGGCGAGCCCCGTGGCTGGTCAGGATGGATTCCGGATGGAACTGGAAGCCAACAACCCGGTCAGCTTCATGACGAACCGCCATTACCATGCCCTCGAAATGCGCGTTGATGGTCAGCCCGGCAGGAATATTGCTGCCAACCAGCGAGTGGTAACGCGCCACCGGCAGCGGGTTAGGCAGCCCGGCAAACATCGCTTCGCCGTCGTGGGAAATAGAAGACGCTTTACCGTGCAGGATTTCTCCGGCCTGGCCTACGTAGCCGCCGTAAGCTTCAACGATGGCCTGGTGGCCCAGGCAGATACCGATAATCGGCAGCTTGCCGCGCATGCGGGTCAGCAATTCAGGCATACAGCCCGCTTCGCTTGGCGCTCCTGGGCCTGGTGAAAGCATCAGTACCGGGTTATCCATGGTGGCCAGGCGTTCAATCAAGGTCTGCGCCGGAACATGGTTACGGTAAATCACCACGTTGTGGCCGCTCGCGCGGAGCTGATCTGCCAGGTTATAGGTGAATGAGTCGATATTATCGAGCAGCAGAATGTCAGCCATTAGAAAGTCTCCTTCGCGTGATGCGCTGTAGCAATGGCGCGCAAAACGGCGCGGGCTTTGTTGCGGGTTTCGTCGGCTTCTGACTGCGGGTCTGAATCCAGGACAACGCCGGCCCCAGCCTGAACGGTGGCGATCCCGTCTTCAACATAGGCAGAGCGGATAACGATGCAGGTGTCGAGGTCGCCGTGGGCGGTGAAATAACCCACCGCGCCACCGTAGCTGCCGCGACGCACGCCTTCGGCGCCGGCAATCAGCTGCATGGCACGCACTTTAGGTGCGCCGCTCAGGGTGCCCATATTCATGCAGGCGCGATAGGCGTGCAGCACGTCCAGGTCATGACGCAGCTCGCCAACAACGCGCGACACCAGGTGCATCACGAAGGAGTAGCGGTCGACTTTGGTTAAATCAGCCACGTAGCGGCTGCCCGGCGTACAGATGCGGGCCAGGTCGTTACGCGCCAGGTCAACCAACATCAGGTGTTCAGAGAGTTCTTTATGATCGGTGCGCATTTCCAGCTCGATGCGGCTGTCTAAATCGCGGTCCAGCGAACCGTCCGCGCGGCGACCGCGAGGCCGGGTACCGGCAATCGGGTAGATCTCAATCTGGCGGTTCGTCGCATCGTATTTCAGCGAGCTTTCCGGAGAGGCCCCGAACAGCGTGAAATCGTTATCCTGCATAAAGAACATGTACGGGCTTGGGTTGCTCTTCTTCAGCGTCTGATAGGCGGCCAGCGGCGACGGGCAGGGCAGTGAGAAGCGGCGGGACGGCACTACCTGGAAGATTTCGCCGATGCGAATAGCTTTTTGCATCTGGCGGACAACCGCGCCGAATTCTTCATCGCTCTGGTTAACGTCGCAGCGCATGTGTTCGACTTTCTGTACCGGCAGCTCGGCTGGCTGCTCGCTAATTTGCTGGCGAAGCTGTTCGGTACGTTTTATCAGGCGCTGTTTTTCGCTTTCTGACGGCGTAAAGAGACTGGCCTGAATGCGGGTCTGCTTTTTCTGGTGATCGATGGTCAATAATGTCTCGGCCAGGTAGAAGCAGTAATCCGGGCAGCGGTTGTCCTGTTTCAGCTGCGGCAGATCTTCAAAGCCGGCCACCAGGTCATAAGCGAACAGGCCGCCGAAGAACATCGCGTTACGTTCGTCAGCGGGCACGCTCACCAGTTCCTGCATGATGCGGAAAGCGTCAAAGACTGACAGCGAACACAGGCGTGCGTCTTCATCTAATAACGAGCTGACGCCCGGAAAGCGCAAGATACGGCCATCGGGGAAGTGTTCATTTTCGACCCCAGCCGGTAAGGCTGCGTCCAGCAGCGGCAGTAAAGAGGCGCCGTTCGCGGACAGAGCCTGTAAAGTGACGGTGTCACCCAACGCCGTAATGCGCATGGCGCTGTCTACCAGCAGCAGGCTTTTTAAATCGTTTTTGCTGTCGATGTCGGCGGACTCCAGCAGCAGCGTCGCAGGGCGTGCGCCGCACAGCTGGTGGAAAAGGGCCGTTGGGTTTTCACGGTAGGCAGCTTCGCTGCTCAGGAGTTCAAGTGCCGGTTTTTGTGTTTGCATTTTAGTTCTCAAATTTTGTTCAAAAAAAAGCCCGCATCGTTGGCGGGCCTGGTATCTGCGCTGTTAAACAGCGTACGCGATCGCACCGCCCGAGTTCAGGGAGTACGCCACCAACCGTGCAGGGAATTCATCGCTTTCATTTCAGATACCTCGTTATGTGAACTTGCGTACTAGTAAACTGGTTCGGGCGTGTATTGTCAATACTGATTTTTTAAAATAGCCGAATATCGCTATCATAGGCCGCTAAATTTCTGTTTATCCATTCTGGAGCTATTTTGAGCGAGCCCACCCTGGCCACGATCCACGATTTACACAGCCACACTACCGCCTCGGACGGCCTGTTGTCTCCTGAAGCTCTTGTCAGCCGCGCGGTGGATATGCGCGTGACGGTTCTGGCTATTACCGATCACGATACCGTTGCCGGCCTGCCTGCTGCGCGTGCAGAAATCGAACGTCTGAATTTACCGCTACAGTTAATCAGCGGAGTAGAAATATCAACCGTGTGGGAAAACCACGAGATTCATATCGTGGGGCTGGGCGTTGATGAGCAGCATCCGGCGCTGACGCTGTTTCTTGCGCAGCAGAGTGAACGCCGCAGCCAGCGCGCAGTGATGATTGCCGAGCGTCTGGATAAAGCGCGTATTCCCGATGCGTTAGAAGGCGCAATGCGGCATGCCAGCGGCGGGGCGATCACCCGCGGTCATTTTGCTCGTTTTCTGGTCGAGCAGGGCAAAGCCAGCAATATGGGCGACGTCTTCAAGAAGTATCTGGCGAAAGGGAAAACCGGATATGTTCCGCCTCAGTGGTGTACAATAGAACAAGCTATTGATGTCATTCATCATTCTGGCGGGCAGGCGGTACTGGCGCATCCAGGGCGCTACGGCCTGACCGCAAAATGGCTAAAACGACTGCTGGCGCACTTTGCCGAACACGGTGGCGATGCCATGGAAGTTGCGCAGTGCCAGCAGGCTCCCAACGAACGAACCCAGCTTGCGAGCTACGCGAAGCAGTTTAATCTGCTGGCGTCGCAGGGATCAGACTTTCATCTGCCCTGCGCCTGGATTGAGCTGGGACGCAAGCTGTGGCTTCCTGCGGGCGTTGAGCCCGTCTGGCAGCACTGGGAGCAGAGCCACATCGCGAAAGAGAGGGCAGTATGAGTCAGTTTTTTTATATCCACCCGGATAACCCGCAGCCGCGCCTGATTAACCAGGCAGTGGACATTATTCGTAAAGGTGGGGTGATTGTTTACCCTACGGATTCCGGCTATGCGCTGGGCTGTAAGCTGGAAGATAAATCGGCGATGGAGCGCATTTGCCGCATCCGTCAGCTTCCCGATGGCCACAACTTCACCCTGATGTGCCGGGATTTATCTGAGCTGTCGACCTATGCGTTTGTCGATAACGTCGCGTTCCGCCTGATTAAAAACAACACGCCGGGGAACTATACTTTCATCCTCAAGGGTACCAAAGAGGTGCCGCGCCGCCTGCTGCAGGAAAAACGTAAAACCATCGGCCTGCGCGTGCCGTCAAACCCGATTGCGCTGGCGCTGCTGGAAACGCTGGACGAGCCGATGCTGTCAACTTCGCTGATGCTGCCGGGCAATGAGTTTACCGAGTCCGACCCTGAAGAGATTAAAGATCGTCTGGAGAAGGTCGTGGATCTGGTCATCCACGGCGGTTATCTGGGCCAGCAGCCCACCACGGTTATCGACCTGACGGAAGATGCGCCAGTGGTGATGCGCGAGGGCGTCGGGGACGTTAAACCTTTCCTGTAAGGAGATGGCTATGGCCCGATTTAACATTGATGTTCTGGCTTCTCAGTGCGGCGTGACGCCAGCCAATATTCGCAGCTGGCAGCGTTACGGTTTAATCAAACCGCAGGTGGATGAGAACGGGCACCGTTTTTTCAATTTTACCCACTGTTCACGGGTCGCAGCGATTGTAGGCTGGCTTGAAAAGGGCGCCGCGTTGCCGGATATGCTGGCGCTGCTGAACGGTGAGGAAACCGGCACTCCTTCCGGCTGGCTTGAGGTTCAGGAAGCCCTGTTGGCGCAGTGCGAGGCGATGCAGCCCACGAAGCTGCGGGGGCTTATCTGGCGCTACGGCCGCGAAGTGCCTCCGGCTATTTTTATTGATGAAATTGTCCGGCCGCTGAGGCTGTGGCTCGACGCCGATGTGCAGCAGGAAATGGCCATGAGCCGCGCTATGCTGGACACCGCCCTGATTGAATACGCCACGTTCGTGCTGGCCAGCGGGCGAAAACGCCCCGGCGGCAGGCTGTTTATTCTGGCGCTTTCGCTGAAAGATCCCCTTGAGCTGTGGCTGGAAGGGATTCGTTTTGCCAGCGACGGTTTCTTCGTTGAGGTGCTGGATCGTGAAATTCCGTTCCCGGACCTCAGCCGCATCAGCGCCGATCACATTATGATTTGGACGGATAAAGCGCTGACGAGCAGCCAGCAGGCGCTGTATCAGCGGTGGCTGAGTAGCGATTTACCCGTCTTTCTTGCGGGCAGTGAAGCCGCACAGGCACAAAGAGATGTGGCAACAAGCGCTGACTGTTTACCCGTCGACCGTGCCTCGCTGCTTGCCAGCCTGAATCATTAGTATGAGTAAAACCCGGTAGACGGGTTTTAACTCCATTTGCGCTAAAATTCGTGTACTATGTGCGGCCACGAAGCTGCCCTCAGCATTTGACTGCGACCGGGCGGCGGTCCGAATCCGTATTTATACTTCATCAGGCCCATGCCTTTTGATTTCAAAGTATCTGAGACGCCTGTGAAGGCGACACCCGAGGAAGCTCAATGAGCGAAAAGTTACAAAAAGTGCTGGCTCGCGCTGGCCATGGTTCCCGTCGTGAGATTGAAACCATTATCTCTGCTGGTCGCGTAAGCGTTGATGGCAAAATTGCCACGCTGGGCGATCGGGTTGAAATTACCCAGTCGCTTAAAATTCGCATCGATGGTCATTTGATCTCGATTCGTGAGTCTGCGGAACAAATCTGCCGCGTGCTGGCCTATTACAAACCGGAAGGTGAGCTGTGTACCCGCAGCGATCCGGAAGGGCGCCCGACGGTGTTTGATCGTCTGCCGAAGCTGCGCGGTGCTCGCTGGATTGCCGTAGGGCGTCTGGACGTCAACACCTGCGGTTTACTGCTGTTCACCACCGACGGCGAGCTGGCTAACCGCCTGATGCACCCGAGCCGTGAAGTGGAGCGTGAATACTCCGTTCGCGTCTTTGGTCAAATAGATGACGATAAAGTAAAGCAGCTTTCTCGCGGCGTGCAGCTTGAGGATGGCCCTGCGGCATTCAAAACTATCAAGTTCACCGGTGGCGAAGGAATTAACCAGTGGTACAACGTGACCCTGACCGAAGGCCGTAACCGTGAGGTTCGTCGCCTGTGGGAAGCGGTTGGCGTGCAGGTAAGCCGCCTTATTCGCGTTCGTTATGGCGATATCAAGCTGCCTAAAGGCTTGCCGCGTGGCGGGTACACTGAGCTCGATCTGGCCCAGACAAACTACCTGCGTACGCTTGTCGAGCTGCCGGAAGAAACCAGCAGCAAGGTGGCGGTAGAAAAAGATCGTCGCCGTATGAAGGCGAACCAGATTCGCCGTGCCGTTAAGCGTCACACTCAGACCACCGGCGGCAATCGTCGTTCCGGCGGTCGCAGTAACGGTTAATCCCCTTCATTCCCGGTGAATCCTCGCCGGGAATGTCTCTCCTGATATTCCTGTTTGAGACAACTCTCACACTTTCGCACAAAGACAAAAAACAGGAAATAGCTCGACAAATAACGCAAAGTAATGGTTTTGCACCCTCCTTATACTGGCTGAACATTGTGTAATGTGCGGGGGGGAACATGAATTCTGTGCAGAAGTTATCGGCAAGCTATGTGGCGATCGGCTTAAAAGAAAAAGTCGGTTATGGGTTAGGGGATTTTGCCTCTAATTTATCATTTGGGTTTGTATCACTATTCTTGCTTTTCTTTTATACCAATATATATGGGATTAGCGCCGCGCAGGCCAGCGTGATATTTGTTGTGGCTCGCATCATTGATGCCATTTTTAATGTGGTCATTGGGTTTGCTATTGATAAGACGCACAGCCGCTACGGGAAGCTAAGGCCCTGGATATGCTACGGCGCGATTCCCTTAGGCTTGCTGACCGTATTGTGTTTTTTCCCCTTCGGCGGCGGCGCAAAATTCTATTTTGCCTTTATCTCTTATACGCTTTACTGCCTCGCATATACGGCAGTAAATACGCCATATTCGGCGTTAACGAACCGTATCACGCAGCATGAAGCCTCGCGTGCCTCGCTTTCGGTCTATCGATTTGTGCTGGCGATCCTGGGTTACCTGATTGTTTCAACCACGGCCGACTGGATTATATCGCCTTTTACCGATAAGCAGTACGGCTATGTCTTTGCCGTGTCATGCTTCGCACTGCTGGCTACCTTCATGTTTATGCTGTGTTTTGGCATGACGAAGGAAAGGGTCACGGAAGAGAGCACACATTCACCTGGGCTGCGTGAAATGCTCAGGGCCGTCACCGGGAATAAACCGCTTATTCACCTGTCATTGTTCACCGTATTTTTCTACATTGCCTATACGGTGTGGATGGCGATTGCTATCTATTTTATAAAATACATTATTGGTAACCAAGGGTTTACCGCGACTTTTTTCATTATTCAGTCGGCCGCTTATATTGTGGGGACGGTTTTGTGCGAAAAATTAATTACCCTAATGGGGAAAAAGAAAATGACTCTGGCAGCATTGCTACTCGGTGTGTTGGGTGTGCTAATGCAATATTTCATCGCCGGAGATAATATTTGGTTAATTATGACCGGTGTCTGCTTATACAGCATTACGCTGGGTATCGGATTTGTTGCAATGTGGTCGATGATAGCCGACACGGTTGAATATGCCGAATGGCATCATGGCGTTCGTACTGAAGGTGCTATATATGGTTTCTATAATTTTATCACCAAAATTGCGATGGCCATCGGCGGTGGCTGTGCAGGGTGGATGCTTGATTATTACCACTATGATGCCGGTAATATTAGTGCCAGCGCTATCAACGGTATCAATATTATGATGACGTTATTTCCAGGGGCGATGTTCGCACTCAGCGCGATTTTTGTTGCCTGTTATTCCCTTGATGAAAATAAATACCGCGATATCGTTCATAAACTGAGTCTGCGCAAGCAGGAAACGCTTTAACTTCTGGGGATTAGCAAAATGAATGCTGACTTTCACGCAATGCTTGCGGCAATGACGACCAATGAAAAAGTGACCTTACTGAGCGGTAGCGGCCTGTGGCGCACAGCCTCTCTGCCACAGCACGGCATCCCAGATATCGTCATGACTGATGGCACCTATGGCGTACGTTACAGCAGCGCTCAAATCGACGGCCAGCAGAAGTGGAGCATGGATGATTTTATCTCCGTGATCACGCAAACGGCCGACCGGGCAGGTGCGGCGGTAGAGGATGAACAGAAAGGAGGAAGCGAGGCCTTATTCAGCGCTTCTTTGCCTGCTACCTGCTTCCCTAACGGCTCAAGCCTGGCGTGCAGCTGGGATATTGACCTGGTGCAAATAATGGGGCAAGCGTTAGGGCTTGAGTGCCAGAAAATGGGCGTGGGGATTTTGTTAGGACCGGGAATTAATATTCGACGTACTCCGCTTGCTGGTCGGGGATATGAGTATTACTCCGAGGATCCGGTTGTCAGCGGCGACATCGCAGCGGCCCTGATTAATGGCCTGCAGGCAGAGGGCGTGGGCGCCAGCCTCAAGCATTTCGCCGCCAATAATTCAGAGTTTCGCCGTACCGAAATGGACTCAATAGTAGACGAACGTGCGCTACGAGAAATTTATCTGGCAGGATTTCAGAGAGCGATTGCCAAATCGAATCCGTGGACCGTGATGTCCTCCTATAATCGGCTAAATGGCGTTCAAACCTCTCAGGATCCTTTCTTGCTCACTAAAGTCCTTCGAGATGAATGGGGCTATAGCGGCCTGGTGATGTCGGACTGGTACGGAATTAAAGACCGTCCCGCCTCGCTGATGGCAGGTAATGATTTAGCCATGCCGGAAACGGCACGGGATAAGAAAACATTGCTGGCGGCTATCGAGGCCGGTGAAGTGCCGCTTAGCGTGGTTGACAGCGCCTGTCTGAGAATGCTCGAACTCATTGATAAAGTAGAACGCCATCGGCGCAGAGATGCCGTTGCTGATTTCCCCGCACACCACGCCCTTTCGCAGAGGCTGGCGGCAGAGTCGATTGTATTATTGAAAAACGAAGACGACCTGCTTCCGTTACGGCCCGATAAAACTCCCCGTATAGCGGTGCTGGGCAAACCAGCACAACAGCCTGTTATTCAAGGATCAGGTTGCGCCACTACGGTGCCGTATTTCCTCGATCGCCCTCTCGATGAGATCTTCGCGTTGGCGGGAGAGGCGTTTACGGTTTCGTGGGCTGAAGGCACACCGGACGATATACAGGCAGATGCGCAGGCGCTTCAGGAAGCGATAACCGTCGCACGAGAAGCGGATGTCGCGGTCGTCTTTGTCAGTACCGCCGTCGGCGAAGATGGTGAAAACGGCGACCGTCAGGATCTGAATATTCTTGCGGTCCACGAGCAGCTTATCCGCGAGGTCGCTGCGGTACAGCGCAACGTCGTTGTCGTGCTGGCCAACAGCGATGCGGTGGTGATGCCGTGGCTGAGCGAATGCAAAGCATTGTTGGAAACCTTTTTTGCCGGGCAGGGAATGGGGGGCGCCGTGGCGGACATTTTGTTTGGCAAACGTAATCCCTGCGGCAAGCTCACGGTCACCGTTCCGAATACGCTGGAAGAGACGCCGGCCTGGCTGCATTATCCGGGGGAAAATCTGCAGCACCATTACAGTGAGGGATTATTTGTCGGTTATCGCTATTATGATAAACGCCGCCTGACGCCGCTGTTTCCTTTTGGCTTCGGCCTGAGCTACACGCGTTTTGCGTATGACAGGATTGAACTTTCTACTGAGCGATTGGGTGATAATGAGACCTTAACGGTTAACGTGGATGTGACGAACTGCGGCAAATACGCCGGTAAAGAAATCGTGCAGCTTTACGTCCGTGCGCCAAAAGGGGAACTGATTCGTGAGGAAAGGGCGCTGAAAGCCTTTAGTAAAATCCTCCTTGAGCCAGGAGAAACGCGGCGTGTGAGCCTCCAGGTGCCTGTTGCCGAGCTGAGCTGCTATCATCCGGGTCTGGCAAAATGGCTAATAACGCCCGGCCGCTGGCAGGTGTATGTTGGCGGGTCGTCACGCGATTTACCGCTGAGTGCCGGGTTTAATGTTGACTGCGAGGAGCAATACATGACGCTTCGTGATGATAACTCGCTACAGCAGTTGATTCAGCAGCCGGAAGTCTTCGATCGCGTAGTGGCGTTGGTTGCCGGGAAAAGCCTTGTGCCGCCAGAGGTTGTGCGGGAGAAGCTGACCAGGGTTGCACCGGACCTCTTTTGCGGCTTATTCATCGCGCTTACCGAGTTTCTTGGGCTGGATATTGAGCGAGATGAGTTAAACGCCGTGCTCGCCGGGGAATAATAATGAACAGCCACAGGGGGCGCCGTGTTTTCTTTTTCAGCTATTCATGCCGGGTCGGCAATAACAGAAGGGCGGCAGCTGAACGCGAGCGGCTATGAGCTGATAGCTTTCGACGCCGAAAAGCTGAATGTCTTTGCCGCTGAGGTGCGTTACTGCGAGCCTCACTGGCACCCGGCACCTGAGCTTGTCACCGTCCTTGCGGGGCGTTTTACCCTGTCCGTAGGCATGCAGTCTATTGAACTGAATAAGGGCGGAATGCTCTATATTAATGCCCAGGAGGTCCACTCGCTGTGTGCGGAGGAAGAGGGCAGTACGCTGGTCACGGTGCAGTTTTCCTCGGGTCTGTTCGACGAATTACATCCGGCACCGGACATTGACTGGTGTCGTCCGGATGGGGTTACGGACAGCGCTGACAGGGTCGTTCATCAGCGACTAAAAACGCTGATTGAACACCTGATAGACGACCGTGCGCCTTTCCAGCGTATTGCTGCAATTTATTTGCTGCTGGATGCGCTTGTAACGGCAGGAAAGCCGGTGGGTCGGGTCGAGAGCGCGCAGCGTGACGTGGCGATGATCAAGAAAGGAATTGAGTTTATTAACCAGCGATTTGATCAGCCCCTCAGCCTCGCCGAGGTCGCCAGCTATATCGGGGTCAGCTATTCATGGTTTTCGCGGCAGTTTAAGAAAGTGAGCCGCCATAACTTTAAAGAATACCTGACCCTGGTGAGGTTAAATAAAGCCCGCACGCTGCTCAAAGACACGCGTTCGCCTATCACCACCATTAGCCACTCCTGCGGTTTTCAGGAGCATAAATACCTGATTGCCGCGTTTAATAAGTATTGCGGTTTGACGCCAACGGAGTACCGAAAACGCTTTGTTTCCCGGCAAAGCGCCATCGACAGCAAGCTGGCTCTGGGGGAGGATTGTCTCTGCCTGCCGCTGAATGCGGAGCTGCTTAAGCGCCTGGAATTTCAGTAATCAATGCCGGGTTGCGCTTTGACCCCGGCGTCAAACGCATGCTTCACCGGGCGAAGTTCGCTGACCGTGTCGGCGATGTCCAGAATCTCGCGATGACATCCGCGTCCGGTGATAATCACCGTCTGGTTTGCCGGACGGCTAGCCAGCGCGCTTAAGACTTCTTCCAGCGGCAGATAATCATAGGCCACCATATAGGTAAGTTCGTCGAGGATAACCATATCCAGCGCAGCGTCCGCCAGCATGCGTTTACCCTGCTCCCATACCGCCAGGCACGCGGCCGTATCGGTTTCACGGTTCTGTGTCTCCCAGGTAAAGCCGGTTGCCATCACCTGAAACTCCACGCCGTGCGGCTCCAGCAGATTACGCTCGCCGTTCGGCCATTGGCCTTTGATAAACTGAATTACTCCGACTTTTTTGCCGTGGCCTACTGCACGGGTGGCGGTGCCAAATGCAGCGGTTGTTTTACCTTTGCCGTTGCCGGTAAAGACTATCAGGATCCCTCGCTCTTCCTGAGCATCCGCAATGCGGGCATCAACCTTTTCTTTTTGCCGCTGCTGTCGCTGCTGGTAACGATCCTCACTCATTCTGAAATCCCCGGTTTGCGGTTAGGCTGGGCGTCAAAACTCATGCCGGTTTTTCGGCGGCTATCGTCGCCCATCAGCCACAGATAAAGCGGCATTAAATCTCGCGGCGTTTTTAGTTTTGACGGATCTTCTGTTGGGAAGGCGCTGGCGCGCATCGCCGTACGCGTGCCGCCGGGGTTAATGCAGTTCACGCGCAGGTTGTGTTGCTTATATTCCTCGGCCAGCACCTGCATCATGCCTTCTGTGGCAAACTTCGATGCAGCATAAGCTCCCCATCCAGCGCGGCCCTGGCGGCCAACGCTGGAAGTGGTGAAGACCAGCGAGCCGGATTCGGATTTGAGTAATAAAGGAAGCAAAGCCTGAGTCAGGAAAAAGGTGGCGTTAACGTTCACCTGCATCACGGCCTGCCAGGTGTCCGGGTTCTGCTTATCCATCGGCACCACGTCGCCAAGAATACCTGCGTTATGCAGTACGCCATCGAGGCGCGGAACCAGCGTAGCGAGCTTGTTTGCCAGGCCGTGGCACTCTTCCGGGGTGGCCGTGGCCAGGTCGAGCGTGAACCAGTGCGCTGGCAGCAGGCCGTGGGACTGGATTTCGCCGGCGACGGCGCGAAGCTTCTGTTCGTTGCGTCCCAGCAGAATGACCGAAGCACCGAAGCGAGCGTAGGTGAGTGCGGCGACACGGCCGATGCCATCGCTGGCGCCGGTGACTAAAATAATTCGGTTTTGCAGTAAGTTATCTTGCGGCTGGTAGTGCACGGTTTTGCTCCTCGCGTGATGCAATATGCTCACGTCTTATTTCTCATTGGGTTACCGGGCTTTATGCCTCAAAGGCGGGCGCATTTCAATCAGCCTGACGGAGACAATGCTCAGGATTAACATTTTGCAAAAGTTTCCCTGCGCCAAACCCTTTAAGGAAGCGCTCTTCCTGCCTTTATAGTTACTTACAGACGAACGTGTACCCGCTCGGGTACACTGGCAGACATTAACAATGCTTAGTGATAAAGGCGGTAAATGTGGATCTGATTGCTAACTATGGGCTTTTTCTGGCTAAAGCGGTAACCCTCGTGGTTGCGATTGCCGCCGTGGCCATTATTTTGGTGAACGTTGCGCAACGTAAGAAACAGGCGCGCGGTGAACTACGCCTGACGAATCTGAGCGAGCAGTATCAGGACGTCAAGCAGGAAATGCAGGTCGCTATGCTCGATCCGCACCAGCAGAAACTGTGGCATAAAGAAGAAAAGAAAAAACTCAAGCTTGAAGCAAAACAGGCTAAAGCGCGGGCAAAACGTGGCGAAAAAACCAGTTCGGGCAAGCCAACGCTTTACGTGCTCGACTTTAAAGGCAGCATGGATGCTCACGAAGTGAGTTCCCTGCGCGAAGAGGTTACCGCCGTGCTGTCCGTGGTGAAGCCGAAAGATGAGGTTCTGCTGCGGCTTGAAAGCCCCGGCGGCGTGGTTCATGGCTATGGACTTGCGGCATCGCAGCTTCAGCGTTTACGTGACAAAGACGTCCCGCTAACGGTTGCGGTAGACAAAGTCGCGGCCAGCGGCGGTTATATGATGGCGTGTGTGGCTCAGCGTATTGTTGCCGCGCCATTCTCCATCATCGGTTCGATTGGCGTCGTGGCCCAAATTCCTAACTTCCACCGCCTGCTCAAACGTAATGACATCGACGTTGAGCTGCACACCGCGGGGCAGTACAAACGTACCCTGACGCTGCTGGGCGAAAATACCGAACAGGGACGTGAGAAATTCAGGGAAGATCTGAACGAAACGCATCACCTTTTCAAGCAGTTTGTCAGCAGCATGCGTCCCGCGCTTGATATTGAAGCGGTGGCTACGGGCGAGCACTGGTACGGTACTCAGGCGAAGGAAAAGGGCCTGGTGGATGACGTGGCGACCAGCGATGACCTGCTGTTGGGCATGATGAAAGATTTTGACGCCGTAAATGTCCGATATCTGCAGCGTAAAAAAGTAATGGATCGTTTCACCGGAAGCGCGGCGAACAGCGTTGACCGCCTGCTGCTGCGCTGGTGGCAGCGGGGAGAAAAGCCGCTGCTCTAAAACAATTATTTTCTAAAACAAGGCTGTTCTAAGACCAAAAAAGCGAGGCCCTGAGCCTCGCTTTTCGTTTAGTCCTGCAGCGAATACTTTTCAGACAGGACGTGGGCCAGGTGCTTAAACATATTAAACACCGCCGTGCTCTTCGGCGTCGGCAAGCCCTGTTCGTCCAGGAAGTATTCTCCACTAAAGACCAGCACGCCGTTTTTCTGGGCCACGCCGGTGGCTTCCATCCCGTGCAGGAAATCCTCATGTTCACGAATGATTTTGTTCGCCTCAACGAGGAGGGATTCGCGGTCAATAGGTTGAGTTGTCTCTTGCATGATGTTCTCCTTAAAAAACTGGCGCTAGTTTACGTCCGCTTGAGGGGAAAGGGCAAATTTTCCCTGTAAACCCTGTGGCCTTAAAAAAGTTAACCGTGCTGGCGGGATCCGGTATTGCATGCTAATAAAGTTGCGTAACATATTTTATCAGGTAGAGTGTGACGCTTTCGCAAATCTGGCAACAGAATTGCTTGACATTCGACCAAACTTCCGTCGTGCTATGCCACTTGCGCGAGACTTCTGGCCTTCAATAACCGGCGAGTGAGCCGCCTGTGATGCAGGTTATTGAAAAAAAGAGTTGATCTCCTTCCACACTGCCGCAATATAAAAAAGCGCGTCGCCAGTGGAAGGTGAAAATTTGCGACGTATTCCTGGAAGAATTAAATAGGTAAAGGTGAAAATGGGTAAAGCTCTCGTCATCGTTGAGTCCCCGGCAAAAGCCAAAACGATCAACAAATATCTCGGTAATGACTACGTGGTTAAATCCAGCGTCGGTCACATCCGTGATTTGCCGACCAGTGGATCAACCACCAAGAAGAGCGCTGACTCTGCCGCCGCCAAAGGGACCAAAAAGGTCAAAAAGGATGAACGCGGAGCGCTCGTCAATCGCATGGGTGTTGATCCATGGCATAACTGGGACGCTCGCTACGAAGTGCTGCCGGGCAAGGAGAAAGTGGTCTCCGAGCTGAAATCTCTGGCAGAAAAAGCAGACCACATCTATCTCGCAACCGACCTTGACCGCGAAGGGGAAGCCATTGCATGGCACCTGCGGGAAGTTATCGGCGGCGATGAAACGCGCTATAGCCGCGTGGTCTTTAACGAAATCACTAAAAATGCGATTCGCCAGGCGTTTGAAAAGCCGGGTGAACTGAACATCGACCGTGTTAACGCCCAGCAGGCGCGCCGCTTTATGGACCGCGTAGTGGGTTACATGGTGTCGCCGCTGCTGTGGAAAAAGATTGCGCGTGGCCTGTCCGCAGGGCGCGTGCAGTCCGTAGCGGTTCGCCTGGTTGTCGAGCGTGAGCGCGAAATCAAAGCGTTCGTGCCGGAAGAGTACTGGGAAATCGACGCTAACCTGTCGACGCCGAAGGGCGATGCGCTCCCGGTGCAGGTGAGCCATCATAAAGACAAGCCTTTCCGGCCGGTTAACCGCGAGCAAACTATGGCGGCGGTTAGCCTGCTAGAAAAAGCTCGCTACATCGTTCTGGATCGTGAAGACAAGCCAACCAGCAGCAAGCCGGGTGCGCCGTTCATTACCTCCACGCTGCAGCAGGCCGCCAGTACGCGTCTTGGCTTCGGCGTGAAGAAAACGATGATGATGGCACAGCGTCTTTACGAAGCGGGCCACATTACCTATATGCGTACCGACTCCACCAACCTGAGCCAGGATGCGGTGAGCATGGTGCGCGGCTATATCGAAGAGAGCTTCGGTAAGAAATACCTGCCTGCGGACGCCAACCAGTACGCCAGCAAGGACAACTCTCAGGAAGCGCACGAAGCGATTCGTCCTTCTGATGTGTCCGTGCAGGCCGAGTCGTTGAAAGACATGGAAGCGGATGCCCAGAAGCTTTATCAGCTGATCTGGCGCCAGTTCGTGGCCTGCCAGATGACGCCTGCGAAATACGATTCCACCACGCTGACGGTGGAAGCCGGTGAATACCGCCTGAAGACGCGTGGTCGTACGCTGCGCTTTGATGGCTGGACGAAGGTGATGCCTGCGCTGCGTAAGGGCGATGAAGACCGCACTTTACCGGCGGTTAACCCGGGTGAGGAACTGACGCTGGTTGAGCTGCTTCCGGCCCAGCACTTTACCAAGCCGCCTGCACGTTTCAGTGAAGCATCGCTGGTTAAAGAGCTGGAAAAACGCGGTATTGGTCGTCCATCTACCTACGCTTCTATCATCTCCACCATTCAGGATCGTGGCTACGTGCGCGTCGAGAACCGCCGTTTCTACGCTGAAAAAATGGGCGAGATCGTGACCGACCGTCTGGAAGAAAACTTCCGCGAGCTGATGAATTACGACTTCACCGCGCAAATGGAAAACAGCCTGGACCAGGTCGCAAACAATCAGGCCGAGTGGAAAGGCGTGCTGGATAACTTCTTCAGCGATTTCAGCGGCCAGCTTGAGAAAGCCGAGCAGGATCCGGAAGAAGGCGGCATGCGCCCGAATCAGATGGTCCTGACCAGCATCGATTGCCCAACCTGCGGCCGTAAAATGGGGATCCGTACCGCGAGTACCGGCGTGTTCCTCGGCTGTTCCGGCTATGCGTTACCGCCGAAAGAGCGCTGCAAAACCACCATCAACCTGGTGCCGGAGAACGAAGTTCTTAACGTGCTGGAAGGGGATGACGCGGAAACAAACGCCCTGCGCGCCAAGCGTCGCTGCCAGAAATGCGGCACGGCGATGGACAGCTATCTCATCGATCCGAAGCGTAAGCTGCACGTTTGTGGTAACAACCCGACCTGCGACGGCTACGAAATCGAAGAGGGTGAGTTCCGCATCAAAGGTTATGACGGCCCGATCGTTGAGTGCGAGAAGTGTGGCTCAGAAATGCACCTGAGAATGGGGCGTTTCGGGAAGTACATGGCCTGTACCAACGACGAGTGTAAGAATACCCGTAAGATCCTGCGTAACGGCGAAGTCGCGCCGCCGAAGGAAGACCCGGTGCCGTTGCCTGAGCTGCCGTGCGAGAAATCCGATGCCTATTTCGTGCTGCGTGATGGTGCGGCTGGGGTATTCCTGGCGGCAAACACCTTCCCGAAATCTCGTGAAACGCGTGCGCCGTTGGTTGAAGAGCTTCACCGCTTCCGCGATCGTTTACCGGAGAAACTGCGCTACCTGGCCGATGCTCCTCAGGAAGATCCTGAAGGGAATAAAGCTTTCGTACGCTTTAGCCGTAAAACGAAGCAGCAGTATGTCGCTTCTGAGAAAGAGGGCAAAGCGACCGGCTGGTCCGCCTTCTTCGTCGACGGTAAATGGGTTGTCGGCAAGAAATAAGCCTGCCTGCAAATGAGAAAACCGGAGCCTGTCTCCGGTTTTTTTATGCCGCTTTATATAACTCGTTTATTATCTTTTCATCCCATCTATACAAAGTAGCTATAACTGATATAGTAAGTAAAGCAATGTCAATTTTCGTATTTTCTGCGTCGTAACCCCTGCCATTGAGTGCCGGGGCCTTTGACCCTGGACGGTAAGTCATGAAATTACAGCAGCTTCGTTATATCGTTGAAGTCGTTAACCACAACCTGAATGTGTCCTCCACGGCGGAAGGGCTTTATACCTCTCAGCCGGGGATCAGTAAGCAAGTTCGTATGCTGGAAGATGAGCTTGGGATCCAAATTTTCGCCCGCAGCGGGAAACATCTGACTCAGGTGACGCCGGCAGGGCAGGAAATTATCCGTATCGCCCGGGAAGTGCTTTCTAAAGTCGACGCCATTAAATCCGTTGCCGGGGAGCATACCTGGCCTGACAAAGGCTCGCTGTATGTGGCCACCACGCATACCCAGGCTCGTTACGCGTTGCCCGGCGTGATAAAAGGCTTTATTGAGCGTTATCCGCGTGTTTCTTTGCACATGCATCAGGGCTCGCCGACGCAGATTGCAGAGGCCGTGTCTAAAGGCAATGCAGACTTTGCGATTGCCACCGAAGCGCTGCATCTTTATGACGACCTGGTCATGCTGCCGTGCTACCACTGGAACCGTTCAATCGTGGTCACGCCGGATCATCCGCTGGCCTCAAAAGAGTCGGTCACCATTGAAGAGCTGGCGCAGTATCCGCTGGTTACCTACACCTTTGGTTTTACCGGCCGTTCAGAGCTGGACACCGCCTTTAACCGAGCCGGATTAACGCCGCGTATCGTCTTTACGGCGACCGATGCTGACGTTATCAAAACGTACGTGCGTCTGGGCCTTGGCGTGGGGGTTATCGCGAGCATGGCGGTGGATCCGATTTCCGACCCCGATTTAGTCCGCATTGAAGCGCAGGGCGTATTTAGCCACAGCACCACGAAAATTGGTTTCCGTCGTAGCACTTTCCTTCGCAGTTATATGTATGATTTCATTCAGCGTTTTGCGCCGCATTTAACGCGAGATGTGGTCGATACCGCAGTGGCATTACGCTCAAATGAAGATATTGAAGCGATGTTTAAAGATATAAAATTACCGGCCAAATAATTTCCCAGGGTATCTTCGGTGAATCCGGAGATACCCACTTCATTATTAAATAAGAATTAAACGCATTTCTTCATCTATTCCCATTCCCGCCTAATAAGCCACATCGTGACAATGGTTATTGTGTCGCAATAAAGAGACACAGCTAGTAAATAAGTCGTAGTTGCGCAAATTTGGTGTTTCGATTATTTATTTCAGGTCAAAAGATTAAATCTTTTCTCTTCCCCATAGCGCAATTTTTCTGGCTTTTGAGCTAGAGTTTCTTTAGGATTAATCCCAACTGGCGATTAGTTATACCGATTGTTTGGAAATATTACGATAAGTGGTGTCGATTGTATGAGGCTAGCAATGTCATCAGGAAGTGAGCAACCGCAAAGGGATCCGGCGCTGAAACGCAAGGCGTGGACTGCGGTGTTTTTGGTGTCAGCCTTGTTCTGGCTGGTCGTGGCGCTGGTTGCCTGGAAATTTTGGGGGTAGCTATGTCTACTCGGGATAGGGTTCCTGCACCCAAAGTCGTGGCCCGCACCCGCGGCAAAACGCGAAAAGAAGTAAAAAAAGAGGAAAGCACATCGACTGAAGGCTGGGCGCTGACAAAACAGCAGCAGGCTTTTATCGATTTGTTTTCCGAAGACGACAGCAAAAAACAATAATTTCGTTATTAAACCGTTTATTTTCTCTGCGGCAAAGAAATGCATTTTATTTACCGTAGGGCAACGAATCGTTTACTGATAATTACACACAGCAATACATTCTGGTGACTGCTTAATTAAGCAGTCTTATTGCATATCGCAACATTGAGCAAAACTTATGAATAATCAACGCGCCGTGAAATACTGGTCCTGGATGGGCGCCTTTACGCTATCTGCTGTCTTTTGGGTAGAAATGTTCCGCGCCTTCGTTAATTAATCATCGCCACGTGCGGCTTACCGCCGCTGCTCTGCCGCACCAAAGACTCCTCTCTGCTTTAAATCTCGCCCTGGCTAACGCCGGGGCGTTTGTTTACTCACGGCTTATTCCCTTCGCGTCATTTATCAATTTGGGTTGTTATCAAATCGTTACGGCAGGTTTGTGTTATCTTTAATAGTGACCCTGCTGATAATCAGGGCACTCGCTATCCCTGTCATAAAGGAGGAGCTATGTCGTTAACCCTACGCGAAGCCAGTAAGGACACTTTACAAGCGCTAAACAAAACCTGGCACTACTACAGCCTGCCGCTGGCCGCAAAAGAGCTTGGGGATATCAGCCGTTTACCTAAGTCGCTAAAAGTTTTACTGGAAAACCTGCTGCGCTGGCAGGATGAAGACTCCGTCACCCGGGAAGATATTCAGGCGCTGGCCGACTGGCTAAAACATGCCCACGCCGACCGCGAAATTGCCTATCGTCCTGCCCGTGTACTGATGCAGGATTTCACCGGCGTCCCCGCAGTCGTTGACCTTGCCGCGATGCGCGAAGCGGTGAAACGCCTTGGCGGAGATGTGGCAAAAGTGAATCCACTCTCCCCGGTTGACCTCGTAATTGACCACTCCGTGACGGTCGACCATTTTGGCGATAAAGACGCCTTCGAAGAAAACGTTCGCCTGGAAATGGAACGTAACCACGAGCGCTATGTCTTTTTACGCTGGGGGCAGCAGGCCTTTAGCCGCTTCAGCGTCGTCCCGCCGGGCACCGGTATTTGCCACCAGGTCAACCTTGAGTATCTGGGGAAAGCCGTCTGGAGCGAAGAGCAGAACGGTGAATTTATCGCTTATCCTGACACGCTGGTGGGCACCGACTCCCACACGACGATGATTAACGGTCTGGGTGTACTTGGCTGGGGCGTAGGTGGTATTGAAGCCGAGGCCGCAATGCTTGGCCAGCCCGTTTCCATGCTGATCCCGGATGTCGTCGGCTTTAAGCTCGACGGCAAATTGCGTGAGGGGATCACCGCCACGGACCTGGTGCTGACCGTCACCCAGATGCTGCGCAAGCACGGCGTGGTGGGTAAATTTGTTGAGTTTTACGGCGATGGTCTTGATTCGCTGCCGCTTGCCGACCGGGCGACTATCGCCAACATGTCACCTGAATACGGCGCCACCTGCGGCTTCTTCCCGATTGACGGCGTAACTCTCGACTATATGCGTCTCAGCGGGCGCAGCGAAGAGCAGGTTGCCCTGGTAGAAGCCTACGCTAAGGCGCAGGGCATGTGGCGTAATACGGGGGACGAACCCGTGTTTACCAGCACGCTGGCGTTAAACATGAACGACGTTGAGGCCAGCCTGGCCGGGCCAAAACGTCCACAGGACCGCGTCCCGCTTGGCGGCGTACCGCAAGCATTTGCCGCCAGCAACGAGCTTGAAGTCAACGCTTCACACAAAGACCGCAACCCGGTTAGCTATACGCTTGCTGGCCGTGAGCACCAGCTGCCGGATGGCGCAGTCGTGATCGCGGCCATTACCTCCTGTACCAACACCTCAAACCCTAGCGTGCTGATGGCGGCCGGGTTGCTGGCTAAAAAGGCCGTCAGCCTGGGGCTGAAGCCACAGCCATGGGTGAAAGCGTCGCTTGCGCCGGGCTCTAAAGTTGTGTCTGACTACCTGGCAAAGGCGAAGTTAACGCCTTACCTCGATGAGCTTGGCTTTAACCTGGTGGGCTACGGCTGTACTACCTGTATCGGTAACTCGGGCCCGCTGCCGGATCCTATCGAACAGGCGATTAAAAAAGGCGATCTCACCGTGGGCGCGGTGCTTTCAGGGAACCGTAACTTCGAAGGTCGTATTCACCCGCTGGTCAAAACTAACTGGCTGGCATCGCCGCCGCTTGTTGTGGCCTATGCGCTGGCCGGGAACATGAACATCGACCTGACCAAAGAGCCGCTGGGGCACGATAAAAAAGGTGACCCGGTTTACCTGAAAGATATCTGGCCGAGCAGCCAGGAGATTGCTGCCGCCGTGGCGCAGGTGACCACCGATATGTTCCGCAAAGAGTACGCGGAGGTGTTCGAAGGCACTGAGGAGTGGCGCAATATTAAGGTGGAACGCTCGGCTACCTACGGCTGGCAAGATGACTCGACCTATATCCGGCTGTCGCCGTTCTTTGATGATATGGGCATAGAGCCTAAACCTGTGGAAGATATCCACGGTGCTAAGGTACTGGCGATGCTCGGGGACTCGGTAACCACCGACCACATTTCCCCGGCTGGGAGTATTAAACCTGACAGCCCGGCAGGGCGTTATCTGCAAGGGCATGGCGTTGAGCGCGGGGATTTTAACTCCTACGGCTCGCGGCGCGGTAACCACGAAGTGATGATGCGCGGGACGTTTGCCAACATTCGTATTCGCAACGAAATGGTGCCGGGCGTGGAAGGAGGCATGACGCGGCTATTGCCGGGCGAAGAAGTGCTTTCAATTTACGACGCAGCGATGCGTTACAAAGAGCAGGGCACGCCGCTGGCGGTGATTGCCGGGAAAGAATATGGCTCCGGCTCAAGCCGTGACTGGGCTGCGAAAGGTCCCCGGCTGTTAGGCGTTCGGGTGGTGATTGCCGAATCGTTCGAGCGAATTCACCGCTCTAACCTTATCGGCATGGGCATTTTGCCGCTGGAATTCCCGCAGGGCGTCACGCGTAAAACGCTTGGCTTAACGGGCGAAGAGAAGCTGGACATCAGCGGGCTTAATCAGCTCCAGCCGGGTACAGATGTCCCGGTTACGCTGACCTTCGCCGACGGGCGTAAGCAGGTGGTTGATTGCCGCTGCCGTATTGATACCGGCAATGAGCTTACCTATTTCCGTAACGATGGCATCCTGCATTATGTGATCAGGAATATGCTGAAGTAAGAAACGAAAAAGCCCCTGAAA